>CAVCFO010000006.1:0-78011 GCA_963601575.1 bacterium
TCGCTATTCACCTCAAATAGACCGTGCTTCGCGAACTCTGCCCCTCTATCGGTAAGCAGAAGCGAGAAAAGCTTGCCATAGTCCTCTCCTAACCTTTCTTGAAGGAGATCCAAGGTAGAAGCCATTGACGCGCTGGTTTTTTCCTTGTGCAGAAATCCTATCATTACAGGTGCGTTCTCAAAGATAAATGTTTGAATGTATGACCCTTCAGGGTCATTGTAGACGGTGTCCATTTCTGTAGTTGGTATGTTTGGGTGATCTCTTTTGATGATGTCATGTTTACGCCTTCTCTTGCATCGCTGAGCGTGCTTAGATACTCCTCATGCGCTTGCTGTGCCCGGTAGTAATATTTGTCAAGGTAGCATTTTGAATTATCGGGGCATTTATTGCATACGCCGACTTTATCTCTACGCTTGCAGCCTCTTTCCTTGAAATTGGAGCATTCTATTTTGCAGCCAAAACACTCCTTGAACTTTCCGCTGTTTTCGCAGAAGCATCTGACTCCGCGGCCGTATGCACTGGTAAGCTTAAATTTTCTGTGAAGCTTAATTTCTTTGGAAATGGTTGAAGGATACGGGAGTGAACTTAATTGTGCAAGAACTTAGTGTACGACTAACTTCACTTGTTTGAATCTGTTCCGTGAATTAACTTTTACATTTGTCCGGAACGGAACAGCATTTTATGTGCAACTATTTATAGTTGCAATTTTTCTTTGCGGGTGATATAATTTTACTAAGACAGAACAGCCGGAGAGAAATAACGATACATCGGAGGGGATTCGGATGAAAAATACAATGAAATATAGAGATTACATCGGCTCTGTAGAGTTTTCGGAAGCGAAGAAATGTTTTTTCGGAAATGTTTTGGGAATCAGAAAGAACATATCATATGAAGGGGAAGATGTACGCAGTTTGATTCATAATTTTCACGAAGCGGTAGACGACTACCTTGCGGACAGCAGTAAAATGGGAACAGAGCCGGAGAAGGCGTATAAAGGGACTTTTAACGTAAGGGTTTCTGAGAACCTTCATCGGGAGGCCGCATTGTATGGCTTGAACAATAACATGAGTCTGAACAGTGTCGTGGAAAATGCGCTGCAGAATATGGTTGAGAAGAATTTTTATCACCCGGCGTCCATGGTGCAGGAAGATACGCGGGATTTCTATTATAAAGAATCGAAAAAGGATATTGAAAAGGAACGAATGAAAAAATACTTCGAGGATGAGAGCCGCTCTTGCGATTGCGTAATCCGAAGAGATCTGACTGTTACGGAGGAAGAAATACAGGAGTTATGCAGGCAGATGAAGCAGGTCGCAATTGCGAATGCTAAGACCGAAGAACAGAAGGCTGCGGTAAAGGATTTGACGAAAAATCAGCTCCTCGGCTGGGGGCTCCTCGCAGAAGATGAGGATGGCTGCATTCACCCGACAAACGGATATATTTTCCTGCAGGGAAAAGACCAATTTCTTTCACAAATCCAGTGCGGGATGTTTAAAGGAAAAAGCAGGGCCGTCTTCGTTGATAAAAGGGAATATACCGGGCCGCTTTGGCAGCAGATTGAGGATGCGTTTCAGTTTGCGCTGCGAAATATCCGCCTGGGCGCTAGGATTGAAGGAATCTACAGGCAGGACATCTACGAGCTGCCGCCGGACAGCATACGGGAACTGATTATCAATGCCGTAATGAACTGCAGCTTTCTCCAAAATTCTCATATTCAGGTTGCAGTTTATGATGACCGCCTGGAAATTACCTCGCCGGGAGGACTGCTTCCGGGTGTGACGATAGAACGAATGAAAGAAGGCTATTCGAAGATTCGAAACCGCGCACTGGCGCATGCCTTTCTGTATATGAATATGATTGAGGCGTGGGGAAGCGGAATTCCGAAGCTGATGGAGAGCATGCGCGAATACGGATTGGAGGAGCCGGAGTTTATTGATATGGGAATCGGCTTGCGGATTAATCTTTATCGCAGGGATATTAATTGAACTTCGATGCCGTTTCAAAGATAAACATTTCGACAAGGAGAAAAGATGCACGGAGATCCATTTAAAGATTATATAAAACAATCGGAACCGAGTATAAGAGAAAAAGGCTATGCTTGGCACACAGCTATCGGACTGCAGTCTGTGGACGGGCTAAAACCGTCCAAATATCTGATTGACACCGCAATTAAAAATATCGAAGGCGAAATATCAATTGAGGATGCTCAAGAGTTATTAAACACTTACTATGAGCAGAGCTCCGAAAAGGAAGGGCAGGACAGAACCGAGGAAGCGGATAAAGTTTCCCTAAGAATAGCTAAGTTATTATCAGAAAAAGCGTTTTCTTTTACCCCAAATGAATATATTTCCATTCATAAAAAACTTTTTACAGGAATTTACAAGCATGCCGGAAGCCTGCGGGATTACAATATTACGAAAAAAGAATGGGTTCTTGACGGCGCAACTGTGTTATACGGGAGCGCATCCGAACTTCGGGCAACTTTAGAATATGATTTTTCTGAAGAAAAGAAATTTGACTACAAAGGTCTCAGTATGGATGAGATAATTCGACACCTCGCAATTTTTGTCTCAAGATTATGGCAGATTCATGTTTTCGGGGAAGGCAATACAAGAACAACAGCGGTCTTTTTTATAAAATATCTGAAAACATTGGGATTTGATGTGACAAATGATATTTTTGCGGAAAACGCGTGGTACTTTAGAAATGCCCTTGTCAGAGCAAACTACAACGACTTAAAAAATGGCATCCACGAAACAACAGAATATCTTGAACTTTTTCTTAAAAATCTTCTGCTTGGTGAAAAAAATGAACTGCATAACCGTAGTATGCATGTCAGCGGCAAGTTTTATGTAAAAGAAGAAACGAATATTTATGATGTAAAAGCGAATATTGAAGTCTCAAAAGCGAATATTCAGAAGAAATTAGAGAATATTGACGATGAAATATTCAATAAGACAATAGAACATATTATGACTTTATATGACAAATGCGGAACAAGCGAAATGTTTAATCGCAAAGATGTTGAGACTATAACAGGTTTAAAAGCAACAAGGGCGTATGAAATTATAAAGCTGTTACTGGATAATGGCATTATCAGGCTTGTGAAGGGCCATGGCAAAGGAAAGTATAGTTTTAAATAACTGACGAAAAGATATTATACGAAGGAGGATGTACAATGATCTATAAGAAATTCAATGAAATCAAACTTTCGGAGCTGGGCTTCGGAACCATGAGACTTCCGCAAAATAAAGATGCGGAGGGAAATCCCGGCGGCATTGACGAGGCGGCGGTCGATAAGATGATTGACTATGCAATGGAGCATGGCATCAATTACTATGACACGGCATATCCGTACATGAACGGACAGTCAGAAGCCGTTGTCGGAAAGTCGCTGAATCGCTATCCACGGGAAAGCTTTTATCTTGCTACGAAGTATCCGGGCCATATGCATATGAAAAATAACGACCCAAAGACAATCTTTGAGGAACAGCTAAAAAAATGCGGCATGGAATACTTTGATTTTTATCTTTTACATAATGTGTACGAAAATTCTCTGGCAACATATAAGGACCCGAAGCTTGGCGTCCTTGACTATTTTCTGAAAGAAAAGGAAGCGGGCAGGATCAAATATCTTGGATTTTCCACCCACGGAAGCCCGGACAATCTCAAAGAAATTCTGGACTATTGCGGCGACAAAATGGATTTTTGCCAAATCCAGCTCAATTATCTTGACTGGACTTTGCAGCAGGCAGAAGAAAAATGCCGGATTTTGAATGAACATGATCTGCCGATTTGGGTCATGGAACCGGTGCGCGGCGGGCATTTGGCCAAGCTTTCTGAAACAGAAGAGGAAAAACTGAAAGCAAAAAGACCAAATGAGAGCATTGCAGCATGGAGTTTCCGATTCCTTCAGGATATTCCGGGGGTGACCGTGATTCTAAGCGGCATGTCCGATATGCAGCAAATGGAGGACAATGTGAAAACTTTTACGGAAGACAAGCCGTTAGACTCCAGCGAACGAAAACTTATCCTGGAAATCGTAGAGGGCATGAAGGACTCCGTTCCGTGTACGGCTTGCAGATACTGCTGCGAGGGCTGTCCGATGCAGCTTGATATTCCAAAGCTTATCTCCGAGTACAATCAGCTTCGATTCTCGGCAGACATCGGCATAGGAATGCGGATGGACGCGGTTGCCGAAGACAAGAAACCGGCGGCATGCATCGGCTGCGGAGCGTGCAGCGCCGTATGCCCGCAAAAAATAGATATCCCTGCGGCAATGCATGATTTTGCGGAGAAACTGGCGGCCCTTCCAAGCTGGGCGGAAATCTGCAAGCAGAGAGAAGCGATGCGCAAAGATTGATTATTCCGGGCGGATTGTTAAAACTTTATTTAAGCTTTATTTTGCCAAAATCCCATTGAAATATGGACTTTTAGGGTGTATAATTAGTTGCTTATGTTGTTAATCAATTTGAAAATTTAAATATACGGAGGACAAAAATGAAAGTTTTAGTAATTAACTGCGGCAGCTCTTCGCTCAAATATCAGGTTCTTGATATGACAAACGAAAACCTGCTTTGCAAGGGCTTAGTTGAAAGAATCGGAATGGAGGGTTCGGTTATCGGTCACGAAAAGATCGGACAGGACAAGGTAAAAACCGAAGTTCCTATGAAAGACCACAAGGACGCGATTGCACAGGTTCTGGCAGCAATTCAGGATCCGGAACACGGCGTAATCAAGTCCATGGCAGAACTTGGAGCCGTAGGACACAGGGTAGTTCATGCAGGAGAAAAGTTCGCTTCATCCGTTCTGATCACAGAAGAAGTAATCAAGGCACTGGAAGAATGCGTGGAGCTGGCACCGCTTCACAATCCGCCTAATCTTCTGGGTATCGCAGCTTGCAAAGAACTCATGCCGGATACTCCGATGGTTGGCGTATTCGATACCGCTTTCCACCAGACAATGCCGCCTGAATCATATATCTATGCGCTTCCGTATGAATATTATACAAAGTACGGAATCAGAAGATACGGCTTCCACGGAACCTCCCACAAATATGTAGCAGAGAGAACTTCCCAGATGCTCAATGTAAATCTTGATGACCTTAAGATCATCACTTGCCACCTCGGAAACGGCGCATCCGTATCCGCAATCAAGAGAGGAAAATGTATCGACACATCCATGGGATTCACTCCGCTTGAGGGCCTGGTAATGGGCACAAGATGCGGCGACATCGACCCGGCAATCGTAACATATATCAGAGAAAAAGAGAACCTTCCGCAGGGCAAGGCAAACGAAATCCTTAACAAGAAGTCTGGAGTGCTTGGAATTTCCGGAGTATCCAGCGACTTCAGAGATATAGAAGAAGCAGTTGCAGAGGGTAACGAAAGAGCAGCTCTTGCACTTAAAGTTTTCGCCCATAAGGTTAAATTCTATATCGGCGCCTATATCGCAGAGATGAACGGAGTAGACGCGATCGTATTTACCGCAGGAGTTGGCGAAAACGACGTAACCATGAGAGAAATCATCTGCGCCGAGATGGGTAACCTCGGGATCAAGCTTGACCTGGTAAAGAACAAGGTAAGAGGCAAGGAGACTATCATCTCAACGGATGACTCCAGAGTAAAGATTCTCCTCGTACCGACCAACGAAGAGCTCATGATCGCAAGAGATACCTACAATATCGTAAGAGGACTCAAATAATAAAGATAAAACCAACGAGGGAGGTGTTACGATATGGCAGTACCTAAACGAAAAACTTCTAAAGCAAGAAGAGACAAGAGAAGATCACCGAATATGAAGAAGACAGCACCGGGACTTGCAATTTGTCCGCAGTGCCACGAACCGAAGCTTCCGCATAGAGTTTGCCCAAACTGCAACTACTATGACGGGAAAGAAGTTATAGCCACCGAGGCTTAGTACGGGAAAACATTTCATAACGGACGACTTAACGGCAGACATTTAGTCTGCCGTTTTTTTCATCAATAGAGAAAGAGAAAAATATTAGCACTCTGTGCAAAAGAGTGCTAAATTTTGTGTTTATCTTGCCTCGTAACAGGGTATATGAATAACAGTAAGGGGTGATGATATATGAATATTGAAAAATATACACAAAATGCACAGCAGGCCATAATGGACTGCCAAAACATCGCAATTTCCGAGGGACATCAGATGCTGGACGGAGAGCATCTGCACATGGCGCTACTGATGCAAAAGGACGGGCTGATCCCGAAACTCCTGAAGTACATGAGTCTCGACCCGACGGCGATAATCGCAGACGTCGAGGAGGAGCTCGAAAAGCTCCCGAAAGTTTCCGGGGCGGCGGACAATATGTATTCTTCAAGGCGGCTTTCCCAGCTTCTTATGCGGGCGGAAAAAATTGCCGAGGAGTTTAAGGACGAGTATGTAAGCGTTGAACACATTTATATCGCCTTGCTTGAAGAAAAAGGCTCGCCAAGCGCAAAAATTTTCTCAAAATACGGAATTACCAAGAACAAATTCTTGGAAGCCCTTTCCAAGGTAAGAGGAAATCAGAGAGTAACCAGCCAGAATCCGGAGGACAATTACGACGCGCTGAATAAATATGGTCGCGATCTGGTGGAAATGGCTCGTCAGGGCAAGCTTGACCCGGTAATCGGCAGAGACGCCGAAATTAGACACGCGGTTCAGATCTTGTCAAGGCGTACAAAGAACAACCCGGTGCTCATCGGCGAGCCAGGCGTAGGCAAAACCGCGGTAGTCGAAGGGCTTGCTCAGAGAATCTTAAACGGCGATGTGCCGGAGGGACTGAAGGATAAGACCATATTCGCACTGGATATGGGCGCATTGATTGCAGGAGCCAAGTTCAGAGGCGAGTTCGAGGAAAGGCTCAAGGCCGTCCTTAACGAAGTAGAAAAATCCGAGGGCAGAATAATCCTCTTCATCGACGAAATCCACAACATTGTCGGAGCGGGAAGAACCGAAGGCTCCATGGACGCGGGTAACCTTTTGAAGCCGAAGCTGGCAAGAGGAGAGCTTCATTGCATCGGAGCCACAACCCTGGACGAATATCGCAAATATATAGAAAAGGACGCGGCGCTGGAACGTAGATTCCAGAAAGTCCTGGTTGACCAGCCATCCGTTGAAGACACCATTTCAATCCTCAGAGGTTTGAAAGAACGTTTCGAGATTCACCACGGCGTAAGAATCACAGACGGAGCTTTGATCGCCTGCGCGACCCTTTCCGACAGATATATCAGCGACAGATTCCTGCCGGACAAGGCCATCGACCTCATGGATGAAGCGGCGGCAAGAATAAGAACCGAAATCGACAGCATGCCGTCGGAGCTTGACGAAATCTCCAGGAAGATCATGCAGCTAGAGATCGAAAAGCAGGCTCTGGGCAAAGAAACCGACAAGGCTTCCGCCGCAAGACTTGCAACGCTGGAAAAAGAACTTGCGACCCTCAAAGAAGAAGACGCAAGCATGAGAGCCCAGTGGGAAAACGAAAAGAAAGCGATTTCTGAGGTAAAGGGAACAAAGCAGCAGATAGAAGAAGTAAAGCGTCAGATGGAAGAGGCAGAAAGAAGCTACGATCTGGAAAAGCTCGCACAGCTTAAGTACGGCACTCTGCCGGAACTTGAAAAGAAGCTGGAGGAAGAAAAGCAAAAGGCAGAAAATGTAGATAACGGCGAGACCAGGCTGCTGAAAGAAGAAGTAAACGAGGAAGAAATCGCAGAGGTTATCTCATCCTGGACAGGCATTCCGGTAAGCAAGCTTGTAGAAACCGAAAGAGAAAAACTGCTGAAGCTCCCTGAAATCCTCCACAAGAGGGTTATCGGTCAGGACGAAGCGGTTACGGCAGTTTCGGAGGCGATACTCAGGGCAAGAGCAGGACTCAAGGACGAAAACAGGCCAATCGGCTCGTTCATCTTCCTCGGTCCTACGGGAGTAGGAAAGACGGAGCTTGCAAAGGCTCTTTCCGAGTCCCTTTTCGACACCGAAAGAAACATGATCCGTATAGATATGTCCGAATATATGGAAAAGCACTCCGTATCAAGGCTTGTGGGAGCGCCTCCGGGATATGTGGGCTATGACGAGGGCGGTCAGCTTACCGAGGCGGTGAGAAGAAAGCCTTATAGCGTAATTCTGTTCGACGAAATCGAAAAAGCACATCCTGATGTTTTCAACATTTTGCTCCAGCTCCTCGACGACGGAAGGCTTACGGATAATCAGGGCAGAACCGTTGACTTCAAGAACACGATTATAATCATGACGTCGAATATCGGCAGCAGCGAGCTGATTGAACACATGAATCAGCAGGGAAACATCCCTGAAGAGGTCAAGGAAAAGGTAACCGGGGAACTTAAAAACTACTTCAGACCGGAGTTTCTGAACCGTGTGGACGACATAATCGTGTTCAGTGCGCTTACCATGACCCAGATCAAGGAGATCATCGACCTTGCCTTTAAGGCGATAGCCCGCAGATTGACGGACAGAGAGATGACCCTCGAAATGACCGAAGCGGCGAAGGACTTCATTGCAAAAGAAGCCTATGACCCGCAGTACGGCGCAAGACCGATCAAGCGTTACCTGCAAAAGCACGTGGAAAACGAACTTGCCGGAATGATAATTCGTGGCGACCTTGTTGACGGCGGCAAAGTTTCCGTGGATAGCGACGGTGAAAACTTGATTTTTAACGCATAGTATGATAAAATACTCCTCTAAATAAAAGAGGAGTATTTTTATGAGTTTTTTTGAAATTTTTATGATCGGCGTAGGACTTTCCATGGACGCCTTTGCGGTCGCCATCTGCAAGGGCCTGAACATGAGAAAGCTGGACAAAACTAAGACCTTGATAATTGCGCTGTTTTTCGGCGGATTCCAGGCGCTGATGCCATTTATCGGCTGGCTGCTTGGCAAGCAGTTTGAATCCTACATAACCAGCTTTGACCACTGGATAGCATTCGTTTTGCTTGCTTTCATCGGCGGAAAGATGATCTGGGACGTTCTGAAAGGCGGCGAGGATGAAACCGAGGCGGCGGGGGATGCGGCACTGGACATCAAGGAGCTTTTCTTGCTTGCTGTTGCAACGAGCATAGACGCCCTGGCGGTTGGAATCTCCTTCGCATTCTTGCAGGTAGACATAACCTCGGCGATCACGCTTATAGGATGCACGACATTTCTAATCTCGGCAGCGGGGGTATTCGTCGGATATAAATTCGGAAATAAATATGAGGACAAGGCGAGCCTTGCAGGAGGAATAATACTGATTCTAATCGGTCTTAAGATCCTGCTGGAACACCTGGGAGTGCTATAAAAAGGGCGACAAAATATTTTGTCGCCAAACTTATTTTCTGCGTGCTATCGACTTATATGCGGAAATTTGCGCGGCTTCTTCGCCCATATCAGGGCTATGGAGCTTAAAAGCTTCCAGGATTGCTCTTGATTCTTCCAAGACCTCATCCATAAAGTTTGCAGGATAGCGAACTTCCAGATTGGCATTGCGGGTGATAAAATCATAGCGCAGGAGGGTTCGCTCAAGCTCACCGTCGTGAGAAGCGTTGTAGATTATGGAATTGAAACCGCGGATTACCCGAAGCCCTTTCTCCAGGTCATCGGTGGCAGCATAGAATTCCATAAATGTGAAGGCTTCTTCCAGCACCGCAAACTCCTCATCTGTGATGCGCTCGATCGCCCATCGCACGCATTGAGGGTAGAGAAGGCTTTTCATGTAGAATATGTCATTTATATCGCGCGGAGAGAGGCTGCAGACAAAGGCTCCGCGATTTGGTATGAGCCTCACAAGGCCAATCCCTTGCAGATCGCGGATGATTTCGCGAAGCGGGGTGCGGCTCATATTATATTTTTCGCAGAATTTTTGCTCCACGATTTGCTTGCCATCGGGAAGAACTCCGGTGAGAATATCCACGGCAATGGACTCAAATACCTTTTGCCCGGGGCTTTTGGTATCCTGATATTCGTTGCTTATAAAATCCAAATTCAGCATGATGCATCTCCTAGTGTCAAATTGTATACAATTTTAACATTTTGCAAGCACGATGTCAAGAAAGGAAGAAAAATGATCAAAGAAGAGAATATATCGAAAATCCTCGATGCCCTTGAAAAAGAATATCCGGATGCGGAATGCGGGCTGAATCATGAAAATATATATCAGCTGCTGGTTGCCGTAGCACTCTCTGCTCAGACCACGGACAAGTCCGTAAATCAGGTGACACCGGCGCTTTTTGAGAGATATCCGGAAGCGAAATCTCTTGCAGAGGCCTCCCTGGAGGAAGTGGAGGAGTATATAAAGAGAATAGGAATGTATCGGACCAAGGCCAAAAATATCATCGCCATGGCAAAGAAGCTTTGCGAAGATTTCGGAGGCGAGGTACCGGATGATTATGATTCGCTGGTGAGCCTTCCGGGAGTGGGACGAAAGACCGCAAATGTGGTTTTGTCCGTGGGATTCGGACATCAGCGCATTGCAGTTGATACTCATGTTTTTCGCGTTGCAAACAGAATCGGGCTCGTGCATGCCAAGGATGTGCTGGGAACGGAGCTTGCCCTGATGGAGAGGATCCCGAAAGAAAGATGGACCAAAACACATCACAGTTTGATTTTCCATGGGAGAGCGTGCTGCGAGGCGCGAAAGCCAAAGTGCGACAGCTGCCCGATAAATATCTATTGCGAATATGTATGCGGTGAAGATAAATAAAACAGAAAAAAATAAGACACGAAAAAGCCGGGTTAGCCGGGTTATAGGACAAAAAACTGATTTTTCGGCTACATAAAAAACAAAACCTCGAAACCACTAAAGTTTCGAGGTCACTGTGGAGCTACCGGCCGGATTCGAACCGGCGACCTGCTGATTACGAATCAGCTGCTCTACCGACTGAGCCACGGTAGCAAGAAAATTTGCAACGAAAATATTATACTACACGTCGGGGGAAAAATCCAGCATTTTTTTCGATTTTTTTGCTATTTTTCAATTGATTATTTTAGCAAAATAATTATGAAATGATGCAAGAAAATAAAGCATTATTGTTTGACATGTGGTAGAATATTTAACAAAGGTATAGGTAAGCATAGGTTATTATAAATAATTTCTAAGAAATATGTGAGGAATGGATATGGTAGAAAAAGCGCTTACAGAGAGAATTGACGGCATCGTCAAGGAAATAGCTCCCGAAATCAGGGAACTTGCAAAGAAAATTTTTGATAATCCGGAAACGGGTAAGAACGAGTTCAAGGCCTGCAAATGGCAGTGCGAACTTCTTACAAAGTACGGATTTGAGGTTGAGGAGGGATTCTGCGGAATTCCTACGTCATATAGAGCCATATATAAGGGAAAGAAACCGGGACCGAAGATCGCAATGCTTGCAGAATATGATGCGCTTCCGGGAATAGGACACGCCTGCGGGCATAATCTGATCGCAGCTATGTCGGTAGGAAGCGGTATAGCGATGCGTGAGTTTGCTGACGAGTGCGGCGGAGAAATATATGTAATCGGAACGCCTGCCGAAGAAAGCGACGGCGCAAAGGTCGAAATGTCCGAGAAAGGTGCCTTTGACGATATGGATGTTGCCATGATGGCTCATCCGT
Organism: bacterium; assembly: GCA_963601575.1. GTDB lineage: Bacteria > Bacillota > Clostridia > Peptostreptococcales > Anaerovoracaceae > CAG-238. The sequence continues at coordinate 11,587 of CAVCFO010000006.1, forward strand.
CCTTCAAGGATGCAGAAGCGATCAACACCTCGGCTGTAGGCTGCATCCAGGCGGAGTTTTTCGGAAAGACGGCACATGCCGCGGCTTGCCCGGAAGAAGGGATCAACGCCCTCGATGCTATGATCAACTTTTTCAACCTGATGAATGCATTCAGACAGCAAACGAAGCCGGATGTGAGATTCCACGGGGTTATCAAAGAAGGCGGCCTTGCCCCTAATGTAATCCCCGACTATACGAAGGCGCTTGTATATATAAGAGCGGCGAAGGTTTCCGCCATGAGACAGGTGCGAGACAGACTTTGCGACTGCGTAAAGGGCGCGGCTCTTGGAACAGGCTGCCAATATAAGATCTCTGAGCCTGAGGCGCCGTTCAAGGACACATGCAGCAATCAATATTTATCAAAGCTTGTCAGTGCGAACCTCGAAGCGCTGGGCCATGATGTGATGCATCTTGGAGCCAATATTACATCACCCGGATCTTCTGACATCGGAGATGTGAGCTACCGCTGCCCGGCAGTTCAGCTCACCTGCGGCATGAATCCAAAGGGCGACAAGACATATTATGCGGCGCATACAAAGGAGTTTGCAGAGCATGCCGGAAGCGAAACGGCCGCAGAAAACGCGCTCGACTTCATAAAGGCTTTTGCAATGACAGCTTATGAGCTGATGACAGAGCCTAAGCACCTTGCGGCGATCAAAGAAGAGTTCAAGACCGTAGGGCAAGAAGCATCGGAAGACGACAGATTACCTCTTTAATTATAAGAAAAATATGATAAAATAACATCAGAATACAAATCACAAACCACAAATCACTGAAAAACATGGAGGATAACAATGGATAAATATTCAGAAATGAAGAAGAAGATTTTCGAAAGAGCAGAAGCAAACTGGGCTGAGCTTGTAGCACTTAATGACGATCTTGCGGATCATCCCGAAATTTCGGGACAGGAGTTTGAGACCTCGCGCAAAATCGTTGAACTTTTGAATAAAAAGGGATTTGCAACGGAATATCCATATGACGGCATACCTACGGCATTCAGAGGAATTTACGGCTCTAACGACCACAAATATAAGATTGCAATACTCACGGAGTATGATGCGCTTCCCGATATAGGCCATGCTTGCGGTCATTGCGTAAGCGGCTCCATCAGCGTGCTTGCAGGCATCGCAATGGCAGAACTTCAGGACGAGCTGGATGCGGACATACATGTTATAGGAACTCCGGTTGAAGAAACAGACGGCGCGAAGGTAAAGATGACTGCGGATGGAATTTTCGATGACTATGACATGGCGATCATGATTCACCTTTACGACCAGAATCTCATCTATTGCACGCTCAACGGACTGATTTCGTGGCAGTATAATTTCCACGGAAAGACTGCACACGCATCCGCAGCGCCTTGGGAGGGCAGAAACGCACTCAACGCGGCTCAGCTCATGTTCCACGGCGTAGATATGCTCCGCCAGCATGTAACACCGGATGTAAGAATGCACGGAGTTTATAAGAAAGCCGGCGAGACTCCGAACGTAGTTCCTGAAGAGGCAAGCGTTCATTTCTATATGAGATCCGTTGACAAGGCTAATTTGCAGGAGGTCCACAGAAAGGTGGACGATTGCGCTCGCGGCGCTGCTATCATGACGCAGACAACATGGGATACTTTCGAAGTCGAAGCGGCTTATGACAGCCTCAAGAGAAACCACGCCGGCGAGGATGCACTTACCGAGGTTTATAACGAGCTTGGAATCGAGCTTAATGGCGACCCAGACAAGCTTTTCGGATCATCGGATATCGGAAATGTTAGCTTTGCGTGCCCTGCGTTTCATCCTACGCTGCAGATCGTAGAACCGGGAGTTGCAATTCATACCAGAGAATTCGCAGATGCCGTAAAGACCGACAGAGCCCACGATGCTATCAAGCTGGGTGCAGAGGTAATTGCGCTTGACATAGCGAAGATTTTCTCGGATGAGTCAAGAATCAAGGCTATGAAGGATGAGTTCAGCAAGAACTGATAATATGCCAAACAATACAAAGAGACAGATAAAAGATGCCCTTATGAGGCTGCTGGGAGAAAGCTCATTTGACGAAATTTCCGTTCAAGATCTTTCGGACGAATGCGGTATAAGCAGGAATACGTTTTATTACCATTACCACGACAAATACGAGGTTTTGGAAGATATGTTCGCCGACCAGACGAGAAAAAGCATAGGAGATGCAGACACCTGGGAGCTTTGGGAGGACGGAATTCTGCAGGCACTGGAATTTGCCATCAATAACAGGAAAGCTGTTTATCATGTATACAACTCGCTAAACCGCAGGGAGCTGGAAAAGTACCTTAACCGTGTGATGGAGGCTATCACTATGAAATTCGTGAAGCAGCAGGCGCGGGGACTCAAAGTTTCCGAGGATGACGAAAAATTGCTGGTGACCTTCTATAAGCACGGAGTTACAGGAGTCGTTCTCGAGTGGCTCGACAGCGGGATGAAACAGGAGCCCGGAGAAAGAATTGAGCGCATGGGCTATATCTTGCGAGGAAGCGCAAGAAAATGTCTGGAAAAGGTATCAGATAAATAAAATTAGATAAAAGAAAAAGGAGGGCGTCGCACGGAATCAGCGGCGCGGACTATATGAAACATGCAGTAACATACGATCTGCTAAAAACAGATCAGAAGACCCGTGCGAGGAGGGGAACTATTCATACTCCGCACGGAGACATACAGACGCCGGTTTTCATGCCGGTAGGAACTCAGGCAACCGTAAAGGCGATGAGACCCGAACAGGTAAAGGAAATGGGAGCCGAGATAATCCTCTCAAACACCTATCATCTTTATCTTCGGCCCGGACACGAGATCGTAAGAGAAGCCGGGGGCCTTCACAAATTCATGAACTGGGACAGAGCAATTCTCACCGACAGCGGAGGGTTTCAGGTATTTTCATTAGGGAAACTCCGCAAGATAACAGAAGAAGGTGTGAAGTTCCGTTCCCATATCGACGGCTCGGCACACATGATTTCTCCGGAAAAATCAATAGAAATCCAAAATGCTCTGGGCTCCGATATCATGATGGCATTCGACGAATGTGCCCCTTATCCTGCCGACAGAAGATACGTAAAAAACTCCCTTGAACGCACCACCAGATGGCTGAGACGCTGCAAGGACTATCACAAGGATTGGGAAAGACAGTCGCTTTTCGGTATCATGCAAGGCGGAATGTACAAAGATCTTCGAAAACAGAGCGCCGAAGAGATCGTTGACATGGATCTTCCCGGATATGCCATCGGAGGACTCTCTGTGGGCGAGCCGAAGGAACTTATGCTGGACATCCTGGACGACTGCGTGGAATACTTGCCAAAGGAAAAGGCAAGATATCTCATGGGGGTTGGCACACCGGACTACCTTTTCGAGGGTGTTGAGCGTGGAGTAGACATGTTCGACTGCGTTTTGCCCACAAGAATTGCGCGTCACGGACTTGCCATGACATCTCATGGCAGGGTAAATATAAAAAATGCGAAGTATGAGCGGGATTTTGAACCGCTGGATAGCGAATGCACATGCTATACCTGCCGAAATTATACTAAGGCATATCTAAGGCACCTTTATAAGGCGGACGAGATGCTTTCGGCGATGCTGCTTTCGAATCACAACCTGCATTTTCTAGTAAATATGATGGCGAACATCCGAAAGGCGATCGAAGAAGAACGCTTTTCCGAGTACAAGAAGGAGTTTTACGACAAATATGGCAGGTTTTAATGAGAATAATGATGCGATACGTCCAATCTGCCCTCATAGCGAGTTTTGCGGAGGCTGCGTATATCAAGGCCGGTCATACGAGCAGCAGCTTGAGGACAAAGAGAAGCAGGTTCTCGGATTCTTGGAAGCGAAGAAAGTTGTGCCCGAAAAATTAGACAAAATAGAGGGCTGCAAGGGATGCTACGGCTATCGCAATAAAATGGAATATACCTTTGGAGATTTCGTAAAGGACGGCGAGACGACCCTAGGGATGCACCGAAAAAAGAATTTCATGTCCATCGTAACGGTTGATAAGTGCCAGCTCGTGGACGAAGATTTCAATAGGATTTTGGATGCAACGCTTGAATTTGTAAATGAAAAAGGTTATCCATTCTATCACAAGAGATCCCACGAGGGGATGATGCGAAATCTGATTATCCGAAGGGGGATAAGAACGGGAGAACTCCTCATAAACATCGTAACAACCTCAGAAGAAGGGTTTGACGAGAAAGCGTTTACAGACAAGCTCCTGTCGCTTTCGCTGAACAATAATATAGTAGGAATCCTGAGGACATTCAACGATAATCTTGCAGATGCGGTGAATTGCCAGAGTCTCAAAACCCTCTGGGGACGGGATTATTATATGGAAAAAATCCTCGGACTCGATTTTAAGGTAAGCGCATTCTCCTTCTTTCAGACGAATGTTGAGGCCGCAGAAAGACTTTATTCCGAGGCGCTTGCGATGGTCGATTCCTTCGAAGGAAAGTCGGTATTTGACCTGTACTGCGGCACCGGAACAATAACGCAGATTCTCGCACTAAAGGCAAGATCGGTTATAGGAATCGAGCTTGTAAGCGAGGCAGTGGATGCGGCGCGCGAAAATGCGAGGCAAAACGGGCTTACGAATTGCAGTTTCATAGCAGGAGATGTCTTCGAGGCACTAAAAACGGTTACGGAGAAGCCCGATGTGATAGTTGTCGATCCACCGCGGGTTGGCATACAGCCGAAGGCTCTTGACAAAATCATAGATTACGGAGTTCCGGAGATCATATATATTTCGTGCAACCCAAAGACAATGGCAGATAACCTGAAATATATGGAGTATTACGGCTACGAGTGCGTTTATCTCAAGCCTTTTGACAATTTTCCGCTCACGAAGCACATCGAAAGCATTGCCTTGCTGAGAAAGAAATAAAAATGCTAAGATTTCGCAAAAAAAGACTTTACATTTTGTATATCGAGGTTTATTATAAACTATTATAAAAAAAAGGAGGACACGGCAAAGATGGATGCGAAGACGATTTTGAAGGATTTAGTGGCTTTCAACACGATCGGCGACAAAGAAAATCATCAGATAATGGACTATATCGACGATTTTCTTTCAAAGCTTGGATTTTCTGTTGAGAGACTGAAAAATAACGAAAATGGCAAAGAAGTTTTGATAGGAAAATATGGAAAAAATCCCGCAATTGGATTTCTCGGGCATACAGATACCGTGGACATAACAGAAGGCTGGGTGACAAAGCCGCACGAGCTGACAGAAAAGGACGGAGTGCTATACGGGCTGGGAGCCTGCGACATGAAGGGCGGGATCGCCGCATTCCTTGCGGCAATCGCAAATACGGATCTTTCCAAACTAAAGAGGGGAATTGCGGTATATTGCACATACGACGAGGAGATAATGTTCGGAGGCGTAAAAGACTTGGTACAGGCAAGCCCGGAGTTTCCGCAGCATGTGATTATAGCAGAGCCCACGGATCTGATTCCTATGATCGGTTCCAAAGGGCTACTCGAATATATATTTACATTTAAGGGTGTGACGACACATTCGAGCATGCCTATCGACGGCAAAAGCTCAAACAAGAATGCCGTAAGATTTCTTAATCGCATGATGGATTTCGAAAATGAGCTTCGAAAAACGCCGAATACATTCTTCGGAGTACCGTATTGCACGATGAATATCGGAATAATCGAAGGCGGAACATCGATAAACAAGGTGCCGGACAAGACTACGGTATATCTGGACTTTCGTATCTGTGACTCAGAGAGGGAATATCCGCTTATAAGAAAAGCAGTAGATGAGGCACTCGAGGGTCTTGGTGGCGAATATGAAATCATCAACGACATACCTTCGTTCCAAAACAGGAGCGAGCTTGTTCAAATATACGAAGAAAAAACCGGGAAAAAGGGAATGCCTTTCTTCGGGATAACGGAGGCTTCGTTCTTCGAAGGCGACCGCGTTATCATAGGTCCCGGTCCAATGACCGCACATGAAGCAAGCGAGCATATCACGGTAGAGTCACTACATAATACAACGACACTCTACGAAGATATGATTCGCAAGCTCTGTGAATAATAAATTCAGTTTATGATTCGTTATTTCATTAAAAGACAGAAAAGGAGGACGATTATGGGTAACGGTCCAAAAATCGGCGAGAAGAAAAAATTTAATCTTCCGCATACTTTTATCATCTTATTCGCAATTATCGTAGTCTGCGCCATCCTGACCTGGGTTATTCCGGCAGGCTCATTCGACTACATGGAGAATGCTGATGGCAGACAGGTTGCAATTGCAGGTACTTGGCACGAAGTAGATGATGTGTCACCGGTAGGCCCTTTCAGAGTTTTCGAACTCGTCTATGAGGGCATGGTTGACGCAGCTGACATCTCGTTCCTTGTATTCATCACTTATGCTTCCGTAGTATTCGTAATTAAATCCGGAGCATTTGACGGCGCTGTTGCAGCTCTTCTTAAGGTTTTCAAAGGTAAGAGCTCACTCATCACAATCCCGGTATTCATGCTCATCATCGGTCTTGGTTCATCCACGATCGGTATGTTCGAAGAATGGCTCCCATTCATCCCGGTATTTGCCGCAATTTATGTGGGCATGGGATATGACGCGCTGGTAGGTCTTGCGGTTATCGCATTCGGTGCCGGCATGGGATATTCCGGCGCTATGATGAACCCGTTCACCGTAGGTGTTGCTCAGGGTATCGCAGAAGTAACCTACATGTCAGGCTCCGGCTACCGTCTCATCTGCCACCTTTGCATGTGGGCAGTTGCAGCGGCTGTAACCATGAAATATGCAGCAAAGGTTCACGACGATCCGACCAAGTCATATCTTTATGGTACAAAGCTCGAAGAAATCTCAAGCGAAAAGGCTGTAGATGTAGAAAATCTCGAATTCGGTATCAAACAAAAACTCGTACTTGCTGACCTTATCATCACGATTCTGCTCGTTGTTTACGGCGTTATCAAGCTTGGCTGGTACTTCTCACAGATCTGCGGCATCTTCCTTATCATGGCTATCGTTTGCGCGATTATCATGAGATGGGATCTGAATACGATCGGTACAACCTTCGCAGTAGGCTTCCAGGAAGCTACTACGGCAGCTATCATGATCGGTATTGCAAGAGGCGTAAAACTGGTGCTGGTTGAAGGCGGCATAATCGATACAGTTGTATACGGTTTCACACTTCCGCTTTCGCACCTTCCGGCTTGGCTCTCCGCAGTTGCAATGCTCATCATGCAGACACTCCTCAACTTCTTCATTCCGTCAGGTTCCGGTCAGGCAGCAGTTTCGATGCCAATCATGGCTCCGGTTGCAGACCTTCTGGGAATCACAAGAGACACGGCAGTACTTGCATTCCAGTTCGGTGACGGTTTATCCAACATCATCTGGCCGACAGCTTATGCTGCAGTAATGGCAGGTCTTGCAGGTGTTCCGCTCGAAAAATGGTGGAAGTTCGCATTCAAGCTGTTCGGACTCATCATCATAGTTCAGGCAATCTTGATGGTAATTGCAGTTGCCATTAACTTCGGAGGCTAAATAGGCGCCATATATCGGCGCTTGCCAAAGAACATTTTCGAATCATAAAACTGCGAGATATATTCTCATAAGAAAATCGCCCCGAATGGGGCGATTTTTGCTTGGTATGACGGGCATGCCGTTCGTCTGTGGTGAAAGTCCACAAGGGGCGAAGTTGCCAGCGAACCCGAAAGCGACTTGCAAGGTTCACATCGTCAGGTGTGGGCCAGAAGAAGCAATAGCAATTTGCAAGGCTTCTTGTCTATAGATGGCCTTGCGGCTTACTTGCTTTGCGCTGCTGCATTCGATGAGGCAAGGAAGCTTATCAGCGAGCCTGCAAATTTTTCTTTTGTCTTTTCTGTTACTCCGCAATAGAGCATCGCAATACCTTGGTTTCCTTCATAAAATACGCTGCAAGGCGTTGCTTCTACGGCATCCTCGACTACCATCTCAGAATCGTGAGTATATGATAAGAAGCTTTCTTCGAATTCTTCAAGCAGGGCAGAGGTCTTGCCGCCTCCGCTGTAGACATCGTAGCTCTTCACAGTACGGCTCTTTACATTGCAAAGCCCTGCGATGGTCTTATATGCATCGCTTATTTCATCCAATAGCTCGGCAGAGGAACTCATTGCACTGACAGAGATCGAAAGCTTAGATGACTTTGTAGAGATCTTGCCGATATTTGTAACCGCCGTGATATTTCCGTCGTCATCCTTATAATATATACCGTTAAATGCTGTATACATGAGGCTGATGATGTTCTCAGTTTCTGTTTTGGTAAATACCTTGGAAGGAACTTTTACTTCCTCATAAGTATATGTAATTTCGGGAAAGTCTCCTGCATATTTATCCATATATTTGGCTATGGCCTTGTCCATTCTGTTTATGAACTTTTCCTCGTCTGCGGAATTTATGACTATCTTCACGGATGCCTTCGATGGAATCGTATCTGCGCTGTCGCCGCCGCTGAATGACGAAAGTTCAAACAATAGAGATGTTGATTTGAAATTTGCCAAGAGGCTCCCCAGTGTTTTGATGGGATTCATGGCATAGCTTGCCTCGTGAGACGGGATATTGTCAATGGTGATTTTGTAAGCCTTATCGTGTGTGGACTCGCATTTTTTTAGCTTGTCGGTGATGAGAAACTGTTTATATCCTCCAGTGGTCGTTGCAACCTTGGAGGAAGATGAGGCACCGAGCACGAAGACCTTGGTATCGTCTGTGATATAATCAGAAGAAAGACTTTCTGCGCCCAGCATTTGGCCATTTGTACGCGGCATAAATATTATTTTGAATGCGCCATGCTCCGTAGCATTCTTTGCGACGGTGAGGGCCGTTGCGATAGGCTCGACATAGCTTTCCATATTTGCAGAATCGTATTCGCAGGCTATGAGCACAGGCTCAAGACCCTTGTAATCTTTTGATGAAGCCTTCAGTGAGAATATGACATTGTTATTTTCATCTTTGGATGCCTTGATGTCCTTATTGGCGGCCCAGGTTACGAGGTAGTCTGAAACCTTATCGTCACTATTTAGAGTAGCCAGGGAGTCAAATAGGTCTGTTCGATAGGCTCCCAGCTTTTCTGTAACTATCTGCTCGAGTGTAGGCTCGACATCGCGATTCGAACGCTCCCAGAAGATGCCGCCCGCAGCAAGGGCTGCAACCAAAACAACTGCGATGCAAATATATATAGTCTTTCGCTTATTCAAATTTTTTAGATTTGCGAATATATTCAAGATTTTTGATCTATCTTTATCCATAGTAACCGCCTTATGCTAAGCACTTTTCGTACTTTGTTTTTCCTCATAAAAATGATATACTGTAGCTATAAACTTACAGTCTGTAATTATAGCACATAATAGATGAAAAGGAAAGTGAAGCTAATATGAAAAATAGTGAGAAAAGAATCGAAGGAGCAAAGATTTTTTTGCGTGAGAGCAGATTTGACGACTGCGAGTACTTCGCAAAATGGGAGCAAGAGGACAGCGTAACGGAGTTTTTTACCATAAATAAGGGTAGAAGCTATGAAGAAGTTGTCACGGAGTTTGTTAACCGTAAAGACGATATGGACAAGCTGCAGCTGACGATCTGTATGAGGGATAGCGAAAAACCTATCGGAAGGATTTATGTCAGCAATATAGACGACCATTACGATTCCCTTGATATTACTAGAATCTATATAGCTGATAAGGATATAAGAGGGCAGGGCCTGGGAGAGGATGCGCTAAGATGCATGCTGAGACTAGCTTTCGAAGAAATGAATATGCAGCGGGTTACGCTGGATCATTTTACGGACAACCAAATTGCATCGAAGCTCTATCTGAAAGTAGGATTTTCTTACGAGGGAGTGATGCGAAATGCCGGAAAAAAAGACGGAAGATATGTAGACCTGCATCTCATGTCGATGCTTCGCCGCGAATATTTTGCCACGAAATCCTTGTAAAAAATATTTCTCAAAAAAACATCTCAACCGTCTTGACAATGCGGATATTTAGTGGTAACTTTTAATAAGCGCACAAGATATTGTGGTTTATCGCGAAAATGATAACAAGACAAGTTTGGACAGGAAGGGATGGATTTATCATGGATAGCATCAAAAAAATCATAAAAAGAGACGGAAGAACGGTTGACTTCGATGTTGATAAAATCGCCGACGCTATATTCAAGGCGGCACAGGTTCTCGGGGGCAGAGACAGAGAAATGTCACTTTACCTTGCAAAGCAGGTAGAGCTTTATCTTTTGGAAATTTGCCATAACAAGGTGCCTACTGTAGAACAGATTCAGGATGCTGTTGAAAAAATCCTCATCGAAAACGGCCATGCCCGCACAGCGAAAGAATATATTCTTTATCGTGCGGAGCGCACTCGTATCAGAAACATGAACACAAAGCTCATGAAAATTTACGAGGACTTGACCTTCAAAGAAGCAAAAGAAAACGAAATCAAGCGCGAAAATGCGAATATAGACGGCAATACCGCCATGGGAACCATGCTCAAATACGGCTCCGAGGGCGCAAAGGAATTCTACAAGATGTATGTGATCGACCCAAAGCACTCCAAGGCTCACGAGGAAGGTGACATTCACATCCACGACATGGACTTCTATACCCTAACGATGACATGCTGCCAGATCGACCTAGTCAAGCTCCTGAAGGGCGGATTTTCGACGGGTCACGGACATCTCAGAGAGCCGAATGATATCGAAAGCTACGCAGCACTTGCATGTATCGCCATTCAGTCAAACCAGAATGACCAGCACGGAGGCCAGTCCGTACCTAATTTTGATTACGGCATGGCTCCCGGTGTGAAGAAGACATATAAGAAGCTCTATGTCACTAATCTCGGCAAGATGCTCGACTTCCTGGAGGATATCGACGACGGTATCGAAAGGATGAAGGCTCTCGAGGCGAAGATCGAGAAAGAGACAGGCGCATATCCGAACATGGCCTGGGACAACGACTATAAGGAGCTTGAGCTTGCGGAGCTTTCGAAAATTGTCTCAGAAGAAGAAGCAAAAAAGATGCAGGCTCGCTCGAGAAAATTTGCAGACCGGGAGATTCGGCGCAAGACATATCAGGCGATGGAGGCATTTATTCATAACCTCAATACCATGCATTCAAGAGCCGGTGCCCAGGTTCCGTTCAGCTCGATAAACTACGGAACGGATACATCTCCTGAGGGAAGACTTGTTATGGAAAGCGTTATGCTCGCGACGGAAGCAGGCCTTGGGAACGGCGAGACTCCGATTTTCCCGATCCAGATTTTCAAGGTAAAGGAAGGCGTAAGCTATAATCCTGAGGATCCGAACTACGACCTCTTCAAGCTTGCATGCAGAGTTTCGGCAAAGAGACTTTTCCCGAACTTCTCTTTCCTGGATGCGCCGTTTAACAAACAATATTATAGAGAAGGGGATCCTGATACGGAATGCGCATATATGGGCTGCCGCACAAGGGTAATCGGAAACGTTTACGATCCTGCCAGAGAAATCGTAAGCGGCAGAGGAAACCTCAGCTTTACATCGATTAACCTGCCGCGCCTTGCGATCAAGGCGAAGGGCGATGTTGACCTCTTCTTCGAGCTGCTTGACAAGAATATCGATCTTTGCATAGATCAGCTCTATGACAGATTCAAGATTCAGTCTCAAAAGAAGGTAAAGAACTTCCCGTTCCTCATGGGACAGGGAATATGGCTGGATTCTGACAAGCTGGGCCCGGAGGATACCATAGAAGAAGTGATCAAACATGGAACGCTTACGGTCGGGTTCATAGGACTTGCAGAGTGCCTCAAGGCGCTCATAGGCATGCACCATGGCGAATCCAAAGAAGCCCAGAGCATGGGCCTTGAAATCGTAGGATACATGCGCAAGAGAATGGACGAGCAGTCCAGAAAGACCGGCCTCAACTGGTCGCTGATTGCAACTCCGGCCGAGGGTCTTTCCGGGCGTTTCGTCAAGATCGACAAACAAAAATATGGCATAATACCGGGAGTTACGGACAGAGAATACTATACGAACAGCTTCCACATTCCGGTTTATTATCCGATAAATGCTTTCGAGAAAATAAGACTCGAAGCACCATATCACGAGCTTACAAACGGCGGACATATCTCATATATCGAGCTCGATGGAGATCCGCTGAAGAACCTCGACGCATTCGAAAAGGTAGTCAGATGCATGAAGGAATCAGGCATCGGATATGGCTCAATCAACCATCCTGTTGACAGAGACCCATGCTGCGGATATACAGGGATCATCGATAACGAATGCCCGCAGTGCCACCGCAAGGAAGGTGAGGGCGATATCGGATTTGAGAGAATCCGCAGAATCACCGGTTACCTTGTAGGCACCATGGATCACTGGAACAACGCAAAGGCCGCAGAAGAAAAGGATAGAGTAAAGCATGATGTCAGCGCAGGATTCGAAAAATTATAATACCATAAGGCTGGCTGGGGTAGTCAGAGAGTCCATCGTAGACGGCCCGGGGCTTAGATTTACTGTATTTTGCCAGGGCTGTCCCCATGACTGCGAAGGCTGCCATAACCCTGCGACCCACGACTTTGACGGCGGATATGATTGCGAAATATCAAAGATTCTGGCGGCAATAGACGAAAATCCGTTGCTGGACGGTGTGACCTTTAGCGGAGGGGAGCCGATGTGCCAGCCGAAGGCTTTTCTAGTGCTCGCACGCGAAATAAAAAAGCGAAATCTCAGCATTGTAATATTTACCGGATATGAGTTCGAAGAACTACTAGATATGGCAAAGACCGATGCTCAAGTCTTGGAGCTTCTAGGGCTCACCGATCTTTTGATCGACGGGAGATTCATCCTTGCAGAGAGAGATTTGACGCTAAAATTCCGCGGCAGCAAAAACCAGAGGATTATAGATGTTCCAAAGACGCTGAGGACGGGCGAAATATGCCTTGCAGAAAAATATTTGTGATAAACTTTGCAATATTTGAAAAAATCGCTTGAAACGAGGACATTCATGTGTTATAATGGCTCTTGTTCGAGTGTGAACTTAACACAAAATTGAATGCAATTAGGCTTAATATACTAAAGGAGGTGCGGTAAATGTCAAGAAAATGCGAAATTTGCGGAAAAGGACAGGTGTCCGGAAATAATATTTCCCATTCCGTAAGACATACAAGAAGAAAATGGAACGCTAACATTCAGACTGTAAGAGTTGCTGACGAGAACGGAACAGTCAGAAAAGCAAATGTATGCACGAGATGCATCAGATCAAACAAAGTAAACCGTGCCATTTAATTTAGCTTACAGGAATCCGCAGAGTCTTCTCTTGCGGATTTTGTTTTATATGGCATATTCATTGACAACATGGAGGACAGAAAAATGCTGGATAAAATTATAATAAACGGAGAATATCCCGACTTCGCCTCAGGGAAGATGAAAAAAGCAAATATCGGCATAAGCGGCGGCAAAATCGCCTATGTAGGAGAAGAATGCCCCGAAGCGCATGAGACCATAGATGCTAACGGAAAGGTCGTATCTCCGGGGTTCATCGACATCCACATGCATGAAGAAAATTTCCGCAGAGAGGGAAAGAAGTTCGTCATCGCAAGGATGATGCTAGAAATGGGCGTTACAACGGCAGTTGGCGGAAACTGCGGTGTAATGTACCAGCCGCTTTCGGAATTCAAACAGACAATTGCAGAGCTCGGAGGGAGCCCTGTGAATTATATAATGCTCGCAGGATATAACCAATATCGCACAGAAATGGGAATCGGAAGATATCATCACCCGTCGCAGAAGCAGATGGATGCGCTTGCGGAAATAATGAAGCGCGAGCTGGGTGAGGGAGCATATGGAATTTCATTCGGTATAGAATACGACCCGGGCATCACATTCGACGAAATGCTGAGCGCCGTGCGTGTTTCTGACAATCCGCATCTTTTGGTATCGGCGCATTATCGCGATGAGACGAGAAAGGATGACCTTTTCCCTGTCGAAGAGATGATAAGATTTGCGCTGGAAATCCCGCAGAAGTTTCAGATTTCGCATCTTTCGAGCTGCTCTGCGACAGGCAGCATGAAGGAGGCGCTGGAGTGCATCAATGCGGCGATGGAGAAGAATCCGCGTCTGAATTATGATACCTATCCATATAATGCATTCTCAACGGAAATCGGCTCTGCGGTATTCGAGGATGGCTGCCTGGAGCAATGGGGCAAGGACTATAGCGATATTCTTTTGACAGACGAGCCGTTCAAGAATGTATATTGCACGGAAGAAATTTTCAGAGAAGCAAGAGAAAAATATCCGAAGATGCTCGCGGTTGCCGCAGTTATGAACGAGGACGAAATTACGGCAGCTATAGTTAACAAGAATGGAATGGTTGCAAGCGATGCCATTATTAACAACGGCGGAGGTCACCCGAGGGCAGCAGGAACATTCCCGAGAGTCCTTGGCAAATATGTTCGCGAGGAAAAGGCACTTCCGCTCATCGATGCCCTCCGCAAGATCACCCTTGAACCGGCGAAGAGGCTCGAGCTCGATACAAAAGGAAAGATTAAAGAAGGATGCGATGCTGACATCACGATATTCGACCCGGAAACAATCATCGACAAGGCAGATTTTACGAAGCTTTGCCGCCCTGAGGGAATCGAATATGTGATTATAAACGGCAATATCGCAATTGCCGGAGGCAAGAATGTAAGCGAGCGGGAGGGAAGATTCATCTCCTTTCTAGAAAGATAATTTTTCCTGAAAATAAATGACAAATTCAAAATGGCGGGCGGCCTCACATGAACATGCAGGCTGCTCTTATTTTTTCATATTCCCCGTTTTTCCTTGACATTTGCTCGGATTTATGTTATATTCCCCGTTTTTCCTTGGCTTTTGCTCAATTTTATGGTATAGTTTAATTTGTATGAGTATGCTTATGTAAAAGCTGGAGGTGTAACAGATGAAAATTATATTAGACGGAATGGGCGGCGACAACGCACCGGCATCGGTAGTCGAAGGAGCGGTACTTGCATCGAAAGAAATAAGCCACGAAATTGTCCTTGTGGGACAGAAAGAATTGATCATAGAAGAACTAAAGAAATATAAATATGACGAAAACAAAATCAGCATAGTAGACGCAAGAGAGGTAATTACCAATGACGAGGCGCCCGTGCGCGCCGTGCGTTCAAAGAAAGATTCCTCAATAGTCAAGGGAATCAACATGGTAAAGTCAGGAGAGGGCGACATCTTTATCTCGGCAGGAAGCACGGGAGCGCTGCTCTCTGGCGGGCTCTTCATACTGGGAAGAATCCAGGGCATCGATAGGCCTGCGCTCGCATCGATTTATCCCATCATAGGCGGCAGAGCCTCGCTGCTGGTGGATGCGGGAGCAAACTCGGAGTGCAAACCGAACAATTTGCTGGAATTTGGAATCATGGGAAATATTTATATGGAAAAGGTCATAGGTAGGGAAAATCCGAAGGTAGGCCTTGTGAATATCGGAAGCGAGTCAAGGAAAGGCTCGACGCTGACCAAGGCAGCCTACGAACTCCTTGAGCAAAGCGATATGAACTTTATAGGAAATGTAGAAGCGCGGGATGTGCCAAAGGGCGCATGCGATGTCATAGTGACGGACGGATTTACGGGAAATGTAATCCTCAAGCTCACCGAGGGCCTCGCATGGAACATCTTGCAGGTCATCAAGAAAAAATTCACCGATGGGCTCAAGGCAAAGCTCGGTGCGGCGCTGCTCATTGACAAGCTCGGCGGCCTGAAGCAGGAATTTGATTATTCATCCTATGGCGGGGCGCCGATTTTGGGCGTCAAGGGGCCGATAGTCAAGATGCACGGTTCCTCCGGTGCAAGCGCTGTGAAGAACACGATTCTAAAGGGAATACCTTATGTCGAAGGAAATGTTGTAGGCACGATCCAAAATTCGGTTCTCGAAATCGAGGAAATAACGCTGAATGATTAGAAATTGATAAAAGGATATATAATGAATAATATCGGAGAATTGGAAGCAAAGATCGGTTATTGCTTCAAACAGAAAAGTCTCATAGAAAGAGCCCTGACCCACAGCTCATATAATCGCGAAAAAAATACCAGACATATGGATAACGAGCGCCTCGAATTTCTGGGGGATGCATTTCTGGATGCGATAGTGGGAGCAGAGCTTTATAGCAGGATGAATGGCGTGACAGAAGGAGCC
This sequence comes from bacterium, assembly GCA_963601575.1. Lineage (GTDB taxonomy): Bacteria > Bacillota > Clostridia > Peptostreptococcales > Anaerovoracaceae > CAG-238. The sequence continues at coordinate 27,785 of CAVCFO010000006.1, forward strand.
CTCACAAAGACCAGAGCCCTTATAGTTTGCGAAAAAGCCCTTGCAAAGGTAGCAAGAGAGTTCGAACTGGGGAGATATCTTATGATGGGGCACGGAGAAGCATCTACTGGTGGCAGGAATAAGGATTCCATATTGGCAGATGCCATGGAGGCCTTGATAGGCGCAATCTATCTTGACGGCGGATATACGGCCGCCCAGAAATTCACTGTATCGGCCTTCGAATTTACGATACGCGGCGCAATTTCGGGCAAAATTTTCTCCGACTACAAGTCGGAGCTGCAGGAGCTTTTGCAAAGCGGCGGAAAAATCGTTAACATAAGCTATATCCTTGATAAGGAGGAGGGCCCTGCCCACGACAAGACTTTCTACCTGCACCTGGAGTGCGACGGGCAAAGGTTCGGCAGCGGCTGTGGAAAAACAAAGAAGGAAGCCGAGCAAAATGCCGCAAAATCCAGCCTTGAAATCCTTGAGAGGAGAAGAAAGAATGTACTTTAAGAGAATCGAAATGCACGGGTTTAAGTCCTTTGCAGAACCGGTGGTAATTGAATTTCACGAGGGTGTTACCTGCATTGTAGGCCCCAACGGAAGCGGAAAGAGTAATATAAGCGATGCGATTCGCTGGGTTCTCGGGGAACAAAGCCCGAAGATGCTCCGTGGCGGCAAGATGGAGGAAGTCATCTTTGCGGGAACGGCCAGCAGAAAATCTCGTGGAATGGCAGAGGTTACCCTCGTAATCGATAATTCTACGGGCATTTTGCCGATAGATTATAGCGAGGTCGCAATCACAAGGCGTATGTATCGCTCCGGCGAAAGCGAATATCTCATAAATAGCAACCAGTGCAGGCTCAGAGATATCCGTGAGCTCATCATGGATACGGGTATAGGCGTAGACGGATATTCCATCATCGGCCAGGGCAAAATCGCCGACATCGTGAGCAACAAACCTGAGAGCAGGCGCGAAATCTTCGAAGAGGCCGCAGGCGTTGTTATGTATAAGAGCAAGAAGGCTGAGGCTGAGCATAAGCTGCAAAATACAAATGCAAACCTCGAACGCGTAAATGACATCGTGGGCGAAATCGAAGGCAGAATCGACGGCCTGCGAGAGGACAGCATAAAGGCAAAGGAATATCTTGCTCTTAGGGAAAAATATAAAGAATTAGAAATCAATATTACGCTCAGGAACATAGAAAAGCTGGATCTTGCGACCGAAAGCCTAAAGGACGAAGTTCAGATCGTATCCGGAGATATAGAGGAGCTTACGGAGAAAAAGGAAGGACTGAGCGCAGAGCTTGGCAAAAGCCGCGAAAGAAGCGACAGGCTCGAAGAACTCGGTAACGAAGCAAGGGATAAGCTCCTGCATAAGATCGATGAGATAAACGCGCTTTCAAACAAGAGCCAGCTTGACAGTGAAAGGCTTGCCGGCATCGACCGGGACTCTATGCGACTTGCAGACGAAAGGACAGAGCTTAACCAGAAGCTGGTAAGAGAGCTTGCAAACCAAAAGGAACTCGAAGAAAGCTGCGACGATGTCAGAAGGAGCCTAGAAAAGGAAGAAGAAAACCTGCGTGAAAAAATAGGCGCATATAACGAAATTACAGAAAAATCTCTAAGGCTTGAGGGAGAAATCGACGCGGCAAAAAGCCGCATGATAGAGCTGCAAAATATAGCATCCTCAGCTCGTTCAGAGGTAAAGAGCCTTTCGAGCTATCGCAAATCCCTAGAGGATCGCAAAGAGCAGCTCCTCAGCGACGGTGAGACCATAAAGCAAAATATTTTCGACTTCGAAAGTAGGAAGAATCAGGCGCAAATAGAGAAAACAGAAAAGGATGCACAGCTTGAGAACACGCGCGCAAGTCTTTCGGATGCAAGGCAGAATATTGCGAAGCTTAATGACGAAATAAACCGGATTTCCAAGGAAAATGAGGAAATAAGAATACGAGCGGGACAGGCAAATGCCCGCAAGAAGACCATCGAAGAGATGGAAAATAACTACGAAGGATATAATGGGGCGGTAAGATTCATAATGAAGGCAAATCTTCCCGGAATCAAGGGCCTTGCATCAGATCTCATGAAAGTGCCCGGCGGCATGGAGATTGCAATAGAAACGGCTCTTGGCGCCGGGATGCAAAATGTAGTCTGCGCAAGAGATGCCGATGCGAAAAAGGCGATACTTGAGCTAAAATCGAAGAAGGCCGGAAGACTTACGTTTCTGCCGCTTGAAAGCGTGAGAGGAAGCTCGGCAAATCTGCCTGCAGCTATCAGGCAGGATGGCGGTTTCAAGGGACTTGCATGTGATCTCATAGAATATGATCCGGAGTATGAGGGGATATTCAAATACCTCCTCGGCCGCGTGGCTGTCGTAGACAGCATGGACACCGCGGTGCGCCTTTCGAAGGGCTCAACAGGCGGTATTAGATTTGTGACCCCGGACGGTGAAATCGTAAATGCAAGCGGCGCAATTACCGGCGGAAAATACAAGAATTCCACGGCTAATTTGCTGGCGCGAAAGACCGAGATCATAACTCTCGAAGACGAGATAAAAAAGCTCGGCCATGCATATAACAAAAACAAAGAAAATCTCGAGGATCTGAAAGCAAAAGCAGAGGAAGCGCTCAGGCTTTGCGCTAGGCTCGAGGACGAAATAAGAAAGCTTGAGCTTGCGATAATCGAGACGGATGCAAAGCTAAAATCGCTTAAAAATAGCTATGCAGACACGAAGGAAAGCGATGCAAAGAAAGAAAGGGAGCTTCTTAGCATACAAAGCGACTTTGCGAAGTTAGATCAAACAGAGGAGATCCTAAATAAGAAGGCCTGCGAAGCGGAAGATGAGATTGCAAGCATCGAAAAGAAGACACTCCTAGATATGGATACATTCGAGGAGATAAAGAAGCAAACAAGTGATGCCACCGATGCAATCACAAAAGCAAGAATTGCAAAGACCGAATGGGACGGAAAATTCGAGATGGCAAGCAGCCTGCTAACGCGCGTTATCGCCTCGGTAGACGAAATAAACGATCAGCTCTTTGCGAAGAAGGAAAACCTCGAGGCACTCGAAAAGGAAAAGGCACAGATTCTTTTTGGAAAGGAAAGTTCGGAAGATGACTATCGCAGTATGCAGGAGGAAAAGACAAGGCTCGAGGAATATATAGCAGAGATTTCGGAAGAAAAGACGCAGCTTTCTGCATCCCTCGGGGAGAAGACGATAGAATATACGAAAATCGTCGAGATGCTGAATTCCTGCCAGGACAGAAAATATCAGGCCGAGATAAAACTCGCAAAGAACGAAACCCAGATGGATACATGGAAAGAAAAACTCTGGGAGGACTTCGAAATTTCCTATGCGCAGGCGCTTTCCATGAGAAAAACGGATTTTGCTCTTTCGACGGCAACCAAGGAAAGCAGGGAGATCAAGAATAGGATAAGAGAGCTTGGCGATGTGAATGTAGGCGCGATCAAAGAATATGAACAGATCAGCACAAGGTACGAATTCCTTACAGAACAGCGAAACGATATACTTTCCGCTATGCAGGAGCTTCAGTCGATAATCAGCGATATGGATAAGACCATCAAGACCAGGTTCAAAGAAAGCTTCGATCAGGTCGTAGTGAACTTTGAGGAGATATTCGCAGAGCTCTTCGGCGGCGGACATGCGGAGCTGAGGCTGGATAACGAAGATAATCCGCTCGAATCCGGCATCGAAATTATCGCGCAGCCACCCGGCAAGAAGCTGCAGAATATAAATCTCATGTCCGGCGGAGAGAAGACCATGACCGCGATTGCTCTTATGTTTGCGGTCCTGAAGACAAAACCGACTCCATTTTGCATACTCGATGAGGTAGAGGCGGCGCTCGACGACAGCAACATCGACAGGTTCGCAAATTATCTCCGGAAGTTCGACGGAATTCAGTTTGCCATCGTAACCCACCAAAAGGCAACGATGGAGCATGCGGATGTGCTCTATGGCGTAACGATGCCGGAGCAGGGGATTTCGAAGGTTCTCTCGCTCAGACTCGGGGACGATTTTGAGCTTTGAAGAGAAAAACCGGGGACAAAGGAAAATCCGCGCTAAAGCTCGGATATAAACAAGAGAGGAAATAAAATGTCAGTATTCAAAGAAAAAAAATCCTTCTTCGGAAGGCTGTCAGAAAAAATATCCGATGTCATCATGGCGCGGGGAACGGTAGACGAAGAGCTGATGGATGAACTTGAGGAGGTTCTCATCACCTCAGATATAGGCATGGAAACGACCATGAAGATTATGGACAAGCTGAGAGATTTCGTGAAGGAAGAATATGTTTCCAATCCCGAAAATGTAAAAAAAGGCTTGCAAAGGATAATGACCATGATGGTCGACAAGGGCAAGGCGCAGAAGCTTTGCGACGAAACACCGCTGGTAATTTTGATGATAGGAATAAATGGCGGCGGCAAGACGACGAGTATCGGAAAGCTTGCACACAAGTGCAAAAAAGAAGGAAAGAAGGTCATGCTCTGCGCTGCCGACACATTCAGAGCCGCCGCCGCCGAGCAGCTTTGCATATGGGGCGAGAGAAATGGGATAAATGTTATTCGCCACCAGGAAGGCGCAGATCCGTCGGCTGTAATCTATGATGCGATCCAGTCTGCAAAGGCAAAGGACATAGACGTGCTTATCTGCGACACGGCAGGCAGACTGCAAAATAAGAAAAACCTGATGAACGAGCTTGAAAAGATGAACAAGATAATCGATCGCGAATATCCTGAGGCAAAGAGGGAGACTCTGCTGGTTCTGGATGCAACAACAGGCAAAAATGCGGTCTCGCAGGCGGAAGAATTCGGCCAGGTTGCAGACATTACGGGCATCATCCTGACCAAGCTCGACGGTACGGCAAAGGGTGGAATTGCAATAACCATAGCCGAAGAATATAATATGCCGATCAAGTTTATCGGCGTAGGTGAGGGAATCGAGGATTTGGAAGAATTCGATCCTGCGCGATTCATAGGAGGTATATTCGATGAGTAAACCGATCGTTGCCGTTGTAGGACGGCCAAATGTTGGAAAATCAACTTTTTTCAATAAGATTATAGGGAGGCGCCTCTCCATAGTGGAGGATACGCCGGGAGTTACAAGAGACAGAATCTATGCAGAGGCCGAATGGAACGGCGTCCAGTTTGCCATGATAGATACCGGCGGAATCGAGCCGGAAGGCACCGATGTGATCCTCTCGCAAATGAGAGAACAGGCACAGATTGCCATGGATATGGCAGATGTTATTCTTTTCCTCACGGACGGAAAGGATGGACTGACTCATGCGGATCGCGAGGTAGCCTCGATGCTGCTTAGAACGGGCAAGAAGGTAATCTTGGTGGTAAATAAGATAGATGCGCCTTGGAACCTGCCGGACGATTTTTATGACTTCTATGAGCTTGGCCTGGGAGAGCCGATCCCGATCTCTGCTGCGAACATGCTCAACTTCGGAGATGTGCTTGACGAAATAGTCGAAAGCTTTCCTGACGAAGACTACGAGGACGACGAAGAAGTTACCAAAATTGCAGTTATCGGCAAGCCAAATGTAGGAAAATCCTCTCTCATCAACTGCCTGCTTGGAGAAAAAAGAGTGATCGTATCGCCGATCGCGGGAACCACGAGAGATTCCATAGATACGCCATTCGAAAAAGACGGCAAAAAATATATTCTGATAGATACAGCCGGAATCCGCCGAAAATCCAAGGTCAATGAGGATATCGAAAGATATAGCGTTGTCCGTGCGGTAGCGGCCATCGAACGCTGCGACGTTTGTCTTCTTATGATAGATGCGGCCGAGGGGCTGACAGATCAGGACAAGAAGATCGCAGGTGTTGCCCACGAAGCCGGCAAGGGCATAGTTGTCGTAGTAAACAAGTGGGACTTGATCGAAAAAGAGACCAATACCATGCGCGACTTTAGGCGTCTGATCGAGGCGGACATGCAATTCATGTCCTACGCTCCGTCGGTCTTCATTTCCGTAAAGGACAAGCAGCGGATAAATCAAGTCATCGAGATGGCAGACTACGTGTCGGAAAAGCGCGCTCTCAGGGTTCCTACAGGGCAGCTTAACAGCCTGATTCAGGACGCAATTATGATGAAGCAGCCGCCTTCGGACAAGGGCCACAGGCTCAAGATTTACTATGCGACACAGGTCGGAGTCAAGCCTCCGCTCTTCAGCTTCCAGATCAACAAGCGCGATCTCATGCACTTTTCGTATGCGAGGTATCTGGAAAACAGGATCAGAGAGGGCTTCGGATTCGAGGGGACCTCGATAAAATTCGTATTCCGCGAAAAGGGCGAAAGGGTAGAATAGCATGCAATTTGATTTTGATTTTTATAATATAATAGCTGTCGCCTCCGCATATCTAATCGGGAATATTTCACCTTCAATAATACTGGGCAAAATCAAGGGAATAGACATAAAAAAAGAAGGTAGCGGCAACGCCGGAACCACCAACGCCCTGCGGGTACTCGGCAAAAAAGCAGCACTGATTACCCTTATAATCGATATAATGAAGGGCTTCCTTGCGGTAAAGCTTGGAATAATGGTCAGCTACAAAACAGGTGCGGTTTGTGCACTTGCGGTATTCTGCGGGCATATCTGGCCGTGCCTATACCATTTTAGAGGCGGAAAGGGAGTTGCAACGGCCTTCGGAGCGCTTCTTGCAATCAATCCCTTGCTTGCCCTTTCGGCACTTGGGATCGTTGCAATCGGGCTTCTTGCGAGCAAGAGAATGTCGGTAGGCTCTCTCCTCGGAGCGGTGACCTTCCCAGCAGTTTGCTTCTTCCTCGAAAGGGATTTTCTTACCATGGGAACCCTGATGGCGCTCATAATTATAAAAAAGCATATTCCAAATATCATAAGACTTCTCAATGGTGAGGAGCCGCCGATGGGAATTTTCAAATCGAAAGCCCGGGGAGGAAAGTCATGACCTATGATAATAAAAAAATAGCCGTGATCGGTGCCGGAAGCTTCGGGACGGCGCTTGCCATAACCCTTGCAGCAAGAGGCCACAGGGTCACAATATGGGCAAGGCGGGGCGATCAAATAGACGAAATGCAAAATGAGAGGGTAAATTCTCGCTATCTTCCGGGGGTAAGCTTGCCGGAGGAAATTGCATTTACAAAGGACTTAAAATCCGCGGTGCAGGATAAGGACATATTGCTCTTTGCGGTTCCGGCACAGAAATTCCGCTCCGTATTTGCGGAGGCGATGAAATATGCTGATACGGATGCTGCGGTAGTTAATGTAGCAAAGGGAATCGAAAAGGAAAGCCTGCTCAGGCTTTCGGAGGTTGCAGAGGAGCTTGCGCCGGGCTGTAACTATATAGCATTGTCTGGCCCATCCCACGCAGAGGAGGTCGCACGGAGACTCCCTACAACAGTCGTTGTAGCAGGCAAAGACCACGACCTTGCGGTTTGGATTCAGGAAATTTTCAGTACGGATCGGTTTAGAGTATATACAAATGAAGATTTGATCGGGGTAGAGCTCGGCGGGGCGCTAAAGAATATCATAGCGCTGGGAGCCGGGATTTCCGATGGGCTGAAATTCGGCGACAATGCCAAAGCGGCGATGATGACCCGCGGAATAACCGAGATGACTCGCCTGGGAATCGCCTTGGGAGCAAGAGCAGAGACATTTTCGGGACTTGCGGGACTTGGAGATTTGATCGTAACCTGCACCAGCATGCATTCCAGAAACAGAAGATGCGGGATCATGATAGGAGAGGGAATGGCAGTTCATGAGGCCGTAAAACAGGTGGGGATGGTAGTAGAGGGCCTTTCGACCGCGGAGGCCGCCAATATGCTGGCGCAAAAATGCGAAATCGAAATGCCGATTACCCGGTGCATTTATCATATGATTCAGGGAAATGTAAATGCCAATGAGGCTGTTGAAATATTGATGGGACGCAAGAAGAAAAACGAGATGCATATTTGATATTGCGTCCTTTGGAGGTACAAAATTGTCAGAAAAAAGAACATTTCATATAACCACATTCGGTTGCCAGATGAACGAGCACGATTCCGAAACCCTGGCGGGAATGCTCATTGAACGGGGCTACGAGCCTGTCAGCGAAAGAAAAGACGCAAATATAGTGATTTTCAACACTTGTAGCATCCGCGAAAATGCGGACAAGCGTTTTTTCGGAACGCTGGGGCAGCTCAAGCGCCGCAAAACCGAGCAGAAAGAAAACTTTACCGTCTGCGTCTGCGGCTGCATGATGCAGCAGCAACATATCATCGATACTCTCAAAGCAAAATATCCTTGGGTGGACGTGATTTTCGGAACCCATAATTTGCACAGGCTGCCGGAGCTACTGGACAATCTCTACAAAGAAAAGCACAAGCAGCTCGAGATTTGGGAAGAAGGCGGCGAAATCACCGAGAGGCTTCCTGCAAAGCGCCTTTTCGCGCACAAAGCCTTCGTAAATATCATGTACGGCTGCAACAATTTCTGCACATATTGCATCGTGCCTTACACCAGAGGCAGAGAAAGAAGCAGGGCGCCGGAGGAAATTTTGCGGGAGGTTCGGGAGCTTGCAAAAGATGGCGTAAAGGAGATCACCCTGCTCGGACAAAATGTAAACTCATACAAGGGCATAAGCTGCGAGAATGGCGAAAGAAAGGATTTTACCGACCTCATTTACCTTCTGAGCGAGGTTGAGGGGATCGAGCGAATCCGTTTCATGACAAGCCACCCGAAGGACATTTCGGACAAGCTCATCGAAGCCTACGGAAAATGCGAGAAGCTTTGCCACTATATTCACTTGCCGGTTCAATCGGGCTCAAGCAAGGTCCTAAAAGAAATGAACCGTCATTACACAAGGCAGGACTACCTGGAGATCGTCAGAAAGCTAAGAGAAGTTGATCCAAACATTGCAATTTCAACGGATATAATCGTTGGATTTCCGGGAGAGACCGAAGAAGAATTCGAGGAGACTCTTACGCTTTGCGAAGAAGTCCGCTATGATTCGGCATTTACCTTCCTATATTCCATACGAAAGGGAACACCTGCCGAAAAATTCGAAAATCAGGTTCCGGAGGAGACAAAGCACGAACGCTTTAATCGCCTTGTGGATGTGATCAACAGGATTTCCGCAGAAAAAAATGCAGAATATGTAGGACGAATCGAAAAAGTTTTGGTGGACGGGCCCTCAAAGCGCGGTTCCAAGACCTATGGCGGCAGAACAGAAAGCTTCAAACTTGTCAACTTCCCGGGCACGCCGGATATGATAGGCAAAGTCGTAGAGGTTGAGATCACAGGGGCAAACACATTCAGCCTCGAAGGAGAAGTAAAAAATAAATAAAAAGTATAATACAATGTTTCAATAAATTATTTGGGGTATAAATAATACTATTATTCAAAAATAACTAGGGGTAGATTGTATGACGAGTTTATTGCAGCAGCTGTACGCATCTCTCGGATGGCTTGCGCTGATCTATATTTTTAATATTTTGCTGATCTTCACGGTCATATTTTCCGAGCGAAAAAGCCCATCGGCAACCCTCGCATGGGTAATGGTGCTTGCCTTTATTCCCATCGTAGGTTTCGTTTTTTACATCATCTTCAACCAGAATTTCTCGCGAAGCAAGATAAACAAGCTCACCGAAAAGGAGCATTCTTTCGTAAGCAAGACCCTGGAAAATCAGATAGAAGAAATGAATGACGAAAACTACGAGTTTAAGCATGAGGAAACGCGAAACTGGAAGCATCTCATCAAGCTTAATCAGGTTTACGGACATTCGTTTTTTACGGAAAATAACAATATCGAGCTTATAACAGACGGCATAGAGCTGCAGAATAAGATGCTCGATGACATAAAAAATGCAAAACACAGCGTCGAAGTCGAATATTACATCATAAAAAACGACTTTGTGGGCATGAAGCTTATAAATCTTCTTACGGAAAAGGCGAAGGCGGGCGTTGAGGTAAGGCTGCTGGTGGACGCCTTGGGAAGCAGGCGAATCAACAATACGCTTCTTCGAGAATATCTCGACGCAGGAGGCAAGGTAGGCTATTTCTTCAAGCCCAAGCTAAAGATTATCGCCCCGAAATTTAACTACCGAAACCACCGAAAAATCGTCATCGTAGACCACGAAATCGGCTATACGGGCGGGTACAATGTGGCAAAGGAATATATCGGCAGAAAAAAACGCTTCGGATACTGGCGTGATACCCATGTCAGAATACAGGGGGACGCGGTAATGGATCTTTATGGCAGATTTGCCCTGGACTGGCGATTTACCACAAGAGAAAAGATAGAGCTGGTTCCAAAAGAGTTTTCTTTTGGCAAAGAAGACGGAAGCACAGGAATCCAGATCGTTTCCAGCGGCCCGGAATCTCCGTCGGTGGAAGTAAAGCGAGCCATGATGCGAATGATAACCTACGCGGAAAAGCGAGTGTGGCTCCAGACGCCGTATTTTGTGCCGGATCCAAGCATATTTGAATCTCTCAAAATGGCGGCGCAGTCCGGAGTGGATGTCAGGGTGATGATTCCCTGCAAGCCCGACCATATTTTCGTCTACTGGGCTACATATTCTTATGTGGGCGAGCTTTTGCGGTCGGGGGGCAGAGCCTTTATCTATGATAACGGCTTTCTCCACGCAAAAACCCTTGTTGTGGATGGCGAGGTGGGAACCGTGGGTTCGACAAATTTCGACAACCGTAGTTTCAGGCTGAATTTCGAGACAAATGCCTTTGTTTTTGATGCCGAATTTGCCAAAAGGATGGAAAACGCCTTTGAAAATGATTTGACCTGCCACGGTCACGAATTGACCTACGAAGCATATCTGAAACGGGGAATTATAATCAAATTTAAGGAAGCAATATCCCGGCTTTTGTCGGATATCTTATAATACAAAAGGGAGGAACAGACAATATGGAAAACAAATTACAGTATTATACCCGCGTCATAAAAGGGGCGAGTTTCGAAAAATTCTTCAAAGTGTTGGACAACGCCCACGAGCGTTCGGGAAAGAACAAGGTTTACCTTTTCTTTGATATTTTAAACAGCATGGTGCGTTATGGGGCAGGCTACAACGATTATGTAATCTTTGAATTTTGGGATCTTTCTCCGAAGCAGAGAGACACATATCTTACGCGTTTTCGCAGCAAGAAGCTGATGATGTTCATGAACGACCACAGCTATGCGCATATCTTTGACAACAAGAACGAGTTTAACGAGGTATTTAAGGATTTTATCGGAAGAGAGTGCCTTGACCTGGAAGTTGCAACAGACGATGATATCAAAAAATTCTTTGAGAGCCGCAAAAAAATCTTCGCCAAGATGAAAGACCTGACCTGCGGCATCGGCGCGGAGCTTCTGGAAACAGAGAAATTCAAGGATGCCGATGAGTTCGTAGCTTATGTAAGAGATAAAAAATTCGGTACAATAGAGGACGTGATAGAAAACCATCCGGATGTGGCAAAGATGTACCCTTATTCGGTAAATACCATGAGAATGATCACCATGGTGGATGCAAAGGGCGAGCCGCATCTTCTGTATTCCGTATTTAAGATGGGAAGAGACGGCAGAGTGGTTGATAACTACGGCCTTCACGGACCTGTGGATCTGGAAACCGGCGAGTTTCTCTTTCCGGCACACTCCGGCGATACCACCGCAGGAAAGCATTATACCGAGCATCCGAATACTCACCAGCCACTGCTTGGGTACAAGGTTCCATATATGAAAGAAGCGGTGGAAATGGTGAAAAAAGCGGCTCTTGTGGTGCCTCAGATGCGTTATATCGGCTGGGACGTAGCCATTACGCCGACCGGGCCTGCGATCATCGAGGGCAACAACTACTGCGCTCACGACTTTTGGCAGCTTCCGGGGCAGACTCCGGGAGGAATCGGCATCATGCCTACAATTCACAAGATCATACCGGAATTTAAATATTAGTTTGGGGCAGATATAATGGGAAAAATCAGATATTACATTGCGCTTTGGGCGGCAAAACTGTCGATTATCGCGCTGAAGATAACAAGACATAACGGAACAAATTTTCCGGGAGCGCTCGCGCTTCGCCTCTACCCGGAGTTCCTGAAATATGCGGCAAAACCGAAAAAAATAATCGCGGTCACCGGGACCAACGGCAAGACCACGGTTTCAAATATGCTCCTTGATATGCTCACCATGGACGGGAAACAGGTTTTGAACAACAAGATGGGCTCAAATATCAATTCCGGGATCGCTTCCTCGCTGATTTATGGGGTAAATTTTTTCGGCAGATGCAAGTACGAAATCGGACTTTTTGAGGTGGACGAGCGTTCGGCTCTCAGGGTCTATCCATATATGAAGCCGGATTATATGCTGATTACAAACCTTTCGCGGGATTCAATCATGCGAAACGCTCACCCTGAGTATATCGCAAACATTCTGACAAGATACATCCCAAAGGAGACAAAGCTTGTGCTGAATGCAGACGACCTTATCTCGTGCAGCGTTGCTCCGGATAACGAAAGGGTGTATTTCGGCATCGAAAAAATGGCTACAGACAGGACGGAATGTATCAATCTTATCAACGATTTGCAGATTTGTCCGGTTTGCCACCACGAGCTAAAATATGAATATCTCCGCTATAACCATATCGGAAAGGCTTATTGCCCGGAATGCGGTTTCAAGGCGCCTGCCTACGACTATGCGGGACAAAATGTTGATCTTGACAAGATGACTATTGATGTTGCCGATGCGGCGGGGACGGGGCACTACAAGCTCCTTAACGAGAGCATATATAATATATACAATGTGGTTTCCGCAGTAGCGATGCTCAGAGAAATCGGTTACAGCCATGAGCAGATCGAGGGATTTTTCGGCAAACTCAACATCGTAGGAAGCCGCTATAACGAGAAAAAAATCGGCACAAGAACCCTTTATCGCGTCCTTGCAAAGGAAAAGAACGCATTTGCCACCACGCGTGTATTCGACTACATCGGAGGGCTCGCAGGAGACAAGGAAATCATCCTGATGAACAGCTGCCAGGGAGATATGAAACATTGGTCGGAAAACACCTGCTGGCTCTACGACTGCGATTTTGAGTTTTTGAATCACGAGAATATCAAAAATATCATACTCTGCGGGCCGAGAAGATTTGACCATAAACTTAGACTTCTGATAGCAGGGGTGCCGGAGGAAAGGCTTTCCTTCGCAGAGAAAGAAACCGATGCGCCGGACTTGCTCAAACTTTTTGAAAACGACCATATTTATGTGCTTTACGGCACAGATTCCATCGAACTTGGAAAGAAAGTTGCCGACAGGGTGGAAGATATGCTAAAAGACAAGGCAAGAGAGGAGGGAGCGAAATGAAGATAGAAGTTCTGTACCCTGAGGTTGCAAATCTATATGGCGACCTCGAAAACGTGGACTACCTGAAAAAGTCCTGCGCGGGAGGCGAAGACGAAATCGAAATAGTCGAGACTCATCTTTGGGAGGAGCCATTGTTCGCTCGCGAAAAGCCTCAGCTGATCTACATGGGAACAATGAAAGAAAGCTCCCAGCATCTCGTAAAAACCGCCCTTTCAAAGTATCGGGACGAGCTAAAGGCACGGATTGACGACGGGACGCTGTTTCTCATAACGGGAAATGCCCTTGAAATCTTCGGCAGCAGAATCGAGGACAAGGACGGAAGCTGCTTGGAATGTCTCGGATTTTTCCCAACTGTGGCAAAGCGGGATATGCTACACCGGTTCAATTCCCTGTATCTGGGAGAATTTGAAGGCATGGAGATTGCAGGATACAAGAGCCAGTTTACACATTCCTACGAAGAAAAAATCGCAGGATGCGTCTATGAAAGCCCGCAAAGTCTCTTTGAGACAAAGCGTGGGCCGGGGCTGAATCCGGATGTTACCGGAGAGGGGATTCGACAAAACAATTTTCTCGCCACCTATGTGATCGGGCCGATTCTAATACTGAACCCGCCCTTTGCCAAGTGGATATTGGCGAAGATGGGCGTAGAGAATCCAAAGCTTGCCTTTGAGGAGGCGGCGACAGAGGCTTACAACGTGCGAATCGCAGAGTACAGCGATCCTGCAACGGGCTTTTATTATTAGACTACCGAAAAAGAGCAGCATGAACACGAAAACCAATTTAACTTTTTATCGTAAGATCAGAATAAAATATATTAAGCTCGAAGTTAGGCGCTCCGGGCTTTTTGATTGCCATGCAATACATAACCCAAAATTTTTTCTTGAACTTTCCTACTCCTATCTGATAAAGATAGTGGCAGGAGGTAAGAGTATGGAAAACAAAAATGCAAGTCGTGTTTATGGGTATGTGCGGGTCAGTAGCGCCGACCAAAATGAGGAAAGGCAGCTTGTGGCAATGGCGCAGGAGGGAATAAAGCAAAGAAATATATTTACGGACAAGCAGTCGGGCAAAGATTTTGAACGTCCGGAGTATCTGAAATTGCTCGAAAAACTCAAAGAGGGGGATTTGCTGATTGTCAAAAGCATTGACCGCCTCGGACGCAATTACGAAGAAATCATCCGGCAGTGGCGGCGCATCACCAAGGAAATCGGCGCAGACATCAGGGTGCTTGATATGCCGCTTCTTGATACAACACTGAGCAAAGACCTTTTGGGAACGTTTATCGCAGATCTGGTGCTTCAGGTTTTGTCTTTCGCCGCAGAAAATGAGCGAAGCAACATCAGAAAAAGGCAAAGAGAGGGAATCGACGCGGCGCAGGCGCGGGGAGTGCGTTTCGGCAGACCCGAAATTCCCGACAGCAAGGAAATGCAGGAAGCCATGATGCTTTACAGTCAAAACAAAATCACTCTCAGCAAAGCCCTGAGCATGAGCGGCATCGGCAAGACGACGTTTTACAAGAAGTTAAAGGAGTTTTCCGCATAAAAAATCCGTAAAAGTACACTTTTTTGGACTTATCCGGCAGGCTTGCATTTTAAGCAAATTTAAATTTTTTATCTCATTTTAAGTTTTTTGCGCAAGATTTCCGCTAAAAAGCAAAAATTAGTGTTGCTTTTATGTATTTTGTGTGATAGTATGTGCTTGGAAAGAGAAAAAATCAGCCAAAATAATTGGCAAAGACGAGTTCGTAAAAGTGTACTTTTATGAACAAATCGTTGAAAAAATGAATATGGATAGCGAACAAGGACAGCTAACGGAAGTGGGGTGAGATGCCCCCCTGTTTCTCAGCAACTGTAATGCCTGCAACGACAGGACAAGCCAGGAGACGAGCTGTAGCTTGGATGTAAACGATTCTCTGGGGCAGAAGTGTGCATCAACGCGAAAAGGTAAGCGGACAAAAGGAGTTTTCTGTTATAGCGGCAGGAAGCTTGCTCGGCGGCACTTTTCAGATATTATGCGTGAATGCGTGATGTGGGCGGACTGTCAGAGAAAGATGGTTCGCTCTTTTTGTGTTGAAACGCAATAAATACGAAACTTTTCATCCTTAGAGGGCAGTGCTGCGAGGGCGGCGCTGCCCAGTGGCAAGAGGGAATAAATAAAATGCAGGACAAAACGAAAATGACACAGCGAGAGCTGAAAGAGAGCATAAAAAACGATCCGAACCTTACAGACTCGGAAAAATCAAAGGCAATCCATCAGATGGAAAAACCGTATAGAGAGCTTCCCGACGAGGAACTTTTGCAGCTTGTGCGGGACTTTGTGGCAGAGAATAACCGAATGCCGGAACGGGCGGATTTTGTCTATGATAACGTGTTGAAACAACGCTTCGGTCCTTGGGGCAGAATGCTCGAAAAGGCGGGGGTAAAAGAAGTGTCCGAGATTTATCTCGAAAGACGCCGCCGCCGAAAGGAAAAGCGGGAGCGCTACAAAGAATATCGCAGGCAAAAGCGGGAGCAGGAAGCCGCAGAAGCCGCAAGGCTCCAGCAGGCGGCGGAAACCGCAAAGACCGCAGGGCTTGTTGCGGAGCTAGAAACAAAATGAATACACCGCAGAGGGAAGGCAGCAACACAAAACGCTGCAAGCCGAAAGGTTTCTCTGCTTGTAGATACGGCGGGCAGTCGCCGGAGACACAAAAGCAAAAGTAAACCGCATTTCAAAGAACTCGCACTGCCGCGGGCGATGAGAAATGCAGAAGTTTTTTCACAAGGAGGAAAATAAGATGAAAAGACAAATGAAGAAAGGCCTTGCCATAGTCCTTGCACTGATTATGGTATTCGCCATGAGCAGTGTTGCATTTGCAACAACTAATCTCACCGCAGCATCAAGTACGATGTATCATAATTTTGCGACAATCGTGACAGCAGAAGATGGGACAGTAAGTTATACGAATGCATCTGGCACAGCAATTACAAGCTTTACTGTTGCTGCGTCTCAAGCAGGCAGTTCATGGCAGGCAGTAGGTTTTGATAGCCAGTCAGAAGCACAGGCTGTATCATGGACAAGCTCCGATACAAGCGTTGCAACTGTTCCATCAGCGGGCACCGCCGTGGACAGCGTTTCCGGGACAGCAGGTACTTATGATAGCCAGGCAGTAATTACATTGGTAGGGACAGAAGCTGGTTCATGTACAATTCAGGCAAGCTATGATGGCGGCAGTGTTAATTTCACTGTTGTTCTGGAGAAATCCGGAACTTCCTATGCCTCTGTTGAAAATGTAAGAGTGATTGTAGATGACAAGACTGGTAGCGGGAGTTTGGGAGACGATAGTAATTTGACAATTACTAATGCTGCCTCAGACTCTAAGTTTTATAATCAGGCTCAGGCTGCTCAGACTTTTGCAACAGCAGGAACCGCGTTGGAAAAATTTACAACAGTTGAAGGCTACAGCCTGCTTGTAGGCTATGCCGGTAGCTATGTAGAGTCGATTGATGGTGTTGGTCCGGATAGCACATATACTAATGGCTGGAATTACTGTGTAATGCGTCAGAACACCTCCGGAACTTGGGAAATCGCTGCAGATTCTCTTGTAATCGGCGCAGGCGAATATAGAGTAAGGACGGGGGATGTTGTTTACTGGGTATATGGTGCGTATGCAAACATTGCTGGCTACAACACCAATAAACTCAATGAATTAAATGGAATAAGCTAGATAGTTGTATTCGGGCGTATCGGGTGAACCGGTATGCCCATATGCATTTTGAGAGAAGGATGTTATGAATATTATAGAAAAAAGTTTTAGGAAGTTGATGAGTCTTCTGTTGTCTTTCATTATAGTCTTGACTATGATGCCGATAAATGCATATGGAGGCAATGCTTCAGCCGAAACGGGGAGAGAATTTCTGATAAAGACAGGCGAATTTTCAATTACCCTTACCGACAGCTCAGGGGAAGCAGTAGCAATGCAGTCCAGTATTGAAGATGAGTATAGTGTGAATTCCATTCCATATCAAGAGGGAACCTATTATTATACAGCATATTCAAAGGATGGAACAAATATCGGGAGCGGGCAATTCGATGTAGGAACCTCGACTCAGGAACTCGTACTTCGTCAAGTTGTTTTCAGTACAAATGTGATACAAAATAATGATGTCGACTATACAATTGAAGTTAAAGACAGTGGAGAATCAGTTTCTTATTCACCCGGCAAGGCAGGAAACACATTTGTTCTACCGGCACTGGAAGGAAATGATTATTACAATTATAAGTTCATTCCTGACGGTACAGACAAATACTGGGGAAGCAGTGGAATCATGTATGTTTATGCCTCTGCAAAAGCAGATACATTTCAGGCTCTTAATTTGTCTGATGAATATGCATTTTTCTTAGTTGCTGAGAAGAAACAGATAAAGATACAAGCACCGGAAGCTGCAGAACTAAAAGTCTATCATCGTGTAAAATTTTATAGACCGTTGGAGGAAATTGAAGTTGGAGAAGGGACAACTGACAATGGAATAACAACATATATATGTGAAGTGCCAGACAATACAAAACTTCACTATGAAGTTAGACAAGAAGGAAAAATAACGAAAGCCTCCACATTTAATACGAAGGATTATAACGGCGATGATAAACCTCTTATAATTGGAACATTAAAAGATCGGACAAACGATGAGATTAGAGATGAAACCCAGGAGTTTTATGAAGCAAACTTGTATATGAATCTTCCGGACAGCAGGTACCTGCAGCTTGAGGTAGGAGAGAACTTTGACATCACGACTTTTAGATCGTGGCAGGCTGTCGAAACAGGAACAGGGAACTACTATGTAGAGCCGGATTATCATTATGAGGTGATGGAATGCGATGGTAGTTCGGCGTCTGTTACCGTGGATAGCAGCGGAAGAATAAATGCGGTAAGTCCCGGAATTAGCGTTGTGAAAGTCACATATGATCCTCTGGATTATTTGGCAGCAAACAAGGAACTTGTTTATAGCGGGATCTGGGAAGAAAACACGGGAATTATTGTTGTCGATGTTAGCAACGGCAGCAAGGACACATTCGAAACCGGCATAGGTCTGTCCGAATATGATACGGT
The DNA here is from genome assembly GCA_963601575.1 of bacterium. Lineage (GTDB taxonomy): Bacteria > Bacillota > Clostridia > Peptostreptococcales > Anaerovoracaceae > CAG-238. The sequence goes on from CAVCFO010000006.1 coordinate 46,185, forward strand.
TTACTATATTAAATCCGAGAACGGAACAGATAAAGATTCCTGCGCAGAGTATACTTTTACTCCAAAAACGGACGGAAATGTCGAAGTCAGGGTACAGAAGCCGTTGACCGCTGACTGGGGCGAAGAGTGGACTGACGGAACGATGAATGCTGACGGTACATGTACGGTTATGCTTCAGGAAGGTCCGAACATTGTCGAAGTGAAATCCGGAGATAAAGTGCAGTATCATGTTGTTTATGCAAAAGGTCTTGAATTGACCATAACAAACCTTACCCACCCCGATATGGAAATTGTAAACGGGGACAAGGTAAGAATTACTTTCGATGGTCTGAAGATGCCGGTTCCGAAACTTGCGGCAATCTATAACCCCGGCTATCCTAACGAAACATGGGTTGAATATGAATTTGACGGCAGCACGATAAAAAGTGAAGGCGTTCAGTATACAATTACTGAGGATAATGCTATTGAATTCTATGTTGATGAAGCGGGTACAGCGGTTTTGAGCAATGGGCGGATTCATACAACTTCAATCGGAGAAACTGAGAGTGCGCACCGAAAAATAAATAAAGCAGGTATGAACTCTAACTACACGGGGGGAGATTCTGCGGAGAATATTAATGGTTATTATTCTGTGCTGCCGGACATTGAAATTGAGGTTGCAGACGCTGAAGACAACGAGGAATATGAGAAACGGAATTATGCGAATTTGTCCAGCCTGAGCTTTGGCAGCAATTTAACTGGAACACTGGGCCGTGTTTATACAAAATATGAAGGAACAGTTCCTCAGGCTTTATTCATGGTTATTTGTAAAACCGAAACTAATTATATAAAGATGGAACCGGCTCATTCAGACTGTACAATTACAGTGTATGCCGATGATCAAAAGTTAGAATATAACGGCGATAAAATAGCAATTAATAGTACAGTTTCTAATGTGAAAATCGTGGTAAGGCCAAATTACTCGGAAAAAGGATATCCCAAAACATATACAATAGCTTGTTTTAAAAGCACCGGGATCAATACTAGCGCATATGGTCACTATGAGGTTAATATAGAAGCCGATGGAGAGGATATGACTGACCGCATTGAACTTGCAGATAGTGACGAAAATGAGGCATATGGTGCGGGGTTCAGTTCCTGCTTTAGTTCATATAATGTAAGAGTTCCGTATAATACGGACAATATAAAGCTTTCGGTTGAATCAAGTATTACAGCGGGGATAATAAAGAACGCCAACCAAAGAAGTGGTAAGCTGACAAGTATAATTAAAATAGGAGAAGATGAAGCAAAATTGGAGAAGGCTTATACTGGAAGTGTAAACAATACGCAAAGTATTGCATTGAATGGTCAGAATGATACCAGTATCGATTTCTCTATAAGGCACGAGTCATATGATAAGAGTGATGCATGGGGCGGAAGTCGAAGCATTGAATATAATTTGAATATAGAAAGAGAATCCGCTCCAGTAGAAGTAAAACTCAATAATCTGCAAAGTGGAGCTTCCGTAGTTATAAAAAACAGCAAAGGGAATACCATTGAGCCTGATACAAACAGAGCTTATGAATTGTCCGACGGCACATATAAGTATTATATAACCAAAGTCGGATATAAGACAATTGTGGGAACACATACGGTTACATCGGACGCTGACACACATCAGATTGTATTGCCGGATATGGAAAAAATCGCAGAACAGTCCGGCGAGGTTACTGTAAGCGTCACGGGTGTTGATTCTTATATAAAGGCAGCAACTACGGTTACAATTGTGGAACCGGAAGATTTAGCAACGCTAAAATATGTAGAATATAACCATGGCGGCTATACTGCATTGCACGCAATTATTGATGCAATGCAAAGCGGTATAAGTAAAGAAAGCTTTTCTTGCAGAAAAGGCATCTTAACACCAAAAAATGTTGCAGAACCATCTGACAAAGGAGAGAATGCAGGTTGGGTTTGCGAAATCAATGGAACAGTTTGCAATGACCCTGCCAATACAATGGTAAATAACGGTGATGTAATAGAATACTACTACAACGCTGATTACAGCGGAATGCAACACGCAGCATTCAAGGAGAACATTCAGCAGACTGTTACTCAGGGAAGCAATTTAACTTTGACGCTTATTTCCAAAGCATCCGGCGCAGATGGTGAGAAAACAGCGTGTGAGAACGCAGAAATTCTAATAAATGGTACGGATGCCGGACTCAAGACAGATAAGGACGGCAAGATTGTAATTCCGGCGGAGAAAATCAGCGAACCCGGTCAGTACACCATTAGCGCACAAAAATTAGATGAATCCGGCAAAAATATTCTCACATACACAACTTGTGTTTTGACGGTTAAAAAGGCAGATAGTGCGTATAGTTCAGACAAAACGACGGTATCATTCCGACTGATTGGCGATGGCGGTCACGACGGCATCAGCGAACATGAGAAATATGTAACTTGGATTGCAACAAAGTCGTATACTTTTGACAAGAAATCAGTTTCAGTATATGAAGTCTTTATGAAGGCATTAAAAGATGCAGGACTGAGCCAAGAAGGCGCAGACAGCAACTATGTTAGATCCATAAAGGCTCCGAGTGCATATGGCGGATATTGGTTAAGTGAGTTTACTAATGGCAAAAATTCCGGTTGGATGTACACTGTAAACGGTGAGCATCCGGAGTTCGGACTGAAAGATTTCTATGTGACAAGCGGAGATTCTATCGTATGGCATTATGTTGACGATTACAAACTGGAAACATCATTTGAGGGAAGTGTTCCTACATATCCAAATCGCTGGTTGGAGGCTGAGGATGTAAATCCGCCGACAGACAAAGTGATTGATATGAGCAAAAAAGATGAAGTCAAGAAAGTCACTACCGACACCAAGACCGGAACGGTGACTACTCCGACCGAAACCAAGGTAACGGAAAAAACCAACGCCGACGGCACCAAGGAAAAGACCGCAACCGTGACAGTTTCCACGGCAAACCAGACTGAGATCATCAAACAGGCGACGGACAAGAAATCCACGGAAATTGTTCTCGAAGTTGCAAGCACCGCGACTGCCGGCGCACAGAACGTTCAGCTACAGCTCAATGTGTCATTCGTTAAGAATGTCAGCGAAAAGACTGACGCGGCACTTACCGTGAACACCGAGAACGGCACCGTAAGTCTCGACCAGAATACCATCAAGACCGTGCTTGACGAAGCAAAAGGCACGACCATCACCCTCGATGTGAACAAGGTTGCAAACCCGACGGAAGTTCAGAAAAAAGCAGCCGGCGAGAGCGGTCAGATTCTCAGCTTTACCGTAAAATCCGGCGACAAGACGATTTCGGATTTCAAGACAGGCAAGGTTACCGTAACCGTTGCTATTTCCGCGGCATTGCAGAATAAGAGAGTAGCCGCGATCCACATCGCAGAGGACGGCAAGATCGAGCAAATGCCGGGCAAGAGTCGGGATGTTAACGGCAAGAAGTGCTACGAGTTCACAACTTCCCACTTCTCCGACTTTGCACTGGTAGACGCTGACGAGTTGGGACTCGAAACAGAGGACGAAATCGACGCAGCGGCACTGGTAGCGAAACTCACTCCGGTTGCACGCTCCGCAAAGACCGCCAAGGGCTACATCAAGGTGCAGGCAAACTTCGATAAGAGCGATAAGGCGATTATCAGCGAGCTTCAGGACGCGGGCTACACCGTAAAATACCGCTTCTATCGCTCCACGAAGAAGTCGGCAAGCTACAAGTCCGCACTGACAAAGAAGACAGCATCGTACACCAATACCAGTGGAAAGAAAGGCACGAAGTACTATTACAAGGTGCAGATGAGAGTGTATGACGAAAGCGGAAAGTTGGTTGCAAAGACGGCACTGAAGCAGTGCAAATACGCTTGCCGCAAGTTTTAGACTTGTCTTTTTCGCCCACCGCGGTGTCAACTGCGCTTCCTCGGTACTCACGTACCCTAAGTACGCTCCGTGCCTCGGAATCTTGTTTCCTAGCGGTGAACGAAAAATCCGGCGTCTAGTCAGAAAAGTGATTGGCGGAGAGACAAAATTGCGGCAGCGCGATTCCACTTCGCTGCAAGAAACATATGGAGAGCCGGCAACAAAATTGCGCCAGCACGATTCCGCAGGTGCAAACAAGAAATGTTTGCACCGAGGACTAAGTGCAGAGCAATTTATGTCTGCCGGCTCCTATTTAATTGAAGTGTAATTTGCGAGCCACCGCCGGCGAGTGCGTCTCGCACTCAAACTGGCATTTGCCTTTGCCCCGAGGACTAAGCGCAAAGCAATTTATGTCCTCGCAGCCTCTATGATTAGGCACAAACGATAGAAGATTTTCATACTGGTCACAAAATGAAAACCCCGAAGATGCTACCTTCGGGGTTTTCGCGTATGATGGGCATGTAGTTAGTCTGTGGTGAAAAGTCCATAATATTTACAATATATATATTTGAAAACAGGCAAAAATGTGATAGAATATTTGCATTAACTGCGAAAGGAATCTAAGAAGGAATCTATAATGAGAGAAAAACTGAGAAACATGAATCCGTTTATATTGATGCTTTTGCTCATAATGCTTGTGGAATCCATCACTACAAGCCACATGTCGATTTGGGAATGGGCATATATGAAGCTCTTGCTGCTGCCGGGGATTATCGTCGGACTGTCGTGCCACGAGGCGGCGCATGCCTTCGCATCATACAAACTGGGCGACCCCACGCCGAAATTCCAGGGAAGGCTCACGCTGAATCCGCTGAAGCATTTTGACCCGGCGGGATTTATTGCCTTGCTATTTATCGGCTTCGGATGGGGCATTCCGGTACAGATAAATCCGGATTATTATAAGAATCGCAGGGCAGGCGAGCTGATCGTAGGACTCGCGGGCGTTGCGGCAAATCTCCTTGTTGCTATTATATTTTCGTTTATCGTCAAGGCCTTGGCATCATCCGGCTTTGGTTATAGCGGAATCGGCTCGATAGTATACGAAATGTTTTTCTATGTTGTCTATATCAACCTAGTTTTGATGATATTTAACCTCATCCCGATACCGCCGCTGGATGGATTTGGCGTGCTCACGCAGCTTTTCAGGCTCGACCGCTATGACTGGTGGTATACGGTATATAACTATGGATATTACATACTTCTTATTGCGATCATATTTAACGTGCCGTCGATGTTTATCACGCCGGGCGTTACCTTCTTCGCAAACCTATTGCTCTGATCGTCACGAACATCGGAAAAAAGGGAAATCCTTCGCATGGCAAGTCAGGCGAAAACCTTTTTTGCGGCATATATCGAAATTAGTTGTTGACAAATGGTGTAATTTCAGTATATACTCTAATAGTTGACGATTAATAAGATTGAGATAAAGAGAATACCAACGAGGGAGGTGTTACGATATGGCAGTACCTAAACGAAAAACTTCTAAAGCAAGAAGAGACAAGAGAAGATCACCGAATATGAAGAAGACAGCACCGGGACTTGCAATTTGTCCGCAGTGCCACGAACCGAAACTTCCGCATAGAGTTTGCCCAAACTGCAACTACTATGACGGCAAAGAAGTTGTTGCGACAGAAGCTTAGAATAAAGGTTGAAAAATCGCATTTCATAACGGAAGACCTTACGGCAGACATTTGTCTGCCGCTTTTTTTTGCAATTCTGTTTAAGTCTTGTTCTTTTTTCAAAAATAAGCATTATTTAGTTGAAAAAATGTATGAAATGTGGTAAGATATTGGAAAACATAGCGCAAGCTAATTAAAGAAGTGAAGCAACAAAATATTGCTATTTAATAGCAATATAATAATGGAAAAAATTTAATTTCCCCGAAGGAACTATGCCCGCCAAAACGAAGAGCGGACTCTTTGCGATACAAAAAAACAAAGAGAAAATGGGCGAATTTTCCATCGGGGGGGGGGTGCAAAAAGAATATAAAAAACGAACAAAAGAGGTAAATCGCAATGAGCAAAAGGCTTATCATAATTATGTTATCTGTCGGTTTGGCAGCAGTTTTGGGCTTTGGCAGCTTCGGAGTTTGGTATGCTTCCGCGCAAACGCCAAAATTTCAACAGGCAGGATATATTCTTCAAGGCGAGGAGGACGAGGTAAAATGGCACTCCTTCGATTCCGGTGAAAAATATGTATCCACACTGACCGGAGATATAAATTTTGATAGCACAGAAGAAGGCGAAGTTACCGTATCCGAGGAGAGCTTTGTCCATTTTGAGGATGGAAGCATGATGGCTCTTAGCGACGGTATTTTGCTGGATTTTAACGATTTATCCGAGAATTTTATAAATAACTATTATATCGAAGCAGGTCTAAAAATTTTACAGTCCGGCGACACTTATACTGCAGAGACGACTGCAGGCTCTATGTCGTTCGGCGAACACCTCTGGAAACTTTCCGACAAAAAATATCTCATTGCATCAAAAGACATAAAAGTACATATGTCAGACAGCGACATAAGAGAAGCGCAAGATTATGTTCAGGTCGTCATGACCGAAGATAATGTTGCTCATTTGCTTACCCAAGAAAATCTTTGGATGACAATTTCAAACGAATGCTATATAGAAACCCAGGGCGGAGTCAAAATCTATCCGATGACTCAGCTTATTGATGATGGGCAAAATAAGCTTTCCATGGCGAAACTTTCCGTAAGCCCTGAGGATGCCATTGTGCTCACGGAAGACGAGACTCGCAGGCAGATTGTGCCTGAGCTTAATATAGAAGCTATCGACGGCGAGGACGGAACCGACGGAAATGACGGCGAAATCGGACGCGACGGAGAAGCAGGAGAAATAGGCGAAGACGGAACTGACGGGCAAAATGGCGAGCAGGGACTAACGGGCGCAACCGGTGTAGCGGGAGCTACCGGAGGAACGGGAGCCACAGGCGCAGCAGGAGCCTCAGGAGGTAGCGGAGGCAACGGAGCAAAGGGTGCAGACGGCAAGAATGCAGTTATCGACAGCACCACAAACAGTGCGCTTCCTACCATGAAAATTTCGGATTGGAAGGTCAGCGCAACGAGTCTCAAAGGGGAAATTACCATAACCGACGAAGGAGGATTCCTGGGAGCCCTAGCAGAGGTTGACGACTATGATAAGAACAGATATCCGGGCAATGTTACTATAACCAATGAAAAGACGGGAAAAGTGATTCATTGCTATCAGGTTAATGAAAACTATGCACTGGACAGCGTATCTGTGGATGACTATTCCTTTGACGCTTTCAACACCGGCCAAGAAGAGGTTCATTTCTCAACATATGACATAGGCGATTACAAACTCGAGCCGGATACTGAATATAGGCTTTCCGTAACCGCATATTACAAGGCTACAGACGATACGGGACTTATTTATTCGAGAGAATTTATAAGCAGGACTTTCTATACTGACTCAACAGGCGTGATACTTGCAAAGGAGAAGGCAGATGAAGGCAGCCTCACGATTTCGGCTGCGGTATCGGAGACCTACCAAAGTTCAGTAGCAAAAGCCACCGTATACTTGCTGACTCCGGAGCAAAATAAGACCTTTACGGCGGCGCTTGCAGAAGAGGAATCGCAATATGTGGCAAGGAAATCAATAAGCCTTGGCGATTTTGAAGAAGCAAGCTGGTCGAAGAGTATAGACTTTACCGGACTAAGTGCGAATACAGAATATGTTGCAAAGGTTATCGTGGAGACCACATCGGGGCTCAAAACGCTGACGACCCAGGAGCTTTCGGCAAAGACCCTGAAACGCCCTCCGACATTAAAAACCGAAGGAGATGTTCCAAAAGTTTATTATAATCGCGTGACCGGCGCCTTTGAGGTTTATAGACCCGTCATAGAGGATCCGGACGGCGGGGCGGTTAGCTATACCTATACGGCATATAGGCTTAACGACATCGACGCAAGCACATGGGAAAAAGAATCCGCAAGGACCATAACTCCTGCTACGGGAGAACCCGTGGAGTTCCATCTGCAGTCGGGAAAAACATATAAATTCGGAATCGAACTGGAATTTAACGATAACGATAAAACGGTGCAATATGACTTTGGGGAGAGCTCTCCGATAGCGGCTATCGGAGATACCATGCCAAAGGTTACCCTGGAGGCAGGAACCGGCGGCACGGACTATAACAAATATAATGGAGAGATAAAAATAAGCTTGCAAAGTAACAGCAGCATAACGGTGGACAATACCCATCCACTAAAGCTGGAGCTTTATGCTGACCAGATTTGGAATGAAGCAGTCGAGCTCTATGACGGAAATCCGGTTAATTCGCAAGATAAATATACCGTAATCTACGATGAGAGTGATTCCGATGCAAATAATAAGAGCATAAGTTTGTCACTTGACAACCTCTATAAAAATACGAACTACGCTGTTACCGTATCGGGATATCTTGATTTGGGAGACGGGAACGGAGCGGTAAATCGCGCCATAGGAACGGTCAGCTTCCGTACATATAATACAATGAACCTGAGCGCCACATGGACGGTGCCATCCTCGATCTCCACTGCATTTGCGAGAAACCTGAAAATAAGCGTGCAGGATAGCGCCGCAAACGATATAAGAACGAGCTATGCGATGGAAGAACTAAAAGCAGGTCAGGTTACCGTTGAACTTTTCAGCGGGACAGGAACAGGAAAGCTCCGTATCGCCCAGAAAAACTTTAACGATCCGGAGGATCTTGCGGAGATTTTTACGGGGAACGGACTCGAAATCACAGAGGAATCTTTCGGCGGACCGGCCCTTAACAGAGAAGGAAACTATACGCTCACCGTAACGGCGGTGGCTGATGACAGCTACGGGCGCAATTTGGGATACATAAATACCTTTGATAGCATTCAAAACGCATCGGAGGTAGTATCCGCAGAACCGGTACCTCCGGATCTATTGACCGACTCATCAAAGGGGATATCAGTATCTCCGATTTATAATACGCAGGCTACAACTTATGGAGCAGCCGTAAATGAGAATCTTCCGGATGATGCGATCATCGGATATATGCTTGAATCTACATATGATAATGTAGAGAGAATAGGAAAAACCATAACCTATTATGCCTACGAATACAATACATACTTCAATACCTTAAAAGCAGGCAAAGATCCTATCGAAGAGGCTACGCCTCTCATGGAAATGACGCAAAGCATCGACTCCGGAAGCGATACGGTTCCCAAGGTAGCCCTGCTCTTTGGGGGAACAAAAACAGCGGACGCATCTTCTGTCATACATAACGGGTATCAGGTTTATTATGCCGGTGCAGCGAATCTTGAGGGAAATGTACTTAGCTCAGGAATGGATAGAGGATATCGCTACATCTTTGCATATACGGTGAAATACGCCGGCAGCAGCACGGCAGAGTCGGAGTCGATTAGGACCTATCCTTATGACCACAAATCCTACGCAGATTATAACAGGTACTATGGCGGTATTGCCGAGGGGAATATAAGACTCGGCGCAGGCGTGGCATATATACTAAACTCCGGCATGTGCGAAGCACCGAAGATTATGCCGGACTTCCATACTTATGTTTTTAGCCAGACGCAAGAAGCGCTTGCCACTACCGATGCCATGACCGCAAGTGGAAGTGTGACTTTGCATTATACCTGGCGAGATCCGGACGGATTGATAAAAACAGATCTGACGGAAGATATAAATACCAAACTCACATGGACGGTGGCAGGCAGCACCGAAAGACAGAGTGAGAAAATTAACAATTCTATAGTTGATGGCCGGTGGTACGAAATGGTAATTCCATATACCATCGCAAAAGGAAACAAGGATGTAATTACGCCGACTGTAAACATTTCCGGATACCTTCTTGACTATAATGAAGCACTGCGGAGCTTGGGACTAAATGAGGACGAAAGCGAGTATCCGGTAGCGAGCATTCCGGTAGAATGGTCATGGGGAAAGCAGGTGGAGGAAGAGACATATAGCAATGTCGTACGGCTCGAAAAGAGAGAGGATCTTAATGCAAACAAGATAGATTTTTATCTGGTTAGCGACGCGGTAAACAGTGGTAAGAAAGACGCTATTGTTTCTCGCGCCGTTGCCGTAGAACTTACGATGACCACCACCAGTACGCCGAGCAAAACAAAAACGATGATTTTGCCGCTAAAAGAAGATGTATATGGCGCTTATGTTCAGCTTGCAACAGGGCTTCTTGGCACAGAATTTTTGGGAAAAGAATTCAATATAGAAGCGGTATTATTATATGATACCGGCCAGCAGGGATGGGATATTTTGCAAGAAGAAAGTTTGAGAGCGGATGGCTTTGCCTTGCAATATACGAACAGCCAGACAAGCAGCGGTGAGGAGAGCATTTTCGGATTCGACTCATATATAGGCTCTGCCGCCAGTGCCAAAATCCCGGCGAACGGAGGCCTTTTGAAAATCAGCGGAAACGGAAGCTTCAACGCTGCTAATTTACGGAATAGCATTTCACAAACAAATTCGGCCGGCGACTCAAAATATACATTGAGTATAATAAACAGGACAACTACATCGGGAAATACCAGATATCTTTATCCGGACAGAATGGGTGTGGATTCTCATAATTCAACAAACATTAAGAACCTAAGCGGACAATATATAGTGCCAAAAAAGATAGCAAGATATAGCCTGGGATTTAGCGAAGAGGGTGCGGGGAAAATAACTTTGGATACCATTACCCCGACCATGACGAAACCTGTTTTCAACGTGAGCGGAAGCTCTGTAGGTCCAAAAGATTATTCTGTTGCAGGATTTGAAGGAGCAGGAACAATCTATATGGCAGCATATGTCACGAAAGAAGACGCAGGGGAGCTGAACACTCAATATGCGAATGGAACCTCGCCGGTTGCAATAGCCGTGGGCGATGATGGCATGCCGGAACTAAAAACAATACCGGGACTTGAGGCAGGCAAGCTCTATTATATCGCTTTTTACTACCAAAAGAGCGAAACCGAACGAGTGCTGCTTCTGAGAAGCGATAGCGTCGAAAGTGCAATATTTGATGTAACAACAAGCACTAGCGCGATAATAAATGTTACGGATAATGAGTATCTGAATGCGGGATATTTTGAGAAGCTTTTGACAGTAGACTTTTCCATAAGCAGAATATTCAATGTGCAAATGTCCTACGATATTTATGCAACGGAATCAGACGCAACGAATAAGCAAAATCCGATCCTAACAGATGCGCAGCTTAGCACAGGAGACGAGAATAACATTTTGACAAGGCCTTCGGTGCTTGCTTATTCCGATAATCACTTGAGGTTTAATCTGAAACCTTCTCAGGTAAGAAAGGATCTTGTGCCGGGAGTTACTTATTATCTTAGGATCACCGCATCGGAACCTAACGCCTCCGGCGAAGGCAGAGTAGAAGTGGGATATAGGATCGAGCCATTTACCCTGTCATCCGTAGGCAGCGTAGGAGCGCTGGTTTATGTTCAGCAAGCAAACGACGAATCCATAGCTTTTAGAGTCGTAATCAACGACCCGGAGTATGCGCTCATGGGACGCGAAACTGCCACTAACAGCGAGGGCGCTTTATATGCGGTCAGATTCACCGACGAAGAGGGAAATGTGCTGAGGACGAAATATGATGACAAAGTTTACAGCGCGGCAGAAACCTATCGAGATTTCGTACTAGATAATGATGCCTTGATAGATGACGGCATTGAAACAAATAAAGAGATTGCACCAAATAAAAAGTATCGCATGAATATTTATGCGGTGCCGGATATAAACCACAGCGGGCAAATCGTGCTGGGAACAGAAACGAAGAAATGGAGCGATTTCTTTGATAGTACTATAACGACGCTTGGGGACTGTGGCGAAAAGTTTATCGAGATTATAAGATCCTTCTGGAATAATAATACATCCAATAATTCAGACAAGGATGAGATCGAGAAGCAGCTTTTGATCGCCGAAAAATTGCAAAGCACCACGCAAGATTCCGGATGGCTCCTTAACGAAAATGAAATATATGCTAAAAGGCAGTCTACCGATACCATAAGAATCATGTTTGAAGAAAGTTTCGGGCTTATCACCACGACAAGCGCAGGCGATGAACCTGTCTTCAGAAAGATAGACTGGCAGGTGGATGGCTTCAAAAGCGATGGCTCGCCTCTCAAGATTTCGGGACAGTCCCTATATTCAAAGAGTGAGAAGCTTCTGCAGCGGGGAAGCATAGCCGATAAGTATAACTCATATTACTACGATATTCCGGATGTCGTAGGACAAGGAAGCTATACCATAGTGCTTTATCTTTACGAAAATGAAAGCAACGAGACCCCGGCGAAGAAGATTACGATCAGGAGCGGCGTATAAGAATACAAAAGAACCGTAAGAAAGAGTGAATAAAAGAGCAAGTGAAAGAGTGTATAGAGGAGGAGAGATGAAGCATACCCGCAAATTGACAAGGGCAACGCGCCTCATATTTTCCATATTCGCCGCGGTGGTGGTGATGACCTTTGCGGTCATGGGGATGACCGCATATAAGACCGCTGCCGCGAGGCTCCCGTCGATAGCTTTGGAGGCGGGAAACGTCATTTATGATAGTACCGCAACTCCGATCCAGCTGACGGAAAGCGCAGTGGTTACTCGCGAAAACGGCGCCTACTTTCTTAGCCAAGAAAATACCAAGATCTCCCTTGGAGAGCATACGATGGCATATACCGCAGGCAGCGTGCGGATATTCGGAGGCGGATATAGGATAGACTCGAGCGGAGATATCCACTATGTGAGCGATGAGGATATTTTTACCGAAATAGACGAGGGGGCAGTATTCAAACTTTGCGACCGCAAATATGCCATGGTCTATTCGAAACTCACCGACAAGAACAACGTGTTCAGTGCCGATGAGTATCTATATATATCCATGGACAAGGTCGGTAACGCAAGGCTATATTCAAACAATATGAGCCTAAAGACCACTCAGCCCACGACAATCGTTTCTGCGCCATTCGAATTTGATATCGCAGAGGAAATCCTGTATGTTGCAAGTTCAAAACAAAGCCTTGACCTCGGCAGTTTGATAGGAACTACGAATACATACGATTCCGGGATTTATAAGGCGATTGACGACCCGCAGACGCCGGATTCCATCGACCTTACCATAAGGGGAGGAGCCGGAGGTGACGGCGGAAGCGGAGGCGCAGGCGGCGCAGGAGGCACAGGCGGCGCGGGCGGCAAAGGTGGAACAGGCGGCACCGGCGGCATAGGCGGCACCGGCGGCACAGGCGGCACAGGAGGAACAGGCGGAACCGGCGGCACAGGCGGAACGGGCGGCACCGGCGGCTCGGGTGGCTCAGGCGGAAGCGGCGGCATAGGCGGCGACGGCGGCATAGGCGAAGACCAAGATGTTGTCCAGATCGTGATGCTGAAGTCCGTAAAAGCTCAATCGAGCACGAGCATAAAAGCCGAGTATCATTTTGTAGACCCATTCGGAACCTTGGGAATGGTATATCTGGAGCTTCATAAGGTATCGGATATGCCAAGCGGAGCCACGATAAAGAGTCTCTACGAAAATGAGGATGGAGCTTATGACGAATACTGGTCAGGCTCCAGTTACAGCCGTACATCCATAAGCACCTACGATACCAGCTATACCTTTAATGGATTGCCTGCGGGAGAATCCTATTATGTAGTGCTGGCTCATGTAAGCGAAAATATAGATGGAGAAATAGAGCGAACTTTGGACGATTATTCCAAGGTAAGCACAAGGCAGCCGAGCAACAAATTGACGGTTTCTACGATAAACAAAAGCTCAATAGGATTTGAACTTAGCCTTGAATCTATCGATTCAGAAGCAAGCAGGGTGGAACTGGAGCTTGGCGGAGGGAATACCGCAAGACACGACTTGAGCAGCAGCGCTATCAGCGCGGCAGTTAGCACAGGCTATAGCGGAGTTATAGCGGTAGATCCGACATTGCTTAGCACCCTGCCTAGCATCAGCCTTAGCGTAAAAGATGCAGAGGGAAGTATACTGCTCAAAGCGCAAAGCAGCAACAGCTTCTATGTTAGCAGCTGAGGATGACAGAACCGACGAGATAATAACGAGACAATAAAATGAAAGTTAGGAGTTATGATAAATGGAAAGTTTATATGGATCAGTACTGAGCGCGATCGGCTGGATGATGGGTCTGGCATTTTTGGGCATAGGAATAGGGCTTGGCCTGCTGGGCGCAAAGGTTGCAGAAGCAGTGGGGCGAAACCCCGAAACAAAGGATGATGTAGTAAGAAGCGCCATGACGGTGGTACTTGCAATTTTGATTTTGCTTGTACTACTCCTTGCATTTGTATTCATCCTGCTATATTTCAATCCTTTTGTGAGATTATAGGTGGCTAGTGCCAAGGAGAAGAAGACATGATTTATGCAGTCTATATTCTTGCGGCGGTAGCGGTGGGGCTGCTGATGGGATTTGTGACCCTGGCCGTGGTCCTGCTCCGAAAAACCGTTTCGGATAACATACGCAGCAAGACCATAAGTCTGATATCAGTATATGACAGGCTCCTCGAAGAAAAAAGCAGGGAGCTTGCAGGCCTATCCCAAAGCTGCGATGCGGATGATGCCGAAAAAGCCAAGAAGGCAAAACTTTGCAAAGAGCAAGAGGAAAAAGAAAAGTATGCAGCGGGCGGCAGAGGACTAAATTCGGGAGAAATGCTAAGCGCTACAGAACGCTCATGCGTCGCCACATATAGAGACGGCAGCATTGGCCGGGCATATTGCAAAATAAGAGAAAATTTTTCTTTCAGCCTCGGAGAAATTCTTTCGGAATTGAAAGAAAAAGAGAATTCGGAGACAGGCCGGGCAGAAAAATTGCTAAATGCCATCGACTACGATACCATATATCGCCTTTCCACCCTGCCGGGGCAGCAGCAGATTGAGATTCTGCGAGAGAGCCTTTCGGAAAGCGAGCATAAGCTCCTTAACGCATACCTTGCAAACAACAAGAGATTTAGCGCTCTCGAGTTTTATCATTACATAAAAATGCTCGCCGAGCAGGAATACAAAGGAATTCGGCTCAGAGTACCGGAAAGCGTTGCGGCGAAAAGAACAAAAGAGGACGGAGTCGAGATTATTCCCGATAGTGGAATATGCGAGGGCTTCCAAATAGAAGAGGGAAATATCCTCTACGACTATTGCATAAAAACAAGGGAGTTGAATTGATGGAACATACGATAAATAGCCTGATTGACGAAAAAATTGCACAGATTAAGGCGGGAACAAACGCATACAGCTGCGGCAGAGTTCGGCTTGTCAGAGAATATATTGTAGAAGCTACAGGGCTTGACAATGTGGCATATTTTGAGAAAGTGCTGGTGGAAGGCAAGGCCGAGGGATATGTTGATGCTATACGCAGCGATTCGGTTCTTGTGGCGCTTACCCGCATAGAGGAAAAGATCCTCGTGGGAGACAAAGTAGTTGCAACAGGCAAGGAGTTTTCTGCCATGTTTTCTCCGGATTCGCCGGGACATATCATAGACATTTTCGGCGAAGATAAGCTTGCGGGAAAGCGCCTTGACAGGCTTTGCGACATACCAATCGAGGGAGAGCCGATTCCCATTATGGACAGAATCTCGGTAAGCCGGCCATTGCGCACAGGCATTACCGGCATAGATATGCTCTATCCCATCGGGCGTGGGCAAAGGCAGCTTATAATCGGAGACAAAAAGACAGGCAAGACTCAAATCGCCCTCGATACGATATATAATCAGAAGGGCGAAGACATCATATGCATCTATGTCGCCATAGGAAAGACCAAAAAAGATGTAAAGGATATTTACAGCCGGCTTCTCTTGCGAGGCGCCATGGAATATACCATAATCCTTGCGGCTTTTAACGACGAATGTGCCCCCGTATTGCAAAGCACGCCTTATGCGGCGATGTCCATGGCAAGAACATACCTGGCAGAGGGAAAAGATGTTCTCGTTGTTCTCGATGACCTGAAAAGACATGCCGATGTATGCCGCGAAATCGCCCTGCTGATGGGTAAAACTCCCGGCAGAGACGCATATCCGCCGGATATATTCTATGCACATTCGAGGATGCTCGAGCTGGGATGCCAGCACAAAAATGGCGGCTCCATTACGGTGCTTCCTATATGCGAAACCAAGGGCGGAGACATTACGGATTTTATTTCAACAAATATCATTTCAATTACGGACGGCCAAATCGTGCTATCCGCAAAGAATTTTGAAAAAGGGCAAAAGCCTGCCATAAATTACGGGCTGTCGGTTTCAAGACTTGGCGGTGCGGTGCAGACAAAAGAAATGAAAAAAGCAGGACCGCCCATCAGGCGGGAGCTTCTTGCATATCTTGAACAGAGAGAAATCTTCGAGCTTGCCAACGCCGACGAGATGAGCGAGGCACTCAGAGAGCGCATGCGCAGGGGAAAGCTTATTCTCGAGATGCTCAAACAGCAAAAGTTCGCCGTGCGCAGCCAAGAAACCATGCTCAAGATGCTTCTTGATTTGGAGAGCGGAGGCGAGGAATGAACGTAAAAGCGGTTGTCAAGGTAATGAATTTTCACGCATTGCTGCGTGTAGAGGCCTCGGGCAAACAGGCTATGATGTATTCTGCCATGGAAGAAGAACTTTCGGACATGATGCGGATAATTCAAAGCAACCGAAATCTGAGGCTTGACAAATGTATAAAGCTTCCGGACCCAAACCTTCCGGTGCTTAGGATTTATCTAGGGTCTGACCTTGGATTTTGCGGCGGTGTAAATACCTATGTATCGGGCATGATACATAATGACATAGATAAGGACAAAATCATCATCGGAAAAAAGCTGAGACATCCACGAGAAGTCAGCCTCTTTCTTACGCGGGAGGAACTTGAAGAAAACTTTAGTATGATTCGGGAATATCTCGAAAAAGCTGTAAGACAGCGCTGCTGGTCGGCTGTGGAAATCGTCTACAACCATTACTATAATGTCACCTCGGTAAAGCAGGAAATAAAACGCATCTATCCTTTGCCGGAGAAGTCCATAGGGCAGCAAGATATGCGGCAGGCAAAAATGGCAAACGAATGGGACGACTTCGAAATAAGCGGCGACGCCCAAAGGCTCCTGGAGGACATGACCATTTCTTGCATGGCATACGAAGTGCGTATCGCAGCCGCAAGTTCCTATGCTGCCGAGAATATTATGAGGCAAAATGCCACAACGGAGTCTCTGAAAAAGCTTGATGAAATCGAGGCGGAAGAATCAAGGACCATCCGCAAAGAAAAAAATCAAAATGCTTTTCGCAAGACGATTGACAGCTTCGTCAAGCAGAAAGCCCTCAGAGAACAATAAAATCAACGAAAGCGGTGAGTGTGCCAATGACAGGAATATCCGAACAAATCGAAAAAAATAAAAAAACAAGCCAAAATGAAAGAGAAGATATTGCAGGAAGAATCATATCCGTCTCCAATTTGAAGGTCGAAATTTTCCTCAAAAATACCGATGTAGGAATCCGCGACCTGCTCTATGCAAAAAAGGATGATGTCCGCTATATGTTTGAAGTGCAAGAAATAAATGGCCAAATTGCAGCCGCTATATGCTGCAGCGCGACCAAAGGTCTAAAACGGGGCATGGAGGTTTATGTAAAAGAAGGTGGACTTAGAATCGCCTACGATGACCAAATCCTCGGACACGTTTTTAACCCTTATGGCGATACCATAGACGGAACGGAGATTGGCGATGTTCATACACGCAATATCTATGACAAATCCCTTTCTATGAGCCAAATAGTAATTGACGGCGATATACTCTGGACCGGAATCAAGGTTCTTGACTTCTTCGCACCGATGCGAAAGGGCTTCAAAATGGGGCTTCTGGGCGGCGCGGGAGTCGGAAAAACCGTACTCATAAAGGAGCTTATACATAATGTATATCAGGGACTTGAATCAAACTCCGTATTCGTAGGAGTAGGAGAAAGAAGCCGTGAGGGCAGGGATCTTTATGACGAAATGCAGGAGGCAAAGCTTTTGGATAAGATCTCCATGGCATTTGGCCAGATGGGGGATAATGCCATGAGTAGAAGCAGAGCCATCTATGCCGGACTTACCCTTGCAGAATATCTCAGAGACGAAAAGAAACAGGACGTGCTTTTGTTTATTGACAATATATACAGAATGGTGCAGGCGGGCGCGGAAATCTCGACGGAGCTTGCAAGGATGCCTATAGACAATGGATATTCACCTGCGCTTCTTACGGAAATCAGCGAGGTTGAGGAGAGGATAAATTCTACACCGGACGGTTCAATCACATCCTTCCAGGCGATATTCATTCCTGCCGACGATATGGACGACGGTGCAGTTCATGCGATTTCTCAGCACCTTGACGGTCAGGTGGTACTGGACAGAAAGGTAGCAGAGAAGGGACTTTATCCGGCAATCAACGTATTTGCCACAAGCTCTCGCATTATCGACCCGGAGGTTGTAGGGGCGCGGCATTTCAAACTGGTGGAAGCCTCACTGAAATGCCTGTCAAGATATGAGGAACTCGAACAGATCGTAGCAGTTCTTGGTATCGATGATTTGTCAGAGGAGGACAGAAGCATATTCTACAGAGCGCGAAAGCTCAGAAACTATTTTTCACAGCCCATGTATGTAGCCGAACAATATACCGCAATACCGGGCCAGTTTGTGGAAATAGAAGATGTGCTTGATGATGTAGAGGCGATTCTTGACGGACGCTGCGACGAGGCGGACGAGCAGGAATTTACCTATATCGGTGCATATATGAAATATCGAAGCTGATTGCTAATCTGATTGCTTAGCAGATTGTTAAGCAAATTGCTAAGCAGATTGCTAAGCAGATTGCGGAGAGGACTTATGGCAAAAGAAAAACCGGATATTTACAAAGATCAAAAGGAAAACGGACGCATAAATGCCCGAATCATAGACATCGCCGCGGGGCTTACCACAATAAGCGAAATTTATGCGGTGCGAATCCACAGCAAGGATTTTCATGCATTGATTATGAATGACTACCTGCCGACCCTCGGAAAGATAGACGGAGACATTACTTTCTTGAGCGGCGAGGGGGAGCATTCCTACTTTGCGATCAAAGGCTTTTATAAGCACCAACATAACGAATTTACACTTTTGGTGGAGGAACGCAATTGATTTTACTTCAAACTTTTGCACAGCTTAAGCCAATGCTCCCGGGGCTTATCACTGCAATGATTCTAACCATGATAGCTCTTGTGGTTTTGACGGTGGCAGCAAGGGATGCATGGGTTACTGAGCGGAGATTTCACATTACGGGGCTCTTTTTCGGGCTCAGCGGATTGGGATGCCTAAAGCTTGCCTGCTCGTGGCTAAAGCTGATTTTTGTCATATTTTTTATAATTGCTTTTGGGCAGCTGAACCTTTTGCAATACATGATGGTGATTATACCCGGTATAACGGGAGCGGTGGCAGGAAGGAGCCTTGCCCGGGGAGCAGGAGATTTTATCTGGCTTTTTCTTCAGCTTGCGGGGCTTGTATCTGCCAACATAGTATGCGGATTTATAAGGGAGATGGCAGGGGGCGCGCCATTTGTGATGCTATATATTGCCATGGGAGCGTTTCTGATACTTTTTAGCCTATATCTATTTTTGAACGAAATAAATGCCATATCTTGTGCGCGGGGCATTATACCCGAAAAGATTTGGAAGGAAGAACAATATGAAATTGAAAACTGACTCTGAACTAAAATCAATATATGTGCCTCTGAAGCTTCGGGGCGGAAAACTCAATTTGAAGAGACCCCAGCAGCTTATCCTTCTTTTTTCGGCAGTTGCGGCGGTTGCTGCCGTCATAATCGTGCTTGTTACGGTAGATTTTGGACAGAGCTATACCATAGAAGAACCCTCACACCAATATTATGCAGGAAAGGCAGTGGCAGTGAATGCGGAATCGAAGCTGAAGCGAAACTCAGAGGATAAGACATTGCTATTTCAAGGAGAAAATAGCACAGAAACTTTTTTGCCGGTATATTTCGATTCAAAGCCGCAAATGGTTCTTGCAACGGATATGATGCTCATTACTCCAAGAACCGGCCAGACCGTTAGAGTCTCATATTTTAGCGAGGTTGAGTATGATAAATATGGGACGATAACCATTACGAGAGAGAAAAAAGAAGCAAAGCCTCAGCATGGATTTCTCTATGATGGAGAGGACTTTTATATATTTCTTGAACCCGTGACGGTGGAATTCAATGGATATTCTATGGATCTTCCGGCGCTTTCTTATGTGGAAGCCGTATATGGCGGCTACATGATGATATTCAATTACGAAACCAAGGAATTTTTTATGGAGCTTTCGGAAGGCACGGGGACGGCCAAAACTGGGGGAGGAGATTATACTATTTCTCTCCTTGGAGATACGATTACAATGCATGACGGCCAGCGGCGGCTTCTTGCCACTCGTTCGGATCTGTTTGACCCAATCGTCTGAAATAATAATTTAGGAAAGTGGAGGAGAGATATTCATGAAAAAGCTATTTGCAGCGGCAATCGCAATTATGTGCTGCGCCACCGTCGCGATAGTGGGGGCAAGCAGCGCATTTTGCACTATGGAGGAAGATGGATTTGCCGTGCCCGCGGATGCAGGAATACAAAGGGCTTTGGCTGCAGAGGGAGGAGATGCGATTTCCCTTGTTAAGGTCAATTATGATGATG
This sequence comes from bacterium, assembly GCA_963601575.1. Lineage (GTDB taxonomy): Bacteria > Bacillota > Clostridia > Peptostreptococcales > Anaerovoracaceae > CAG-238. The sequence goes on from CAVCFO010000006.1 coordinate 66,810, forward strand.
TGGTATATTCTTCCCTTGCAGGATATTATGTAGGAGAAGACAGAGAAAAGATCGATGTGAACTTTCCGCTATATACAAACGGAGGAAACGGACTTAGATTTTTAACCGACGAAAACTGGCTAATTACAACAGATGTAGATCTTTATCAGACCTTTGAGGGACTTTATCTTCGCGAGGGTCTGTCTTATAATTCGGATATGAGCAGGGCAGACGAGGGTGAATTCATCCTGCTTGCCATTTCCGGCGGCCTTTATATGAACGCTCAGCAGGCGGTATTTTCTAATGCTCTTGGGGATACTGTCATTCCCATGGGAAGCATCTTATCTCTGAGCGAGGACTCAATTTCGTGGTATGCCTATAATAACGGCTCCCTTGCCTATACAAAGGAAGAAGCCGTATTTGATGCTTCCATAAAATTCGGAGAACATGAATATTCTTATATAAATCTTTTGGATGCACTCGGGCTGATAAGCGACGTAATAGAGAACTCGGACAGCCCAAATAAGGAGGAAGAAAAACTCGAAGAAGCGCAAGAGATATTAAATGGCAAGGGGAGCTCCCAAAATAAAAAAGACTCCGTCATCAATAAATATGTTGAAGATGAAGATGAGACGGGCGATGTCGCTCCTGCGGATAAGGACGAGGACAAAGAAGACGAAAAGCCAGGTCATGAGAAGGATGACAGCCAAAAGGATGAGGATAAAGAAGACGGAGCTGCCACCGGACAGGAGCCTTCGCAAAAGGCTCCTGAGGCCGCCACGAGCGGAAACACGGGTGGCGGCAGCGCGCCCGGCAAGGACTCAGATAATAAAAACACAGGTGATAACAAATCAAACACCGGCGGCTCCGCAAGCGATAGCGATGATGGAAATTCAACCGGAGACAGCGATGCAGGAGATGCAGGAGATAACCAGCCGGACGATCCCGAATATACCATTCCCGAGATAAGCATAAACAATATAGAAGTATGGAGCTATGGCATGGGACTTGATGTTAAGGTCAAAGACCCAAGCGGAGTTATCGTGCGAGGAGTCAATTTCACGGTATTTAAGGCTCTTAAAGGAAGCGGCAGCTCCACCGTAAACGAGGCGGGATATACCACATATCCTGCCGATACCTACGAGGGAAAATCCACGGCACTTCGCAAAAATAAGGCTTCGTCAAGCCAGTCATTTGTGCTGAGTGCTTTGCAGCCGGATCAAAAGTTCTACTTGCAATATAACTTCCGCTACAATGCAGAATCAGAGGACTCGGAGGGTAATAAAATCTATACGAGGAAGTACTATTATTCCGACCTTATAGAAATCAAACTTCCGAGCGTTGAAGAGGGAAATCTCAAGGCCATCTCTGCTGATTGGAATGTTGAATTTGCCGCAGAACAAGATGCGGTCAAACTTAATAATATAAAGATAGAGAATACCTCAAGCTATGACCCGGGCATCATAGGATATAACTTTGAAAATTTTAAGCTGAATACTCTTCCATATCTTAACAGACTTGAGCTTACCCTTACACCGGTAGGCGGCGGAGAATCCAAAACCGTCGTAATAGGAAGCACCACGCTGTCTCGAGCTCAAAAATCCTCCGCGGTAGGCTATACTTCGAACTCACCGAAGCTCGATTCAAATAAAGAATATACCTGCAGCATTGTGGCAAAGGACAGATATGGTAACCAGCTGCCGCTTACGGCGGATAATTGCGAGGCACAGGCTGTTTATACACACAAACAGAATCCGGTCGTAACCATTACCGAAAAAGAAAATATCATGGATAAACTCGCCCTCGAAATCAAGGTTTCCGATCCTGACAAAGCCCTTAGCAAGGAAAAGAGCCTCGCGCTTCGCATTGTAGACAGCAAATATGGCAATGCCGCAGGACTCTATGGCAAATGGGACCGGGACAAGATAAGTGCGGGCGGAGAAGATGTTTATGAACTCGAACTAAAAAATCCGAAGGACGGCAGTCAGTACAGCTTAGAGGTCGAGAGCCTTGCCTTTTCCTCTCTCTATACCGTGGAGGTGACAGGGGATTTTGATATGCAGCCCGACGGCGTTGAGAAAACAGAGGGAAATACCGTCCCGGCAGCAGAAAATACCCTGATAGGAAAGCTTAGCATATATACGGCACCTCTGACAGACGGCGTTGTGGCATTTAACTCAGGAGTTGACAATTTGATGGATACCTCTGTAACCTTGCAGGCAACCATGACATCGGAATCCACGATGGAAATTCTCCCGCTGATTGACGAATTTCGCATTATCCTAAAGGACAAATCGGGCAAAGAAATAAATATAACGAGGCTCGATAGAGAAGCGCTCGAGTCCGGCGAATATGAATATGATCAGGAAAAGGCGGCGGTTGTGATTGAAGAGGGTAACGACATAATGCCGCAGGTTATCCTTTACAGCACAAAGGATAAATATCTGTCAAATCCTTGGGAGAGCTTCCTCATACACGAGGTGGCAGAGGATGAGACAGGAGACGGATATTCAAAGCCGATGCAGCTTAGAATTTCGATGCCGAAAGGGAGCCTGACGAATTTTACGGGATATTCATTTACCATCCAGGCGGTAGTCAAAAAAAGCGGACAGGAGTATCTGATTCCCGTCAGCATGACAAATAGCACTTTTACTACAAAAAAAACCATTCCGGAAATTCAATACAGCGACCTGTTTTTGGCGGCGGATGTGGCTGAGTTTATCGATTTGAAGATATATGACCCTGACGGCACCATACAAAACAGCGGGGCGGTAACTGCTCAGCTATATTATGGCAACGTGCTGCTCAGGGCTGAGAGGCTGAATGCCGTAAGCGATGAGAACGCCGAGGGCATAAGCCTGCGGTTTAACGGACTTATTTCCGGGGGCAGATATACCCTCAAATTTGTCGCGGATGCATATAATGACGCCGAGGGTTATGGCAGCTACAGAACCAACTATCTCTTGGAAACCTACGAGCTGGTAGGAGGCAGTGCGATTTACGGTAATCTTGATATCAAAAACCTAGAGAAGGAAACTGCAGCAGAGGGAGAGGAGGCAGGTTATACTGCCAAGATCGAGATAACAGCCGAGGATACCGTAGGATATCTTGGACGAGAGGGCGAAAAAGCCGAACTGACGCTGACCATCGAACAGTCGAAAAGCATGGAGCTTCCATCCTATAAGCCATATAAAAGCATAACTTTGCCTATGACCAAAAACGATGACGGAAGCCTGTCGCTATGCCACATTGAGGAGCTTACGGGACTAGAGGCAAAGGACGCCTTTAGGGTGAGCCTGACTGCCACATATCAGGGCACCGAGGTACAGCTTTCTCAGACAACCTTCCGCACCGACGCAGAATATGTTATGGTAGCTACGCACCAGGAGCTAGTAGATGCCTTGAAGAAAAACCCGCAAGCCAATATACTGGTAACGGCCGATTTTGAGCAGAATGTAAACTCATATCAAAAGGTTTATGGTTCCATAGATTTTCAGGGGCATACAGTCACGAAAGGCGAGAATATAACAACTTACTTTCTGACCGTCGCCTCGGGTGGCAAAATAAAAAATCTGGTATACGAATATCCAAAGGAGACATACTATGTCAATTCTGCGGCAATTTTTTACCAAATAATAGGCACGGTGGAGAATATAGTTGTCAATACTAACGGGCAGGTAGAGGTTAACGCTGCTGCAAAATCATTGATAGCTAAAGACGTATTCTCCGGAGGAGTTCTTCGCAACTTCATTCTCCATGCAGGCGGCGATATTATAGGAAATGCCAACGGTGCATACATAGGAGTGTTAGTTACCAAAATCGTCGGGGGCACTGTCCAGAAGGGATATATATATGCAGATAGCGGCGCCGGCTTTGTGGCTAGAGGATATAGCGGCAATGTGGGGCTTGTCTATAGAATCTTAAATAACGGCACGATGAGCAATATTTATGTGCTTATGGATAGCTGGTATGAGGATGGTTTGACTTCCGCGCTCATTGTGACTGACAACAAAAGACCGGCAAAAGTTTCCAACATATATACCGTAGGAGATTTTTATAAGGTAGGCAAAAACGAAAGCAAAACCTATCTTCTCCCGCTGGAAAGCATAAAAACCATCTCTACGGATTCTCTGGCAGCGGGAACAAGCAACATATGGACTCTGACCAGCAGGGCATATAAGAATGAAACCCTTGCAACGCTGGCGGGAACAGCAAATCTTTATGATGTGACATGGCAAAACAAAGTGCTTACGGAGGGATTCGATGTAGAGGCTTGCGTTTCCATGGGATTTTATCCAAGGATAATGCTTTCCGAAGAGATGCAAAAATATCAGGAGTATATCCCGCTACCGACTTTGAGCGACAGTCAGGTACCGAAGCTTGTCAAAGACAGCTGGGCTACGGAGGAACCATATAATTCACACGACCTTGCCAAGGGATATGTAAAGCTTCGCTTTGAAAACACAGGAAACTTGAGAATAGACAGCATAAGCATCAGCGGGCTTATTACAGAGGTCTTGTCTCAGGGTGCCGCAGAGGACGGGCTGTATGATGTGATTATCAATGCAGAGGTGGACCTGTCAAATCCGGAATATGTGGATTCTTACAAGGTTACGGAAATAGGCTATACCGCAGGAGCCTTGAAAAAGACCGTAAAAACAGACTATAATACCACAGGAATCAGCTTTTGGAAGGAAATTGCCACCTTGCAAGACTGGGCAGATATCAACAATAATATGAGCTGGAACTATAAGCTGACAAGAGATCTTGACTTTGGCACCGGGGTTTTGACGGCCAGTGGAATCATCATTAACGGCACCACAGCAAATTATACCGGCAATGGGCAGTTTAGGGGCAAGATCGATGGGCAGGAGCACGTGCTAAAGGGTATTGATCTTCGAAATATGAAAAATACATATGTATTTTATTATCTAAGTGGCGCCGAAATTTCGAACCTTTTTATAGAAGATATGGAGATTACTGCCGGAAGCAGTTTGAATGTTCAACATGCGGGATTTTTTAGATATGTTCTAAAGTCAAAGGTAACCAATGTCCGAATCAGAAACAGCAGGATTTGCGGCAGCGGCAATATAGGAATGCTTGCAGGAGAAATTTCATATAGTTCAATCGAAGATTGCTCAGCGAGTGGCTGCATCCTTACCGATGCGGGACTTGATTATCAAATGTATGCGGGAGGACTTGCAGGCTATCTTAATCTTTCCGGCACGAGACGGTGCTATACGAAGGATATGACGATTGAGGTCACTCACACCAATGTAGTCAATGGCATAGGAGGTTTGGCAGGATATGCGGCTTCGAATAGCACAGAGGACTGTTATGCCCATGGCTCCATACGCGCTTCAGGCAATTATATAGGAGGCATATTTGGAACCTGCACCACAGGAGACAGTACATATATGGTAAGATGCGTAAGCTATGTGGATATATTGCAAATCTCAGGCGACTACGCTGCGGGACTGTGGGGAAGTATGTATGAGATACAAAACTCGGTAGCGCTGGGAGATGTTAATGGAGCAGGAACGCATATCAACAGAGTTGCCGCAAATAGCAGAAGCACCAGAACAAGAGTTTATGCATACAAGGCTCAGCAGGTAACAGGTCTTACCGAAAATGACCTCGGAGATGCTGATGGACTTTTGTCCGGCGAGGCTCTCGGGTCCGCAGAAACCTGGATGGACGATATCCGCCTCGGCAGCGCCTGGGACTATTCCGCTGTTGAAGAAGGCTGCATGCCAATTCTAAATAACGATTGCGCAAGGGAAGGCTGGACCCAGGAGCATATACCGCTGCCCGGGCAGGCAGGGGATCCATCGCTGGAGATCTTGGGAGCAGAATATGCCGGCGGAAAGTATATGCTGACCGCAAGGCTACTTCATCCAAATGTTTCGGGAGAATATATCAAAGAAAATCTCAAAATCGAATTTGACGGCATGGATATCAGCGAATCTGCCATAGCAAGCGGCAGTGCATATGTAGAGGTAGAGCCCGTTTCGGGTTCGGAGGAAACCAGGATAAGCATTGGAGCAGAAGGCTTTACCAAAGCCCTTGACAGCTACGCACTCAAATTTAGCTATACCGAGGAAAACGGTCGCAAACGGGAAATGACAAGCATGATACAATATCTCAACCGGGACGGCAGCACGCACCTGAACTACTGGGAGATTTCCGACCTTGCCACATGGAATAGCGTGGTAAAATACCACGGGAATACGGGAGAGAACGTGAGAATCACCGGGATAGTTGATTTTGCCGGCGATTCGACGGGATTTACCGAGCTTGAATTTAACCGTTTAGAGGGAAGCGCAGCGGGCTGCGGATTTAAGAATCTCACATATATCTCCGGCGCAAGTGGCAATCCTTGGATTACCAAGGTGGGGATTGTGATGACTGATTTGACCTTTGAGAATATGAAATTCGATTTTTCGGCAGCAAGCAGCGAACGAAGCATGACCGCTCCTATTCTCAGCGCCGCCGATGTAAGCAATATTAAATTAAAAGACATAGAAATGCTTGCGAATAAGTACACCCGCCAATATTCAGGATTTATCTCGGTTATAAGCGGCACGGTGGATAAGGTTGACATATCCGGATTTTCTATAGATGATAGGAGTACCGACGGTTCTCAGAGATCCTATTGCGGAGCCCTGGCAGGATATACAAGCGGAAATATCAGCAATGTAAGCGCAAAGAATATTGGGATAAATATGCCTTTTACATCCTATGTAGGAGGCATCATAGGAGCCCAGCAGACCTACGGCAAGACCTTGACATATTGCTCCATAGAAGACTTTGAGATAGTTGGGAGCTCGTATGTGGGAGGCCTGGCAGGATTTGGATATCCTTGCCCGGGAACAGGCAATCAGGCAATCAGCGGCAAAGTGACTGGCGGAAGCTATGTGGGCGGACTTTACGGGAAAATGCAAAAAACAGGAGCTTTTACGAATAATATCAAGGTATCGGATGTTAAGGTAGAAGCAACCACAGGCGTAGCAGGGGGCATGACAGGAAGCGCATTTCACTTAGATGTCAATGGAGGCATCATAGAAAATTGCACCGTCAAAGCAGCAACCCATGCAGGGGGGCTTTGCGCATATCCCGAAGGCACAATAAGAATTTATAATTTGCAGGTAATAGGATGCACTATTGAGAGTAACGGCACATCTCTAAGCGGCACTGATCGAGCCGCCGGCGGTGTTATCGGTGCTCAGAAAGCAGCAACAACCCAGACTGCAATATACTCCGGCATAGCAATCCGCAATTGCAAGATCGAAAGCGAGGGGAACGCCGGAGGCTTCATGGGAGCCATGATCTATTCTAAGTCGGGGCTTGTTTCTGACAGGATTTATGTGGCAGAAAATGTGACCGTCACGGCGCGAAGGACCGCGGCCGGAGGGCTGATTGGATATACCAACATTCTAACACTAACAAATTCTGCCTGCGGAGCTACCGTATATGCCGGAAATAATACGGCCGGAGGCCTTATCGGACATCTTGAGCCGCAAAATAGCAAAATCATGGGAACTCTCCAAAGGCTCTATTATAAGGGAAAGGTCTCCGCAGGGACAGATTATGCCGCAGGACTGATCGGCAAGATAAACTCCGGAACCTTGAAAACCACAGATTCTAACATGATAGGGCTTCTTTCGGCTGCCGATGTGCGCTGCGGTGGTGATAATGTTTCACTATGGATAAACGACAGCGCCACGACGGGAGATGCGGGAACGGGATATATTTATATCTGGGAGGATTCTCTCATCAACGGACAGACCGCAAAGTCTTTGCTGAAGATGGCAGAGAGTGAAGGCAAGACATCCTATGTTCTGCCGAAACGAACCGATAGCAAGAGCCTCAGCGTTACCACATCGGATCTTAATGATAAGAGCTTCTATAAGAGTAAACTGTCATTTGGAGATTCGGAGTGGGATTATAGCGGACTTGCCGCTGCCGCAGGAACGGCCGCAGATGGCTCCATAGCGAAATATATGCCATATACGAAAGACTATGATAAGAAGGCGATATTGCAATATGTAAATCATGATGTAGATCAAAATGCGGCAGGCATAACGGTGCCGGATAGCGAAGATACTGCCATAGCTCCGGCAGTATACCCGTCGGGAGTAAATACCATAAATATAGAAGTTGCACTTGCAGATGATGTGGAATTTCAAGAAATAAATGTAAACGGAAAAAATTACGAAACGGACGAAAATGGCCTAATCACACTTAACTACGACTTTGAGACCGACCTAACTGTTAACGGTGCAGATGCAGTCTCCTCTGAGACCCTTTGCCGCAAGGTCATGACCTACGGAGATTATTGGTACTATATCGGAAGTGACGGCAAGGTTCACTATGGCAAGGCTTCCGGTGCTTCGGCGAAGGATATGAAAGAGGCGGGCACTGCCGGAGGGATTGCAGGAGCCATTCATCTTTGGCAGGGCAAGGTTATGGACAAAAACGGAAATTGCTACAGCCTTGCAGGAGGAAGCGCAAGCCTTATAGCAGGTGATGAAGTAAGCTCCGAAAAGAACCTCTCGCAGCCCCTTGATTCCGGCGGAAATAAAATGACAAATGCTATTTGGCAGGATGAGAACCTTAGCGTATATTACAACTTCTCACTGTACAAGGGAGCGAAGGTTTCATACAGAGTCTTCATGCTTGAGGATGCCCCATATCTTGTTTCTGCCTCCCAAAAGGTAGTAACAGACGGGGTGATTCTCAGCAAGAATACGACATTTGGCAGCACAACGAAATATTTTGCCTTGCTTGATGAAGAAAGTGGCGAGATTTTGGCATACCTAAGCAATATGAAGCTGGGAAGCATGACCAATAGCGGGATAAGGCATATATCCAATAACCTTGGTTACGATGGCACGGTGATGCTTGCTTACTATGGGGGTGGCAAGGTTGTTGGAGTGGATTATACGACGGGCGATGAGATCGTCTCGACACTTACTCCTGTCCAAAGCTTTACGCTTTATGCAAAACGCGCGGTCAGAACGCTCGCCATGTTTAGAGGCGCCGGAGTGCTTGCGGCAGGAAGTGACTTTGCAGATGGCGAGAACTTGCAAAACTCCCTTGGGGAGAGCACGGCTGAGTCAGGAATTGGAAACGCTGCCGGGAATGGTTTGAACACAGATGGTTATGGCCAAACATCCGGCAGTGCGAGCGATAGCTCAGGCGGAAGCGAGGTTACTGCCGATTCAGGCGCGGGTGAAAGCCAAGGCGCAGGCGGCATAGCAGGTAGCGAAGAAAGCGGCATCACAGATGGAGCCTCCAATAGCAGCGAGATTGCCGCAGGAGATGCGAATGCTTCCGCGCAAGGCACAGGTGAAACAAGTGCGGGTAATGCAGGCAACAGTTCGGACGCAGACGCAGGCGAAAGCGCAACCGCAGGTAATGCGGGCAATACATTAGACGCAGGCGCAGGCAGCATAGCAGCTGGCGAGGAAGTCGGCAAACAGGAAGCGGCATCTAGCGGCACCGAAACTGCCGCAGGAGATGCAAACGCCTCCGCGCAAGGCACAGGAGGAACCTCAGCTGCAGGTAGCGCAGGCGAGAGCCCAGATGAAGGCACAGGAGGTATCTCAAAGGCAAGCGACGGCCCTGCAGCGCAAGAGGCGGCATTTGAACTTTTGGGAAAATCCATAGTTGCTTTCTCCGATAAGAGCGGGAAATATGAGCTACTTGATACCGCAAGTCTCCTAGATGGAAAAGAAGTGGCAAGAGTCGATGCACTTGCAGCAGAAAAAGCCGGAAAAGACAGCTCGCAAGCAAAAGCAGATTCAAAGCAGGATTCCCAGATCGAAGAATCCGAAGATAAGGTAAAAAAAGACGGCGAGTTCTCCATCGCATGGGGACTCAATCACAATCTTGACACGGGCGAAAAACAGGGCTTTATATTGATAGGACTTGCAGCAGCGGTAGCGATAGCAGTTCTTACCTTGCTTTACTTTAAGATAATCCGTAAACGCCGGAGATAGAAAAAAACCGGCTCAGAATCACAAATTTGAAATAGCATAAACAAACAGGGCGCGAGCCTCCTGACAGTGCAGGCCGCGCCCATTTGTACTTATGAAGAGTTCCTCAATACTTATTTCGCACATCCAGCGCTTCCACAAGCTTGATCTTGGGATGCTTTTCGGTAAAATATTGCAGGGTAAATTGATTAGCAAATAATATTATCGGACGCTTGAAATGGTCAAAGACCAGCATCTGCCTCGAATCCAGCACATCTTTTACGGCATCGACATTATCCGTATCCAGCCATCTTGCGACGCTAAAATCAAGGCGATCCATGCGAACCGCAGCATTATATTCGTTTTTCAGCCGATATTCAAATACCTCGAACTGGAGCTGACCCACGGCGCCGATAACAACCTCGTTGTACTGATTCCTATAGACCTGAACCGCGCCTTCCTGAGCCAGCTGATCAACACCCTTTTGGAACTGCTTTGCTTTCATTGTATCCTTTGGCATTACAAGACAGAAAAGCTCCGGCGGGAATGTCGGAAGAGGCTCGAAAAACAGCGGCTCCTTTGTGGTGGTCAGCGTATCGCCGATCTGGTAATTTCCCGTATCGTAAATTCCGATGATGTCTCCTGCAATGGCGGTATCCACGGTCTCACGCTCGTTTGCCATGAGCATGGTGGACTGGGCAAGTTTCATCTCCTTTCCGGTTCTAGAAAGGCGGACGCTCATTCCGCGCTCAAAGGTTCCCGAGCAGACCCGAAGAAAGGCAAGTCTGTCTCTGTGAGCCGGATTCATATTTGCCTGAATCTTAAAGATAAACCCGCTGAAGAAATCATCCGTAGGCTTAACCTCACCATCCAAGGTCTTGCGCAGGCCCGGAGCCGGCGACATCTCAAGGAAATGCTCAAGGAACGGTATAGTTCCGAAGTCTGCCAGCGCCGAGCCGAAGAAAACGGGGGAGAGCTTTCCTTTTGCGATAAGCTCCTCGTCAAACTCGTTTCCCGCACCCTGTATAAGCTCGATTTCATCCCGCAGAGCCGACAGATTGTATCCTGCAATCTCATCATCAAGTTCCGGGCCGAACACGCCCTCATCATCCAGCGAAATCGTCTTTGTGTGTTTGCCCGCCTTATAGAGGTGAACCTCGTTTTTGAGCAAATCATAAATCCCCTCGAAGTTCATGCCGCTGCCGATGGGCCATGTCACAGGCGCCGACGGAAGCCCTAGCAC
>CAVCFO010000007.1:0-75970 GCA_963601575.1 bacterium
TCCTTAGCGCCGATGATACTTGGTGGGAAGCTGCCTGGGAAAGTAGGACGTTGCCAATTTGAAATGAAAAAGACAGTCTAATGACTGTCTTTTTTCTTATGCTCGTTATATGGACGTTGCCGGCACGAGCCTAGAGATGGTCGGGCTCACATGGTAGAAGCCGCAAAGGGCTTCGAACTGCTGCCGGGCGGCCTGAGACTTTTGCTTTGCGTAGGCATCTGTGGCATTCGTCTTTACGGCTTTTATCATTATGTTGCGGGCAGTATGTTCGAGGGATGTAAATTCGATCATCGAGACATCGTAGCCCGCACTCTCCAGCGCAAGGCCGCGGAGGCCGTCCGTCAGATATTCCGTGAGGCGATCCTTCAGGATCCCGTGTTTTAGCATCGGCCTGTGAAGGTCGTTTTTTATCTGCTTGAACAGCTCGTGCTGGCAGCATGGAACGCTGAGAATGACCTTCGTATTCCATGCGACGGCATTGATGAGGGCATAGTCTGTTGCGGTATCGCAGGCGTGAAGCGTCACTACCATATCGGCATGATCATCCGTATAGTCTGCGATGTCGCCCATCAGAAATTCTAGCTCGTCATATCCGAGATCCTTTGCGACCTTGCCGCAAAATTCGATCACATCTTCCTTCAGGTCGAGGCCGATTATCCGGACATCTCGATTTTTTATGACCTTCAGGTAGTGATAGAGAGCGAAGGTAAGATATGCCTTGCCGCAGCCGAAGTCGATGATCTTTAGGGCTCTGCCTGCGGGCAGGTATGGGAAAACATCCTCTACTATCTCAAGGTAGCGATTTATCTGGCGGAACTTGCTATAGCTTCGCTGAAATACGGTCCCGTCCTCTGCCATGACTCCGAGGCGAATCAAAAAGTCACAAGGGATCCCTGCGGGTATAATATAGTTTTTCGTCCGGTTATGGGAAAAGGCAGGTGCTGCGGGCGCTGCTCCTTGGCTACTGATGGCAGAGGATGCGGCGGCGTCGACGGATTTTTCGGAGACTTTCCGCGCTGACCTGGTGATCCGCGGCCTATCCGGCTTTGCGGCGAGAACTTGAATTTCCTCCTCCGCCATAATGATATTCACCTGCTTGAAATCCCCCCAGGCAAGTTGCAGCGCGAATCCCGGCGCCTGGCTGGCCTCTAGATTCTTGTGAGTCACCTTTTTGGGGAAGGTATACTCGGCCTGATATTTCACCTTGCCGCCTGCGCTTATGGGACGCATCATGACCTTGCTATATTCGAGGGATTTCTTTCGTTTTCCGGAAAAAATGATTTTGACAGGGCTTTCTCCTGAAAAAATCTCGGAAAACAGTCGCTCAAGCTCGCCAAAGCGAGGTGAATTATCTAAATTCTTAGTATTTTTATCCATTTTTATCTCCAATTTATTTTTTCTCATAGCATAATTATTGCATTTTTTGCACCGCTTGTCAAACCCGTATGTCGCCCCCGCAATCATGCAAAGTGATAAAATAAATCACATATCGCTCTTGAAAATGATATGTTTTTCAAGTAAAATAGAAAATAGTAAGTGTGAAAGGAGAGCCTTGTGAATAATTTTTTTGATAACATAGCCTCAAGTGTTGGAATTACAGATGTTTTGGACATAGCGATCATTACATTTTTGATATATAAATTGCTCGGGTTTATCAGAGAAACCAGGGCCGAGCAGCTGGCAAAGGGCCTGCTCCTTCTTGTGGTGGCGACGGTCGCCTCCAGGTGGCTGCACCTTTATACGCTGCACTGGCTTTTGTCGAGCCTCATTAGCGCGGGACTCGTGGCCATCGTGGTCATATTTCAGCCGGAACTTCGAAGGGGCCTGGAATATATCGGTAGAAGCCGAATTACCAATGTTTTCGGCGAGGTTGACAAGGAAGAAGCAAAGCGCATCGTCGGACAGTTCGTGGAGGCCATCGAGTCTATGTCGGCGAGCAAGACAGGCGCGCTGATAGTGATAGAGAGAGAAATTTCCCTGAATGATATAGTGGAGACCGGAACCGTCATAGATGCCCAGATTACAGCCCAGATGATAGGAACGATATTCTACGAGGGAACGCCACTTCACGATGGCGCGGTGATTGTCCGCGGGGATAAGCTCCACGCGGCAGGCTGCGTGCTCCCGCTCACACAAAATAAAGAACTCAACAAGGAGCTTGGGACCCGTCACAGAGCCGGCATCGGCATCACCGAAAACTCGGATGCGCTCGTAATCATCGTCTCCGAAGAAAACGGAGTAATTTCGATTGCCCAAAACGGCAAGCTGACAAGATTCCTCGACGGCAAGAAGATAGAGAAGAAGCTTCTAAGCCTCTATTTCGAAGGCGAGACGGAGCAGAAACTTTCCGATAGAATCAGCAAAGCGATAAGGGGAGGAAAAAATGTTAAAAAGTAACAAGTTCAATTTGATTCTCGCCCTGATCGTCGCAATAGTTTTGTGGGCATATGTTTTGGTAGATGTAAACCAGTCCTCCACCGACACGGTGAAGGGCGTGCCGATTACGATACTCAATGAGGACGAGCTCGCACAGGAAGATCTGGTTATTTTGTCGACCGATTACGAAAAAGTCAACATCAGCTATTCCTGCCAGCGCTCAGCCATCGGCAAGGTCAAGAAATCCGACTTTAGCGTCACCGCAGATGTTGAGGGTCTGAGAAAGGGAACCCACAAGATCAAGCTTTATATTTCATCGCCCGACGATGTTTCCATCGAGAATGTGAGCATCCAAAAGATAACCGTGACAGTTGATGATCTGGTGACAGAAGCAAAGACCATCACCCCGGTGATTACGAATATCGAGGGAGACGATTCAGAACCGAATATTTTGCAGGTAAGCGACGATACGCTGAATGTGACCGGAGCGAAAACTCTGGTCGACGAGGTTGCATCACTCAATGCTGTCCTGGATGCATCCAAGGTCGGAACGGAGATGAAATCCTTCACGGTTTCGCCGATTCCGGTTGACTCGGACGGAAACGAGGTTGAGGGCGTCACGGCGAGCAAGGAAAACATATCGATAACGGCGGTGCTTTTCCAAAAGAAGACCGTGGACCTTGAGGTTCCGATAGAAGGACTCGACTCGACGGAGTACGAACGGAGCATTTCCGTGCCTAAGACGATTACGATAAAGGGCAGGGACAGCGTTCTGTCGACCATAGAAAGCGTAAGCTGCGAGGCGGTCGACCTTAGCAATGTTTACGAGGATAAGGATATAAAGCTCGTGCCGATTTTGCCGCTGGGAGTCAGCGTGGCTACGGAGTCAGAAAGTCTCTACCTCAAGGCAGTCGTCAGGGGTGTCGAAACGAAGACATTTACATTCAGCCAGACCGATGTGGAAATAAATGGTATAACAGAGGAAATGTCGGCAACCGCCGGCAGCGTGGATATAGAGGTTACCGTAACAGCAAAATCGAGCGACATGGATGACATCACTGAGGAAGATTTTGTGCTCGCGGCGAATGTTGAAGGCTTGGAGGCGGGTGAACACGAAGTGGCGCTTTCCTGCGTTTGCAAGAAGACTCACGCGGATCTGGAATATACGCCAAGCAAAATAAATATAACTATTGATGCGAATTAGATTTGGCTGACGCAAATATGATTCAGCACGGGGGAACTTTATGGGAAGACTTTTCGGAACCGATGGAGTAAGAGGCATCGCGAACAAGGAACTTACGCCGGAATTGGCATTCAAATTGGGAAAGGCAGGCACTTATGTCCTGAAGAAGAGCAATGAAAGGCCTGTGATAGTAATTGGCAAGGACACGAGGGTTTCCGGCGATATGCTGGAAAATGCGCTGACCGCAGGGATTTTGGCGGTAGGCGGAAATGTTATCAAAGCCGGGGTCATTCCGACGCCGGCTGTTGCTTACCTTGCAAGGCATTATGGTGCGGACGCCGGAATCGTGATCAGTGCCTCGCATAATACCTTCGAGTATAACGGAATAAAATTTTTCAACGGCGAGGGATTCAAGCTTGACGATCTGCTGGAAGAAAAGATCGAGGACCTCATCATAGCAAGCGTCGATGTAAATAGTCATGTAACCGGCGAAGAAATAGGAAAATGCCTCGAGGCGGAGGATAGCGCTCTCGAGCTTTATGCCGATCACCTGCTAGAGACCGTAGACTACAGGCTCGATGGCAAGAAGGTGGTACTCGACTGTGCAAACGGAGCATCTTATAAGGTCGCATCGCAGGTTTATATGGCCCTTGGGGCGGATGTTATTACGATCGGCGACAGACCGGACGGCACGAACATAAATGATGCTTGCGGCTCGACTCACCCCGAGAGGCTGCAGGCAGCGGTGCTCAAACACCATGCCGATATAGGCCTTGCCTTCGACGGAGATGCAGACAGGCTGATCGCTGTTGATGAGCTCGGCAGGGTGCTTGACGGAGACAAGACCATTGCGATCTGTGCGAAGATGCTCAAAAACGAAGGAAAGCTAAAGGATAACAAAGTCACAGTAACGGTTATGAGCAATATAGGCTTCCACAAGGCGATGGAAGAAGAGGGAATTTCCGTAGATGTTACGGGAGTCGGAGACCGCTATGTGCTCGAGAGGATGCTAGAGACAGGATGCACAATCGGCGGCGAGCAGTCGGGGCATATCATCTTCCTCGACCATACGACGACGGGTGATGGGATTTTGTCTTCATTGCAGCTCGTGAAGGCGCCTCTTTTGTCAGGCAGGAGGTTATCCGAGCTTGCAGACGAGATCAAAATCTACCCGCAGGTTCTAGTGAATGCCAGAATAAATAACGATTATAAGAAGACATATATGAAGGACGAAGAGGTCGCCTCTGCGATCGCGTCCATAGAGGAGAAGATGCAGGGAAGCGGCAGAGTGCTGATTCGCCCATCGGGTACGGAGCCTTTGGTGAGGGTCATGCTCGAGGGCTGCGACACGAAGATGATAAGCCAGCTCGCAGAAGAGCTCGCAGCATTGATCGAGAAGAAGTTCAGGAGGAAATAAAAAAATGTGCGGTATAGTTGGATATGTCGGGAAAAATGATGCGAAGGACATCATCATGGACGGCCTCAAAAGAATGGAATATAGGGGATATGATTCCGCGGGCATCGCGCTGGTCAGAAATGGCGGCATCGACATTCGCAAGAAGGTCGGCGAGATCACGAACCTGGAGGAGCTCCTGAGGCGCGAAATGGCAATGGGGATCAGCTTTGACAGTCATACGGGGATAGGCCATACCAGATGGGCGACCCACGGCGCGCCATCTGATATAAATGCGCACCCCCACACAAATGGCGACGGCTCAATAGCCATAGTGCATAATGGGATAATAGAAAATTTCGTAGAACTGAAAGAAAAGCTCATAAAGGAACATAATATAAAATTAAAATCCGATACGGATACCGAAGTCGCTGCACATCTTATTGGAATACATATGAAAAATTGCAGCAGCCTCGAGGATGCGGTATATGCCGCGACATGCGAGATGACGGGAGCATATGCCCTTGGCGTTGTATCCAGCAAGGATCCAAACAAGATCGTTGCCGTGCGAAAGGACGCGCCGCTCATCGCCGGAATCGGCGACGGCGAAAATTTCATAGCCTCTGATATTCCTGCGCTCATGAAGCATTGCAAGGAGATCTATCTCATCGAAAACGGGGAGATGGTAGTCGTGACGGCAGAAGAAATCAAGATTTTTGACGAGCACAGAAAACCGATGCGCCGCGAGGTTTTCCATGTTACCTGGGATGCGGATGCGGCAGAAAAAGAAGGCTACAGCCATTTCATGCTGAAGGAAATTTATGAGCAGCCGAAGGCGATTGGCGAGACCTTGAATCGCAGGCTGGACGAAACCGGGCATATAAAGCTTGACGGAATTTCACTCACAAAAGAAGACCTGGAAGGCTTCTCAAGAATATATATAGTAGCCTGCGGAACGGCCTATCACGCCGGGCTTGTCGGCAAGACGATCATCGAAAAATTTGCGCGGATTCCTGTGGAGGTAGATGTTGCATCGGAATTCAGGTATAGAGATCCTCTCGTGGACAAAAGGACGCTGTTCATTGCAATCAGCCAGTCCGGAGAGACCCTAGATACCCTCGCAGCACTCAGAGAGGCGAAGGCAAAGGGCGCAAGGATACTTAGCGTGGTAAATGTTGTGGGAAGCTCCGTTGCCAGGGAATCCGATGATGTATTTTATACCTGGGCGGGCCCGGAAATCGCCGTTGCATCAACCAAGGCATATACCACGCAGCTTGTATGCATGTATCTTCTCGGGCTTTATATGGGCCTTGCGCTTGGAAAGATCTCTGAGGAATTTTACCGCGGATTTATTGCAGATTTGAAAAAGATACCGGAAAAACTTGCAGAATATCTCAAGGATGTGAGAGAAATCGAGGCACTGGCGAAGATACTTTATAATAGAGATCAGGTATTCTTTATCGGAAGAGGCCCGGACTCGGCGGTAGCTTATGAGGGTTCCCTAAAGCTCAAGGAAATATCATATATCAATTCTTTTGCCATTGCAGCAGGGGAGCTCAAGCACGGAACCATCGCGCTGATTGAGCCGGGCACGCTGGTTCTTTGCCTGGACACCCAGGATAGGCTCTACGAGAAAATGCTTTCAAACATACAGGAAATCAAGGCAAGAGGCGCCCATGTGCTTTCTATCGCAAAGGAAGGCAGAAGGCAAATCGAGGCGCAGAGCAACGAGGTTATCTACATTCCGGAGTGCAGGGATGAGCTGACGCCGCTTCTTAGCATCGTGCCGCTGCAGCTTTTCTCGTACTATGTAGCAAAGGAAAGAGGATGCAATATCGATAAGCCAAAGAACTTGGCAAAGTCGGTTACGGTCGAATAGGCATAGATAAGATTGGAAAATACCAAAAAGCACGAAAAGACATGGATAAAACGAAAAAACGGAGGGAAAGATGAAGGATTACGAAATAAGAGATTTGGCGCTGGCGCCGGCCGGACATCAGAAGATCGAATGGGTGCGCGAGCATATGCCGCTGCTGCGCGGTATGGAGGACGAATTCAAGAAGACGAAGCCGTTTGAGGGAATAAAGATTTCTCTTTCGGTGCATCTTGAGGCAAAGACGGCATATCTTTGCAAGGTTCTTGCGGCAGGTGGGGCTGCGATGTCGGTTACCGGCTCAAACCCTCTCAGCACCAAGGACGAAATCGCAGCTGCCCTTGCAGACTGCGGCATCAAGGTCTTCGCATACCATGCGGCAACGCCTGCGGAATATGAAAGACACATAGAAATGTGCCTTGAACACAGGCCAAACATCGTAATAGATGACGGTGCGGATCTTGTTAGCTGCCTGCATGGGAGGCGAGAGGACCTGGCAGAAGAAATGTGGGGCGGCTGCGAAGAGACCACCAGCGGAATCATCCGCCTGAAGGCCATGGCAAAGGAAGGCGTCCTCAAATTCCCGATGGTAGCCGTAAATGATGCGGATTGCAAGCATCTCTTCGACAACCGCTACGGCACGGGGCAGTCCACCTGGGACAGCATCATGCGCAACACGAATCTCATAATCGCAGCAAAGACCGTGGTCGTGGTAGGATATGGCTGGTGCTCGCGTGGAATCGCCATGAGAGCCGCGGCGCTCGGAGCTCAGGTTATCGTAACAGAAATCGATCCTGTCAAGGCCATCGAAGCCCGTATGGACGGATTCTCGGTAATGAAGATGGAGCAGGCGGCGCCGCTCGGAGATATATTCGTGACCGCAACTGGCTGCGCATGGACGATTACCGTGGACAATATGCTAAAGATGAAGGATGGAGCAATCCTCGCCAACGCAGGACATTTCAATGTAGAAATCGACATGGCAGGCCTCGAAAAAGCCTGCATAGAAAAGAAAGAAATGCGCGAAAATATCACAGGCTACCGCCTCGAAAACGGCAAGTGGGTAAATGTAATTGCAGAAGGAAGGCTTGCAAATATCGCAGCGGCGGACGGACATCCCGCAGAGATCATGGACATGAGTTTCGCGGTTCAGGCACTGTCTGCTATGTATATTCGAGATAATCACGAGGCACTTGCAAATGATGTAATCGATGTTTCCGCACAGATCGACGATGTGGTCGCCAGAAGAAAGCTTGCGGCATGGGGCATCGAAATCGATGAGCTCACCCCCAAGCAGGTTCACTATCTTAACAGCTGGCAGATTTGATTCGAAAAAAAGAATAGATTGGATAGAATAGAATAGAATAGAATGATGAGCCGGTAGGCATAAGAATATGTAGTGCATTGGAGGGCAAAAAATGAGCGCAACTTATGAAAAAATAAAGGACCAGGCAAGGATCGCGGCAGAGGAGCTTGTAGGAATCGCAAGGCTCAAAAAAGGCGATATCTTCGTAGTAGGCTGTAGCTCCAGCGAGGTCATGGGCCAGCGAATCGGGAAAGGCTCCGATATAAATGCCGCAGAAGCAATTTATGATGGGCTAATGTCGGTGCTCGAGCCGAAGGGCATCTTCCTTGCGGCGCAGTGCTGCGAACATCTTAACCGTGCGGTTATAGTTGAGAAAAAGGCGCTCCTGCCGGGGACGGAGATCGTAAATGTAGTTCCGCATCCTCATGCGGGAGGATCGTTTGCGACGACATTTTATGCCAGGGCAAAGGAACCGGTAGCCGTAGAGGAGATCAAGGCCGACGCAGGAATCGACATCGGGAATACCCTGATCGGGATGCAGCTAAAGAAGGTTGCAGTTCCCGTAAGACTCAGCATAAAAAAAATCGGCGAGGCTCCTATCGTATGCGCCAGAACCAGACCGAAGTTCATCGGCGGCGCAAGAGCAAAGTATGATGATGTCCTCTCCGGAGGCGATATTGCAAGACCGAAGGAAATAGAGGTTTAGCAAGGCGCAGACGAAGGAGCGGCATATCGAAACAGAAGATGAGACGGCGGGCATAAAATCCGCCGTTATTTTGTATATTTTGTGAAGAAAAGGTGCCTTCCTTGACTTGAAATCGATTTCAAAGTATAATTGTATGGCAAGGAGGACGAAATTTTGAGAATTTTAACAATGCTTACAGGCATTCTTTTTATGGGTGCTGGAATATATTTGATCGCAAACGGCGGAATTACATTCATGTCGGTTGCGTTTATTATCGGTATTTTGTTTGTTCTGGGAGGAATCGTAGAATGCCTCTCATACAACAGCTACAGAGGCGATGAGGACGACAGGACATGGATTTTGATCGACGGAATGACGACATTCCTGCTGGGCGGGCTCATATTGCTCAACAAGCTTTCGGCAGATGCGGTCGTGCCGCTGGTGCTGGGACTTTGGGTAATCAACACGGGCGTTCGTAATTTCGTAACGGCATGGGAGAGCATGGAGAGGCGCGACAGACCATTCTTCGACCATTTGGCAATCGGTCTGGTGAACCTCATCGCGGGTATATATGTATTCTTCGATGCGGATATTTTCAATTTGGCGACCCTGACGATGGTCGGACTTTGCATAGTCGTGCAAGGATTTAACATCTTCCATATCGGTGCGATGATTACGATCCTCAAACCGGACTTCCTCAAAACAAAAGAAGAAATCCTCAAGGAAGCGGCAGCCAAGGCTGAGGAGGCTCACGAGGCGGCGAAGGAAGCAATCAAGGTCGCAAAAGAAGCAAGAGCCGAGGTTCGCGTTATCGAAGAAACACCGGAGGAACTCTTGGATGCGACGATGGCGCCGAAACCGAGTGCAGAGGATGGCGAAGATGAGGCGAAATAGCGAATTTGACCTTGCCATAGTCGGCGCGGGAGCATCGGCCTTGGCGGCGGCGCTGACCCTAAAGCGCGAGGCGACTGCGGCAGCTGTCATCATATTCGAAAAAAAGGAACAGGCTGCAAAGAAGCTTGCGGCAACGGGAAATGGCAGATGCAATCTTTCCAATGCAGATTGCAAAGATAGGGATGAGGTATTCGAATTCTTTTCCCAAAGCGGCATTGCGGTAAGGCAGGATCCTGACGGGAGATACTATCCGTTTAGCGAGGATGCAAGGCAGCTCGCGTCCCTTCTGACAGAAGAAGCATGCGCCCTGGGCGCTGAAATAATGCTAAGTAGCGAGGTAAAAAAGGTGGAAGCATGCAAAGGTGGCGGCTTCCTCCTTTTGGTTCAAGAAAATGGCGAAAACCAGGGGAATTATCAGGTATTTGCTAGGAGAGTCCTCATAGCATCGGGCGGCAAATCATATCCTGCCATGGGAACAACGGGAGACGGATATGTTTTGGCGCGCAGGCTCGGGCATACCGTAACACATCTTGCGCCCGGACTTACCGCTGTTTGCACGGATATGCCGTGCATAGAGCGTCTCAAGGGCGTTCGCGCAAAGGCTGATATAACCCTTTATCTTTACGAAAGGCAGATCGCAAGGCAGACCGGCGAAATTCAGTTTAGGGCTGACAGCCTTTCGGGAATTTGCGTGATGAACATCTCAAATCATGTGCGCCCGGTAGGTGGAAAATCCTTCAATGGCTATGCAATCTCAGCAGATCTTGCGCCGGATTATGACGAAGACGAGCTGAAAGCATTTATCAAGGCGATGAGAGGCATGAAAGGTCTCAGGGCATGTGACGCGCTGAAAAGCCTCGTAAAAAAGCAGCTTGGCGAGGTTATCTTCCTTCGCGCGGGAATAGATCCTGACAAGCACATTTCTGAGCTTTCGGATGCGAATATAAGCAGATTGATATGCGAGCTAAAGGATTTTCGCGTGCCTGTAACGGGCCTTGCGGGCTGGAAAGAGGCGCAGGTAACCTGCGGCGGCGTTTTGCTCGATGAGATTTGCGAGGCGTCCATGGAGTCAAAGCTTGTAAAGGGACTTTATTTTAGCGGCGAGGTGCTCGATTATGCCGGGCCGTGCGGCGGATTTAATCTGCACAATGCGTGGCTGACGGGGATTCGCGCCGGAAAAGCGATTGCCAGTGATATGGAGCATCGAAAAAATGTATAGGATACACCAGATTAAACTAAGACCCGGACAGAGCCGGGAGCTTCTGCCACAGAAGATAATGAAAAAGCTTGGCAGGAGCGATTTGATAATCAAAGATTGGAAAATAGCCAGAGAATCCATTGACGCCAGGGATAAGAAAAACATCTATCTCGTGTATTCGGTGGATTTTGTTTGCGTATATAAAAAAAATCCGAGGAAGGAGGCAAGGCTCGCCTCTGACGGAAAGCTAAGGCTGGAAATTACGCCTGATGAGACATATAGATTCCCAGAAACAGAGCCGGATGCGAAGAAGCTCATGCATAGACCGGTCGTTATAGGCTTTGGGCCTGCGGGGATGTTCTGCGCGCTCATCCTCGCGCAGGCAGGTTACAGGCCGGTCGTGCTTGAGCGCGGGCAATGCGTCGAGAAACGAACACAAAGCGTGAGGCGCTTCTGGGAAACAGGCGTGCTTAACCCGCAATCGAATGTCCAGTTCGGTGAGGGCGGCGCCGGGACCTTCAGCGATGGCAAGCTCACTACGGGGACGAAGGATCCGAGGATCTCAAAGGTTCTTGCTGAGCTAGCAAAGGCGGGCGCACCGGAAGACATACTGTATAAGCAAAAGCCGCATGTCGGCACGGACATATTGCGCCAGGTCGTAAAGAACATCAGAAATGAAATAATTTCTCTCGGAGGCGAGGTCAGATTCAGCTCCCTGGCCAGCGATTTGCTGGTCGAAACGGCGGCAGAGGGCAGCAAAATCAGCGCCGTGCGGATAAAGCAAATTGACGATATGGGAAATTGCATCGGCGAAGAGATTTTAGAGACGGAGGTTTGCGTTCTCGCACCGGGTCACAGTGCAAGAGATACATTCAGGATGCTGCGCTCGAAGGGAATTTTCATGCGCAAGAAGCCATTTTCCATCGGCGTGAGGATAGAGCATCCGCAAGAGGTGATCGACAGGGCGCAATACGGAGCGCCGGCAGAGGAGGCAGGGCTTCCGCCTGCGGACTATAAGATAAATTATCGCTGCGAAAATGGCAGAGGAGTATATACATTTTGCATGTGCCCGGGCGGCGAGGTCATAGTGGCATCATCGCAAGAGGGCGGCGTAGTGACAAATGGCATGAGCTATCGCGAGCGGGCGAGCGGAGTAGCAAATAGCGCGCTGCTATGCGATGTGAGAATCACGGACTTCGGATCCGAGGACGTGCTTTCCGGCGTGGAATTTCAGGAAAAATACGAAAGATTGGCATTCATAAATGGCGGAGGAGATTATAAGCCGCCCAGGTCAACCTGGGGTGAGCTGAGGGATGGAAGAGCGCCTGATGTCGAAAACTCGCTTCCTGCGTTT
Organism: bacterium; assembly: GCA_963601575.1. Taxonomy (GTDB): domain Bacteria; phylum Bacillota; class Clostridia; order Peptostreptococcales; family Anaerovoracaceae; genus CAG-238. The sequence continues at coordinate 12,263 of CAVCFO010000007.1, forward strand.
GCGACAGAAGCATTCAGGGAGGCGATGCCCTATCTCGGACGCAAAATCAAGGGCTTTGATGATGACAATGCAATTCTCACGGCAGTAGAGACTAGAAGCTCGTCTCCCGTGCGCATCGTAAGAGACGAGAACATGTGCGCGCAAATAGGAGATGAAGATGCGGCCATGCCCCTAGAAGGGCTTTTCCCGTGCGGAGAGGGTGCAGGATATGCAGGAGGCATCACCTCGGCTGCGGTAGACGGAATCAGAATTGCAGAATTGCTCGAAAAAAAATACATGAGGGCTTGAAAGCTGCTGTCCCTTATGATACAATAAATTATTGCTAATTTTTACGGGGAATTGTTAAAATTCCAACGAAAGAGGGAATACATAATGAGTCAAAAAGAGAAGATTATAAATATAGCTGTGATCGCTCACGTCGATGCGGGCAAGTCCACACTGGTGGATGCCTTCCTCAACCAAAGCGGAGTTTTCAGAGCGAATGAAGAGGTAGTAGACTGCGTAATGGACAGCGATGATATCGAGCGCGAAAGAGGAATAACTATTTATTCCAAGAACTGCTCGATCATGCATAATGATGTAAAGATAAATATCGTCGACACTCCGGGCCACGCGGACTTCAGCTCCGAGGTTGAGCGAATCATGAAGACGGTAGATACGGTTATCCTGCTGGTAGACTCCAGCGAGGGCCCGATGCCGCAGACCAGATTTGTTCTGAAAAAATCGCTTGAGCAGGGAATCAACCCGATACTGTTCATAAACAAGTTGGATAAGAAGGATGCCAGGATCGACGAGGTCGTCGACGAGGTTTATGAGCTTTTCATGGATCTTGAGGCAAACGACGAGCAGCTGGACTTTCCGATACTTTATGGAATCGCCCGTCAGGGCATCGCGGTCAAGGATCCGAAGGAAGCTCTCGGAGTGCTCGTGGGAGAAGGCGATGCGAAGATCAAAAAGAGCCCCGCAGGCTACGGCGGACTCGACCTTACGCCGCTTTTCGATACGATAATCGAGCATTGCAAGCCATATCCTGACCTTGACGAGGAGCCACTCCAATTTCAGGTTTCAACCCTCGCATATGACGACTATATCGGAAGACTGGGTATCGGCAGAATCACTAGGGGCACGATCAAAGAAGGGCAGAGCGTCGCACTTGCCAAGGCTGACGGCAGCATAGTTTCGCGCAAGGTAAATCAGATCTTCGTCTATAGAGGCCTAAAGCGCACGGCTGCAGCGGAGGCTCATTGCGGAGATATCGTTGTGGTATCCGGAATTTCGGACATATCCATCGGAGAAACAATTTGCGACCCGAAGGATCCGCAGCCGATGGAAATGATACATATAGAAGAGCCTACGCTATCCATGAACTTCATGGTAAACAAATCGCCTTTCGCAGGCAAGGTAGGAAAATTCGTAACATCAAGACATATTCGCGAAAGACTGAATAAGGAGCTCGAGGTAAATGTAGGGCTCGTGGTAGAAGAGACCGATTCCACCGACTGCTTCAAGGTTTCCGGAAGAGGAGAGCTTCACCTTTCGATATTGATCGAAAATATGCGCCGCGAAGGTTATGAGCTTGCGGTTTCAAAGCCTGAGGTAATCTTGCATAGAGACGAGAACGGAAAGCCGCTTGAACCTATCGAAGAGGTGGTTATTTCCGTGCCGGACGAATATGCCGGGACGGTCATAAATAAACTTAATATAAGAAAAGGCCTGATGAAGCAGATGTCGGGTGAAAACGGATATTCGCGCATAGAATATCTCGTGCCGACCAGAGGCCTGCTGGGATACAGAAGCGAATTCATCAACGATACCAGAGGCGAGGGAACGATGGTAAGACGATTCGATTCTTTCGACGAATACAAGGGAGACATCCCGCAGCGCGTGAACGGAGTTGCCATCGCACAGGAAGAAGGCGTATGCACGCCTTATGCCCTCTTCAATATCGGCGAGAGAGTGCAGATGTTCGTGGAGCCCGGCACAAAGGTATATGAGGGAATGATCGTAGGGATGAATTCCAGAAACGATGACATGGTCGTAAACCCTTGCAAGGCGAAGAAGGTCAGCAACATGCGTGCGGCAGGTTCGGACGAGGCGATAAAGCTCACCCCGCCGAGAACCTTTACCCTTGAGGAAGCGCTGGAATTCATAAACGACGATGAGCTTGTGGAGATCACACCGGACGATATCAGACTCAGAAAGAAGCTCCTGCATGAGCTCGAAAGAAGAAGAAGCGGCAGAAACTATGCGGAATAAGATTTAGCGGGCTTTGAGGCTTTGCCTGCTTTGGCGGCTGCCTCGCCGGCGAACTTGTACAAAATAGAGAGGAGAATGACCGCAATGAATTTTTCGGAAAAAACCCTTGAAGCGCTGTTCGCATACGGAAAAAATATTTTGGCTTGCCTGATTGTGGTGGCGGTAGGGATTATTTTCACGAAGCTGCTGCTGAAATTTGCAAGGCGGCTTCTGTCAAAAAGCTCGCTGGACGAATCGGTATACAAGTTCCTGCTTAATACCGTAAAATATGTCGCATATACCGTGGTTTTCGTAGTGGCGCTCACCTGCCTGAATATACCTACGGCGCCCCTTGTAACGGTGCTGGGCGCAGGAGGCGCGGCCATTGCTCTTGCTATGAAGGACAGCCTTGGAAATGTGGCAAGTGGACTTATAATTTTGATTAACAAGCCTTTTGTCAAGGGCGATTTTATCGAAACAGCAGGAGCAAGCGGAATCGTTCAGAGCATAGACCTGATGGTTACGACCCTGAGAACATACGACAACAAGGTAGTGGCAGTCCCAAACAGCGCCATAACTTCGTCGGTGCTTGTAAACTATACAAAGGAAGAAACACGCAGAGTGGATTTGAAGCTGACCGTAAGCTATAGCGCGCAGCTTTCCAAGGTCAGAGACACCTTGCTTGCTGTGGCGGAATCAAATCCGGAAATTTTGAAAATACCGGAGCCGTTTTTCGGAGTTGCAAGCCACGGCGAGAGCGCCGTTGAAATCGACTTTAGGGTATGGTGCCAGACGCCAAAATACTGGGATATAAAATATTACTTGCAGGAGCAAGTTAAAATTGCTTTTGATGAAGCAGATATAGACATACCTTATCCGCAAATGGATATTCATATTGTCAAGTAAATTTTTTTAGGAGAGAAAGAAATGGGAGAGATCAAAAAGTTTAAGAGAGTGCTTGTCGCCAACAGAGGCGAGATTGCAATCAGAGTTTTCAGAGCATGCAGAGAGCTCGGAATCAGAACAGTGGCAATTTACTCAGAAGAGGACAAGAATTCCCTCTTCAGAACGAAGGCGGACGAAGCATACCAGATCGGTAAGGGCAAGACGCCTGTAGGAGCATACCTGAGCATCGACGAAATCATCGCGCTTGCAAAGGCAAAGGGCGTAGATGCAATCCATCCGGGCTACGGCTTCCTTGCCGAAAACGAAGAATTTGCAAAGACCTGCGCCGATGCAGGCATCGAGTTCATCGGGCCTACCGCAGAGATGATGAATAGCCTCGGAGACAAGATCCAGTCAAAAATCGTGGCTCATTCCGTAGGCGTTCCGACGGTTCCGGGAGTTGAAAAAGCCATCGAGACAGAGGCTGAGGCCATCGAATTTGCCAATTCCTGCGGATATCCTGTTATGCTCAAGGCAGCAGCAGGCGGCGGCGGACGCGGAATGAGAATCGTAAGAACAGAAGAAGAATTGCTTCCGCAGTTTCGTTCGGCTCGTTCGGAAGCAGCCAAGGCATTCGGAATCGACGATATTTTCATCGAAAAATATTTGGAAAACCCGAAGCATATCGAAGTGCAGATTTTGGGTGACAAGGAAGGCAACATCGTTCACCTCTTTGAACGTGACTGCTCCATCCAGAGAAGGCACCAGAAGGTTATAGAGTTCACTCCGGCGCTTTGCTTATCGGACGCGCAGCGCAAGGCGATATGCGAAGATGCGATCAAGATCGCAAAGGCGGTGGACTACCGCTCGGCAGGTACGGTTGAGTTTCTTCTGGACCATACAACGGGCAAGCACTATTTCATCGAAATGAACCCGCGTATTCAGGTTGAGCATACGGTAACAGAGATGGTTACCGGCATCGACATCGTGCAGGCACAGATCCTCGTTGCACAGGGCTATAGACTCGATAGCCCCGAAATCGGCATCAAGAGCCAGAAGGACATCAAGGTAACGGGCCATGCGATCCAGTGCAGAATCACGACAGAAGATCCGACAAACGAGTTCATGCCTGATACCGGCACGATCGAGTCATATAGATCACCGGGCGGATTTGGCATCAGACTGGACGGCGGAAACGGCTTCCAGGGCTCGACCATCACGCCGTTTTATGACTCGCTCTTGCTCAAGGTAACAGCTTTCGGCAGAACCTTTGACGACACCAGAAGAAAGGCGATCCGTGCCCTCGGCGAGACCATAATCAAGGGCGTAAAGACCAACATTCCGTTCATGCTCAACGTGCTTAACCATCCGACATTTGCGGCGGGGGAATGCGATACCGGATTCATCGCAAACACACCTGACCTTCTTGACATTGGCAAGGTTCAGGATACAGAGCTTCGCGTCATCGAATTTCTCGGAAACAAGTTCGTCAACGAGACAAAGGGCAAGAAGAGAAGCTACAACGTTCCGGTATTCCCAAAATTCAAGAGCTCGGAGCTTCCGGAGCTGCAGGGCAGAGGCACGAAGCAGCTTTTCGACGAGATGGGCGCCAGGGACTTTACTCAGTGGATAAGAAAACAGCAGAGACTGTTCATAACAGATACAACCATGCGCGATGCGCAGCAGTCGCTGATGGCGACCAGAGTCAGAACCGTAGACATGGAGAAGATCGCCCCGGCGGTTTCCGTTTATGGACGCAAGCTTTTCTCCATCGAAATGTGGGGCGGCGCGACCTTCGATACATCCTATCGTTTCCTCAAGGAGGATCCGTGGGAGAGACTCGAGGTTCTGCGGCAGAAATGCCCGAACATACTCTTGCAGATGCTCATAAGAGGCGCAAATGCGGTAGGTTATAAGAACTATCCGGACAATGTAATCCGCGAATTCGTAAAGCAGTCTGCAAAGGCAGGAATCGATGTATTCAGAATCTTTGACTCGCTGAACTGGATTCAGGGCATGGAGATCGCGCTCGACGAAACCTTAAACCAGGGAATGATCGCAGAGCCTTGCCTGTGCTATACGGGAGACATTCTGGATCCGTCCAGAACAAAATATACGCTTGACTATTATGTAAGAATGGCAAAAGAGCTCGAAAAACGCGGCGCTCACATCCTCGGAATCAAGGATATGTCGGGTCTGCTCAAGCCGACTGCGGCATCCAAGCTCATCGGAACGCTCAAGCAGGAAATCGGAATTCCTATCCATCTGCATACTCACGATACGTCCGGAAACGGCGTTGCTACCGTGCTGATGGCAGCTCAGGCAGGCGTGGACATAGCCGATGCGGCATTCAACTCGATGTCGGGGCTCACATCCCAGCCTGCGCTCAACTCAATCGTTGCATCGCTTCAGAACTCCGACAGAGATACGGGACTTGATTCGGATGGACTCCAGAGGATCAGCGAATACTGGAGAGATGTTCGTCCGGTTTATAAGGAATTCGAGTCGGAGCTGCAGACAGCTTCCGCAGAAATCTATAAATATGAAATTCCGGGAGGCCAGTATTCTAACCTCCAGGCGCAGGTTGAGTCGTTCGGGCTCGGCCACAAGCTGAAGGAAGTCAAGGATATGTACAAGGCAGTAAATGCAATGCTCGGAGACATCGTAAAGGTTACACCGTCCTCAAAGGTTGTAGGCGACCTTGCGATCTTCATGGTTCAGAACGGGCTCACTCCGGAAAATATCGTAGAAAAGGGAGCGAATATCGACTTCCCGGATTCGACCGTTTCTTACTTCGAAGGTATGATGGGACAGCCTGAGGGCGGTTTCCCTGAGGACATCCAAAAGGTTGTGCTTAAGGACAAGAAGCCGATCACATGTAGACCCGGAGAACTCCTTCCGCCGGAGGACTTTGCGGCAATCAGAAAGAAGCTTAAGGACGAGCTTGGACTCGAAGGAACGGACAAGGAGGTCATCTCCTATGCGATCTATCCGAAGGTATTCGAGGACTATATCAAGTCCATCCGCAAGGAAGGCTCGTTCCGCTACATGGGTTCGGACATCTTCTTCCACTCGCTCGAAGAAGGCGAAACCTGCGAAGTCAAGGTTAAGGACGGCGTAGAGCTCATGGTTAAGCTGCAGGAGGTTCGTCCTGTAGACAATGACGGATTCAGAGAGGCAATTTTCGAGGTTAACGGAAATCGCCGTATCATAAAGATAAAGGACAAGACAGTAACCGTAAACTCATCAAACTCTGTGCTGTATGCAAACGAGGACAACCCGCTTGAGGTCGGAGCAAATATTCCGGGCAACATCATCAAGGTTCTCGTAAAGGAAGGCGAGACGGTTACGGCTAACCAGCCGATTGCTGTCATCGAGGCGATGAAGATGGAAACGAATATCATCGCAAGAGAAGGCGGCGTTGTCGAGAGAATTTACGTTTCGGAGGGGCAGCAGGTGAAGGCCGGCGAGATGGTTGCGAAACTGAAATAGATTGGAGAAACATTATGCTATACGAAAGCACACGCGGCAGCAAGGACAAGATGACAGGTGCCAAGGCCATCATCCGCGGCATCGCCGCGGATAAGGGACTGTACGTGCCTGTGACAGTCCCTGCTCTGCCGCTCGACATTGCAGAGGCGGCAGAGCAGATGGCCGCCGGAAAGCTCACCTATAAGGACGTGGCTTTCCAAATAATCGGCGCATTTTTCGACGACTTTTCGCCGGAGGAAATGAAGGCCTGCGCTTATGGCGCCTACGACGACAAGTTCACTGCGCCTGACATTGTGAAGCTCGCGCCGGCAGGCGGAGCCTACTTTCTGGAGCTTTATCATGGCAAGACCGCGGCCTTCAAGGATATGGCCCTTTCGATCCTGCCATATCTTATGACGACCGCCTGCCAAAAGGAAGGCGAAAAGTCCAAGATCTGTATCCTGACCGCAACATCCGGCGATACCGGAAAAGCGGCGCTCGAGGGATTTGCGGATGTGCCGGGAACCGAAATCATCGTATTTTACCCGTCCGAGGGCGTAAGCCAGGTGCAGGAAAGACAGATGATAAGTCAGACCGGCGCAAACACCCATGTATTTGCCATTCGTGGCAACTTCGACGATGCGCAGACCGGGGTAAAGAAGATCTTTGCAGACGATGATTTTGCAAAGAAGCTCGCAGAGGCGGGCATCAAGCTTTCATCTGCAAACTCGATAAACATTGGCCGCCTCGTGCCGCAGGTTGCTTATTATGTTTATAGCTACATAAAGCTTGCACAAGACGGCATAATAAAGCCGGGCGAGGATATAAATGTGACCGTGCCAACCGGGAATTTTGGAAACATCCTGGCAGCCTACTACGCAAAGCTCATGGGCATTCCGATTAACAAGCTCATCTGCGCTTCAAACGACAACAAGGTTCTGACTGACTTTATCAGAACCGGCATATATGACATCAGAAGCGATGTCAGAAGCTTTTATTGCACGAATTCACCTTCGATGGATATCCTGATTTCAAGCAATCTCGAAAGACTGCTCTATCTTCTGAGCGGGAGAAATGGCGGCATCATCACCGAGTGGATGAGCGCGCTCGAAACTGAGAGACGCTACGAGGTTTCCGGCGATGTGAAGGAAGCACTTGGCGACTTTTATGGCGGTTTCTGCACAGAAGAAGAGGTTCTCGAGACCATCGCAAGGCTCTGGAAGGAAGAAGGCTATTTGATGGACACACATACTGCGGTTGCCTGCAAGGTCTACCGTGACTATGTGAATGAGACGGGTGACAAGACGCCAACGGTCATCGCCTCCACCGCGAGCGCATATAAGTTCGCAGAGAGCGTTTCAAAGGCATGCGGCATAGGCCCGTGCAAGGACGGATTCGAATATGTAAAGGCACTCAAAAAGCATACGGGAGTCGAGATCCCATACGGCCTTTCTGACCTTGAAAAGAAAGAAATCCTGCATCGCGGCATTATCGATGCAAACGAAATGCAGGATGCGGTGCTTGTGGCACTGAAATAGACTCGAATAGACCAAACCGTGGGGCAGCCGGTTGCATCGGCTGCCTTTTATAATGTTTCAAAGCGCGATTATTTTTTACGATTGCGATTCCAAGTGAGGATGTTTTATGGTATACTATCCACTGTGAAAACTTGCGCTTGTGGATATTATAGATTGTATCGCCGTGCCATATATTTGCTCTTTAATGGGACTATGTGAGCAAATGGGCACATGACGGACTGTACCATAAAAGCTTCGCATTTATGGCACAGTGAAACCCAAGGAGAAAATACAATATGAACTTAGAACACTTGAATTCTCAGCAGCAGGAGGCGGCTCGGCACATGGACGGCCCCTTGCTCATACTTGCAGGGGCAGGCAGCGGCAAAACCGCTACCATGACCCACAGAATAGCATATCTAATAGAAAATGGCATAAGCCCATACGAAATTCTCGCGGTAACCTTCACCAACAAGGCGGCCGGGGAGATGCGAGAGCGCGTCGAAAAGCTGGTCGGAAACTGCCCGGGCATGTGGATTTTGACCTTCCATGCCATGAGCCTCAGAATCCTGCGGGAGCATGCAGGTCTTGCCGGCTACGAAAAAAATTTCGTAGTTTACGATACCGTAGACCAGAAGACCATCATAAAAAACATTATGAAGGAGCAAAATCTCGACGCGAAAATCTTTCCACAGGCCTATCTTTCTACGGTCATAAGCAAACAAAAGGAAGCCAATATTTCGCCGGAGGAGTATCGGCAAATGAGCGACGGCGAGTTCAAGAACAAGGTTATATACAACGTTTATAGCGCCTATCAGCGACAGCTTCGAAAGAACAATGCCATGGACTTTGACGACCTGCTCCTGAATGCCTATCACGTGCTAAAAAAGAGCCCGGAGGTTTTAGCAGGCTATCAGTCGCGTTTTCAATATATAATGGTAGACGAATATCAGGATACGAACCGCCTGCAGTACGAGATAATAAGCCTGCTTGCAAGCCGCCATAGGAACCTTTGCGTTGTCGGCGACGATGACCAGTGCATCTACCAGTGGCGAGGCGCGGACATACAGAATATTTTGGACTTCGAAAAGGATTTTCCGGATGCGAAGGTAATCAAGCTCGAGCAAAATTATCGCTCATACGGAAATATCCTAGCGGCGGCTCATTCTGTCATCAAGAACAACCGGGACAGAAAGAAGAAGAAACTCTGGACTTCAAAGGAGTCCGGAGACAAGATCGTATATAGACGTTGCGACAGCGATAAAGAAGAAGCCCGGTACATAGCCCAGGAAATCGACCTTTTGAAAGGCAGAAATCGCACCTATGATGACTTTGCGATACTCTACAGGACGAATGCCCAGTCAAGGCTCTTCGAGGATGCCTTGAAGAGGCGGCAAATCCCATATCAGATCCTCTCGGGCTTTAGCTTCTATGACCGCAAGGAAACCAAGGACATGATATGCTATATGCGCCTTGTCGTAAACCCGATGGATGACCTTGCCCTGAAGAGGATAATAAACGAGCCAAGACGTGGGGTCGGACCCACGACCCTCGCCAAAATCGAGGCGCTCTCGCGCGTGAGAGGCGAGTCGCTCTTCGATACCCTGGCGGACGGCGAGATTTTGCACAGCCTTCCATCGAAAGCGATAGAACCGGTGCGGCAGATGATGGAGGTGCTCCTCCTCTGCAGACAGGAAAAGGAGAATCTCAGGGTTTCTGACATATATGACAATTTGCTGGTTCGCACCGGATATATGAAGGCTCTCGAAAACGAAAATACTCAGGAGGCGGAGAGCAGGATAGAAAATCTCCTCGACTTCAAATCCTTCATATACGACTACGAAGAAGAAAAGGAAAAGGCGGGCGAGGCGGCAAGCCTCGAAGAATTTTTGGAAAAAGTTGCTACAAACAGCGACGCGGACAAATACGACGAAGCTGCAGGCAAGGTCACGCTGATGACCATGCATAGCGCAAAGGGCCTGGAATTTCCGGTCGTATTCCTGCCCGGCATGGAAGATGGGCTCTTCCCGGGGCATAGGGCGATGGACTCCGAGTCCGGAATGCAAGAAGAGCGAAGACTTTGCTATGTTGGTATGACCCGCGCAAAGGAAAAACTTTTCCTCACAAGCGCTGCCTACAGAGTCATGTACGGCCGGGGAGACTATACGCGCGAATCCACATTCCTGCGGGAGCTTGACAAGTCGCTTCTGGACGAAGCGGGCGACACGGTCTTCGCCCCTGGGCGCAGGACCCAAAACAGGCTCGGAGTCGACACCGGAAGCTATGACGGATTTGCGGCGGCGGCATATAAGCCTTTTGGGAATTCCTCCCGCGAAAAGAAATCTTCGTACGACCCGCTTAGATACGCAAGACAGTCGGTCAAGAAGACGGCACGAGGCTCATTCAGTGAGGAACTCCTGCCGGGAGACCGCGTCTCTCATGCGAAATTCGGCACCGGCATGGTGCTTGAAACAGATGACAAAACCGTGACGATTATCTTTGACGAGCATGGACGAAAGAAGATGGCAAAGGGCATCGCACCGCTGAAAAAACTATAGGAACATACCAGATACACCAAACATGCGAAACATACGAAATAAGGGAGACGTATAGGATAAATGGAAAGAATGAAAGAACTCATTGACCTGCTTAACGAAGCGGCGAAGGCATATTATCAGGAAAGCAGAGAAATCATGTCAAACTACGAGTACGACAGGCTCTACGATGAGCTGAGCGAGCTGGAAAAAAAGACCGGGATCACCCTTTCCACAAGCCCCACCATTCGCGTGGGCTACGAAGTTCTTTCCGAACTTCCCAAAGAAAAACACCCAAAGAAGATGCTTTCGCTGGATAAAACCAAAGACGTTTCACAGCTGGCCGCGTGGCTTGGCTCGCAAGAAGGCGTGCTCTCGTGGAAGCTCGATGGCCTTACGATAGTCTTGACCTACGAAGAAGGAAGGCTCACAAAGGCCGTAACCCGCGGCAATGGCGAGATCGGTGAGGTTATCACCGCAAATGCCAGGACCTTTGAAAATCTGCCCCTTGCGATAGATTTCAAAGGACAGCTCATCATCAGAGGCGAGGCGGTTATTTCCTACGCAGACTTTGAGAAGATAAACGAAGAGATCACCGATGAGGGGGCAAAATATAAAAACCCCAGGAACCTCTGCTCAGGCTCAGTGCGCCAGCTTAACAACGAAGTCACCGCAAGGAGACACGTGCGTTTCTTTGCCTTTGCGCTCGTATCGGCGGAAAATATAGAGTTTGCCACCCGAAGCGAGCAGTTTGACTGGCTTTCGGAACGTGGCTTTCAGGTGGTCGCGCATAGGAATGTTACGGCGGAAACGCTTCCCGATGCCGTCGCCGGCTTCGAAGAAAAGATAGCAGAAAACCCCATCCCATCGGATGGCCTTGTGCTGAGCTATGACGATATAGAACACGGACGTGCCTTAGGGGAAACGGCAAAGTTTCCGAGAGACTCCATCGCATTCAAGTGGCAGGACGAAATCAAAGAAACCACCCTTAGCGAAATTGAGTGGAGTGCTTCGAGGACGGGGCTTATCAATCCGGTTGCCATCTTCGAGCCTGTGGAGCTTGAGGGAACCACGGTTAGCCGGGCTTCGGTGCATAATATCAGCGTCATGCGGGAGCTGGGGCTTGGGCTCGGTGACAGAATCACGGTCTACAAGGCGAATATGATTATCCCTCAGATCGCCGAGGACCTGACCGGGTCAAGCAATATCCAAATCCCAAAGACCTGTCCGGTATGCGGCGAACACACCAAGATAAAGGCGGATAACGGCGTGGAAACGCTGATATGTCCGAACCCGAGGTGCCTTGCAAAGCAGCTGAAAAGCTTCACTCATTTTGCATCCAGGGATGCGATGAATATCGAGGGGCTCTCGGAGATGACAATCGAAAAGCTCATCGCTGGCGGCCTCGTCAAGGAGCTTTCGGATCTCTTCCATGTCGAAAAATACAGAGAAGAAATCGCAGAGATGGAAGGCTTTGGCGAAAAATCCTTCGAAAATCTCAAGAAATCCGTCGAAAAGGCCAGAAATACCGATCTTGCAAGGTTCCTATATAGCCTCGGAATCCCGAACATCGGCACGGCGAACGCTCGCCTGATCGCCCGGTTTTGCGAGAACAAATGGGAGAGGGCTGAGGCTTTGACAAAAGAAGAACTGCTTTCCATCGACGGAATAGGGGAAATCATGGCAGATGCCTTCCTTGCATTTTTTGCGGATGCGGGCAATAAAAAGATCATAAGCGACCTTTTGGCTGAGGTTCACCTTGACGAGAGCTTCGAGGCGGCGGGAACGGCGCTTGCGGGAAGAACCTTTGTAATCACAGGAACGCTTTCGCATTACGAAAATCGCCAGGCTCTGAAGGCAGAGATAGAAAGGGCCGGAGGCAAGGTAGCAGGCTCTGTCAGCGCGAAGACCTCGTACCTTATAAACAACGACATCAATTCCACCTCAGGAAAAAATAAAAAAGCACGGGAACTTGGAATTGAAATAATCGACGAAAATACGATCAGGGACTGGCTGTCAAGCTATTGACCCGCGTAGCATTTTGTGCTACAATAATCAAAGATTGAATTGCCTTTAGAGAGCTTCGCCCGGCATGGTTTGGGTCCTGCGCAATGGGATGCCGTGAACCTTGTCAGGTCCGGAAGGAAGCAGCAATAAGCGGAAGTTCTTATGTGCCGCAGATTAGCCTTCTCCAACGCCTAGCGCGGCTCTTTAAGGGCAATTTTTTCGATAATGGGAGGAAATTATGTATACTGCGCTTTACAGAGCCGAAAGACCCGAGGTCTTTGGCGAAATCCTGGGTCAGGAACATATCGTAAAAATTCTAAGGCATCAGCTCGCCACGGATGCGGTAGGACATGCCTATCTTTTCTGCGGAACGCGCGGAACGGGTAAGACCACCACAGCGCGAATACTGGCAAAGGGCGTAAACTGTCTGGAACCGGATCCCGCAGGGCGGCCCTGCGGAGAATGCGCAAATTGCAGAGCCATCAGCCAGGGGAATTTTATGGATGTAATCGAAATCGACGCCGCTTCTAATAACGGTGTTGATAATATTCGCGAGCTCAGAGAAAGCGTGAAATATCCACCGGTAATGGGCCGCAGAAAGGTATATATAATCGACGAGGTTCACATGCTTTCTCCGGGAGCCTTCAACGCGCTCCTAAAAACCCTCGAGGAACCGCCGGAGAACGTAATGTTTATTCTGGCAACCACGGAGCCGCAAAAGCTCCCGCAGACGATACTCTCGCGCTGCCTCAAATTCGACTTTAGGCGAGTGCCGCTCGACCTCATAATGGGCGGGATGAAGAGGATATGCGAAGAAAAGGATGTCGAGATTTCACAGAGCGCACTAAGGCTTCTTGCTAACTGTGCCGACGGCTCGGTTAGAGATGGACTCAGCATACTGGACCAGGTCCTGGCCTCCGGAAACAAAGAAATTTCGAGGGAGGATGTACTCGAATATATCGGAACAGCAGGAGAAGAATTTTTCGCTGAGCTTACGGAGGCTGTGTCTTTGAGAGATGTCTCGACGGGACTGAGGCTGCTGGGCGAGGCACTTGCGGACGGCAAGGATGTACGCATTCTGATGCGAGACTGGGTAGGATATTACCGAAACCTGATGATAGCCAAGTTCGTAAAGAATCCCGAAGACCTTTTGAATATGTCCGCCGAAAACATTCAGCATATAAAAGACCAGAGCGACCATATTTCGATGGACGAGATAAATAACGCAATTTTGAAGCTCTCCAAGGCAATAAACGAGGCCAGATGGTCGACCCAGCCGAGAATTTTGCTCGAGCTTGCACTTGTGAACATAGCAGAAGGAATCAGCGATGAATCTTCGCCTAGACGCGAAGCAAGGCCTGCGCGGGCGGTAGCCGCACGGCAAGTCCTTTCGCAACCTGAGATATCGCAGCAGGCAAATTCGCAGCAGGAAGCGACGCGGCGAGAAATTCCCCGTCGGGAAATAGCTAAAGCAGGCCAAGTACCCAAGCAGAAGCAAAGCACGCAGGAAGAGCAGATAGCCCGCAAGTCGAGCAGAGAAAATGACATGCTTTGGCACCGTGTCTTCGAGGAAGGTGAGGACGAAGCCGGCAGTTTCAACATAATACGCGCAGGCACGAGCCTTGCGTATCTCGGAGAAAAAACCTTCACCGTGGTCGCAAAGACGGACTTTGCAAAGAAATTTACCGAAGGCCGGCGAGAATTGATCGAAAAAATCATGCAGGATAAGCTGGGCAGGCATATGCAAATGGTCTGCTGCCTCGAATCGGAGCTCGAAAAGGAAGGACTTATCGCAAGCGGAGCGTCGAAAGAGGCAAACAAAGACGAAAGAATCGAAAATGAAAAGCTTGCAAAAGAAGCAAGCCGGATTCTCGGAATAGAAATAGAAATTGATTAAAATAGAAATTGATTAAATGGAGGACAAAATGGGAAAAGGAATGAGAGCAGGAAAGAAGCCGTCAAAACAGGGAATGGGCGGCATGGGCGGAGGAGGAATGCAAAAGCAGCTCCAGCAGATGCAGCAGATGCAAAGACAGATGGAAGCCCTGCAGGCAGAAATAGAAGAAAAGGAAGTTACTACAACCGCAGGAGGCGGCGCTGTAACGGCCGTTGTAAATGGCAAGAAGGAGATCGCAAAGCTTAAGATTAAGCCTGAGGTCATCGACCCCGATGATGCCGAGATGCTGCAGGATCTTATCATCGTTGCGGTGAACGAGGGCCTCCGCCAGATCGACGAAATCTCAAATACAGAAATGGGAAAGCTCACCGGAGGCCTGGGGATTCCGGGACTATAGGGCATAGCAGAGAAATTTTGCCAAACGGAGATAAAAATGAGACAATATCCAAAACCCCTGGCCGGGCTCATAAATGAGATGTCAAAGCTCCCCGGGATAGGGAGCAAGACCGCGCAGAGACTGGCTTTTTATATCCTTTCCTTAGAGGATAAGGAGGCGTGGCAGCTTGCGGATGCCATTCTTACGGCCAAAAGAGAAATGAAATATTGCTCGGTTTGCGGAAACCTGACAGATCAGGATCCGTGCGCGATATGCAGCGATCCGAGCAGAAATAGCGAAGAGATATGCGTCGTGGAAAGTCCGAAGGACGTTATGGCGATGGAAAGGATTCGCGAATATAACGGGCTTTATCATGTTCTTCATGGCGTGATTTCACCTATGGAGGGGATTGGCCCCGAGGACATCAACCTGATGCCGCTTCTAAAGCGGCTCCAGGCAAACGATGTGAAGGAGCTTATCATTGCAACGAACCCGAACATCGAGGGAGAGGCGACCGCAATGTATCTTGCAAGGCTCATAAAGCCAAGCGGGATCAAGGTAAGCCGCATCGCCCACGGAATCCCGGTAGGCGGCGACCTCGAGTATGCGGATGAGGTTACCCTGCTCAAGGCTATGGAGGGCAGGAGAGAGCTTTAGATATTTAGAACTTTAGAAAGACAAGACCATTGCCACAAAGGAGACAGCATGGCTATAGAAAAGGTAAGAGAATATTTCAAACAATTCGGAATCGAAGATAAAATCATGGAATTTGATGTTTCCAGCGCAACGGTGGAGCTGGCGGCGCAGGCCGTAGGAGTCGAGGGCGCGAGAATTTGCAAGACCATATCCTTCAAGGACGAGGCCGATGGCTGCATCCTGGTTCAAACCGCAGGAGATACCAAAATAGATAACAGGAAGTTTAAGGACACATTCGGCATCAAGGCAAAGATGCTTTCGCCTGCGGAAGTACTGGAATACACGGGGCATGCCGTCGGCGGAGTTTGCGCCTTCGGAATCGAGAATCCAAAGGTAAGGATATATTGCGACGAATCGCTGAAGCGCTTCGATACGGTTTTTCCGGCCTGCGGAAGCTCAAACAGCGCTATCAAATTTAATCTTGACGAGCTTTTCCGCTATTCGAAGGCGGAAGGCTGGATTGATGTATGCAAAATCCCGCAGCCTGAGGCATAGCGCCCTGCGGGGGATTTTTTTGAAAGGACAGATGCAAAATGACTCTTGATAAGAAGAAAAAAATAAAGAGCGAATTGATAATGTTTGTGAGCCTGACGGCTTCTTCGGCGCTGGTTGCATTTAACCTGAAGAGCTTCGTGCAGACGGGCGGGCTGTTCCCGGGCGGATTCAGCGGACTGACGCTCCTATGTCAGCAGATTTTGAGCAATTTCTTCAATATAAATGTCCCATATTCTGCGATTTATATGCCGCTAAATCTGATTCCTGCATATATCGGATTCAAGTATATAGGCAAGAAATTTACGATCTATTCGTTCTACCTGGTATTTCTGTCCAGCCTTTTGACGGATGTTTTTCCGTCGATTACGATCACATATGACATTTTGCTCATTGCGGTTTTCGGCGGGCTCATCCAGGGAGCGGCGATCAGCATCGCACTCATAAGCGGTGCGAGCGGCGGCGGCACGGACTTCATCGCCATATATTATTCCGAAAAAAAGGGCATAGATGTTTGGAATTATGTCCTGCTGGGCAATGTAATAATCCTTACGACCGCAGGAATCCTCTTCGGATTTGACAGGGCACTGTATTCGATAATTTTCCAGTTCACATTCACGCAGGTGGTTTCTGTTATGTTCAAGCGCTACCAAAAGGATACGCTTTTCATCATCACCGACCAGCCGACGGCGATATATGGCAAAATCAGCGAGCTCACGCACCACGATGCGACACTTATCGAGGGCCGGGGCTGCTACGAAGGCGCAGAACGTCATATCCTCTACTCCGTAGTGGGCAGAGAACAGGTTGACAAGGTCATCAGCGCCATCAAAGAGATCGACCCGCATGCCTTCATCAATGTTATAAATACGGAGCAGATAAACGGAAAGTTCTATCGTCCTCCGACAAAGTAAGCAAGGAAAAAAGAAATGGAGTTCAAACTACATTCCGAATACAAAATGATGGGAGACCAGCCGGAGGCGGTGGCCAGACTTGCCGCGGGGATCGCGGAAGGCAGGAAATATCAGACTTTGATGGGCGTGACGGGGTCCGGCAAGACCTTTACGATGGCGAATCTGATCCAGCAGGTGCAGAAGCCGACGCTGGTGATCTCCCATAATAAGACGCTGGCAGCGCAGCTTCACGGCGAGTTTAAGGAGTTCTTCCCCGAGAACGCAGTGGAGTATTTTGTCAGCTACTACGACTATTACCAGCCGGAGGCATACGTGCCATCCACTGACACATATATAGAAAAGGATTCCGATATCAACGACGAGATCGAAAAGCTCAGGCACTCGGCAACGGCGGCGCTTTCGGAGCGCAGGGATGTAATCATCGTTGCATCGGTTTCGTGCATTTACGGCCTTGGTAGCCCATTCGACTACGAAAACCAGATGCTTTCGCTGCGTCCGGGCATGGAGAAGCCCCGCAAGGATATTTTGCGCAGGCTTGTGGACATACAATATGTCCGAAACGACATGGCATTTGAACGGGGCAGCTTTCGCGTGCGTGGAGATGTGATCGACATCTATCCTGCGGGGGCAGAATCGGCCGTGAGGGTCGAGCTTTTTGGCGACGAAGTCGAAACTATCAAAGAAATAAATCCTATCACAGGAGAAATCATTGGCCTCCGAAACCATATCGCGGTTTATCCTGCGTCACACTATGTAACATCTCCTGAGAAGATGGAAAAGGCGATAGAAACCATAGACGCAGAGCTTATAGAGAGAGTTCAGTGGTTCAAAGACAGGGGAAAACTCTTAGAAGCACAGCGAATCGAGCAACGGACAAGATATGATCTTGAGATGCTACGCGAGGTGGGAAGCTGCAAGGGTATCGAAAACTACTCGCGGCATCTCAACGGAATGCCGCCGGGGAGCAGACCTTATACCCTCATAGACTATTTCCCGGATGATTTTTTGATTATAATAGACGAGTCCCATGTTATGCTGCCCCAGCTTCGGGCAATGTATGCGGGGGATCGCTCTCGAAAATCATCGCTTGTGGAATACGGCTTTCGCCTGCCATCGGCGCTTGACAACAGGCCTCTCAGGTTCGAGGAATTCGACGCGCTCACCAAACAAATTGTATTTGTCAGCGCGACGCCTGCCGCATACGAAAAAGAGGTTTCCGGCGGCATAAACGCAGAGCAGATCATAAGGCCTACGGGACTTTTGGATCCGCCGATAGAAGTTGTTCCAACGGATGGTCAGATCGACCATCTCATCGGAGAGATCAACAAGGTGACGGAGCGGGGCGAGCGGGTTTTGGTAACGACCCTGACAAAGAAGATGGCAGAAAGCTTGACGGACTACCTCAAAGGGGTAAATATAAAAGTACGATATCTTCACTCCGAGGTGGATACGCTGGAAAGAATGGAGATCATCCGCGATTTGCGCCTCGGAGTTTTCGACGTCCTGGTGGGAATAAATTTGCTCCGGGAGGGGCTGGATATTCCGGAGGTTTCGCTTGTGGCAATTTTGGACGCGGATAAGGAGGGGTTCCTCAGAACCGAGACCTCGCTCATCCAGACCATCGGCAGAGCCGCCAGAAATGCAGATGGCAGAGTAATCATGTACGCCGACAGGATCAGCTGCGCCATGGGCGATGCGATCAAGGAAACCGAAAGACGGCGCAAGATCCAAGACGAATATAACAAGGCAAACGGCATTACCCCTGCGAGCGTAAAAAAGTCCGTTCGCGCGGTTATCGAGGCTACAAAGGCTGCGGAGCCTGCAGCGGAGTTTTACGAGGGAAAAAGCCCGCTGGAGCTTACAAAGAAAGAACTGAAAGACTATCTGAAAAAATTGGACAAAGAAATGAAGCAGGCAGCCGCAGACTTGCAATTTGAACGGGCGGCCGAGCTTCGTGACCGGATCTTTGAATACAAAGTAAGACTGTAGACTATAGATTGCAGCATTTCAATAAGAATGCGACTCTGAGAAGAGCGCAAACCATAACATAGAAGGAGAACAAATGTCAAAAGACATAATCATAAAGGGAGCGAACGAGAACAACCTAAAAAATCTCGACATTGTGATTCCCAGAGACAAGTTAGTGGTGCTAACAGGGCTTTCTGGCTCTGGCAAGTCTTCCCTTGCCTTTGACACGATTTACGCCGAAGGGCAGAGACGATATATGGAGAGCCTTTCTTCCTATGCAAGACAGTTCCTCGGACAGATGGAAAAGCCGGACGTGGAGTATATCGAGGGGCTTTCTCCGGCGATTTCCATAGACCAGAAGACCACGAACCGCAACCCACGTTCCACGGTAGGCACGGTGACGGAAATTCACGACTATCTGAGGCTGCTTTATGCCCGAATCGGAAAACCTCACTGTCCGGTGTGCGGAAAACCCATAGCCAGCCAGTCGGTAGACCAGATGGTAGACGCGATTATGAACTTTGAAGAGGGCGCAAAACTCATGATCCTTGCTCCGGTGATTCGCCAGCGCAAGGGAACCCACGAGAAGATTATCGAAAGAATCCGTAAAGAAGGCTTTACGAGAGTTCGGATAGATGGCGAGATTTATCTCTTGGACGAAGACGAAATCAAGCTTGAAAAGACCTTCAAGCATACAATAGAAATTGTGGTGGACAGAATCGTAGTAAAACCAGGTCAGGAAAGCAGAATTGCAGAGGCCTGCGAGCTTGCAATCGCCCAGGGAGACGGGCTCTGCGAGGTGATCGGGGATTTCTACGACAGGCATTACGAAAAGACCTTCAGCACAAAGCTTGCCTGTCCGGAACACGGCGTCAGCGTGGAGGAACTAGAACCGAGAATGTTCTCATTCAATGCGCCTTTCGGAGCCTGCCCCGACTGCAACGGGCTGGGATTTACGCAAAAGCTGGATCCGAAACTTTTGATCGACGAGAGCCTGAGCATAGACGAGGGAGCGCTTCAGCCAATATTTGGCACCATGGAGTTCAGCGGATTTTATCGCCAGCTTGTGGATGCACTCATCAAGGCTCACGGGGTAGATTCTTCAAAGCCCCTCTGCGATTTGCCCGAATCGTTCAAAAAAGAGCTTTATTACGGAACAGGGGATAAGCACCTCGTATACGATTATGTAAGCAGGAGCACCGGCAGCGTTTCACATCAGGACAGACCATTCGAGGGAGCGATAATAAATATCGAGCGCAGGTACAGAGAGACTACCTCGGACTATTTCAAGGAAAAGATGGCAAAATATATGGTCGTTCGTGAGTGCCCAAAGTGCCGCGGCAGAAGGCTCAAACCCGAGATTTTGGCGGTTACGGTAGGGGGCAGGAACATCGCAGAGCTGTCGGAAATGTCCATAAAGGAAGCACTTGAATTTGTAGAAGGACTTGAGCTTTCCGAAAAAGATCAAAAAATCGCTTATCAGATTTTGAAAGAGATACGGGCAAGGCTTAATTTCCTGGTGGATGTGGGGCTTGACTATCTCACGCTCAGCCGAACGGCGGCGACCCTTTCCGGCGGCGAGTCCCAGAGAATCCGGCTTGCGACTCAGATAGGTTCCGGTCTTGTAGGGGTGCTTTATATTCTTGACGAGCCGAGCATTGGGCTTCATCAGAAGGACAACGAGAAACTTTTGCAGACCCTAAGACACCTGACGGACATCGGAAACACCCTGATCGTGGTGGAACACGACGAGGATACAATGTATGCGGCAGATCACATCGTAGACATTGGCCCGGGAGCCGGCATAAACGGCGGCGAGCTTGTGGCACAGGGAACCGTCGATGACATAAAGGCGTGCAAGGAATCCCTGACAGGGCAGTACCTTTCCGGAGCGAAAAAAATATTTGTACCAGAAAAAAGGCGCGAGGGTAACGGCGAGAAGCTCCTAATACGAGGCGCTCGTGAAAACAATCTCAAAAATATCGACGTCGAGATCCCTCTGGGCAAATTCGTTTGCGTCACGGGAGTTTCAGGCTCCGGAAAGAGCAGTTTGATCAACGAAATCCTTTATAAAGGGGCGGCGAGAGTAACAAACAGATTGCAGGAAAAACCGGGAGACTTTGATGAGATCCTCGGCCTCGAAAACATCGACAAGGTCATAGACATCGACCAGTCGCCCATTGGAAGGACTCCGCGTTCAAACCCTGCAACCTACACGGGAATGTTCAATCATATTCGGGACCTGTTTGCAAGCCTTCCCGAGGCAAAGCTTCGGGGCTACCAAAAAGGGCGTTTCAGCTTTAACGTAAAAGGGGGCAGATGCGAGTCCTGCGGCGGCGACGGGATCATATGCATAGAAATGCACTTTCTGCCGGACGTATACGTGCCTTGCGAGGTCTGCAAGGGCAAAAGATACAACCGTGAGACATTGGAAGTCAAATATAAAGGAAAAAGTATCTTCGATGTACTTGACATGAGCGTCAAAGAGGGAGTAGAATTTTTCCGTAATGTGCCGTCGATCGCAAGACACCTCGAAACTCTCGATCAGGTAGGGCTTGGCTATATCAAGCTCGGACAGCCCTCCACACAGCTATCTGGGGGAGAGGCGCAGCGTGTCAAATTGGCTTCGGAGCTGACAAAGCGAAGTACGGGAAAGACCCTGTATATTCTGGACGAGCCAACCACGGGACTTCATTTTGCAGATGTGGACAAGCTGCTTGCCGTCCTTGACAGGCTTGTGGATGCCGGCAACACGGTGGTGGTTATCGAACATAACCTTGATGTAATAAAGCGTGCAGACCATATTATCGACCTCGGCCCAGACGGCGGAAGCCGGGGCGGGAGGATCGTTGTAACGGGAACGCCGGAAGAAGCAGCTAGGTGCAGCGAATCATATACCGGACAATTTTTGAAAAAGTTGCTATAGGCGAAATTGCAACTGAGAGACAAAACACACGGAGGAAATCCAAAATGAAAGAAAAAATGAACCTGACGATGCTGACGGATTTTTATGAAATCACCATGGCAAACGGATATTTTCAGTCAGGAATGGCAGAAGACATCGCATATTTTGATATGTTTTTCAGGAGGGTGCCGGACGGCGGCGGATATGCCATCATGGCGGGGCTTGAGCAGCTTATAGCCTACCTCAAGGATCTAAAGTTTACGGACGAGGATATAGAATATCTCCGGGGCAAAGATATGTTTTGCGAGGAATTTCTCGAATATCTGAGGGACTTCGAGTTTAAGTGCGACGTCTGGGCGGTGCCGGAGGGAACGCCTATTTTCCCGCATGAGCCCATAGTAACCGTCAGAGGGCCTGTTATGCAGGCGCAGTTCATCGAAACAATGGTGCTTCTTTGCATCAACCATCAGAGCATGATTGCCACGAAGGCAAACAGAATCGTAAGAGCCGCGCAAGGCAGAGCGATTATGGAATTCGGCTCGAGGAGAGCCCACGGGGCGGACGCGGCGATACTCGGGGCGAGAGCCGCATATATCGGAGGCTGCGCGGGAACCGCCTGCGCGATTGCCGACAGAGACTACGGAATCGCGGCGCTGGGAACCATGGCGCACAGCTGGGTGCAGATGTATCCGGATGAGTATTCCGCATTCAAAAAATATGCCGAGATCTATCCGCAAAATTGCGTTTTGCTGGTGGACACATATAACGTGCTAAAATCCGGAGTTCCGGCGGCAATTCGGGTCTTCAAGGAAATGAAGCCTGCCACCATGGGAATCAGAATCGACTCCGGCGACGTTGCTTATTTGACCAAAAAAGCTCGCAAGATGCTTGACGATGCCGGGCTAAATGACTGCAAAATCGTGGTTTCAAACTCCCTTGACGAGTATATCATCCGCGACGTTATCCTTGAGGGGGCGTGTATCGACTCCTTCGGCGTTGGCGAAAGACTGATAACAGCAAAATCAGAGCCCGTATTCGGCGGGGTTTACAAGCTGGCGGCTCTGGAAAAAGACGGAGTGCTGACACCGAAGATCAAGATTTCCGAAAACGTAGAAAAGATTACAAACCCAGGATTCAAGGGGCTCTACAGGCTTTATAGCAAGGCGACCGGAAAGGCGCAGGGCGACGTAATGACGATCGCAGGAGAAACCATTCCGGAGCAGGATGAATACGAAATTTTCGATCCAAATGCAGTCTGGAAGAAGACCATCGTAAAGAATTACAGGGTAAGAGATCTTCACGTTCCGATTTTTGTTAATGGAAAATGCGTTTACGAAAGCCCGTCCATCGAGGAAATCAAGGAATATTGCAAGGCACAGGTGGCCACGCTTTGGGACGAGACTCTGAGACTCGAAAACCCGCAGACCTACTATGTCGACCTTTCACAGAACCTTTGGGACATGAAAAACAGACTTCTCAGAGAACATTCCGGAAAGTAAGCTCATAAGAATAGAAGTTCAGTAGATTGATCTCAAAAGATTTTATTATCTTAAAATATAAAGAGAGATAGGAGAAGAAATGAATAACAAATTGACAGGCAAACAATATGCTTTGGTTGCGTCCATGCTTTTCGGAATGTTTTTCGGGGCAGGCAACCTCATCTTTCCGATCATACTCGGCGCAAAGGCAGGGGAAAGCCTCGTTCCGGCGCTGCTAGGTATGCTTATCACGGCGGTGGGAATGCCGCTCCTTGGCATCGTGGCGCTGGGAGTTTCCAGAAGCAGCGGGCTGATGCAGATGTCCGGCAGGGTCTCGAAGGGCTATGGCTACTTTTTTACCTGCGCGCTTTATCTTACCATCGGGCCGTTCTTTGCTATCCCAAGATGCGCGGCGACATCATTTACAATGGGTATCGAGCCTCTTATCAGCGGAAACGAAACACTGGCGCAGGCGATTTTCACAACGCTCTTTTTCGCGGCGGTGCTCTTCTTTACGCTAAGGCCGTCGAAGATTATGGAGTCCGTCGGCAAGTACCTGAACCCGATTTTTCTCGTATGCCTCGGCATTTTGATGGTTGCGGCGCTTCTTTCACCAACGGAGGCGATTTCTGAGGTTCCGGTAAACGAAAGCTATGCGGAAAGCGCTTTCGCCACGGGCTTCCTGCAGGGCTATGACACGCTGGACGCTCTGGCATCACTGGCGTTTGGAATCATCGTTATCAATGTAATAACCGGAATGGGAATCAAGGAGCCGGGAGATATTGCAAAGAGCACAATCAAAGCCGGAATTTTCTCCATGATACTCATGACATTTATTTATGCAATTATAGCCATTGTAGGTGCTCAGAGCTACGGACTGTATGCCGATCAGCTTTCCGATCCGTCATTCAACGGCGGAACTGCCTTTGCGATTATTGCACGGCACTATCTTGGGAGTGCGGGAATGATTATACTCGCGCTTACGGTTACCTTCTGCTGCATGAAGACGGCAATCGGACTTGCCACATCCTGCGCGGACACTTTCTCTGAGATTTTCCCAAATTCCATGTCCTATCGCAATTGGGCGATTTTCTTCACGGCGTTCTCGCTGCTGGTGTCAAACATCGGACTTTCAAAGATTATTTCTTTCTCGGCTCCGGTGCTGTACTTCCTGTATCCGCTTGCCATCGTTTTGATTCTGCTTTCGATTTTCGGGAAATGCTTCGGAAACGCAAGAGCTGTCTATGTTTGCGGGATCTCATTTACGATGATCGCGGCGGTGCTTGACCTTTGCAGGGTAAGCGGGCTTGCGAGCGTGCAGGGAATCGTGGAATGGGCGTCGGGCTGGCTGCCGTTCTATTCCTTGGGTCTTGGCTGGCTGGTGCCGGGAATTGCCGGAACAATCGTAGGACTTATCGCAGCAAAATTTACAAAGAAAAACGCATAGAGCGTATAAAGATCGTATAGGTCTAAATAAAAAAGTCAAGCCAAGTGAAATGAAACCAAGAAAAATAAAGTAAAGAAAAATATAAAAGCCTTTGGAAGCTGCGGTTATAGCGAAGCTCTCAAAGGCTTTTGTTATGACCCCATGCGCTTAGGCAAGGGTCGGGAGGGCTACATCTTGCGCAAAATTCTGTATGCCGTAAAGCACAAGCACATCTGTAATCCCGTTTTTATCTATATAATCCCGAATATCATCCCGGAAAAACCTCGGGTCGATAACATGAACCTCCTCAAAATCCTCGCAGGCAAACTGTGAAAAGGTGTTGCCGTAGGAGTCCTTTATGATAAGCAGCTTTCCGCTTCCCGAATCGCCGCTTCCCTCAATCACAGTTTCCCCCTGATTTGAATTGAGAAATACGGCATATTGGTCGCTGCCGTCGAGATACTTTTTTTCGTAAATGCTCTCCGTTTCGTACTCGCCGTCGTTATAGGAAACCTTGCGATTTTCGTGTATGTACCAGGCCGTTATGCTTTCTGCCGGAATCGTCGGCAGTGGAACCTTGTTCCAGGTGGTGCCTCGGAAATTGTCAGCGAGTTCTTCTTTTGTCCAACAGCTTTCCGGCGCACTCTTGCGTCCGAGCTGATTCATCCACTCGCAATAGGCATAGTATGCGCCAAGGCTCGTCCAGTGATGATCCGTGCGATAGTAGATGCTTTCTTCCGTGTGGGAGTCAAGAACTTTTTTTACATCTATTGTACGAAGCCCTGCGTCATCCAAAACTTTCAGCATTTTTTCATAGCTCGCGCAAGGAGCAAAGGCGGGCAGCTTATCCGTCAAAACCTGGGAAGCCACGGGAACAGCCATAGTCCATACGTCAATTCCACGTTTTTCAAGATCGGTTTTGAGCGATGCCACCGCCGCCGCGTTCAGCTTCAAAAGCTTCGAACTATAGCTTGTGAACTTGTCCATGAGATAACTATCCTTTGCGATGTAAACGCCGCCGGACTCACGTTTTCCTACGGCCATTTCCGCAAAGGTTTTCACCGTGATGAAGTTATCCCGAAGGGGAATTTGGTCGCTCAGATAGTCTTCGAGTCCATCCGCAAAATCCCCTGAGAAAAATTCCTCCGGATCGAAAGTCGGAAACTCCGCAAGCGTCCTTTTCTCGTGTTCCGAATAAACCCTGTCAGGGGCTATAGGCCCCGCCAGAGTTGAAATCACAAGGAGGAAGGCGAAAAATATTATTATCACTTTGTTTCTTGTCATAATCCTTGCACCCCCATGCCCTAAAATCTAAAATACAGGAACGGATTGTAGGATCCGCTGATAAGATATGCCATAGAAAGCAGCAGCAGGAAGAGCATTCCGCCGCAGTCTGCGAAAATCCCAAGGCAAAAGGCACGCTTTCTGGAGACTTCGATGCGTTCTCCGATAGTATTACTTAGCGCATCATCCTGCATTTTCGCAAGGCCGTCGTTAAAACTTTTATATGCTTTGCTTCCGAGTTCCGTCGCCGCAAAAGCGCATAGGATAAGCATCGGCGCGTAGGTTAGCAGCAGGTACAGGCTCTCTGAATCGCATAGCTCGCCGCCCCCAAGCATGGCGAGTATCCAGTTTGTACCTGCGGAAATTTTCTCAAATCCAAATATCGGCCAGCTGAAGCTGATAAAAAACAGCGCATAGATATGCTGCACCATGCAGCCAAGCTTTTCCAAGTGCCTCAGCACAAAAAGCTTTTCGATAATCAGTAGCAGACCGAAATAAATACCCCAAAGAACAAAGTTAAAGCTTGCCCCATGCCAAAATCCTGTGAGAACCCAGACGATGGCTATATTGCGAAGCTGCTTTCCGAGCCCGCCACGGTTTCCGCCGAGCGGAATATAGACATAGTCCCGAAACCATGTTCCCATCGAAATATGCCAGCGCCTCCAAAAATCCGTTATGCTTTTCGCGGTAAACGGATAGTTGAAATTTTCGAGGAAATGAAATCCAAACATCCGGCCAAGCCCGATTGCCATATCCGAATACCCCGAAAAGTCGAAGTAAATCTGAAATCCGTAGGCGATAGCCCCCAGCCACGCCGTAAGAACCGCAGGATCCGCCTGCGCCGAAGCCGCTTCCCACAGAAGCCCGATATTATTTGCAAGAAGAACCTTTTTCGCAAGCCCCGAAACAAATCTCCTGATTCCATAAGCAAAATCATCCGGCGTAGAGCTGCGGGTTTCTAGCTCATCTGCCACCGCCCGGTAGCGAACGATAGGCCCTGCGATAAGCTGCGGAAACAGGGTTACATAAGATGCGAATTTCAGAAAATCCTTCTGAGCCGAGATCTCGCCCCGGTAAACATCTATCGTATAGCTCATGGTCTGAAACGTATAGAACGAAATACCGATAGGTAGCGGAAGGTTCGGCAGGGGAATGTCCGTCCCCAGAAGCGAGTTTGCGCAGCCGATCAGAAAATCGCTATATTTGAATACCCCCAAAAGACCGATGTTTGCTATGAGGGAGATAAGGAGCGGAACCTTCGGAGAAGCTTTGCGGCTCCTTTCCCTTTCCACGAGCCTCCCGCAGGTATAGTCAAGCAGCGTTGAAAATATCATCAGGCTCACATATATCGGCTCGCCCCATGCATAGAAGATCAGGCTGAAAATGAGAAGCACTAGGTTTCTATATCTTCGAGGCGAGATAAAATATATAAGCAGGCATAGCGGCAGAAACCCCTGCAGAAATGTCAGACTCGAAAAAACCATCTCCCTACGCCTCGTCCTCCGTCATGTCAAAGAAATTTGTATTTCCACTGTCTTTAGGGATTGTGATCTTGTTCTTTGCACTGCCGAAGATCTTTTTCCATGCCTTATCGACTTTCTTCGCCTCGGTCTTTGCGTATTTTGCCTGTTCCTCGTCAGTGAGGCTGCCATCCGCCTGCTTTCCCTCGATGATGAGCGCGACATAGTTTCCGTTTATGTAGAGCCTTGCAGCAAGCACGCGCTGAAGGTCCATATTATACATCCTGTTATAGCTTAGAACCTGCTCGTAGCCTTCCTGAAGCTTCGCTGCGGCGGTCTTTGCATAACCTTTTTTTACCTTGAGAATTATCGTGCAGTCGGACTGAAGTGCCGAGTTTGAATTTGACTCAGCCGCCCAGTTTACGACTTTTTTCATGTTGAGCCCGTAGTAATCCTGAAGATATTTTTTTGTAATCGCGCTGTCGCTGGTATAGCTCTTGCCGAGGGACTTTTTCAGCTTCTTTAGGATCTGCTTTGAGGTGAGAGTTACTGTCTTCTTGCTTGTGGATGTTGAGGTAAGAAGCGTTGCGATTTCATCACCCGCATCCTCGGATGCCGCCGGCCCGGTATAAGCCCATCCCGTGTTTGCTGTTTTGGTAGCTACCGCAGCCTGCGCAGTGCTTCCTGCAAATGCCGCGGAGGCTCCGCAAAGCGCAAGTGAAAGAGCCAGGGTGAGGCTCAGGGCTGTTCTTAAAATCTTGTTTTTCTTCATTTTCTGATACTCCTTCTGAATTTTCGTAATATATTCTTTTGATGGCAGGAAGGCTGCTGGTCGTGCGCACCAAGCCGCCTTTTCCTGCCCGTCCATATATAATACGAAGAAGCTGACAGAAATGTCGGGCAAAAAATAAAAAAATAAAATAAAAAATGCAGACATTTTGTATGCTGCATTTAATAAGCATGCTATGCGCCGAGGATGGAAGCTTGTGACACCACAAGACCATAGCTAGTCTAACTCTATGAGCTTTGGAGCGCCGAGGCAGTCTTCTCAAACTCGGTCTTGCTCGCGCCGTCTGAATTCGACAGAAGATAGTTTATATCCCCATCTTTCCAAGCTTTGCTGAGAACGCCCTCCGAATCGTGGCCGGAGGAAATATTATCGACATTTTTTGATGCATAATATGCGTATGAGTGGCCGCCAAGTCTAAAGTCCACTATCGCAGTTTCGCCAAAAGCTATAGAATAGGTCACATCATCTGCACCAGCCGGCGCATCTATTGAAAATCCAAGCTTCTCTGAGAACTCATCGACACTTGTCACCTCATCAAACGGAGAGGGTGACAATAAGAGATCCCCATCATCAGGCGAATTTCCGCCTGATGATGGGCTCTGCGGAGCAGCAAAGCCCTCACTCCCTTGAGAAGAATCCGGATTTTGAGAAGGCTCGGCATCCGGAGCGGTAGAAGTATCCGGAGCGGCAGCATATTCTGAGCTATCGCCTGGCACCGGAGCCTCGCTTGTCGGCGGGCTCACAACCGAGGCTCCGCCACCGGTGAAATCTCCATCTAGGATTCCCGGCAGGAACGCCCCCGCCGCCACAAAGATGACAAGACATGCAGCAAGGCTTGCATATTTTCGCCAGCTTCTATTCACAGGCTTTTTTGCCTTTGGAATTTGAAGTACGGGCTGCGCAGTCTCCTGCGGAGGCGCGCCTGCTGATTCGGATGATTCTTCGCTCTCCGCCTTGGCAAGCTCTGCCTTTCGCAGGATATTTGCATGCATCCTGTCCTTTGCACCTTCCGGCAGAGGTACTTCCTCGAAGGCTTCGCGTATTTTATTTTCGTCAAGGTTACCCTTCATCTGTCATGTCCTCCTGAAATGTCAGCAAATGCTTTAGCTTGCCGCGGGCATCCCGCAGCTGATTTCGAACCGTTGAGGGCGGTCTTGCCAGTATCGATGCGATTTCGCCCGTGGAATATCCTTCGAAATAGTGCAGCCATATAACTTCCTTATATTTATCCGGAAGCTCCATGACCTGCTCGCGAACCTCCCGAAGAACCGCATCGGCTTCCGTTTTTTCGTCCCGAATCTCGGGCGCAGAGTCGATATCGCTGACCTTTTGGTTCCACCAATGCTTGAGCCGGTCCTTACATATATTCATCGCCGCCCTCGTAAGCCACGCCCGCTCATGCCTTTCGTTCTCAAACTCAGCATCGCTTGTGATCGCCCGCACGAATGTATCCTCCGTGCAGTCCTCTGCGTCCTGCGGATTTTTCATAAAAGCGTAGCAAAGGCGATAAATTGCCTGATAATGCCGCAGGTAAAAACCCTCGAAATCTTCACTCGCGCGCCGAAAAGATTTCTCCATATTTCCCTCCTGTAACTAATATACGATTTAGCCTTGTGATTTGTCGGATATTTTTCGAAAAAAATCGGCCGCCAGGGATGCGAGCCGATAATTTTGCGGGTTTATAATGTGCCGGAAGCGTTCAAAACGTTCTTGATCTTGTGCTGAACCATTGCCTTGATCGCATCTCTTCCCGGCCCGAGATATTTGCGCGGGTCAAAGTCCGCAGGATTTCCGGCGATATATTTGCGAACCTCCGCCGTCATTGCAAGACGAAGGTCGGTATCGATGTTGACCTTGCAAATGCCATATTTTGTGGCCTCGCGGATCATTTCTTCCGGAACGCCTTGCGCCCCCGGAATATTTCCACCATAAGCGTTGCACTTGTCGACAAACTCTTTCAAAACAGAAGAAGCACCGTGGAGCACCAGCGGAGTGTCTGGAATGAGCTTATGTATCGCCTTTAGCCTCTCAAAGTCAAGATAAGGCTCGCCCTTGAATTTGTATGCGCCGTGGCTTGTGCCGATTGCGATTGCAAGTGAGTCTACGCCTGTCTTTTCAACAAACTCAGCCGCTTCGCCCGGGTCTGTGAATGTGGCGCTGCGAGCGTCTACCTTTACGTTATCCTCAACTCCTGCGAGCTTTCCAAGCTCCGCTTCAACCACTACGCCATGCGCATGAGCATATTCTACCACTTCTCTTGTTATGCGGATATTTTCCTCAAACGGATGCTTTGAACCGTCGATCATAACTGAGGTGAAGCCGTCGTCTACACACTTTTTGCAGATATCGAAATCCTCGCCGTGGTCAAGGTGCAGGGCGATATCAAGCCCTGTGTCGATAATCGCCGCCTCCACGAGCTTTGTCAGGTAAGCAGGCTTTGCGTATTTGCGCGCCCCTGCGGAAACCTGCAGAATCAGTGGAGATTGCTCAAGCTTTGCCGCATCCACGATTCCCTGTATAATTTCCATATTATTTACATTAAAAGCGCCTATTGCATAATCTGATTGCAATGCCTTGGCGAACATTTCTTTCGTTGTGACTAATGCCATCTTAATCTTCCTTTCGTGTAATCAAATTTTATCCTGCGATATTGCAAGCCTAGCTCCAGTTGACCTTGCGGGCAATCTGTGCCTTCGTAGAGCCTTTTTCGAAGGTGAAGGTTCCGGCGCTAACCTTCTCGTGGTCGAGCCCTTGCTCGTCGCAGACAGCCTGATAGTCCGCATAATCGCTGAAGAGCCCGCTATCCACAAGACATTGAATCGCGGCGGAGGCGGTGGAACCTGTTACAACGACCTCCACATCTCTTGTGATCGCGCCGCTGACCCAAAGCTCGGCCTGACCCCCGCTATCCGCAGCGGAATCCGAATTTGCGGTAGCAGAATTCGAATCACCTGCGGCTTTATCCCCGGCACCGGAATCATCTGTATCCCCCGTATCGCCTGCAGGCTCTGTAACATTTGTATCGCTTCCGTCATTTATCAGCTGTTTCGGATATTCGAGAATCACATTCATTCTCCAGGTTATAATAAGAGCCGCGGCTGCGAGAATCAGCACCACTATAATAATGTCATTTTTATCATAAATAAAGTCTTTTAGCTTTTTCATTTTGTCCTCCGTAAGTATTCGTGCGAACTGATAATATATTTTAACACATTTAGACTTTTTTCTCAAGGGATTTTGTTGTATAATGATTTTATGTTCAAAATTACGATTACAGAAAATGAGGCGGGGCAGAGGCTCGACCGATTCTTGAAGAAATATTTTAATAATGCATCGCTTGGCACGATATATAAGATAATCCGAAAGGACATCAAGCTGAATGGAAAGCGTGCCGGCGAAAATACCATGCTTTCGCCGGGGGACGAGCTTGCAATCTATGTCAGCGACGAGACAGCGACGGCTCTTCGCAAGGAAAAGACGCATAAGAAGGTCAGGAGGCAGTTTCGGATCGCATACGAGGATGAGGATATTCTGGTCGTAGAAAAGCCCTTCGGGCTGCTTACCCACGGCGACCATACCGAGAAAAAGAACCACCTTGCAAATCAGGTAATAGGCTATCTGATAGAAAAGGGCGACTATAATCCAAGGACTGAGAAGACCTTTGTGCCGGCCCCCGCAAACCGGCTCGACCGAAATACCACCGGCCTTGTTGTATTCGGAAAGAACGCGGCGGCGCTTCAGAATCTGAACAGATTGATCAGAGAAAAGGACAAAATCCACAAGCTTTATCTGACCATTGCTTCGGGCAAACTCCAAAAACCTATCCGCCTCAGGTCGAAGATGACAAAGGATGCAGAAAGGAATATGATCAGCGTCCTTGATGAGGGCGAGCAGGGAAGGCTCATGGAAACCATCGCAAGGCCTCTTATGACCGCAAGCTTCGAGGGCAGAGACTATACGCTGGTAGAGGTAGAGATCCTGACAGGCAGGACCCACCAGATCCGTGCGCACCTTGCGAAGGCTGGCTATCCGATAATCGGAGATGCGAAATACGGCGAGCAGGGGGTAAATGCGGATATGCTGGCAAAATTCGGACTTTCTACGCAGCTCCTCCACGCATACAAGCTGATCTTTGAGGAGTACGCAGGTGATGCGCCTCTGGTAGTGATCTCTCAGCTTCCTGCGGATTTTGAGCAGATAAAAAAGACTATTTTTGGAGATTATGAGGTGAAAAAATGAAGGGGAAAATTATTGAATGGCTAAAAGACATATTGCTGGCGGTAGTGATCGCCGCCCTGATACTGCTCTTTATCAAACCGATCGTGATACAGCAGCATTCGATGGAGCCGAATTTCCAGCCGGGAGACTATGTCCTGACAAGCAGGCAGGCATATAGGCTATTCGGAGAACCAGAGAGGGGCGACATCATCGTATTTAAGTCAGAGCTCCTAGATGATGAGGGAAATGTCAAGAACCTTATCAAGCGAATCATCGCCCTGCCCGGGGATACCATTGCAATCAAGAACGGATATACCTATGTAAACGGCGAGAAGATCGATGAGCCATATGTTGCAGAGCAGGGTCTTTCAGGAGAAATGGAAGAAATCACGGTTCCTGCCGGCGAGCTCTTTGTCATGGGCGATAACCGCGGCGTCAGCGAGGATAGCCGCTCCCCAAGGGTCGGAACGATCTCAGAGGATACGATCGTAGGCAAGGTCATAATCAGGCTCTATCCGTTCAAGAATATAAAGATATTTTAAAAAATAAAAAAAGCCGGTTCGAAAGATCCGGCGAAAGGATAATATATGGCAAAAAAAGAACGAAAGTTAGTAGCTAACAACAAAAAGGCCTACCACGACTTTTTCATAGAAGAAACCTACGAGGCGGGCATCGTCCTTACCGGCACCGAGATAAAATCCGTTCGCCAAGGCAAGGTGAGCATCAAAGAAAGCTATGCGAGGATCAGAGACGGGGAGATGCTGATCTATGGCATGAACATCAGCCCATATGAACAGGGTAATCGCTTCAACGTCGATCCGCTGAGAGAGCGAAAGCTCCTGCTGCATAAGCAGGAAATCCGCAAGCTGATCGGGCAGACGACCCTGAAGGGATTTTCGATCGTGCCGCTTGCGATGTATATAAATGAAGAGGGCCTGGCCAAGGTCGAAATCGGACTTGCAAGGGGCAAGAAAAATTACGACAAGCGCGAGGATATTGCAAAACGGGATGCCAGGCGCGATATACAGCGCCGCATGAAGATGCGATGACTAGAAGGTGTAACCTTTTTATGCTCCGCTTTGAGTTATTTATGAGAGGGGCGACGGAATGCGAGACCTCGAGGATATGAGATTATATGGTAAATGGGGATGTAAAGGTTTCGACGGGGGTGTAGAAGCCGGATAAGCGAGCGGTAGTTGGCTCAGACTACCTAAAAAAGGGCCCGTTAAATATAAACGCTAAAAATAACAACAATTTCGCATTAGCAGCATAGTTCTGCAGCGCCTAAGGCGTAGCGCGCCGGACGCAGCTTCCCCGTAGGCTGTGAAATCGGCGTCGACTATACGGGAAAACCTGCGGAGAGTTCTCGGTATCCGTATGGGACTAACGAGATAGCAAAGGCGGCAGCCTGTTAATGGGCGGCCGCCCGCGCGAAATACCAAATCATTAACTGCGCTCGGAGAAAATCCTGTGGAAATGCTTTCGGACGCGAGTTCGACTCTCGCCATCTCCACCAAACAATGCAAATCCGAACTCTGTATTCTTCATCAAATACACTTTTGGATTTGTTTATCAGATAGAGAACGCACGGTAATCGTGCGTTCTTTTTCTTGTGGCTTTAGTGGAATAAAACCACCGGCTGAGCCGGTGGTCATGATTTGAATATAAGCTTGCAAAAAGCTGCAAGTTTGCGTAAAATAGAATCAGCTAACAGAAAGTAGGAGAAAACAGAATGCTAAAGGTAGGAAAACTGGATAATGACTTCCTCTCAAGGGCGGTCATCGGAAATATAAAATATAGGCGGAAGGAGGTGCTGGTGCACGCAGGCGTGGGCGAGGACTGCGCCGCAATAGATTTCGGAAAGTACGAGTGCGTGATGTCAACGGATCCCATTACCGCGTCGGTAAATGACATCGGAAGGCTTTGCATACACATCTCCGCAAACGACATCGCCTCAAACGGTATAGAGCCCCTCGGAATTATGCTCGCCGTGATGCTCCCTATGGGAACAACAGAAGAAGATGTTGCTTGCATAATGAAGCAGGCATCAGATGCCGCCGCAGAATGTAATATTGAAATAATCGGCGGACATACCGAGATCACGACGGCCGTGAATCGCCCCGTAATAGTCTCAACCGCAGTCGGAAGAGCGCCTTGCGGAGGCTGTGCCTCTGCAAGGGATATAGAGCCTGGCGACAGCATCATAATGACGAAAACTGCCGGGATCGAAGGCACGGGGATCATAGCAAGAGACTGCGCAGGCGAGCTCGCAGGAGTTCTGACCGCAGGCGAGCTTATGCATGCACAGCGCCTTCTTTCTAATGTCAGCGTCGTAAGAGAAGGGATCATAGCAGGCAGCATCGGAACACACGGGATGCACGATGTCACAGAAGGCGGAATCCTGGGGGCAATCTGGGAAATGTGCGATATCGCAGGCGCGGGCGCAATCATCGATAGGCAGAAAATCCCGACAGATCCTGTTTCTGAGAAAATCTGCGCGCGCTTTGGAATCGACATACTTCGCCTGATTTCGAGCGGCTCAATGCTGATCGTAGCCCCGCCCGAAAAAAAAGATAGGATTATAACAGAAATTTCCGCGCAGGGCATCGCAGCTTGCCAGATAGGAAAAATTACGCGAAAGGAAGATGGCCTGTATATCACGGACGGAAAGAACCGCTCGAGAATCGAGCCTCCGAGGCCCGACGAGCTCTACAAAGTCATAAAATAATAAGCAAAAAAATAAGCAAAATACGCATCGGCCGAAGCACTCTTTATGAAGAAATGGTGAAAAACTAGACAATGTCAACATTTTCGAGTATAATAATATAGTCTCGAGGGGAACCCGTCCCTCAGATACTATTTTGAAAAGAGGAAATAATATGACAAAAAAGCTCATTGCGATGCTTGTGGCAATGATGTTGGTCTTTGGGTCTGCAGCTCCTGCCTGTGCAGGGAGCATCGCAGATTCCGAAACTATGGGGATAGATGAGACCAATGATCATGCAGCAACGCAAGAAATAGGAAGTACGGGGGGAACAATATCAGAAAGCGGCGAAATAGCAAACGACGCATCTGATCAGGAAAGTCAGAACGAGGGGACGGTAGAAGAACCGAAAGAACAAGAAGCTTCGCAAGAAGAAAAAACAGAAGACAAGACTGATCAAGATAAGGAAGACAAGAAAGAAACAGAAACAATATCAAAATATCAAAAGGGACTTGCTGCATACATCCGCAGCAAAAATAAAAATCTAAGCAAAAGCTGGTCGATCACTCTCGCAGGATACTTCATCAAATCCGGAGGCAAAAACGACGTTGACCCGAAGGTTCTCATGGCACTTGCCCTGCGCGAAAGCAATTTCCGCGCCAAGGCAAAGAGCAAGTACGGATATAAGGGTATCATGCAGCTTAGCGACGCATTTGCGAGGAACTATGGATATAAACCGTCCGACCTTTACAAGGCGAGCGTAAGTATCGAGATCGCGGCAAAGTACATAAGCAAGATGAAGAAAAAATACAAGACATATACCAACGCTATATGTTGCTACATCTGCGGGAGCGGCTCAGTCGCAAATGGCACCCATTCGAAGGAACCGGGCAGATCCGTAATGAGGGTCAGAACAAGTATAAAGGAATACCTAAAGAAGAACGGATATGCCTAGCATTGCGGGGGGAATTGGATTTTGAGATTTTATAAGGGATTATGAGAAGATGGCAAATACGAAAATGACACGATGGGAAAAAGAATGGCGAGATTTGCAAAAGAAAGAAGCAAAATTCAGCCGCAAGAGGAAGGAAGGACCAACCTCGGTTCTGTTAAGGAAGCTCGACAAGGTCGTGCCCGGTAAGCTCAGCGCGACGCTGAATGCGGCATTTTATAAGGCATTTGTCGTAGTTTTCGAGAAGGGAACCGGGCTGATCGAAAAGACATATAACAAGAAAAAGAGAGAAAACGAGTTCAGGGTAAACACCTTCGCTTCCGAAATATCGCAGGACAGAAAGACCGCAAAGAATTTTACTAGGCAGGCAAAGTCCGCAAAGGGCATAAACCTTGCAATTTCTAGCGTCGAGGGTATCGGCATGGGGATCGCAGGCTCTGCGCTTCCAGATATACCGGTTTTCATCGCAATGGTACTCAAGAGCGTATACGAAACCGCACTCAGCTACGGCTATGGATACGAAACGGACGAGGAGAAGATTTTCATACTCAAGATAATCGAGACGGCCATGTGCGACGAGGAGGAATTCGAGCGCAGGGATGAGGCACTCAACTGCGACATCCATAACATCGTCATAAATGGCGATTGCATAAACCAGGGAGAGTGGCGTATAAGCAAGGAAGAGCAGATGAAGCAGGCAGCGGCAGCACTTTCTGAGGAAATGATATATACGAAGTTCCTGCAAGGATTCTTCGTCATCGGTATGGTCGGCGGAATATTTGACCCTGTCTATGTGAGCAGGATTAGCGACTATGCGGTACTCAAATACAGAAGAAGATTCTTGGAGGGAAAACTTTGTAATGCAGAATAATACGCAATATCTTACGCAGGCGTCGCTAATCGCGGCGCTTTATG
Source organism: bacterium (assembly GCA_963601575.1). Classification (GTDB taxonomy): domain Bacteria; phylum Bacillota; class Clostridia; order Peptostreptococcales; family Anaerovoracaceae; genus CAG-238. The sequence goes on from CAVCFO010000007.1 coordinate 49,387, forward strand.
TGGTTTTGACGCTGATTTCAAATCTTGCCGGACTTGCAAATGGCGCGATCCAGCTTCGACTTTCAGAGATGCTGACCATACTTCCTGTATTCACCTCGGCTGCTGTGCCGGGACTTGCGGTAGGCTGCGTGATTGCAAACATACTGACAGGCTGCGCGCTCTGGGATATAGTATTCGGAAGCATAGCAACGCTTCTGGGCGCGCTAGGTACCTATTATATAGGCCGGAAATATCCCTACGCAGGGCCGATCTTTCCTATTGCAGCGAACGCTCTGATCGTGCCGAAGGTGCTTCAGATCGTCTACGGCGCAGAGGGCACATACTGGTACTTCATGCTGACGGTGGGGATAGGCGAGATCCTCTCCTGCGGCGCACTGGGAATACTGCTATATAGAGCCCTCAAAAAAACAGAGATTTTTCAAAAGCAGCAAAGCCGCAAAAGATAAAAACCGAATTAGCAAGAACTAAGCAATAGAAGCAATGTAAGAACTAAGCAATGTAAGAACGAAGCAAACAGTGACATAACCAAAAGGTAAAGCAAAGTAAAGAGAAGCTTGACATTGTAGGAAGGAAAAAGGAGAAAAGCGATGAACTACTATCTCTGCAAGGAAGAGGACTTTCAGGCCAGCAAATGGTCAGGAGGCACCACCACACAGCTTGCCATTTATCCGAAAAAAAGCAGCTACCTAGATAGAAACTTCGTATGGCGGCTAAGCTCCGCCACTGTAGACACGGAGGAATCCGACTTTACGAAGCTCCCAGACTACGACAGAGTTCTCATGGTCCTAAAAGGCCAGACCGTACTCAGCTACGAGGGCGAGAGAGTTGTGAGACTGGGGGAGCTTGCGCAGGATCGATTCGACGGTGCATGGAAAACGAAGAGCTTCGGCAAAATTACCGACTTTAACCTCATGGTCAGAAAAGGAAACGAAGGCTACCTCGATCTGATATATCCAAAGCAGGAAAAAGAAGTTCTCACCTCAGAATACGAAAGCGAGCTTCCGCTTGCGACTCACGCGCTGTATTGCAAAGAAGGCTACTTCGTGGCAGAAGCAGGCGGAAATACGCAGATGGTAAGAGAGGGCGAGCTCTTTGTCATGGAATTTGAGCCGGGAGAGACAGCGCGGTATTCGATCATGGGCGAAGGGACTGTTATAAGGGCGCAGATTTTCGCATCGGACATGGAAGATGAGCTATATCCTATCGAGATCCCGCCGGAAAAGGCGTCTTTCGACGATTTCAAGCTTTGCATCTATCTTGCGAACGTGCAGTTTCGCTTCGCAAAATATATAATAAAGTCTCTGCGGGCCACATGGTTTGACGAAAAGCTAAGCGGCGCGATAAATAAAATCGAAAGAATTTATGCACCATTCTTCATATATATAATCGGCATCGTCTTGCTTGCATCCGCCGGGATGCTGGGGGAATGGCCTGCTGCATCGATCGTGATTTCGCTCCTTGCATGGACCACCCTAGACTGCCTCATAATATCGCCGCTGATCTATTTTGCGGTAGTTCCAAAGCCCGTGCGGGCGCATATCAAAGATATAGATAAGCTCACGCCTTATGAGAAGAAGGTACGCGAGGCAGAGCTTTGCCGCAACGAGCGCGCCGAGAAAATTCTAAAAAAATACAAAAATAGCGGTCGCGTGCAATAAAGCTGCCGGAAAACCATCGGCAGTCGGTTTTGTATTGAATTGTTCGCGAAAGTATGGTTAAATAGAAGGAGTAGCTTTAGGAGGATAAGCATAATGATATATACAAAAGAAGTCGAAAATATGTGCCCGGTGGCAAAGGGTGCATATCACGGGCCTGCTCCGATCCCGCAGGAGGGCAAGTGGACGCAGGTTAAAGAGATAAAAGACATTTCGGGTCTGACGCACGGCATAGGCTGGTGCGCACCACAGCAGGGCGCATGCAAGCTCACGCTGAATGTGAAGGACGGAATAATCGAAGAGGCACTGGTCGAGACCATCGGCTGCTCCGGAATGACCCATTCGGCGGCTATGGCAGGAGAAATCCTCATCGGAAAGACCCTGCTTGAGGCGCTGAATACAGACCTTGTGTGCGACGCAATAAATACGGCGATGCGAGAGCTGTTCCTGCAGATCGTATATGGCAGAAGCCAGTCTGCATTTTCTGAGGGCGGCCTTGCAATCGGTGCGGGGCTCGAGGATCTGGGAAAAGGCACAAGAAGCCAGATAGGAACGATTTACTCGACGAAGGCGAAAGGCCCGAGATATCTGGAGCTCGCAGAAGGCTATATAACGGAGATTGCTCTTGATGAGGAGCAAAATATCATCGGATATAAATATGTAAATATCGGCAAAATGATGGACGCTATCAAGGCGGGAGAAGACCCCCTCAAGGCAATCGAAAAGGCCACCGGCAAGTATGGCAGATTCGACGAAGCTGCGAAGGTCATCGACCCGAGACAGGAATAGGAGGTGCCGAATATGATTACATTTGAGAATTACGATAGAAAAATCGAAAAGATAAATAAGGCGCTTTCCGCAAATGGCATCGCAAGCCTCGAGGAAGCGCATAAAATCTGCGAAGAGAAGGGCATAGACCCATATAAGATCGCAAAGGAGATCCAGCCCATATGCTTTGAGGATGCCTGCTGGGCTTATGTCGCAGGAGCTGCAATCGCAATAAAGAAAGGCGCTGGCAAGGCCGAGGATGCCGCAAGAGCCATCGGCGAGGGCCTGCAGGCATTTTGCCTTCCGGGCTCTGTCGCAGAGGACAGGAAGGTCGGCATCGGCCACGGAAACCTTGCGGCAATGCTTCTCAGCGAGGAGACGGAATGCTTCGCTTTCCTTGCGGGTCACGAATCTTTCGCGGCGGCCGAGGGTGCAATCGGCATTGCAAAATCCGCAAACAAGGTTCGAAAGAAACCTCTCAGGGTAATACTTAACGGCCTCGGAAAGGATGCTGCGCAGATAATTTCGCGCATCAACGGATTTACCTATGTCAAGACAAGCTTTGACTATTATACGGGCGAGCTTGCGGTAGCGGGCGAGATCCCATACTCGAAGGGCGAGCGCAAGGAAGTTCGCTGCTACGGCGCAGATGATGTTCGAGAGGGCGTTGCGATCATGCATAGAGAAGGTGTTGATGTTTCCATCACGGGGAACTCGACGAACCCGACAAGGTTTCAGCATCCGGTGGCAGGCACATACAAAAAAGAATGCATCGAGCAGGGGAAAAAATATTTTTCCGTTGCAAGCGGCGGCGGCACAGGCAGAACGCTCCATCCGGATAATATGGCAGCAGGCCCGGCATCATACGGCATGACTGATACCATGGGCAGAATGCACTCCGATGCGCAATTTGCAGGTTCTTCTTCGGTTCCCGCGCATGTTGCAATGATGGGATATATCGGCATGGGAAATAATCCGATGGTAGGCGCAACGGTTGCTGTTGCTGTTGCCGTTGAAGAGGCAATGAAATAGGACAAAAGACTAGTATGGAGGGAATTTTATGAAAAAGAGTTTGGCACTCTTGCTGGTTGCGGCTCTGATTTTGGGAATATTTGCGCTCATCGGCTGCAACAAGCCTGCGGACACGGACGGCGCGGACATTTCGCTTTGCCTGATAGTTCCTACTGAATTTGGCGATATGTCTTTCAACGATTCGGCAAAGGAAGGCGTAGAGCGCCTCAAGGCGGACTATGGCATAAGCCTAAGCACTGTCGAGTGCAAGGGCCAAGGATACAAGCAGAGCATGATGAGTGCAGCGGAGGAAAACGATTTTGTCGTTCCCGTAGGCTGGGAATTCAGCGAAATAAAGAGCGTTGCGGAGGAATATCCGGACACGAAATTTATTTGGATAGACAATGTGGTTGACGGAATCGAGAGCAGCCCGAATATATTATGTATAACATATAAACAGAACGAGGGATCATTCCTCGCTGGATATATCGCGGCCAGAATGTCTCAGACCAACGCCATCGGCGCTGTGGGCGGAGAAGACAGCGACGTAATAAACGACTTCGTAGTCGGCTACGAGCAGGGGGCAAAATATGCTAATGCAGGAATAAATGTATATGTTGATTATACAAGCGACTACGAAAGCCCGGCAAAAGGAAAACTTGCAGCAAGCGACCTTCACCAAAAGGGCGCGGATATAATCTTTCAGATTGCGGGGAATACCGGAAAAGGTGTATTTGAGGCGGCCAAGGAAGAAGGATTCTATGCTATCGGAGTTGACCAGGACCAGAAAATTTCCGCAGCGGAATATGACGATGTCATCATTTGCTCGGTAAAAAAGGAAGTCGGAAATTCCATATATGATACTATCAAGGCTTTCATCGAGGACGAGAACTGGGATGGCGGACAGAACCGAGTACTTGGCATGGACGAGGGATATGTTTCCATCGCTTATGGTAATGACAAATCACAGCAGCAGGTGACGGATGACATCAAGGCAGAAGTTAAGACTCTTGAGAGGAAGATCGCCGCAGGAAACATTGTTGTTAAGACAGTAGGATAGAGCAGAATCGGAAATTGAGCTAATTACGAAAGGAAAAGAAAATGAAAAAGGCACTAAAATTATTTTTGATATTGGCGCTGTGCATGGCATTTGTGATGCTGGCAGGTTGCGGTGAGGATAAGGACGACCTTTACGAAGGTCTGGATTATGATCAGCTGGTTACCTTGCCGGATTATGACGAATATACCGTCGATCCTATCGAGGTCAATATCACGGACAGCAAGATAGATGCTGAGATTGACGAAAGGCTCGAGGATGCAGCCACGGAAAAAGAAGTAACCGAAGGAACGGTTGAGGAAGGCGACAAGATCACGATTTCCTTTAAGGGTACGCTGGAGGACGGATCATCCCCTGACGGAATGAACAGCGATTCATTCGATCTCACGCTGGGAAGCGGCGGCATGATCGACGGCTTCGAAGAGGGACTTTACGGTGCGGAAATCGGTGAGACGGTAACCCTTGATCTTACATTCCCGGATCCATATGATGTCAATGAGGATCTTTCCGGAAAGGCGGTAACCTTCGAGGTGACGATTTTGAACAAGAAGGTTTCCCAGAAGGCGACCTTGGATGAGGAGTTTGTCAAGGCAAACAGCGATGCAACTACCGTCCAGGAGTACAGACAGCTGATCGCGGACGAGCTCGAACAGGAAGAATATGAGGATAGCGAAAGCAATCGCAAGAGCGAGCTTTTCACACAGATAGCCGAAAATGCGGTGGTTGAAGGCGTGCCTGAGGAAGCAAAGGAATATGAGAGAACCCTCTGCCTCGAAACATACCAGAAGGCATGCGAAAACTACGATATCGAGTGGGACGAGTTCCTCTCCAGCATGGATATGACGCAAGAGGAATTCGATGAACAGCTGGATACTTACAGTGAGGAAATGGCAAAGAATAAGATGATTTCTTATGCTCTTGCAAAGAAGGAAGGCGTTTCCGTAAAGCATAAGGAGGTTATCGAAAACCTGCTTTCGCTTGCGGGCAGCGACTCCGAAGAAGCCTTCGAAGAAAGCTACGGTGTTACTGCCGAGGAATATGCGAAGACATATAACAGCTACGGGCTGAAGGTCTCGATGCTCCTTGAGGATTCGCTGCAGAAGATTTACGACAGGCTCACGCAATAAAAAAATAAAAATTTTGAGATGAAAAAATCGGCGAACAAAATTCACTTGTCGCCGATTTCTTGTATGACGGGCATGCCGTTTTCTTTTTTGATATCATTTTTTCGGAACCGCAGGGTTCACATAAACCGTGCGATTGTTTGTAAAAATCACCATGCCGGGCTTTGCGCCGGAGGGCTTCTTGACAAATTTTATCGGAACATAGTCCACCGGAACGTTCTCCGAGGTGCGAGCCTTGCTGTGATATGCGGCGATTGCGGCGGCTTCCCAGATGCTCGCCTCGTCAAGCTCTGCCCCTGCGCTCTCGACGATAACGTGGGAACCGGGGATATCCTTTGTATGGAGCCACAAATCCTTGTTTCCGGCAAGTTTGAAGGTCAGATAATCGTTTTCCTTGTTGTTCCTGCCCACCAGAACACCCATGCCGTTTGAAAGGGTGTAGCGATAAGGCGCAGGCTTATATTTCTTTTCCTTGAAGCCACCTGCCTGTTTGCGCCGGCGGACATAGCCGGTTTCCACAAGTTCTGCCCGGAGGCTTTCGATTTCAGCCACATCCTCGGTATTTTCAAGGAAAGAAAGGACGGATTCCAGGTATTTTATCTCCTCATCGTTTTCTGCGAGCTGAATTTGTTTTTCTTTGATAGCGGTTTTCGCCTTGCCGTATTTTTTGAAATACCGCTGGGCGTTTTTCGACGGGCTGAGCTTCACATCGAGGGGAATGCTGACCTTTGAGCCGTCGTAATAGTTGGTTACCTCCACGGACTTTGCGCCGGGAGCAACAAGATGAAGATTTGCGGTAAGAAGCTCCCCGAAAAGCCTTAGGTCCTCGGAGTTTTCCGCCCGCAAAAGATCCTCAGAAAGCCGCTTTTTTTTCAGATACATCTTGTCGAGCTGGGCGTTTACGGACTTTATCAAATCGTGGGACTTCTGGCGCCCCTGGTTTGAGGAAGCCTTTTTCCCGAAATAAAATTCCATCGCTTTGCTGAGGCTGGCAAAGGTCAGGACTGCGCAGCTTTCTTCGAGCTGCGAAAGAGGAAAAGCATAAAAATCAATGGGAACGCCGTTTCCGTCCACATAGACCCGAGCCCCGCCGGATTCGCCGAAATCCCCCGTATCTATCGCTTCGAGGACCGAGGAAAGATACTCGCTGCGAGCCTTGCCACCTCTCAGCGCAAGTTCCTCCGCAAAGGCGGGGGAAATGCCCCCTGCCGCTCGCAGAATCGACTTGCCATCGGCTGGGAGCGTCTCTAGCTGCTCCGCTGTGATTTCGCTGAAAGGAATCTTGTCTTGCTCCGGCGGGTATTCGTATATCATGCCCGGAAGAATCTGCCGGACTCTGTTTACATCAAAGCTCACCCGCTTTATGGAGTCGATGATTTTGCCGCTTGCGATATCCACCAGGGTGATGTTGCTGTGTTTTCCCATAATCTCGAAAATCAGCTTCTTCGACATGGTAAACCCAAGCTCGTTCAAGGTTTCCAGCGAAATTTCGATGATTCGCTCAGAGCCTTTTTGGGAAATCTCCGTAATACGTCCCCCTTGCAGGTGCTTTCGCAGCAGCATGCAGAATGCCAGAGGCGCCGGGGGATTCACCGGGTTTTCCGTGATAAAACCGAGCCTTGCGTGGGCGGAACCTGCCGAAGCCAGCAGTTTCAGATTGCCGTTTTTTGTGTGTATATGAAAAACCAGCTCATCTGCCTCAGGCTGATAAACCTTTTCGATTTTTCCGTATAAAATTTTTTCGTTAAGTTCCCGAATCATCGCTCGGGTAACAATGCCGTCAAATGCCATAAATATCTCCTGAAATGTTTTTCTTCTCAAAATTATATCTCATTATTCGCCCAAAGTAAACCAAACCTTGCAACGCGGCCGAATTTTTAGTACAATAGTATTCGGAATCATACAAAAATACGAAAAGAAACGAGGTAAATTGGTATGATCAAGAGCATGACAGGCTTCGGAAGAAGCGAATATACCGACGGAAAGCGCAATATCACCGTGGAAATCAAATCCGTGAACCACAGATATTCCGACATTTCCGTCAAAATGCCCCGCCGCTACGGCTTTGCGGAGGACAAGGTAAAGAATGCCGTAAAGGAGCGCATCAGACGGGGCAAGGTGGATGTTTCCATCATGGTGGAAAATATCACCGAAAACGATGTGAACATCAAGCTGAACACCATGCTTGCAAAGCAGTACTATGAGAACCTTTTGGAACTTCGCAAAGAGTTCGCGGTGGAAGGCGACATCACCCTGCAATTTCTGGCAGGGCTTCCTGACGTAATGAAAGCAATTCCCGACGTCGAGGACGAGGAAGAAATCACAAAAGCGATACTCATTCCGGTTTCCGAGGCGGCGATAAACCTGGAAAAAATGCGGAAAGTCGAGGGAGAAAAGCTGGCGGAAGACTTGATCGCAAAGGGCCATCATATCAAAGAAATTCTCGATAAGATAGCCCAAAGAGCGCCGCAGGTTTCCGCTTACTACACCGCAAAACTCAGGGAACGCATCACCGAGCTTATCGGCGGCAGCGTGGAAGTGCCAGAGGACAGAATCCTCGTGGAAGCGGCAATCTTTGCGGACAAATGCGCCATAGACGAAGAAATTACCCGCCTTGGCAGCCATCTATCCCAGCTGGAAAACATCATCACAAAGAGCACGCAGCCGGATGGCAAGAAGCTTGACTTCCTTGTGCAGGAGATGAACCGGGAGGCAAATACCATCGGCTCCAAGGCAAACGACATAACCATAACCGGCTATATGCTTGAAATCAAAAGCGAAATAGAGAAGATCCGTGAGCAGGTTCAGAATATCGAATAATAAAAACTTGAAAAATCCGCAAAACTGTGATAAAATATTTTTTCAGAGTTAGCAAAACCAATGACAAAATGCAAAAAGTAGAGGCTTTTGATGAATTTAAACACGCACATTTCAGGAAAACTATTTATCCTTTCCGGACCTTCGGGAGCAGGCAAAGGCACAATTTGCAAGGAACTTCTCAAGCAGACTGACCTTCAGCTGTCGGTGTCCATGACCACCAGAGCGCCCCGAGAGGGAGAGATTCACGGCGTACACTATTATTTTGTAAACGAGGACGAATTTGTTGACAGAATAAATAGAGACGGATTTCTGGAACACGCGGAGGTTTATGGCAGACGCTACGGCACGCCGAAAGAACCGGTCATCGAAAAGCTCGCGCAGGGAGTCGATGTCATATTGGAAATTGACATTCAGGGAGCTTTGAAAGTGAAAGAAAATTACCCAGGCGGAGTATTTATCTTTATTTTGCCGCCGTCAATGGCAGAGCTTCGCAAGAGGCTCACAGGTCGCGGAACGGAATCCGCGGAAGCCATCGAAATGAGGCTTGGCGAAACGCTCAAGGAGCTGTCGTTTATTGAAAAATATGACTACTGCGTCGTAAATGGCGAACTTGACGAGGCAGTTTCGAGGGTAAAATCCATCGTAATCGCGGAACATTCAAAGGTCACCATCACGGCGGAGGAACTGGTAAAAAGGTATAAGGAGGAAGAATAATGTTATATCCATCCATTAACGAAATCAGAAAAAAAGCGGACAGCAGATATACACTGGTGATTTTGGCCGCAAAGAGAGCAAGAGACATCATCGACGGAAAGCCGATTCTCACAGACGTTGACATTGACAGACCTGTCTCCATCGCAGCTCACGAAATTGCGGAGGATCTGATCACCTACAGAAGACCGGAGGAAACACTGGAGTTCGAAGCAGCAGAGTGCTAAAATATAAACATCGGCATAAAAAATTAGGATAATTTATGATTCATCGTAGATTATCCTAATTTTTATTATCTCTTCTTGCTTTTTTGACAAAATTTTCGTATAATTTAACCAAAAGAGTTGACAGGGAGTGCGAAGCGGTGGGAAAATCTTTTAGCAGAGCAGAGCAGAGCAGAGCAGAGCAGAGCAGAGCAGAGCAGAGCAGCCGTAAGACTGCTGTTTTCCGGTAGCGAAAAACTCTCACATCGCGGCATTCGAAGAGCAAGAAAATATAAAATCGAACCATTTTTTGCGGAATCAGCTATGATTTCGCGGAAAATGGTTTTTTGATGCAAAAATTCCCTGTTTGTTTGAATTGGAGGTAGATTTTATGGCGCAAATTGCAGAAATAATCAAATACGAGGGAGACAACAGTACATTTATCTGGAAACACCCCAGCGAGGACTTTAACAGCCTGACCCAGCTAATTGTCCACGAATCACAGGAAGCGATATTCTTTATGAACGGACAGGCGCTGGACTTGTTCGGAGCAGGAAGATACACCCTCGAAACGGAGAATATCCCGCAAATCGGCAGATTCCTCAAACGGACAACAGGCGACCGGACGCCTTTCCACTGCGAAGTGTATTTTATCAACAAATCCATCCAGATGGGCTTGAAATGGGGAACGGACTCGAAAGTCAGATACATCGACCCGGCATCCGGCGTGCCGCTGGAACTTGGAGCAAGCGGCTCCATGAATATGCAGGTTTCAGACAGCAGAAAACTCCTCATCAAGCTGGTTGGCACCATGAAAGGCATCGCATGGGAAAACGAAGGCACGGAATTTACAAAATCAATTCAAAATTCCTTCAGGCCCGTTATTTCCACAGCGGTAAAAACCACCCTGTCAACGGTTATAAAAGCGCTAAATATCAACATCCTCGAAGTGGACGAGCATCTGAACGAGGTGGGCAGGGAACTTCACCAAAAGATTTTGCCGGAATTTGAGGAATACGGAATCACGATTCCCCAGTTTTATCTGACAACGGTGGTTCTGCCGGAGGAAGACCCGAACTTCAAGAAAATCAGAGAACTTTATGCAGTTTCCCTGCAGCAGAGAATGATTCAGGCAGAACGAGATATCAAGACGACGAAGGCACAGGCAGAAGCAGAGATAACCGCAGCTGCCCGTGCTGCGGAGCTTGAACGCCAGGCCACCCAGACAGAGGTTGCAAAGAGACAGGCAGAGAGAACGGTAATCGAAGCACAGGCGGAAGCGATGGCAAAGAAAGCCACAGGACTTGCTGAGGCCGAAATCATGCGCGCTCAAGGGTATAACCAGAAGGATATCATCCAGGCTGAAGTGCAAAAGGCTTATGCGGAAGGGATCGGCAACATGGGCGGAAACGGCGGCGGTGGCGGCTCTGCCATGAGTGATATCGTCGGACTTGGAATAGGATTGAAAGCGGCGGGGCTTTTCGGTGGTCAGATGGGCGATATGTTCGGTAACCTTGACGGAACAGCGAATCAGGGAGCATCAGCTGCTCCGGCGACGGCAAGCTGCCCGGCATGCGGCGCAAGCATCCCGGCAGGCAGCAAATTCTGCTCAGAATGCGGCAGCAAAATCGAAGTGCAGAAACCAAATGACGAAATGATTTGTCCATCCTGCGGCAAAACGGTTCCGAAAGGAAAATTCTGTCCGGAATGCGGACAAAGATTAGAAACCCTATGTCCGAAGTGTGGAAACACCCTTGCGGCAGGGGCGAAATTCTGCCCGGAATGCGGCGAAAAACTTTAGCAGGCGAGAATAGGTGAAAATACGAGGAGAAAAGAAAATGAAAAACAAATACTTTAAGAAATATTTTGCGGCATGGGCTGTGCTGCTGGCTATATTCAATGTTATTGCATTCGCATCTCCCGGTGAAGTCGCCGGAATGAGCAAGTTTGACGGGGCATTTTGGTCGGGATATGCGCTGATTACACTGACATTTATCAGACAGCTCCTTTGTGCCAACATGGCTATGAAAGCCGGCAGCGCGGAAAAATTATTTTTGAATCTGCCGCTGTTCACCCTGAGCTATGCGACGCTTATACTTTCTATGATAGCGGGGGCAGCTTGCATGGCGATTCCCAATGTTCCGAACTGGGCAGGGATTATAGCCTGCGCGTTGCTTCTGGGACTTACGGCGGTGGCGGTCATCAAAGCCAGCGCCGCGGCGGATCTCGTACAGGAAACCGGAAAGCGTGTCAAGGAACAGACTGTATTCATTAAGCTGCTCACGGCAGACGCCGAAAGCCTGCTTGCAAAAGCACAGACAGAAGGAGCAAAAGCTGCCGCAAAGAAAGTATACGAAGCAGTCCGCTACTCCGACCCGATGTCGGTGGAAGCCCTTGCAGGGCTGGAATCCCAGATAACCCTGAAATTCCATGAGTTTGAGACTGCGGTAACCGAAGAAAATGAAAACATGCAAAAACTCGCAGACGAACTGTTGGTGCTGATTGAAGAAAGAAACAAGAAGTGCAAAGCGTTGAAATAATATAGATATAGCAAAAATACAGAAAAACGAAAAGATAGGAGAAAAAGAAAATGGCAATATTTAAATGCAAAATGTGCGGCGGCACAATCGAATTTAACCAAGGCGATACCGTAGGTATCTGCGATTCCTGCGGAACGAAGCAGACGCTTCCGCGCCTTGACGATGACAAAAAAGCAAACTTATATGACAGAGCAAACCATTTCAGAAGAAACAATGATTATGACAAGGCAATGGGAATCTACGAACAGATTCTCAACGAAGACAGCACGGATGCAGAAGTATATTGGTCGCTCGTGCTTTGTAGGTACGGCATCGAATATGTGGAAGATCCGGCAACGCATAAACGCGTACCGACGGTAAACCGCGCCCAGTTTACCTCAATTTTTGACGACGATAACTATAAATCCGCCTTGAAATATGCTGACACCACGCAAAAAACGATTTACGAGGAAGAAGCCGCGGCAATCAACGAAATTCAAAAGGGAATCCTCGCAATTTCTCAAAAAGAAGAGCCGTTCGATGTTTTCATCTGCTACAAGGAAACCGATAACAACGGCAGAAGAACGCAGGACAGCGTGCTTGCAAACGACCTCTATCATCAGCTCACGCAAGAGGGTTTCAAGGTATTCTTCAGCCGGATCACATTGGAAGATAAACTCGGAACAGCCTACGAACCGTACATATTCGCAGCTCTAAATTCCGCAAAGGTCATGGTCGTTATCGGTACGAAACCTGAATACTTCAATGCCGTATGGGTAAAGAACGAATGGAGCAGATACCTCGCCCTCATTCGAAACGGTGCGAAGAAAATGCTGATTCCGGCATACCGCGATATGGATCCATATGATTTGCCGGAGGAGTTTTCCCATTTGCAGGCGCAGGACATGAGCAAGCTCGGCTTCATGCAGGACCTCATTCGCGGCATAAAGAAAATCGTAGGCACTGAGGAGCCTACGCAAGCCGTCAAGGAAACGGTAGTCGTAAGCTCCGGAAATGCGAACACACAGCCGCTTCTAAAGCGCGCCTTCATGTTCCTCGAGGACGGTAACTGGAAAGAAGCCGACAAATACTGCGAAAGAGTGCTGGATCTCGACCCGGAATGCGCTGAAGCCTATCTCGGCAAGCTGATGGCAGAACTGGGAGTGCGTAAAAGAGAGGAACTCAAGGATTGCGAAGAATCGATTGCAGAGAGTAACAACTTTGCCAAGGCTGTTAGATTTGGAGATGAAACATTGAAAGCAGAACTTAACGGCTATGCAGAGCAAACATACCTTGGAAAACTATATGATAAGGCTATGAAGAATTTTGAAAAGGCAAAAACTCAAGCTGAGTATGAGCTTGTGGCACAGGCATTTACTGAATGTTTAGGATATAGAGATTCTGCTGAGAAAATGTCAAAAAGCTATGAAAAAGCTGAGGAGTGTCGCAAAAATAAAATTTACGAAGATGCTCTTAGGCTTCTGCAGAACGATAGTATCAGCGTTAAAGAGGCTGCCATTGAGCAATTAAGAAGCATATCAGGGTGGAAGGACGCAGATATGCGGGCTGATGTTGTTCAAGAAACGGTAAAAAACATGAAAACGAAATTAGAAACGCATAAAATAGCGACAGAGCAAGCCAAAATAAAGATGAAAAAAATTCTTAGAATTGCCATACCGATTATTTGCATATGCGCTGTAGCCATTATGAGCGTTGTAAAAGTAGTAATCCCAAATAAGCATTACGATAGAGCGCTAACATTGATAGATGAAGGCAAGTATATTGAAGCATACGAAACATTGAATGCCCTTGATGGATACAAAGATTCCGAGAGTAAAATGTTAGAAATTTATATGGATTATATGAAAGAAAGTTTTAGGGATACAGAGGTTGGCGACACTATTAAATTAGGAACCTATGAGCAGGATAATGATGAATCCAATGGAAAAGAGAGTATAGAATGGATTGCCTTGGATAAGAAAAACGGTAAAATGCTTCTAATCTCTAAACATGTGTTAGACTGTGAGCCTTATAGCGTGATAGCAGGAGGTGTTACATGGTCAACCTGCTCGTTGAGAGCATGGCTGAATGAAAATTTTTATAATAGTGCATTTGACGAGAAAGAATCTAATCTGATTGAAAATGTAAAAATAAAAACGCAGGCTATTAACAACAACACAGATGGTGGCGAAGACACAGAAGATAAAATATTTTTTCTTAGCATAAATGAAGTTGAAAAGTATTTTTCAAGCGACGAAAAGAGAAAGGGATATCCAACCGCCTATGCTCAAGGGCGTTGTGAAGGTTTAAGTGAGGATAATTGTTGGTGGTGGTTACGAACCCCGGGCGTTTATCAGAGCATATCTGCATGTGTAAGTCCGGATGGATTTATCAGCACAAGCGACGGATATGTTGAATTAGACGTAGGTGTCCGTCCTGCCATGTGGGTTAGCCTAGAGTAAGAGTTGATGGCGAAAAATTCAAATAAACGCTATTTCAAAATTTATTTATTAAAGGTGAATAAAAATGACTACAAGAAATGAAAATGCAAGAAATGAACAGTATATTTTCAAATATAAAGATAACCCAATTAAGGAGGTTATAACATATAGAAAAAATTTAATTCAAGAAATCCAGAGGGATGTCAACGCAGCAAATATTAGTGCCATTCAAGAATTTTCTGCGGAAAGTGTAACAGACAGAAAGTTCGAAGCATTTGCAGAAATTGCAAGAGAAGCGGGATATACAATTTACAAGGTTGAAGAAATATAGGAATAAGGACATAGCAAAATAGTTATAGGAAAAATTCAAGCCGCACAGTGCCGCAATTAAACGCCACCGCTGCCATGACCGTTACAACCCATACTGGATTTAGAATGAATATACCACACAGGGCGCAGCCTGCGAGCCATACGGGCCGCGCCTTTTACTTCCTTGACCTATCAAGCGAATTTGAAAATGTCCCAATTTTTTTTGAAAGATTAGCACCGGATTACCGGTGCTTCTTCATTCTGAGTTCAACCTTTCTGATTTTGACCACTTCCGAGGAGATGGTATACACGAGTTATTAGTTTTTTGCTATTGGGACAAAATCAGATTCGTTATACTAAGATATTATCACATTTGATTCATAAAACTCCTCCGAAATCCGAAGGAGTTATTGACATTTTTTGAATTCTGGTTTATATTGTCAGCAAGCGAGGCACCCGCAATCCGGCGGAGGCTAGGCTTTCAAATTACCATAGAAGGGAGGCATTTTATTTGGCAAAGAAAAAAGATGAGATAACCATCCGTTCCAGCGCAGCGGAATATTTAACCTATGTCGCCTCTGTAGGCGATCAGCAGGACAGTATTGAGATGCGCTACGAGGATGAAAATATATGGTTGACGCAGAAGATGATGGCCACCTTGTATGATGTGGATGTTCGGACCATAAATTATCATGTCAAAAAAATATTTAACGACAGTGAATTGCAGGAGGATTCAGTTATCCGAAAATTTCGGATAACTGCCACTGATGGAAAAAGCTACAGCACAAATCACTATTCCCTGGAGATGATCATCGCCGTAGGCTTTAAGGTGAATTCCGAGCGTGCGGTTCAGTTCCGTAAATGGGTAAATCAGATTGCAAAGGACTACACCATCAAAGGCTGGGTTATGGATGACGAGCGCCTGAAACGAGGAACGTATCTGACAGAGAAGTATTTCGATGAGCAGTTAGAGCGTATCCGTGAAATCCGTGCCAGCGAAAGAAAGTTTTATCAGAAGATCACCGACCTGTATGCTACAGCCATTGACTATGACAAAAATGCTGCCACAACGAGAAGATTTTATGCGACCGTTCAGAATAAAATGCATTACGCAGTTCATGGACATACGGCAGCTGAGCTGATCGTGGAAAGAGCCGATCATACAAAGGAGCATATGGGATTAACCACTTGGGCAGATGCTCCTGATGGAAAGATCAAGAAAAGTGATGTTACGATTGCTAAGAATTATTTGAGCCAGGATGAAATGAAGCAGCTGAACCGTATGGTTACTGCATACCTGGATTTCGCAGAAAACATGACATTACGGCATATTCCGCTTACGATGCAGGACTGGGAAAAGAGACTCAACAGCTTCATCGAAATGTTTGATTATGGCATTTTGCAGGACGCAGGCAAGGTGTCCGCAGAAATTGCAAAGCTTCATGCTGAGACAGAATTTGAAAAATACCGTATCATCCAGGACAGATTGTTCATGTCTGACTTCGATAAATTTATGCTGGAATTAGAAGAAAGCGCAAAGAAATGATGACCGGATACCAGGTCGAGACGGTGAAATCCGGCAACTCAACTCCCTGCGAGTGTATGGCAAATTTGTGGTCAGAGCGGATGGATTGTGTATAATAAGTAAATAATGTAGAAATGCCTTGAAATCAAAGCTTTTGTGGAATCAGCCAATTTGAAATACGAAAGCCAAGCACGAAATAACGAAAAATCACGAAATCACGAATCACGAAAGCTTTAGCACGAAACATTTTTTCTCTTGACTTTTACCCGAAAGGCAAGTAAAATGATTTGGTAAATAAATATTCGGGCAGTGAAGGAACCAGTAGCCCGGTGTAAGAGCCTTACAGAGAGCAGTCCGAGTGCCCTATGTCCGCAAAGACGCGGCAGGCACACGCTGAGAGGACTGTGGCAGCGCCGCAGGTGAATATCACTCCGGAGCCTGACACACTAAAGAGAGGCGGCCTTGATAGAGGCTCGCAATTAGGGTGGTACCGCGGTTTATGTATAATCGTCCCTAAATCAATGCAATCGCTTGGTTTAGGGATTTTTTTCCGAAAAAACGAGCGAAGAAAGGAAAGATATAAAGATATGTTTAAGAAATTATCAGAAAAGCCCGTTAGCGAAGTGCAAAACGAGCAAGTGGCAAAATGGAAAGAAGAGGATTTGCTCCACAAATGCGTGACGGCAAGAGACGGCGCACCGTCCTTTGTATTCTACGAGGGGCCTCCTACGGCAAACGGCAAGCCGGGCATCCACCATGTTATGGCAAGAACCCTCAAGGACTCCATCAACCGCTACAAGACCATGCAGGGCTACCAGGTAAAGAGAAAAGGCGGCTGGGATACCCACGGACTGCCTGTAGAAATCGAAGTTGAAAAGCAGCTTGGCTTTTCCGGCAAACAGGACATCGAAGCCTACGGAATCAAGGAATTTAACGAAAAATGCCGGGAATCCGTTTTCACCTACACAAGCATGTGGACGGAAATGTCAGACCGCATGGCATATATGGCAGACATGGATAACCCATATATCACCCTGGACAACGACTATATCGAAACGGGCTGGTGGATTCTGAGACAGGCATTCGACAAGGGCCTCATTTACGAGGGCTATAAGATCCTGCCGTACTGCCCAAGATGCGGAACGGGACTTGCTTCACACGAGGTTGCGCAAGGGTATAAAATGGTAAAGGTAAACACGCTTACCTGCAAATTCAAGAAAAAAGGCACGGAAAACGAGTATTTCCTCGCGTGGACGACCACTCCTTGGACACTGGCTTCCAACATCGCCCTCACTGTAGGCCCTGATATCGACTATGTAAAGGTTAAGATGACCTCAGGGGACAACGCGGAAAGCATCTTTTATCTTGCAAAAGGACTTGCCGCAAAGGTTCTCGGAAAGGACGAGTACGAGGTCCTCGAAGAACTCAAGGGCAGCCAGATGGAATACTGGGAATACGAACAGCTCATGCCATTCTGCGTTCCGGAAAAAGGCAAGAACGCCTTTATCGTAACCTGCATGGACTATGTTTCCACGGAAGACGGTACAGGAATCGTTCATACCGCCCCGGCTTTCGGTGAAGACGACTATCAGTGCGGCCGCAAATATAACCTTGCGGTGCTTCAGCCTGTGGACGAAAGAGGCGAATATACTAAGACCCCGTGGAAAGGTCATTTCGTAATGGAAGAAGGACTTGATGTACAGATCATCAAATACCTCGCTGCAGGCGATAAAATTTACAAAAAAGAGAAATTAGAGCATAATTATCCGCACTGCTGGAGATGCGATACGCCGCTGGTTTATTACGCAAAACCGTCATGGTACATCGAGATGAGCAAGCTCAAGGATCAGCTTGTTGCAAACAATAACACCGTAAGCTGGCACCCTGATTTTGTAGGGGAAAAGCGTTTCGGAAACTGGCTGGCAGAGGTCAAGGACTGGGCAATTTCCCGTTCAAGATACTGGGGAACTCCGATTCCTATCTGGAGATGCGAATGCGGACACCTGCACTGCGTAGGCTCCCGCAAGGAACTTGTGGAGCTTGCTAACGAAAAGATCGACGAAAGCATCGAGCTGCACAGACCTTATGTGGACGATGTGACGCTTACCTGTCCGGAATGCGGCGGCGTAATGCACAGGATCCCGGAGGTTATGGACTGCTGGTTCGACTCAGGCTCCATGCCTTTCGCTCAGTGGCACTATCCGTTTGAACACAAGGACGACTTCGACGAGCTGTTCCCGGCGGACTTCATCTGCGAGGGTATCGACCAGACAAGAGGCTGGTTCTACTCGCTTATGGCAGTTTCCACTATTGTAAAGGGCTGCGCGCCTTACCGGAATGTTTTGGTAAACGACCTGATCCTCGACAAAGAAGGCAAGAAGATGTCCAAGCACAAAGGCAACACCGTTTCGCCTTTTGAGATGCTGGATAAATACGGCGCCGATGCCACAAGATGGTATCTGCTCTCTGTTTCACCGGCATGGACTCCGACCAAATTTGACGAGGAGGGACTTTCGGACACGGTAAGCAAGTTCTTCGGAACCCTCAGAAACGTATATAATTTCTTCGTGCTTTATGCGAACCAGGACGATATCGATCCGAGAAAATTCGATGCTACCTACGCAAAAAGACCGGAGCTTGACCGCTGGATCCTCAGCAAATATAACAAGCTTGTGGCAGACGTTACGGAATATATGGACGATTATGACCACATGAAGACCGTCAGAGCCATCACCGAGTTTGTCACGGAAGACCTTTCAAACTGGTACATAAGACGCGCCCGCCGCAGATTCTATGCGGAGGAAATGACAGAGGACAAAAAGAGCGTTTATGCGACGACTTACGAAATCCTCGTAGGCGTGGCAAGACTCATCGCTCCGATTGCGCCGTTCATCTCAGACGAGATTTACACAGACCTCACGGGAGAAGATACCGTTCATATCGCATACTTCCCTAAGGCGAACATGGAGCTTATAGACAGCAGCGTCGAGGAAAGAATGGACATCGTAAGAGCACTTGTAACCTTGGGCAGAGGAACCCGCGAAAAGGAAAGAATCAAGGTAAGACAGCCGCTTTCGGAGGTTCTCGTTGACGGAAAATACGAGGCGCTTATCGGCGACCTTACGCCTTTGATTGAAGAAGAACTCAATGTCAAGAAAGTGGTATTTGAAAAAGATCTTGACAAATATATGAATTTCTCGCTGAAGCCAAATTTCAAGGCGGCAGGTCCTGTTCTGGGCGCAAAGATCAAGGCTTTCGGAGCTGCGGTTGCAAAGGCCGATCCTAAGGAATTTGTTGAGAAAGTCGAGGCTGAGGGCAAGGTTACCATGAACCTTGAGGGCGAAGATTTTGAAATTACCAAGGATTATCTGGATATCAGAATCAGCGCAAAAGAAGGCTTTGCGGTGGCGATGGAAAACAATATCTTTACCATCCTCGACACAACGCTCACACCTGAGCTTATCGACGAGGGACTTGCAAGAGAGCTTATTTCCAAGGTTCAGCAGCTGCGCAAGCAATCTGACTACGAGATGATGGACAATATCG
Organism: bacterium; assembly: GCA_963601575.1. Taxonomy (GTDB): domain Bacteria; phylum Bacillota; class Clostridia; order Peptostreptococcales; family Anaerovoracaceae; genus CAG-238. Next base: position 69,076 of record CAVCFO010000007.1, read on the forward strand.
TAGTCACGGTTTGCGCAGACAATGCGGTAAAGGCAGCAATCGCAAAACACGCTGACTACATCAAGGGCGAAACCCTTGCCCTTGAACTTAAAGACGGCATTTGCGAAAACACCTACGACCTGAACGGACACAAGACCGGAATCAAGGTTGAAAGAGTATAAATAAAATATCGATAGAACGAACGAATTGCGATCACGAAATGAGGCTCTGACGACGAAATATCAGGGTCTCATTTTTATATAAAAAGTGATTTACTATCGAAAATGGAGCTAATAGCGCCAAATTTGCATTTATAGAACCAAAATACTTGACAAATGGTTCTATAGACGATATAATCGCAAATGAAGGAAAAGATATGATATGAAGGAGGTATGAAATATGGAGAAAGCATTTAACGCCGGACTATTGCCTCTTAAGGAAGGCATTGTTGACCAAACATATTTTATTGATGAGCTAATTGATGCATCTACAAAGCTAGAGGTATACAAAGAAAAAATTAAAGACAGTAAGCTTGACAGCTCGTGGTTTATGCCTACACTTCAGCAAAAAGAAGCACTTGCTTCTTCAATGCTTGAGGGAACGCAAGCCACTTTAGACGGTGTGTTAGTAAACCAAGTCGTTCCAAACGATAAGGATAAGAATCTCAATGAAGTTAGGAACTACCATATCGCCACAGCGCAAGGTTACGATATGTTGACGAGAAATAAGTTTTCGAATCAATTTTTCTTTGACATTCACAAAGCTTTGATGATTGGCAATGTAAGAAAGCCGGAACTAATCGGTGCATACAGAAAAGGCCAAAACTATATCGGGAAAAATGATAAATCTCACTCGATTACCTTTGTACCACCTGTAGCGGAGGAAGTTCCTGATCTGATGAATAATCTTATAGATTACATCAACAATCCAACCGATAATTTTCGTCCACTTGTCAGAACTGCGATTATACATGCGCAATTTGAAACGATACATCCGTTCATGGACGGTAACGGTCGTGTGGGCAGAATGCTGATACCGATGTATTTATTCCATCAGAACCAAATCGAACTGCCGTGCTTCTTTATAAGCGAGGCACTGGAACATGATAAAATCCGTTATTACAATTTGCTAAATAATATCAGAACTCAAGGAGATTGGAACGAATGGATAAGATTTTTCTTGTCTACCGTAACAAAACAATGTGACAAGTATATTAAAATAATAACAGAGATAAACAGCCTCTATAGCAATCATCTGGAGGTAGCTTGTAATTTGTCCCGTTCTTCAAATATGGTTGAGGTTGTAAATGCGTTATATAGCTTTCCTGTTGTTACGGCAAAACAAATATCCGAAATAACATCAGTTCCGACTACAACGGCAAACAGATGCTTAAAACTTCTTGTTGAAAACAGAATATTATATACGGACAATAAGAAAAAAAACAAAACGTATTACTATGCGGATTTGCTCGAAATTATCCGTAGCTGATATTGAGCTTATTGAGAAAGGACGTGATGCAAATTGATTGCCTTAAAAAAGAAAAAACACCTTGAAAATTGATAAAAGAATCATCAAGGCATTTCTCTCCGAATATTGCTATTCGACATACGGTAAAGTCATTTTAGCACCTTTCGGAAAAGGATTAACCGTTATTCCGACAGTAAGCTGGAGCACGCCGAGGAGCTTTGAATTTTGCTTCGACGGAATTGAAAAGGGCAGCATTGTAGCTGTCGGCACCTTGGGCTGCAAGAACAACAAGAGAAACTTTATGCGTGGATACAATGAGATGCTGGAGCGAATTAAGCCAAGCAAGATTATTGTATTTGATAAACCGTTCCCCGAAATGACAGGCGAGATTGTTTATGTCGATTATTTGTCATCGAGAAAGGGGGGCAAAATAAATGGACGGAAGAGGTACATACGCAGCAGGAAATTCTGTAGCCTATAGCTATGAGGTAGATACTGATTTTTCGGCAGATGGGAAGCTTCATGGAATAAAAGTATTAAAAGGAATGGAAGGCAGTGGAAAGCACGGATTGCCGGAATCTTCACATTCAAGCAACGCTTACATAAAATTAAAACCCGACGGAACTTTTCATGAAATGAGAATATATGATGATAGTCACGCATTGAAAATGGAAATTGCTTATCATCCTGAAAAAACACTCACTGGAGATAATCATACTCCAGTCTTGCATTATCACACATACGATGAACGATTTAGCAGGAATGCAACAGGCTCCTTTGTTCGATCGCCTGCGAAGCTTTTGCCGGATGAAATGGCAAGGAAATATAAAAAATATTTTAGGGGGATTAAGCTATGATAAACGGAAATCCTAATGAATTCATAGATACTATATATACCTGTCAAGATATTGTTTTTATTTATGACAAGGTTAAATATTGGTTTCAGGGATACGTAGTGGAAGACAAAGTGCATATGGAAGTATTCCAGTGCGAACCGGCAAAAGATGGGTACATTTGGGAATACAATGGCAAGTCACTCAGCGAAGGGCAAGAGGAGTTTCAGAATGCTCCTATATTTGACGGAAAAACATTTTGGCAGGTTGAACAGGAAATTGAGTGGGTAGACTGTTAAGGGGGCACAAATTCCGGTTCTCGTGCGAGGACCGGAATTTGCATCGCCCATGCTTAGAATTACTTAGAAAATTGCTGCCTTGCGTAGCGCTTCAGCGCCTCGAAGGACTGGTCGCTGATGTGATGCTCCATCTTGCAGGCATCCTCTGCCGCAACCTCCGGGTCAACGCCAAGGCTAATCAGAAACTGCGACAGCAAGGTGTGCCGCTCATATATCTTTTCGGCAATTTCCCTGCCGGAATCGGTCAGAGCCAGATATCCGTTTGCATCGGATGCAACATATCCGTCACTTTTGAGAATTGCGAGGGCGCGACTGACGCTGGGCTTGCTAAAGCCCATTTCTTCGCTGATATCGATCGCACGAACGGTGGGATGAGTCTTGGATAAAACTAAAATTGTTTCCAGGTACATTTCGCCGGATTCTTGTATTGCCATATGCTACCTCCATAAAAATCACCTTTATGTTAGCACAAAGAAACTCCCATTTCAAGAAGATTTTCATGCAGCAAAGCGCGGCAGCTCCAAAAGTCCTTGCGGAAAGCTCTAAGTCCGCATATAATAGCGGATAAGGACAAAAGACGATCCAGGGGAAAGATAAGAAGATATAACAAATATGGTAAAAGTCGGAACAGGCGAGGAACAAACGAGGAACAGGCGAGGAACAAATATGACGATAGGCATCAAATACTGCGGAGGCTGCAACCCGCGATATGACAGGGCGGAATATGTACGAGCTCTAAGAGAGGCGCACGCAAGCGAAAACTGGGAATATGCAAGGGAAGGAATTTTCTATGATCTGCTCATTGTCGCATGCGGATGCGGAAGCTGCTGCGCCGGGTATGAGCAGTATAAATACAAAAAACTTCGAAAGCTCTGGGCACCTGAACATTTTGCAAGCCTTTCCGAGGAACTCTTTGCCGGAAGCGCCGAAAGAAAAATTTAAAAACCCCATAATTTTAGCGAAATTTTTTGCCTATTTTTTGTATAAAATTTTTCAAAAAAGTGTTGACAAGGATATACGGGGTATAGTATATTATATCAGTGGTTAGCGAAAGCTAACCAAAATTAAGGTAGAAGGGTTAGCAAAAGCTAACCTAAAAAACAGCAAAAGGGTTAGCAAAAGCTAACCTTAACTAAAGCAAGCAGGTTAGCAGAAACTAACTTAATATAAATACGCGAAACTCGAAAAACGCGGGAATGGAGGAAATATGATGCCTTTAGTTTTAGCAAATCGGGGAGAGGCGAATATCATCAAGAAAATCGGCGGAAGTCCGGAAGTAAAAAAACACCTGGAAAACTTAGGCTTTGTAGTCGGCGCAGGCGTTACCGTAGTCAACTCCCTGGGCGGAAATGTGATTGTCAATGTCAAGGATTCGCGCGTTGCCCTCAGCAAGGAAATGGCGCAAAAGATCATGATATAAACTGATTTATCCCTAAGAGAAAGGAAAAGAATAATGAAGACACTAAAAGAAGTAAAAGTAGGCGAAGATGCCGTGGTAAAGAGACTCCACGGCGAGGGCGCAATCAAGCGCAGAATCATGGACATGGGCATCACCAAGGGAACTGCCGTGCATGTAAGAAAAGTGGCGCCTCTGGGCGACCCGATCGAACTGACCGTAAGAGGCTACGAGCTTTCCATCAGAAAAGCCGATGCCGAAATGATAGAAGTGGAGGAATAGAAGAAAATGAGCGACAGAAAAATCAGAATTGCTCTGGCCGGAAATCCGAACTGCGGCAAAACGACCTTGTTTAATGCCCTGACCGGATCCAACCAGTTCGTCGGAAACTGGCCGGGCGTAACAGTAGAAAAGAAGGAAGGAAAGCTGAAGAAACACGATAACGTGACGATCACAGACCTCCCCGGCATTTACTCTCTTTCTCCATATACACCGGAGGAAGTAGTTGCAAGAAATTATCTCATAGGCGAAAGACCTGACGCTGTTCTTAACATCATCGACGGTACGAACCTTGAGAGAAACCTTTATCTGACCACGCAGCTTACAGAACTTGGGATTCCGGTAGTAATTGCCGTAAACATGATGGATATCGTGGAGAAAAACGGCGACAAGATAAATACCGCAGAGCTTTCGCGCCAGCTTGGCTGCAAGGTCATGGAAATTTCCGCACTGAAGGGAAAAGGCGTTATGGAGGCAGCAGAAGCTGCAATCGACGCAGCTGAGAACGGAAAGACAATTCCGATGCATACCTTCTCGGGGGCCGTAGAACACGCCATCGCGCATATCGAAGAGGCCGCAATCCACGGACTTCCGGAAGAACAGCAAAGATGGTATGCGATCAAGATCTTCGAGCGCGACGAGAAAGTGCTCGCTCAGCTTAATATCCAGCCGACGGTAATGATGCATATCGAAAATGACATCAAAGCCGCAGAAGCTGAAATGGACGATGACGCAGAATCCATCATCACAAACGAAAGATACATTTATATAGGCACGATCATCAAGGCTTGCTACAAGAAGCAGAATAAGGACGGCCTCACAAATTCAGACAAGATAGACAGAGTAGTAACAAACCGCTGGCTCGGACTTCCGATCTTCGCTTTGATAATGTTCCTTGTTTATTACATATCAATGGTTACGGTAGGAAGTGCCGCTACAGACTGGGCAAACGACGGACTTTTCGGAGACGGCTACCACCTCTTCGGAAACGGAACAGCTCAATACGAAAAAGCGGCAGAGCAGTACGGGGACACAGATCTTATCCTCGGAGCATTTGCTGACGCTTATGGCGACGACAGCATCGCTTCTGCCATCGATATGGAAAGCGAAGACTATAGCGACGATGCGGCAAAAGCAGCGCTCGAGCAGTTAGATGCTATGGTTCCTGCAGACGCAAGCGTTTCATACGAAATCGAAGATGAGGAAACACTCGCAGTTGAAACCGTTGACGGCGTAACAAAAGCGGACTACGAATTAGCAATGGTAGAATTCCTTGATACGGAATATAAAGGAAGCTACGGAGCGCCTGACACCTCAACTTATGGGATCTGGGTTCCGGGCATCCCGGCACTTCTGGGAGATGCTCTCGAAGCGGCAGGTACGGCTGACTGGCTGTCAGGGCTTATCCTTGACGGAATCGTAGCCGGAGTCGGTGCAGTTCTCGGATTCGTTCCGCAGATGCTGGTGCTGTTCCTGCTCCTTGCATTCCTCGAGGCATGCGGCTACATGGCTCGTATCGCTTTCGTGCTCGACCGTATTTTCCGCAAATTCGGTCTTTCCGGAAAATCCTTCATCCCTATGCTCATCGGCACAGGCTGCGGTATCCCGGGAGTTATGGCATCGCGTACAATCGAAAATGAACGCGACCGCCGCATGACAATCATGACAACGACGTTCATCCCTTGCGGAGCCAAGGTTCCGTTTATCGCAATGGTTGCAGGCGCAATCTTCGGCGGCAGCGCATGGGTTGCAACGAGCGCATACTTCGTAGGCATGGCCGCCATCATAATCTCCGGCATCATGCTCAAGAAAACAAAAAGATTCGCAGGCGAGCCTGCTCCGTTCGTGATGGAACTTCCGGCATATCACATGCCGACAGCAGGCAACGTTCTGCGCTCGATGTGGGAACGCGGCTGGTCCTTCATCAAGAAAGCCGGAACAATCATCTTGCTTTCCACCATCGTAATCTGGTTCACATCATACTTCGGATTTACGGATGAGGGCTTCAGAATGCTTGCAGAAGACGAGCTCGACCAGTCGATCCTGGCGGCAATCGGCGGCGCAATCTGCTGGATCTTCGCACCGCTCGGATTCGGAACCTGGGAAGCAACAGTTGCCTCCATCACGGGACTTGTTGCAAAGGAAAACATCGTCGGCACCATGGGTATCCTCTACGGAGCAGCAGGAGATGTTTATACGACCCTTGCAAGCGTATTTACTCCGGTAAGCGGATATGCATTCCTGGTATTTAACCTCCTGTGCGCTCCGTGCTTTGCGGCAATCGGCGCTATCAAGCGTGAGATGAATAGCGCGGGGTGGACATGGTTTGCGATCGGTTACCAGTGCGGATTCGCATATTGCATCGCCCTCGTAATCAACCAGATCGGCCAGGCTGCATGCGGCAACATGAACATCGCAGGTCTTGTCGCTGCAATCGCAGTTATCGGCGTTATCGTTTACAACCTTGTAAGACCTTATAAAGAAGCAAAATAAAGCTGAAACCGCCGGGTAAAGTAAGATAAGCTAAAGCTGCCGGGTGAAGCAAGATAAAAATGACGAGATAAAGATAGGAGGTAAAAAGATGAGCTGGATTATTGAAAACATCGGAACGATTGTTATATGCCTTTTGCTTGTGGCGATTG
>CAVCFO010000008.1:0-70050 GCA_963601575.1 bacterium
CTTATGGTGAATCTGCTGCACGAAATCATCATTTGCTGCGATTTCGCCATTTTCTATTGTAATTGCATAAAAAAGTGCGGACAAAGTTTGGCGAAAAAATTTTTACGCATATTTAACAGAAGCGCGATTTCAGAGTTAACATTGACGCCGTATACTAAAATTGCAAAAAGGAAAAGAATAAAAAAGGCTTTTGAAAGAAAAGTCTTGCGAATGGAGGAAAACAAAATGAAGAAAATTTTAACTTTGGCAATGTGCATGATTATGGCGCTTACGGCATTCACAGGCTGCGGAAACAGTGATTCAGGCGATGCTAGTGCAGACAGCGCAGCAATTACGGTAATTTCAAGAGAAGACGGCTCCGGCACAAGAGGAGCATTTACAGAACTTATGGGAATCATGGTTGATGATGTTGACAACACCACATCCTCCGCAGAGATCTCCCAGAGCACTTCGGTAGTTATGACAACCGTAGCAGGCAACAAGAACGCAATCGGATATGTTTCGCTGGGTTCCCTCAATGACAGCGTAAAGGCAGTGAAAGTTGACGGCGTAGAAGCTACGGTTGAAAATATCAAAGCAGGAAACTACGCGGTTTCAAGACCTTTCATCGTAGTAACAAACGATAGCCTCACGGATCTTTCAAAGGATTTCATCAGCTTCATCCTCAGCAAGCAGGGTCAGGAAATCATTTCCGAAGAAGGCTACATCACAATCGACGATGACGCAGCGGAATACGAAACAAAAGACGGCCTCGAAGGCAAAATCGTTCTGGCAGGTTCCACTTCCGTATCACCGGTTATGCAAAAACTTGCAGACGCTTACAAAGCGATTTATAGCGGCGTGACCCTTGAGATTCAGCAGACAGGCTCCGGTGCAGGAATCACAAGTTCAATCGAAGGCGCATGTGACATCGGAATGAGCTCCAGAGAACTTAAAGATGAAGAAATTGCAGAGGGCATCGAAGGAACGACCATCGCAATGGACGGTATCGCAGTAGTAGTAAATAACGAAAATACCGCAAGCGACCTTACAAGCGAAGAGATCAGACAGATCTTCACCGGCGAAGTAACAGACTGGTCGGCAGTAAAATAAATATAGAAGGACGGCAAAGGCTATGAGAAAATATTCGGAAACAATTATGAAAATGGTATTCATGCTTTCCGGGGCCATATCCATACTCGCCGTACTGATGATTTGCTGGTTTCTATTCTCAGAGGGGCTTCCCACCATCGGAAAAATCGGTGCAGCAAACTTCCTAACCGGTACGGTATGGAAACCCCTTGAAAACCACTTCGGAATCTTGCCTATGATTGTTGGAAGCTGTTATGTAACGGCGGGAGCGATAATCATAGGCGTTCCTATAGGCCTCCTCTGTGCGATCTATATGGCAAAGTTCTGCCCGAAGAATATATACAAACTCCTCAAACCGGCAATCGAGCTTATGGCAGGGATCCCTTCGATTATATATGGATTTTTCGGACTGATGGTAATCGTGCCGGTGATTCAGCAGCTTACGGGAACAAGCGGAAAGGGTGTGCTGACGGCGTCGATCATGCTTGGAATAATGATACTCCCGACGATAATCAGCGTTTCGGAAGCCTCCATAAGAGCAGTACCGGAGTCCTATTACGAGGGAGCCTTGGCGCTGGGAGCAACCCACGAAAAAAGCGTGTTCTTTACCACGGTGCCTGCGGCAAAATCGGGAATCATGGCAGGTATAATCCTTGGGATAGGAAGAGCAATCGGCGAAACCATGGCGGTTGTTATGGTAGCAGGAAACCAGGCAGTTATTCCACAGAGCATTACATCAGGTGTGAGAACCATGACCATAAACATCGTGCTGGAAATGGGATATGCCGCAAAGGGAATGCACAGAGACGCGCTGATTGCGACGGCTGTGGTGCTTTTCATATTCATACTTTTTATAAACATATGCTTCTCGCTTGTTAAGAGGGGGGACAAAAAATGAAGAAATATAAGAATCAGCCCCTTTCGCTGCTGCTCTTTGTACTGGTAAATTTGGGAGTGATAATAACCGGGGCTGTGGTAATTTTCCTGATAGGATATATTTTGTATCACGGACTGCCGAATCTGGCGCTTCCGGGGATATTTTCCTGGGAATATAACGGAGAAAACCAGTCCATGATGCCGGCGATCATAAACACGCTGATAATGACGGCGCTGACGCTTCTGCTGGCGGTGCCGATTGGGGTATTTGCGGCGATATATTTGGTTGAATATTCAAAAAAAGGCAGCAAGCTGGTGGCGGCAATAAGGCTTACAGCGGAGACGCTTTCCGGAATTCCATCCATTGTATACGGACTTTTCGGTTTCATCGTCTTCGTGATCACCTTGGGCTGGAGCTACACACTCCTTGCGGGAGTTATCACCCTTGCGATAATGATTTTGCCGCTGATAATGAGGACAACAGAAGAGGCATTGATGGCGGTGCCTGACACCTTTAGAGAAGGAAGCTTCGGACTGGGAGCGGGGAGACTCAGGACGGTATTTCGAGTAGTTTTGCCATCTGCGGTTCCGGGAATTGCGGCGGGCGTAATCCTTGCAACGGGAAGAATCATAGGAGAATCTGCGGCACTGATCTTCACCTCCGGCACGAATCCTGTTGTGGCTAAGAGCCTATTTTCCTCGGCAAGCACGCTTTCGGTGCATCTATATGCGCTTCTTACCGAGGGACTCTATACGAATCAGGCTTATGCGGTGGCGGCGGTGCTTTTGTTCCTGGTAATCGGAATCAACGCCCTTTCCAGTGTTGCGGCGAAGAAGCTGGCGGCAAAATAAAGGCAGGGCGGAAAGGAAAATAGATATGGATAAAATGACAATACACAATATGGACTTGTATTATGGAAGCTTCCACGCCCTCAAGGATGTAAATCTGGACATTCCGGAGAAACAAATTACCGCATTTATCGGGCCCTCGGGCTGCGGAAAATCGACGCTTCTGAAGTCCCTGAACAGAATGAACGACCTGGTGGAGGGCTGCAAAATCACAGGAGACATAAGGCTCGACGGCGAGGACATATATAACGGCATGGATGTGAACCTGCTGAGAAAGCGGGTGGGAATGGTATTTCAGAAACCGAATCCGTTTCCTATGAGCATTTATGACAACATAGCCTACGGCCCAAGGACCCACGGCATAAGAAACAAGGGGGAGCTTGACGAAATCGTTGAAAGATCGCTGAAAGGGGCGGCGATTTGGGACGAGGTAAAGGACAGGCTAAGGAAGAGCGCGCTGGGGCTTTCCGGTGGACAGCAGCAGAGACTTTGCATAGCAAGAGCCCTTGCGGTGGAGCCGGAGGTGCTGCTGATGGATGAGCCGACTTCCGCACTTGACCCGATTTCGACATCCAGAATCGAGGATTTGGCAGAGGAACTTTCGGAAAACTATACTATAATTATGGTAACTCACAATATGCAGCAGGCAAGCAGAATTTCCGACAAGACGGCATTTTTCCTCTTGGGAGAAGTCGTGGAGTTTAACGATACGAGGCAGCTTTTCAGCTTGCCCAAGGACAAGAGAACGGAAGATTACATTACGGGGAGGTTCGGATGATATGAGAAACAGATTCGATCAGCAGCTTGAAAAGCTCAACGCGGAGCTTATCGAAATGGGTGCGCTTTGCGAGGAGTCGATGAATTATGCTATGCGGGCGCTGTTTGACAAGGAGACAAATTTGATTGTGCGGGCGGAGGAGTCGGAAAAGACCATTGACCGCATGGAAAGGGAAATCGAGGATCTTTGTATGAGACTGCTTCTTCAGCAGCAGCCGGTGGCGCGGGATCTTAGGATGATTTCGTCGGCGCTCAAGATGATTTCGGATATGGAGAGAATCGGAGATCAGGCGGAGGACATCGCGGAGATCGTAAAATACATGGCCGGCAGGGAGATTCCAAATCCGCAGCATCTCAAAAACATGGCTACTTATGCCACAGCAATGCTCAGCGACAGCATAAATGCCTTTGTTGAGAGAGACGCAGAGAAAGCCCGAAAGGTCATCACCGATGACGACATTGTTGACGACTTGTTTGCAAAGGTAAAGGAGGATCTCATAGAAAGCATCGGCGCCTGCGGAAAAACAGGTCGGCAAGAAGGACAGTTTTTACTTGACATTTTGATGATAGCGAAATATATTGAAAGAGTAGGGGATCATGCAACGAATATTGCGGAGTGGGTCATCTACGGACTGACCGGTTCGCACCCCGAGGAGACGAATTGATGATATATTTGCTTGAAGACGACGATAATATAAGAAATTTTGTTATTTATGCGCTTAGCAATTCAGGGCTCGAAACGAAGGGCTTTGATACGCCGAGCGCTTTTTGGGCTGCCATGAAAGGGGAGAAGCCGGACATGGCAATTCTGGACATCATGCTTCCGGAGGAAGACGGAATCAGCGTGATGAAAAAGCTGCGGGCAAGTGCCGAAACGAGGGAAATGCCAATTATGATGCTTACCGCAAAGAGCACAGAATATGACAAGGTTTTGGGGCTTGACGGCGGCGCCGACGACTATGTGACAAAGCCTTTCGGAACCATGGAATTTATTGCAAGGGTAAAGGCGCTCATGCGCAGAGCTACGCCCGCAAAGGATACGGGAGAATATAATATAGGGCCTCTGTATCTAAATCCGGCAAAGCATATAATAAGAGTAAGCGGCGAGGATGTGGTGCTGACGCTAAAGGAATTTCAGCTCCTGTGCTATCTTGCGGCGGGCAAGGGCAGCGTAATGACCCGTGACCAAATTTTGCAGGATATTTGGGGCTACGAATTTGACGGCGAAAACAGAACCGTGGACGTACATATCAGAACCCTCAGAACGAAGCTCGGAGAGGCAGGAAGCCTCGTGGAAACCGTGCGCGGAATCGGCTATAGAATCGGAGGGGCAAAGTAAATGCGAAAGAAGATTTTCACGGGGATAGCGGTAGTTGCTATCACCATAATGCTTGTGAGCACCGGGCTTGTGACCGAGATCATTTATGACTACATGGGGGACAAGATAGACGAGCAGCTTGCGGACGAGGCGATGCTGGTGGAGCGGGGCTGGCTCCTTGACGGCGAAGAATATCTAGAGACCCTAGAAGAAAATACGAAAATCGGAAGCAGGATTACCCTGCTTTCTTCTTCCGGAGAGGTGCTATACGACAGCGCGGCGGATACGCATACGATGGAAAATCACATGGAGCGGGCAGAAGTGAAAGAGGCGCTGGAAAAAGGCGAGGGCTTTGCCACCAGAACTTCCTATACTCTTGCTCAGGATATGCGCTATTATGCAAAGAAAACCGGAGACGGCAATATAATTCGCGTTTCTGTTGGTCATGAATCGAGGATGCAGCTTCTGCTAGATACGGCAGGATCATTGATACTTGCTCTGGCGGCTGTGCTGCTCCTTGGACTTACGATTTCGTTTAGGATCGCAAAGGCTATCACAAAGCCGATAAACGATATCAATCTCGATAATCCGGGTATATCCGACGGCTACGATGAGCTTGCGCCTTTGCTGTCGAGAATAAGAGAGCAGAATAGCAGCATCCGGGCGCAGATGGAGAAGCTCAGAAAGAGCCGGGAAGAGTTCAATATAATCACCGAGAACATGAGCGAGGGCATCGTAATTATAGACAAGGATGCCGAGATACTCACATATAATTCTGCGGCGCCTGCAATGCTAAGAGCTGCAGAAAACGGCGGGGCCTTGTCCCAAGGGGAAGAAAAGATCGAGGGCTCTGTGCTGAAACTCAACAGGAGCGAGCCTTTCAGAAATGCGGTCAGCGCGGCGCTGGCGGGTAGTCACGAGCATACATATATTCGAAGCGAAAGGGCGACCTACGAGATGATTGCAAGCCCCGTAAAGGATAGGGGCGCGCTCAATGGCGCGATTTTGATTATAATGGACGCCACCCAGCGGGAGAGGGGCGAGCGTCTGAGACGGGAGTTTACATCCAACGTTTCCCACGAGCTGAAGACGCCGCTTACATCTATCTACGGAATTTCCGACATGATGGCATCGGGAATGGTGAAGGCCGAGGATGTTCAGGGATTTGCCAAGACCATAAAAGAAGAATCCGCAAGGCTCATAAGCCTCATCGACGACATCATGAAGCTTTCGCGCCTTGACGAAAAGGCAGGAGAAGATACGGATGAGACGACTGACCTTTGGGAAATCGCATCTCAGACGGTTCAGCGGCTCATGCCGAAGGCTGCGCAAAACGACATAAAGCTGGAACTTAGGGGCGGGCCGGCGATGGTAAAGGGCCCGAATTATATCGTCGATGAGATCGTATATAATCTTTGCGAGAATGCGATAAAATATAACAAGCCGGGTGGCAGCGTGACGGTCAGCGTTACCGATGAGGCAGGAAAATGCATTCTGACCGTCAGGGACACCGGAATAGGAATTCCAAAGGGCGAAGAAGAGCGCGTTTTCGAGAGATTTTATCGGGTGGACAAGAGCCACTCAAAGAAAATTGGCGGCACGGGGCTTGGACTTTCGATAGTCAAGCACGGCACAGCATTCCTCGGCGGCAGCGTATGGCTGGAAAGCGAGGAAGGAAAAGGCACCACGGTAACAGTGGTATTTCAAAGACAGGAGAAATTGATATAGAATGCAGCAGGGACGGACAAAATTGAAGAGGACATTGAACGCAGGCTATGGCGGAGTGCAGGCGGCGTATTGGATGTTTTACGGAGTTTCCAACAGCTTCGCATCGGCGTTTTTGCTTCCACGGGGATATTCCAACACCGAAATAGGGATCATACTTGCAGCTGCAAATGTAATCGCGGTATTCCTTCAGCCTGCCATGGCGGACATCGCAGACCGCTCCCGCAGAGTGTCGCTGATTGGAATTACACAGATCTGCACGATTTTGACCATGGCGCTGGAGGCGGCGCTATTCATTACGGAGAGAAAGTCCGCGGCGCTTTACGTCATATTCGTTATGATCGTCGCGTGGCAGACGGCGCTTCAGCCTTTGATAAATTCCCTTTGCTTCAAGCTGGAGGAAAGCGGGGTACATATAAATTTCGGTATGTGCAGAAGCCTCGGCTCGCTGGGGTACTCGTTGCTCTGCGCAGTTTTGGGGACGCTGGCGGAAAAATTCGGATCCGGGGTGCTTCCTATAAGCGGAGAGGCGGTGCTTTTTGCACTTCTCATCGCCCTTTTGCTTGTGAAAAGCTCCTTTGACGGAGCTATATGGGCAAACAACGGGGCAGGAAGCGAGCAGAAAAAAGCGCCCAAAAGAGGCGAAGCGGTAAGAGGCGAAAAACCGGAGAAGATGCCGGGGACGGAGCCTTTCACGGAGTCTTGCATGGAGCTTTACGAAGAACCTTGCGGGCAAATTTGTACAGAGTCATGCACAGAATCCTGCGAGGAAATAAATCTGTGGCGGTTCATCCGGGAAAACAAGGTTTTTCTCGTTTTGAACTTAGGGGTTGTGGGAATTTACTTCAGCAACTCCGTTTTGAACAGCTTTATGCTGCAAATTGTGACGGACGTGGGCGGAGGAAGCGAGGAGATGGGCAGAGTTCTGTCCCTGATGGCTTTTCTGGAAATTCCGGCGCTGTTTTTCTTTGATAAGATTCGGTCGAGATTTTCCTGCGTGAACATACTCAAGTTCGCGGCGATATGCTTCGGGCTGAAGGTCGGGCTCATATATTTGGCAAAATCCATGTGGCTCATATATGCGGCTCATGTTTTCCAGCCGCTCAGCTTCGGACTGTTCCTGCCGGGGATGGTGGCATTTGCGGACGAAAACATGCGAAAGGGAGAGGCTGTCAAGGGACAGGCGCTCTTCTCGGCTATGACTACGGTAGCTGCGACCATCTCCTCGATAATCGGCGGGATTTTGATCGACGCAAGCGGAGCGAAGTTTATGCTGCTCGTATCCACGCTTATAACTGCGCTGGGGGCGGTTGTAATTATTCTCACGGCAGGGAAGATTCGCAGAAAATAAAAAAGGGAAAAAGAAGGGAAAATGTAGAAAATCGGCTTTTATGAGGCTGCGGCAAGCAGGCTCGGAAAAGCCGATTTTGATTGTTCTAGTACATTATGATAGCGCGGACCGGGCAGCTCTGCGCGCAGTAGCCGCAGGTGATGCATTTTGTCTGGTCGATCTGGGCAAGGCCAAATCGGTTATAGGCGATGGCCCCGCTGTGGCAGGTTGCGATGCAGGTTCCGCAGCCTTCGCAGTCCTCCTGGTTAACACGGACGCGCTTTGCCGATACGTCAGGTGCATAGCCCGGCGGCATCGAGCCGTCAAGATAGGAGAGTATGTCGTCGATGTCGCGCCGGCAGCCAAGGCCCAGCATGACGGAATCGATGCCCTCCCGGGAGAAAACATAGTCGAGTGCCTCTTGGTAGTGCATGGCGAGGTTTCCGCCGCCAAGGGCTTTCATGATATAGATGCCCTTGCCTGCGCCGCGGGCCTTTGCGATGGCACGGGCCATGGCGGCGCAGGAGGCAGCGCAGCTGCCGCGGCGGATACCCATGCCGGCATAGTTTAGCAGCGGAAAGATCACGTCGCATGCCGGCACGCGGGTCAGTTCCTCCACCACATCGATGTGATGGGTGGAGGCCCCGATGGCGCGCACAAGGCCTTTTGCCTTGGCGTCCATCAGGGCGCGCCATGCGCCCTGGCGCATGGCGAACTGACCCGTCCTCAGCTCGTGCAATAGGAATATGTCGATGCGAGGCACGCCCAGTGCCTCGCATTCCTCTTTGATAGCGGCATAAGCCCCGTCATAGTCCGTAGCCAGGGTCTTTGATGAGATGACGGGGCGGCGCGGGGCGGCCGCACTCCGTGCGCCCGCCGTTTCGTCTGCCTCAGAGCAGGCGGCAGGGCAAACGAAACCGTCTCCCGCCCCCAGCATTTGCAGCGCCCGCCGGATATATGTGTAAGTCTTGTAATACTGCGCCGTATCAATAAAATTTATGCCTTTTTCGAGGGCATAGCAAATCAGCTCCGCCCCCTCATCCACAGGAAGCGCAAGCTGTCCCGGACCCATGGGAAGCACGCCGAAGCCCACAGGACTTACCCATATATCTGTTTTTCCAAGTTGAACTCTGTCTGAAATATTCTTCGCCATATTAACACCGAAAGCCTTTCTTTTTACATTATAATGTTGTATAATTGATATGTCAATTTGTTGTCAACGAGATTAGCTTGTGCTTTCGGGAAAGGGGTGCTGAATTGAGCAGCGAACATATTGAGCATTTGCAAAATCAGATGGGATTTGAGGCTTTTCGCCACGCATACAGGGCGGCAATCAAGGAGGTTCGGACGAAAATCGAAATTTTGAGCGAAGATTTCGCCGTCCGACACGACTATAACCCCATCCACCACATGGAGCGCAGACTAAAGGTGCCAGAGAGCATCGAAGAGAAGCTCGAGCGCCTCAAAAAAGAGGTTTCCATCGAATCCGCCAGAGAAAATATTTTCGACATCGCAGGAATAAGGGTAGTCTGCAACTTTATCGACGACGTTTATGCGGTTGCCGAAATGCTCACCTCGCAAAACGACATAACCCTGCTCACCGAAAAGGACTATATCAAGAATCCCAAGCCAAACGGATATCGCAGCCTGCACCTGGTAATCTCGGTGCCGGTATATCTCTTGGACGGAGAGGAGGAGGTTCCGGTGGAGGTTCAGATCCGAACCGTGGCAATGGACTTTTGGGCGAGCCTCGAACACAATTTAAGATACAAACAGAACAAGAATATTTCATCCAAAATCGACATAGAGCTAAAGGCCTGCGCCGAGGTCAGCGCGACCCTCGACCGCAGAATGCAGAAAATTTTCGACGAACTGAACAAGTTAGAGTAAAGCCTAAGCAGCATCCGTAAGCAGCCATGCAATCCCCCTTTGACACAATTATTGGCAAAGGGGATTTTCTATTTTTTGCTTGCTTCTGAAACTAAAAAATGATATAATTTTCTAAAATGTTGATACAAACTACATTTTAACCTTCCAAAATGTTGATACAAACTACATTTTAACCTTCTAAAATGTTGATGAACACTGCATTTTTGCATTTCAAAATGTTGATGAGAGAAAAATTTTCACATAGAGGTGCTTATGCTAAAAAGGAAAATGATAACTTCGCTAAAGAATTGGCGCGATACGAAAAACAAAAAATGCCTCATCGTTCAAGGAGCAAGGCAAACGGGAAAGACATATATAATAGAGCGGTTTGCAGAAGAAAATTACGAAGAACTCCTTGAGATAAATTTCAAACAGCTTCCATCTGCATCTGAAATCTTTTCCGGCGACCTTACGGTGGACAATATGCTTATGGCTATGCGGTTTCGCTTTCCGGAAAAAAAGATTGTTCCGGGGAAAACTTTGATTTTTCTTGATGAAATTCAGGAGTGCAGTCAGGCCATAACATCCCTAAAATTCTGGGCGACGGACAACAGGTTCGATGTGATTGCCTCAGGCTCGCTTCTTGGAATTGACTATAAGCGCGCTTCCTCTTATCCGGTGGGTTATGTTGATTATCTGCGGATGTACGGGATAGATTTTGAGGAGTTCCTTTGGGGCATGGGGATTTCAGAAGATATGACAGAAAACATTTGCGGATATATAGACTCAAAAATACCGCTGCCGGATGCGATTCACACTCAAATGATGAATTACTACAGGCAATATATCGCAATAGGCGGCATGCCGGAAGCCGTGCAAAAGTATGTGGATACAAGGGATTTCAGAGAGGTTGACAGGATTCAGCGGAGCATTTTGCAAGGGTATCAGTACGATATTGCGCATTATGCAACGGCTGAGGAAAAGGTAAAAGCGGAGAAATGCTACCTTTCCCTCGCAAAACAACTCCTTGATAAAGAAAATCACAAATTTCAATACAAAGAAGTCGAGCATGGCGGCAGGGCGCAAAAATATTTTTCCAGTATCGAATGGCTGCTTCGCGCTGACATGGTACATTTGTGCAAGTGCGTAAGAGATGTCAGATTCGACTTGGATGATTATGCAAGAGATGACTTTTTCAGGGCGTACACCACGGACTTATCTCTTCTTGTGGCGATGAAAGATTTTTCCCTAAAGCAGCATATCACAGAAAATACTTTGTCGGGAAACACAAAGGGCGGAATCTTTGAATGCGCTGTGGCAGATGCCTTGTACAAGAAAGGGTACCTGCTGTATTTCTACAAAAACGAAACGACTAAAAGAGAAATAGATATAATAATCCAAAAGGACGGCAATGTGTTTCCCATCGAAGTAAAGAGCGGAAACGCCAAGGCAAATTCTCTGAAATCAATTATGAAAAAGCACGGAGAAATCCCCTATGGTTATAAATTTATCGACGGCAACATAGGGGTAAGCGAGGAGAGCATAATTACCCTGCCGCTATATATGGCTGCATTTATTTGATTAAATTCTTGAACGAAAATTCTTGAAACGAAAATGGACGAAATTCCGGACAAATCTAAGCGAAATTCCGGATAAAACGCTTGCAATCCGCGGAATTTTGTGCTATCATGATTTTGCACGATTCATAAGGTAAGACTAGAAGAGTGGGTTTTCGCCCACTCTTTCAATTTTGTTTGGAGGCTTGACAGTGTCAAAAAAGAAAATTACAGATATAATCGAAGAAATCAGCGCGGACTTCCTTGCCCAAAACGGACTTGAGCTTTATAACTCAGAGTTCGTAAAAGAGGGCAGAGACTGGTTCCTGCGAGTATATATCGACAAGACGCAAGAAACGGCCGGGGCCGCTGCCGCAAATACCGCAGAAGCCACGGAAGCCGCATCAGCAAAGGCAGCTACGGAAGCCGCATCAGCAAAAGAGAAAGCTATCTGTGAGGTTCAAAACCCTGAGATGCCGCTTTCCCAATATGTTTCCACAGACGACTGCGAGAAGGTCAGCCGTTTCCTAAGCGCAGAGCTTGACAGGCTCGACCCGATAGAGCAAAATTACTATCTTGAGGTTTCGTCTCCCGGAATGGACAGGGCGCTCATACGGGACAAGGACTTTGCAAGGTTTGCGGGAGAGACGGTAGATATCAGCCTTTACAAGGCGCTTGACGGCAAAAAGGCCTATCAGGGAAGGCTCATCGGCATAGAAGACGACAAAATCATCATTACGGATGAAAAAGATAATAGAATTGAATTTCCAAGGGAGCAGGTTGCGAAGACGAAACTTGCCATAATATTCTAAGGAGGTAATACAGAAAATGAACAAGGAATTTATACAGGCTATCGAGGATTTGGAAAAGGAAAAGCACATATCCAAGGAGATTTTGCTTGAGGCCATCGAATCCGCGCTTGTATCTGCTTACAAGAAAAACTACGGGACGTCGCAGAATGTGAGAGTCGACATCAACGAAGAAACCGGCGACATCAACGTTTATATGAGAATGGACGTTGTGTCGGGCGATGACTTTGAGGATGATCTGACGCAGATTACTTTGGAGGAGGCGATGGAAATCGACCCTCGCTACGAAGTCGGCGATGTGGTAGAATATCAGGTTACCCCAAGGGATTTTGGCAGAATCGCAGCCCAGACCGCAAAACAGGTTGTAGTTCAGAGGATAAGAGAAGCAGAACGCGGAATGATATTTGACAACTTCATCACCCGCCAGGGCGAAATCCTGACAGGAACTGTCGAGAGAGTAAGCAACGAAACGCTCTTCGTAAGCGTCGGAGGCACGGAGGGCATCCTTTCGCCAAACGAGCAGGTGCCGGGAGAACATTACAAGGTAGGCGACCGCCTCAAGGTCTACATCATGGATGTAAGAAAGAGCAACAAGGGTCCGCAGGTATTCCTTTCGAGATCCCATCCGGGACTTGTGAGAAGGCTTTTCGAACTGGAGGTTCCGGAAATCGAGGATGGAACGGTCGAAATCAAGGGAATCGCAAGAGAAGCAGGTTCCAGAACCAAGATGGCCGTTTATACGGGATTTGAGAATGTAGATCCGGTAGGCTCCTGCGTAGGAACGAGAGGAAACAGAGTTCAGGCAATCGTAGATGAACTCCACGGCGAGAAGATCGACATCATCACATGGAGCGAGGATCCGGAGATATTGATTGCCAATGTGCTGAGCCCCGCAAAGGTCGAGAAGGTTATCATACCGAACGAAGACGAAAAGTCAGCGATCGTAGTTGTTCCGGATTATCAGCTTTCCCTGGCCATCGGCAAGGAAGGGCAGAATGTAAGGCTGGCGGCCAGGGTCAGCGGCTGGAAGATCGATATCAAGAGCCACAGCAAGTACGAGGAAAGCCTCCAGGCGGAAGACTTCATTGAAATCATCGAGGAGCCGGAGAACATTGATGAGCCGGAAATAATCGAAGAACCGGAAACCATCGGAGAACCGGAAATAATCGATGAACCGGAAATCATCGAAGAAAAAGAAGAAATGAATTCGGAGGAATAGTTTGAAGGAAAGAAAAGTTCCCATGCGAAAGTGCGTGGGGTGCATGGAATCAAGAGAAAAAAAGAATTTGACCAGAATTGCGATTTTCGAAGGAAAGCTTACGGTTGATCCTGCGGGCAGAGCCAAGGGCCGCGGCATATATATATGCAAGGATAGGCCCGAATGCTTTGGCCTTGCATTGAAGCGCAGAGCACTTGAGCGCGCCGCTAGTCGCGCGGTCAGCGATGAAGAAAAGGCTCAGATTCGCGCGGAGCTGGAGGCTGCAACATGAGAAGCAAAGTGGAAGCCTATATGGGCTTTGCGGCAAAGGCAAGGAGCCTTTCGACGGGCTACAATACCTGCCTGTTCATGCTGGAGAAGGGAAAACTCAAACTCTTGATTTTGGCAGAGGATCTTTCCGAAAACTCGAAGGGAAAAATGAAAAAAGAGGCCGCAAAATTCGGCATTGAGTGCCGCATCTATGGCAAGATAGACAGTCTCTCCCACGCAACAGGAACGGAGGGCAAGGGAATTTTCGGCATTGAAGATAAAAATTTAGCAGACGCAATTATAAATCAGATTGATAGACAATCGAAAGAAGAGGAGGTGTTCTAATGGCAAAGGAAAACAATACACAGGAAACCACGATTATCAAAGCAGCCCCCAAAAAGGCTGACAGCCAAAAGGACGAACAACCAAGAGGTACGGTAAAGGCGGCCAGCATGGCCCAGGTTCGTACTCTCGGGGCAAACAAACACCCGCAGACAAAAAAGACGCAGCAGGATAGACCGCAGGCGCGCCCGCCGGTTGGAAAACCCGTTGTAAATAAAGAATTGGAAAACAGAAACCGCCCGCCGGTAGGAAAGCCAATGGCAAAACCTATGGGTAAGCCTATGACAAAATCGGAAAGCGCGAAGGCTCAGGCTGCGGCAGAAGAAGCCGCAGCCCAGGCAGTCAAGGCTGCAGAGCCTCAAACACCGGAGGCACCAAAGAAAGAGCCTGTTACGGCAGAGGCGCCAAAGAAAGAGCCGGTTACGGCAGAGGCGCCGAAGAAAGAAGAAGCAAAGACTGAGGCGCCGAAGAGCCAGACTCCAAAAGAGGAAGCCCCAAAAGCTGAGATTCGAAAGACTCCGGCACAGAAACCGGCTCAAGCAAGGCCCCAAGAAACCAAAATGCAGCCGCAAAAGCGCGCGCCGAGAGAAGACTCGCAGGAGCGTAGAGAAGGTAGCAGGGGCGAAGGAAGAGAAGGCAGCAGAGGAAATGACAGACGCAGCGAATTCCAGAGCTCCGGCAGAAGGCCGGAAGGCAGAAACTTTAGGGATAGAGACGCAAGAGATGCAAGAGATGCAAGAGGCGAACGCGGTGATAGACCTGACCGCAATGATCGAGCAGATAGGGGAGATCGCGGCGAAAGAGGAGGAAGACCTCAGCATAGAGACGGAAGATCCGATGGCCCTAGGCAGCCACGCCAGGGCGCAAGAAATAACGACCGCCAGGCGCTCTCTAAGATGGAAACCAAGCCGAACCAGAAGAATACCGAAAAGCGTGATCATCACGACAAAGAAAGAAACAAATTTGCCAAACTCGAAAAGGGCGGAAGCCAAGGCAAGAAAAACAAGGACAGAATGCAGCAGCGCTCCCTCGAGAAACAGGCAAAACCGAAGAAGCATAACAAGCCGAAGCCGGTAGTTGTCGAAGAAGAAGACATCTTCGAAGAGCTTCCTACCGGAACGGTTGCAGTTACCGCACCTATCACAGTTGCGGGTTTCTGCGAGCAGGTAGGGGTATCCATTTCGTCCGTCATCATGGCGCTCATGAAGATGGGCATAATGGCAAATATGAACCAGAATATCGATGAAGATACCATACTCATCCTCGCAGACGACCTCGGGATCAGCGTTGTGGTAAGCAAGGTAGAAGAAACCGAAGAAGAAGAGGGAATCGAAATCTTCGAAGACAAAGAAGAAGACCTGAAGCACCGCGCTCCTATCATCACGGTTATGGGACACGTTGACCACGGCAAGACCTCGCTGCTTGACGCAATCAGAAAGACAAATGTTACGGCATCCGAATCCGGCGGAATCACCCAGCACATCGGTGCCTCCGAGGTAAATATCAACGGACAGAAGATCGTATTTTTGGATACTCCGGGACACGAAGCATTCACGGCAATGCGTGCCCGCGGAGCGCATATCACAGACATTGCGGTACTTGTAGTTGCAGCAGACGACGGCGTTATGCCGCAGACCATCGAATCCATCAGCCACGCAAAGGCTGCGGGAGTTCCAATCATCGTTGCAATCAACAAGATGGATAAGCCGGGCGCAAACCCTGACAGAGTAAAACAGGAACTCACAGAGCACGGCATCCTCGTAGAGGACTGGGGCGGAGATGTTATTTCTGTGCCGGTATCTGCAAAAACAGGAGAGGGAATCGTAAATCTTCTTGAAATGATCCTCCTTCAGGCAGAGGTGCTCGAGCTCAGAGCAAACCCAAATAGACTTGCGATGGGTTCCGTAATCGAAGCAAGACTCGATAAGAACAAGGGACCTGTGGCAACGCTACTGGTAACAAACGGCACCCTCAAGACCGGGATGAGCGTCGTTGCGGGAACCTGCGCCGGCAGAATCAGACTCATGACCGACTTCAAGGGCAAGGAAATCAAAAAAGCAGGACCTGCCACAGCCGTAGAAATCCTCGGGCTTTCCGATGTACCGGAGGCAGGCGACGAATTCAATGCGGTTAAACAGGATAAGCTTGCAAAGGAAATCGCAGATAACCGCAAGCAAAAGCTCAGAGAAGAAATCCTCGCAAGAAACGCAAGCACCACGCTTGAGCAGCTCTTCAGCCAGATTCAGGAGGGAGAGGTCAAAGACCTTAACCTCATTATCAAGGGCGATGTGCAGGGCTCTATCGGCGCGATCGTATCTTCGCTCGAAAAGCTCAACAACGAAAACGTAAGGGTAAAGATTATCCATACGGGCGTAGGAACCATTACAGAATCCGACGTAATGCTGGCAGGAACCACAGGCTCCATCATCATCGGCTTCAATGTAAGACCTACCACCGCGGTTCAAACCTTTGCGGACAGAGAAAATATACAGATCAGACTTTACAGAGTTATCTATGACATCTTAAACGATGTGGAAGACGCCATGAAGGGCATGCTCGATCCTGAATTTAGGGAAGAGGTCCTTGGCAAGGTCGAGGTAAGAGAAACCTTCAAGGTTCCGAATGTCGGAATCATCGCAGGCGCCTATGTTCAAGAGGGCAAGGTTATCAGAAATGCTGAGGTTCGGCTTGTGCGCGACGGCATCGTAATCCATGAGGGGACGATTTCTTCGCTCAAGAGATACAAGGACGATGCAAAGGAAGTTAACCAGGGCTACGAATGCGGTATCGGCATCGAAAACTACAACGATATCAAGGTGGGCGACGTTATCGAGTGCTTCCACATGGTTGAGGTAGAAAGGAAATAATTATGGCAAAAGGCTACAGACAAGGAAGACTCGGAGAAGAAATCCGCCGGACTATCAGCGAAATGCTCATCAGCGGGCTCAAGGATCCGAGAATCACAGGCCACATGATCAGTATTTCCGGAGTTTCGGTAACAAACGACGGTAGCTATGCCACCTGCTATGTGACGGCTCTGTCTATCGGGGAGGATGAAGAGGCAAAAAAGGCTGCCGAGAACGAAATTTTGGCAGGCCTTGGCAGCGCAAAGGGCCTGATCAAGAACGAAATCTCAAGACGCATCAAAGTCCGCCACGTCCCGGAGCTGATTTTTAAGATGGATCACTCCATGGACTATGGCAGGCACATAGACGAGATTTTGGACACGATAGATTTTGACAGCTACCAAAAGGAAGATGAAGAAACGGACGAAAAAGGCGAATTTTGATTCGCCTTTTGGTCTACGGAGGAAAAATCATGAATAATACATATAGCAAGATCGCAGAGGTACTTGCGGGCGCAAATTCGATTTTGCTCTATCCTCATATCAGCGCAGACGGCGATGCTCTGGGCTCATGCGCCGCGCTTTGCAGGGCGTTTAGGCTCATGGGCAAGAATTGCTATGTGCTGGTTGAAGAAAAGCTCCCGCTGAACCTTGCCTTTTTAGACAAGGGATATTGCACGGAGGATCAGAATATAATCGAGGATGTAGACGTTTCGTTTTGCGTTGACTGCGGCGATGCTACACGCTTTCCCGCACGCGCGGAGAAATTCGCCCGCGGCAAGATTAGCATCTGTCTGGATCACCACAGAACGAGCAGCAACTTTTGCGACTATAACTATATACTTCCCGAGGCGGCAGCGACGGGGGAACTGGTATTTGAACTCCTAAAGGAAATGAAAATATCGCCGGATGTCGAAATAGGCGAGGCGCTTTTTGCGGCAATCACCACGGACACGGGCAATTTTCAGTATTCCAATACCAGAAAGGAAACCTTCGAGATTATGAGCCGGCTCCTCGACTGGGGCGTTGACACGAACAAGGTGAGCGTCGAAATTTACGAGAATATAAGGCTCGAGAGAAAGATAATCGAGTCCATGGCATTTTCGACGCTGAATTTGCTCGCAGGCGGCAAGGCTGCGATAGCCTTCGTAACGCAGGAAATGATCGAAAAAAGCGGCGCACTTTCGGAGGAAACCGAAGGAGTAATAAACGAAATAAGGAACATCGCAGGAGTCGAATTTGCGGCATTCCTCAAGGAAAAAGAAGAAAATAAGATCCGCCTCAGCCTCAGGGCAAAGACCTGCGGAGATGTTTGCAAGATAGCCGAAAAATTCGGCGGCGGAGGGCACGTGAAGGCAGCAGGCGCGACGCTTGAGATGTCTATAGAAGAGGCCATAGCGGCGGTAGCCCGTGAGCTGGAGGCAGCATCACAGGAGCTGAAAGAACGCGAGATATGAAAGACGGAATACTTAATATAAATAAGCCGCAAGGGATAACATCGCACGATGTGGTTAGGGATCTCAGGCGGCTGCTTGGGGTGAAGAAAATCGGACATACAGGAACCCTTGACCCCATGGCAACAGGCGTTTTGCCCGTTTGCATCGGAAGGGCAACCAGGATCACGGAATATACAGACCTTGATTTCAAGAAATACCGCTGCACCCTGCGGCTTGGGCTTGTAACAGACACCCAGGATATTTGGGGAGAAATCCTCGAAGAAAATTCCACCGCGGATATTACGGCGGAGGCAGTTTGCGAAGCATTTTCGACTTTTCACGGAAAAATAATGCAAAAGCCGCCCATGTATAGCGCAGTGAAGGTCGCAGGCAGGAAGCTCTACGATTATGCCAGAGCCGGAGAAAGCGTAGATGTAAAGGAGCGCGAGGTATATATCAAAGATCTAAAAATCGAGACGATTGACTTTGCCCCTGGCAGCGATATCAAGAAAGTAACCTTCACGGTCGAATGCTCCAAAGGCACATATATCAGGACGATTTGCGAAGATGTCGGAGGCAGCCTCGGCTGCGGCGCGGCCATGGAGAGCCTTGCAAGGCTTGCAAGCGGAAGCTTCAGAATTGAAGATGCAATCGACCTTTACGAGCTTGTGGACACATATTCGGCCCGCCGCTTCGAAGGCGAAAAATACTTCGTGGAGGCGGCGGGCGATGATGAACGCCGCGAAATCGAAAAGCTGATACTCCCTATAGATTATCCGCTGACACATTTTGGAACTGCCATTATGGATAGCAAAACGGCACGAAGATTTATCGACGGCTGGCATATTTCCTTGGGCGAGTGCGAAATCACGGAGCGACCTGAATTTGAGGGAAAAGACGCTCCCATCGAAATTCGGCAGGAGTACAGAGCCGCATACAAAATGTATCGCCGCACGGATAGGCGCGCTGAAAACGGTGCTGCGGACGGCTCGGTAGCAGATGAGCCGTCCGCAGGCAACCTGCCGGCAGGCAGTCCGGCGGCAGATGAACCGGCGGCTGGCAGCCCCATGCAGTTTCTGGGAGTGGCATTTTATAGCCCAAAATATAGGAAATTAGTCGCAGATAAGGTCTTTTGCAGAAACGACGAAGCATAGAGGCGGTGCCGGAAAGCGTCTGAGGGGCTCGGAAAGCATCTGAAGCGATCGGCAGGCAAAAAACTTTGACCAGATAGAGGTAAGAACATGAAAAAGTTTGAAAAAATAGAAGACATCGGGCAAATTGAGCCTTCCTGCGTAGCACTGGGGAATTTTGACGGCGTGCATGTGGGTCACAGGCAGCTCATACAGTCGGCAGCCAAGAAGGCAAGAGAAAAGGTACTTGCAAGCGCAGTCTTCACCTTTTCAACCCATCCAAAGAGCCTCATACCCGGCGCAAAACCGGTAAAGAACATAGTCTACGGCGACGAAAAGGAGGCGCTCATCGCATCGCTTGGGATCAAGTACTATTTCAATTTCCCATTCACGGAGTCTATAATGACGATGCCGCCGGAGACGTTTGTGAAAACTTTTTTGCATGATATGATAAATGCCCGTGAGGTTTTCTGCGGATTCAACTATCATTTCGGATACAAGGGCGAGGGCGACACGAAGCTCCTTCGGATATTGGGAGCAAAATACGGTTTTCATGTGAACGAGGTGAGGGCTGTCTCCGTGGACGGAGATGTCGTCAGCTCAACGCTCATTCGCAATATGATAATGGCGGGCGAAATGGAAGAATGCGCGAAATATCTCGGGCGTAATTATGATATCGCAGGCGAAGTTGTAGTGGGTAACAAGCTCGGACGAACGATAGGATTTCCGACCTCGAACATTATGATAGACCAGAGCATGGTCACCCCGCCAAACGGCGTTTATGTGACATATTGCATATATAACGGCATCAAATATCCGAGCGTTACGAACGTCGGAATCAAGCCGACCGTAGGCTCTTTCAAGAAAAATATGGAGACTCACATCTTTAATTTTGATAAGGAAATCTACGGCAAACAGATCAAGGTTGAATTCATCAAAAAGACCCGCGATGAGGTGAAGTTTCGCAGCATCGAGGAACTTTCCGCGCAGATTGCAAGAGATTGCAACGAGGCGAAGGCCTATCACAGGATATGTGAAAAATAGATTTTCGAAAGGATGGTGCTATTCGGCTCCGGATTTGAGCGCAGAGCCCTCGCTTGCGTCCCACTCGGAGAGCACGATGCTGAATACGACAAGCGCACCTCCAAGCCAGCCGATGAGGCCGAGGCTTTCGTGGAGTATGCTTACCGATACGATTGCACCGACAACAGGTTCTACCGTAAATATCAATGCCACGCGGTTTGCGGCAACATGCTTTTGGCCGGCGGTCTGTAGTATAAAGCACAGCGCCGAGCACACGAGCCCAAGCACGATGAGCGTTCCAAGCTCAAGAGAGGTCAGCGCCTTTGGAATCTCTTCCCCAAACAGGAATATGCCGATAAATCCGCAGACAGATATCGTGGCAAGCTCCACGATGGTCAAGGCGTAAACATCGTGAGATCCTGCCAGCTTTTCTATCATGACGATTTGACCGGCTCCGAAAAATGCGGCACCCAGGCAAATTATATCGCCGATGTTAAGGCCAAGCTCCGTGCTCCCGCCCATCGAAATGAGATATACGCCGATCACGCATATCAGAGCGCGGAGCCCGGATTTGCGTGTGAGCCTAATGCGGAAAAATAAAAAGTTGAGCAGCGGCACGCAGATTGCACCGAGGGTCGAAAAGAATGCGGTTCGGGATGCCGTGGTATATTTGATTCCGAGTGTGGCGCATACATAGCAGCCGAACATGAGAATTCCGATAAAAATGCCTGCCCGCAGAAGCTCCTTGTTGATATTGCCAAGGTGCCTAAAAAATACGATTGCAAGCGCAATGGCGGCCACCGCAAAGCGGATAGCCTGAACATAGAAGGTCGGAAGGCCATCGACATATCGCAGACCCAGAAAACCGAAACCCCAACAGATGCCGACGATAAACAGGCCTATAACAGAGAAGATTTCTTCTTTGCTTTTTTTCGTATGATTAAGTTGCATTTTACAAGCTCCTTTCGCAAAGGGCGAAGCATTTATTTTACGATATCGGTTAATATACCGATTATATGAACCGTTCGAGCCGCGCCCGAACGCGATCTTCACCCAAAATTTGCTGAATTTCCCAAACGTCAGGGGACTGCTGGCGTCCCATGAGCGCCACGCGGATAACCGTGCTGACGTGTCCAACATGACCCTTGTAGCTTTCCGGATTTTTCTTGAAATCCTTTGGCTTTGCCGCATAGCCAAGCTCTGCGGTGATTTCGCGGATCTTAGAAAACCAGGTTTCCTGATCGTCCGAATGATCGTAGGTTTCGAGGTATTTCGAGAGGATGAGAGAAACATCTCCTGCCGCCTCCTGCGGGAACCCGTCCTGAATTTCGAACATATCGTCAAAGAAATAGCTGATATTGCGGATGATCTGCTTCGCATAAATATGGTCTTTGCGAGGGTTTCTTTCCTCGTGTCTTCCGATATCGAGAATTTTTTCAAGGTAAGCCCGGTCTTCGAAAATCGGCGCAAGCTCCGGCTGAAATTCGTCCGACCAAGCCTTTAGGAAATCAAAAAGCTCGGAAGCCGAAATTTTTAGCAGCGCGTCCTTACTCACATCGTTTAGCTTGTTCAGGTCAAAGAGCGCACCGGAATTGCTCATCTTTTCCGTGGTAAATTCAAACTTGTCGATATCCGCATCAGGGTTTGCGATTCGCCATTCCTCAAAGTTGGAGTTCAAAATCGTAAGAAGATATTCCCGAACCGCTGCCGGATGGTAGCCCTCGTTTCTGTAGTAGTCCAGCGAAAGCTCAGGATCTTTGCGCTTGGAAAGCTTGCGCTTGTTGCCCTCCTCGTCAAGCTTCATAAGCTGCGCTGTGTGACAATAGATCGGAAGCTCCCAGCCCAGCTTCTCGAAAAGCTCCACATGAATCGGCAGGGACGGAATCCACTCTGCGCCGCGGACAACATGGGTGGTGCGCATAAGATGATCGTCAACCACATGAGCAAAATGATAGGTCGGGATGCCCGTCGCCTTGAGAAGAACAGTGTCCTGATCGTTTACCGGCATATCGAGGGTTCCGCGGATTGCGTCCTCAACCTGAAAACGGCGGATTTGATCCTCCGGCAGGCTCATGTCACCGTCGGATTTGAGACGAATTACATAAGGCTTTCCGGCTGTGAGACTTGCTTCGATTTCTTCCATGGTAAGGCTTCTGCTTGCTGCCCACTTTCCATAAATTCCGGGATTTGCTTTCTCAGCCTCTTGCTTCGCATGTATCTCCGTAATTTCCTCTTCGGTAAGGAAACAAGGGTAAGCGTGTCCCTCCGAAACCAGTTTCTTCGCAAAGCATTGATAAATCTCGCCGCGGTGGCTCTGGGTGTAGTCGCCGTATTCTCCAACGTCCCCCTCCATTGTAGCCCCTTCGTCAAAATTGATGCCAAAGAATCTCAGGGAATTGATTATGACCTCAACGGCGCCCTCCACATAGCGCTTGTCGTCCGTGTCCTCGATTCTGAGGAAAAATTTGCCGCCGGATTGGTGGGCGAGCCTTTCGTCTACAAATGCCCCGTAGAGATTTCCAAGATGTATGAACCCGGTCGGGCTTGGGCCGAGTCTTGTTACCTTTGCCCCCTCAGGCAGATCCCTCGCCGGATAAAGGGCTTCGTAGTCCTCCGGTGTTTTTTTGATGTGCGGAAAGAGAAGCTCCGCCAATTTTTCGTAATTCATATTTATCCTCCGTAAATTATGCGTAAATTATAGCAAGGCGCAGGGCAAAGCCGCATGCCCGGCCACATGCCCAGTCGCAAAATCAAATATTCTGACACTTTATTATATATGCAAAAGCATGAAATGGCAAGATTAAGGTTGATTTTCCGCATCCAAAAGTGATACAATATAAAGATAAATTGCAGGCGAAGCTTGTAACGCGGCAATTGGAATGGGGGACAATATGGCAAGACTTTTGAGGAAAATACCTGATTTTAAGCTTCCGAAATATCGCATGGGCGAGATCGAGGAACTTGAGGAATTGCAACGAGAGTATGCGAAGAATCACAGGGATATAATAAAAAATAGCATCGAAGGAGGCACTGAGAATGCCTGCTATCAGGGGACCAATTTCCGCACGGTCAAGGAAATATTCGAAAATTCCACGACAAAATACGCAGGCAGGCCATTCGTGCTGGAAACTTTCAATAAAAAGAAGGGATTTGAAACCGCAACCTACGGCGAGTTCAGAGATGATACGATAAACTTCGGCACAGGACTTTTGCGAGTTTTGCGCCTTACAGAAATGGAAAAGGTTATCATAATCGGCGAGACGACATACGAGTGGTATGTGGCATATATGGCATTGCTGCTGGGTGCTGGGATTGCAGTGCCGGTCGATAAGGAGCTGCCCGAAAACGAGCTTGATAATTTGATAAACCGCTCGGGAGCCTCCGTCATCATCCACAGCCCGAGGAAAAGGGATTTTGTGAAGAAGGCGGCCGCAAGGTGCAAATCCGTGCGATATACCATCGAAATGTATAGCGATGAGGCACCATCTAGCGAAAAGGTAGGCAAGGATAGATCCGCAGAATCCGGCTTTACCAGCATCGGCTTTGATTTCCTCGCCTGCGAGGGCAAAGTTTTTACAGACCTGGGCGACACAAGCCTCATGCAAAGAGAAATCGATCCGGAAAGCTTTGCACTGCTCATTTTTACCAGTGGCACCACATCTGCTGCCAAGGGCGTAATGATTTGCAACCGCAACCTTGCGGCAAACATAAACGGCATCACGCCTTATGTGCATCTTACGCCGGAGGACAGACTTTTTTCCGTTTTGCCGCTGCACCATACATATGAATCCACCATCGGCTTCATCTATCCGATGGCTTGCGGTGCTTCCATCGCGGTATGCCAAGGCCTAAAGCACCTGGCTTCGGATATGCAGGCGACCCAGCCAACGGCGATACTGGCAGTACCGCTACTCATAGAGGCGCTGTACAAGAAGATAATGAAAAATATCGAAAAAAGCAAGAAAACCTCTGTCGTAAAATCCGTGATCAGGCTGACAAACGGCCTTCGCAATGTCGGAATCGATGTGAAGCGCAAGGCTTTTAAGGATATATATGCAGGACTTGGCGGAAATCTGAGAATTATCGTCTCCGCTGCGGCACCGCTAGACCCGAAGATCGGCAAGTGGTTCGAGGACATCGGGATCACATTCCTTCAAGGCTACGGACTGACGGAGACGGCCCCAATCGCCGCGCTTACGCCGGATTTCGATACGAGGGTAGGTTCTGCCGGCAAGGCTGTGCATGGCGATGAGATCCGCATTTCAAGTCCTAACGAACGGGGCGAGGGAGAGGTCCTCATCAAGGGCGAAACGGTAATGCTGGGATATTTTGATGATCCAAAAGCAACGGCGGAGGCTATCGAGGATGGCTGGTTCAACTCCGGCGATATCGGCAGGCTCGACGATGACGGATTCCTGTACATAACAGGCCGCAGCAAGAATGTTATCGTAACCCAGAACGGCAAGAACATCTATCCGGAGGAAATCGAGACCTTGCTTGCAGACGTTCCGGAAATCTCGGAATCTATGGTCTATGGCAAGGAGGTTTCCGGAGAAAAAGAACTGATTATAACGGCACGCGTAATTCCGAACATGGATGCAATAGAAGAGATATATGGCAAATCACGCAAGAATCCTGACGAGCCTTTTACAGGCGATGAGATTTACAAAATCATCTGGGCAAAGATCAAGCTTGTAAACCGCAAGCTCTCAAATTATAAGTGCATCAAGAAGCTGGAGATTAAGGACGATGCGTTTGAGAAGACCAGCACGATGAAGATTAAGCGGTATGCCGAGCTCCAAAAAGAGAAGTAAATGCCTTGCCGCCTAGCCACAGACGATTTTCCCGGCGCATTTAGTGAGGTTTGCAAAATCGCCCGTGGCGTTGCCCGCTGCGGGCGGAGAGACAAAATTGCGGCAGCGCGATTCCGCAGGTGCAAACAAGAAATGTTTGCACCGAGGACTAAGCGCCGAGCAATTTATGCCCTCGAAGCCTTAATAATTGGCCACGGACGGTTTTTGCGGCGAGTAGAATCGCCCATTACACAAAAAGTGTTTACATAGATATTGCAAGAGGCAGCGGCACGCTCGGAACGAAAGCGACTGCTACGCCCGCGCGAAATACCAGAAAAGGAGATTTTCAATGAACAAGCAAGCAAATTATTTTAAGCCTTACTTGAAAAAGGCGCTGGTCCTGCTCATGGCAGTGGTCATGGTGTTTACCTATATGCCGAGCATGGCATTTGCGGGAGTGGGCGAACCTGAGGATAATAATACAGCGACGACAACCGAAACCTGCCCGGTAACAATAAAAACACCTGATGGTACGGCGCTGACCGCGACAGCAACAGAGGAAACCATAGCCGGGGATGGCACATATACGCTAGGAAGTGCTACAGTTTACGAAGTTCAGGTTACAGCCGAAGCCACAGAGGTAACAATTTCTGGATATGATAAGGATGATGACAGCGAAGCTGATAACTTCTTGGCATATAACTATGATGAAGACGGAAACTGGCTTGCGGGATACTACAGTGACGGGGGGGCTACTGGTGTTAAGGAATCAGAAGTTGATGTAGACAGCAACAGTGACAATGTTGCTGACTATGTCTATGTTCAGACACCGTACAATACCAGCTGGCAGAGCAGCTTTATCTGCGCGATCAAGTTTGTATATGAAATGCCACTTACGGTCAAGGCAGGGGAGGCAGAGCTGACCTGCACAAGGGCCTATGCGGGCGGCTATGACTGCGGCATGGGTGCAATGGATCTTTATGTTATCGAGCTTCCTAAAAATACAGACGAGGTTACCCTGGCAAGAACTTCAAATGGAAAAAACGATGAGATTGTAGCCTACAATTATGATGGAACAACATATCTTGCACAGGCAAAAACCAACGAGGACAAGAGCGTAACTGCGAAAACACATTTGACCGAAAAATCTGACGAAGACTATAATAAATCGATCGTAAACGAAGGCACGGCAGGCAACTATCTGAGCGTGCAGGAACCATATACGTATGATGAAGAAGGAAATTGCACAGGCGGCGGCGCTAGCATCTGCGCAATCAAGCTCGTGCTTTCCGGTGAAACCCTGGACACAGACTCTGTTGAGAAGATCAAGGGGATGTTGCCATACGTGACTACCGAGAACGGTTTGGGATTTTATAGCAACAGCTACGGCGATTACTCAATGCTCGGCAACAACTGGTACAAGGGAAACGAGCTTAAGGCAGAGATCGGCCAGACCGCAGAGGAGCTGGATGGCAAGTATGCCTATCTTAATGCTGCAACGAGCGTTCCTACCGACTGGGATGCTGACGATATGAGCAAATTGACGCTGGAATGGTATTATAGCAATACTTACTCGGCTGAGGGCACAGGATATGAATGCGTAACGATAAACGGGCAGAGCACCGGCCTAGATGCTAACGGCGTGAAGGCATATAAGAACAAAGACGGATTTGAATATAATAATCAGTATGTAAGTAGCACCTACGGAACCTACTACTGGTTTACATTGATCCCGGAAACGGTCGAAAAGGGAAACTACTACTACTATGTGGAAATCTCATATACTGACGAGGATGGAAAAACGCAGAGCATTTCAAGCAAGAGCTGCCAGGCCTGGGTAGTCGTAAGCGAAAAAGCATCGCAGCCTTCGGGAAGCAGCGGTAGCATTACTGTCAGCTTCAAATTGAATGGATATGACGGGATGAAGAGTATTGCAAGGCAGAGCGTAACTACTCCTGCAG
This sequence comes from bacterium, assembly GCA_963601575.1. Taxonomy (GTDB): domain Bacteria; phylum Bacillota; class Clostridia; order Peptostreptococcales; family Anaerovoracaceae; genus CAG-238. The sequence continues at coordinate 27,179 of CAVCFO010000008.1, forward strand.
GCTCTACGGTCGGAACGGTATTCGAAAAGGTTCTGACGGGAAGCGGATATAAGTATACATATAAAGGCAGCAACTACATCTCCGAAATCACCGACAGCAGCGGTTATGTCCTTGGAGAATTCGACCGCGGTTCAAATTCGGGATGGATGTACCTGGTTAATGACAAGGCGCCGACGGTTGGCCTGAAAAGCTATAATCTTTCCGACGGCGACAGTATAGTATGGTACTACACAGGCGATTATACAAAGGACACCTATGCAAGATCGTCCATGTCTACTGTGTCGAGCACCGTAACCACCGACACAACCTCCGGTTCTGCCGCGACCACAACGGCGCCGACCGAGACTAAGGTAACGGAAAAGACCAACGCCGACGGCACGAAAGAAAAGACCGCAACCGTAACGGTTTCTGCCGCGAACCAGACGGAAATCGTAAAACAGGCTGCGGACAAGAAATCCACAGAAATTGTTCTCGAAGTTGCAAGCACGCAGACTGCCGGCGCACAGAACGTTCAGCTACAGCTCAATGTGTCATTCGTTAAGAACGTAAGCGAAAAGACAGACGCCGCTCTAACGGTAAACACAGAAAACGGCACCGTAAGTCTCGACCAGAACACCATCAAAACGGTACTTGACGAGGCGAAAGGAACGACCATCACCCTTGATGTGAATAAGGTTGCAAACCCGACGGAAGTTCAGAAGAAAGCCGCAGGCACAAACGGACAGATTCTTAGTCTCACCGTAAAATCCGGCGACAAGACCATAACCGACTTCAAGACGGGAACGGTTACCGTAACCGTTGCCATTTCAACGGCATTGCAGAATAAGCGAGTAGCCGCGATCCACATCGCAGAGGACGGCAAAATCGAACAGATGCCGGGAAAGAGCAGAGAAGTTGGCGGCAAGAAGTGCTACGAGTTCACGACATCGCACTTCTCAGACTTCGCACTGGTAGACGCTGACGAGCTTGGGCTCGAAACAGAGGACGAAATTGATGCAGCGGCACTGGTTGCAAAGCTCACTCCGGTTGCACGCTCCGCAAAGACCGCCAAGGGTTACATCAAGGTGCAGGCAAGCCTCGATAAAAGCGATAAGGCGATTATAAGCGAGCTTCAGGATGCAGGCTACACCGTAAAATACCGCTTCTATCGTTCCACGAAGAAGTCGGCAAGCTACAAGTCTGCGCTGACAAAGAAGACAACATCGTACACCAACACCAGCGGCAAGAAAGGCACGAAGTACTACTATAAAGTGCAGGTGAGAGTGTATGACAAGAGCGGAAAGCTGGTTGCAAAGACGGCACTTAAACAGTGCAAGTACGCTTGCCGCAAGTTCTAAACTTGAATGCTTGTTAAAATCGCCTGTGGCGTTGTTGGCTGCGGGCGGAGAGATAAAATTGCGGCAGCGCGATTCCACTTCGCTAGAAGAAACATATGAAGAGCCGGCAACAAAATTGCGGCAGCACGATTCCGCAGGTGCAAACAAGAAATGTTTGCACCGAGGACGCGCGCCAGAGCAATTTATGTCTGCCGGCTCCTATTTAATAGAAGTGTGATTTGCAAGATGCCGCCGGCGAGTGCGTCTCGCACTCAAACTGGCATTTGCCTTCGCACCGAGGACAAGCGCAGAGCAATTTATGTCCTCGAAGCCTCTATGGTTAGCCACAAACGATTTTTCCGGCGCATTTTCAGAAATCATGAAAACCCCGAAGCTGCTACCTTCGGGGTTTTCGCTATGCCGGGCATAAGGACAGTGTAAACATAAATAAGAGTCCAAGCAGAGGGCTTCGGCTCGCTGCTTTCTTAGTCTGATAGAAAAACGCGTCCTGAACAAAATAACTGCCGCAAATAGGGCAGGCGCGTCACTTTTTATAAATTAGGCGACGCACCGGGGCCAAAAACAAAACGCCGACACGCGTGTAAGCAAAACGCGCCGCCAAGGCCTTGAAAATCCTAAAATTTGCCCATCAAAAAAGTTTGAAATCTCGCGAAATTTTTTTCAAAAAACACTTGCCAAACTTGAAAAGTTGATATATACTAAAAAGGCTTGCTTAAGGCGATGAAACGGGAAGTTGCTGAGCTATCAGGTAATTTCCGTGGAGAATTGTCCCCACAAGATGGGGGCGAAGGGATTCGCCTGATTTTTGCTTTGTGCGTGACTACGGGAAACGCACGGAGGCGTGTACGGATAAGCAAGAACGACTGCACGCTTTGAAATCAAGGCATTTGAACCCCTTGTACAAGCATAGCGAAAACAGTACAAAAATTATTTCAGGAGGAAAACAATGAGCGAATTACAAAAAATCAGAATTAAGCTTAAGGCTTATGACCACGCGTTATTAGACCAGTCTGCTGCCAAGATCGTAGAAACAGCCAAAAAGACAGGCGCAGATGTTTCCGGTCCGATTCCGCTGCCTACAGAAAAGGAAGTCGTAACTATCTTGAGAGCCGTTCACAAATACAAGGACAGCAGAGAGCAGTTCGAGCAGAGAACTCACAAGAGACTTATCGACATCACAAATGCAACGCTGAAGACGACCGACGCTTTGACCAAGCTCGACTTGCCGGCAGGCGTTGACATCGAGATCAAACTCTAATCTGCAAGCGTTTGAAATCGAAGCTATAAGCTAGAAGGGACCTTCCCTTAGTAAGAATGCATGAGAGGGAAAAGCCGGCCCGAATCGACCTGTGTGGATTCGCAGCGAAGCGCCTGAGCGTGCGATGCAGCGCGCGGCTCGGCAAGGCACACCAGAGCATTCCAATGTTAAGACAAGGAGAAAAAATATGAAAACAATCTTAGGAAAAAAGATGGGCATGACTCAGATTTTCGATGAAGACGGAAATGTGATTCCGGTAACAGTCATCGAAGCAGGCCCGGAAGTTGTAACTCAGGTAAAGACTGTTGAAACAGACGGTTACAACGCAGTACAAGTTGGTTTTGAAGACCAGAAACCGCAAAGAGTTAACAAACCTTTGACAGGACATTTCGAAAAGGCAGGAGTTACTCCGAAAAAGCATTTGGCTGAATTCAGAATAGAAGACGGCGAAAGCTACGAAGTAGGACAGGTGATCACGGTTGCTGATTTCGAAGTTGGGAGTAAGCTTGACATCACAGGCACCTCCAAAGGTAAGGGAACTCAGGGTAACATCAAAAGACACGGCCACCACAGAGGCCCTATGAGCCACGGTTCCAAGCATAAGAGACTTGCAGGCGCACTCGCAGCAGGCACTTACCCGTCGAGAGTATTCAAGGGCAATGCAGGCCCCGGCAGAATGGGTAGAGACACGGTTACCGTTCAGAACGTGGTTTTAGTAAAAGTTATCGAAGAAAGAAACCTTATGCTGGTTAAGGGCGCAGTACCGGGAAACAAAGGCGGACTGGTTCGCGTTCAGTATGCAGTAAAAGGTCAGGACAAATAATAGACTTTCGGAAAGGAGGAAGCACAAATGGCAAAAGTAACAATGCTCAACATGGCAGGAGCTGAAGCCGGAACAATCGAACTTAACGATGCGATTTTCGGAATCACTCCAAACGAAAACGCTGTTCACGCAGTAGTGAAGAACTACTTAGCTAACCAAAGACAGGGCACTCAGTCCGCAAAGACAAGAGGCGAAGTCAGAGGAGGCGGTAGAAAGCCTTTCAGACAAAAAGGAACAGGTCGTCACAGACAAGGCAGCTCAACAGACCCGTCACAGATCGGCGGCGGCGTTGTATTCGCACCGAAGCCTCGCGACTACAGATATACATTACCTAAGAAATTAAGAAGACTCGCAATGAAGTCTGCACTTTCCTCAAAGGTACTCGAAAACGAGATCATCGTACTGGATGAACTCAAATTCGAAGCACCGAAGACCAAAGAAATGGTGGGGGTACTCGAAAATATCAAAGCAGGCAGAAAAGCTTTGATCATCATGGCTGAAAAGGACGAAAACGTAGTAAGATCCGCAGCCAACATCCCGGGAGTAAGAACTGCTCTCGTAGGAACAATGAACGTTTACGAAATCGTAAACCACGAAAGCTTCATCGTAACACAGGAAGCGGTTAAGAAGATCGAGGAGGTGTACATCTAATGAAAACAGCATATGACATCATTTTGACACCTGTTATTTCGGAACAGTCCATGGACGTAGCCGTAGACAAGAAGTACACTTTCAAAGTAGCAACAGACGCAAACAAGACTCAGGTCAAGAAAGCTGTTGAAGAAATCTTCGGTGTTGAAGTAGCAAAAGTAAACATTATGAACTATGACGGTAAAATCAAGAGAATGGGAAGAAACGTGGGCAGAACCGCTGCTTACAAAAAAGCAATCGTAACACTTACTGCAGGCAGTAAGGAAATCGAATTCTTCCAAGGACTATAATATAGGAGGTTAAACAAATGGGAATTAGAAAATATAATCCAACTACTCCTGGTCTTAGAGGTATGACAGTTTCCACATTCGAAGAAATCACAACCTCAACGCCTGAAAAGTCCTTGACTGTAACGCTCAAAAAGCACGCAGGAAGAAACAACAGAGGCAAAATCACTGTTAGACATCAGGGCGGCGGCACAAGACCAAAATACAGAATCATCGACTTCAAGAGAACAAAGGACGATGTACCTGCAACCGTAGCAACTATCGAATACGATCCGAACAGAAGCGCAAATATCGCACTCCTTGTTTATGCGGATGGCGAGAAGAAATACATCCTTGCTCCGAAGGGACTTACCGTAGGCCAGAAGGTTGTATCCGGTCCTGAAGCCGACATCGTTACCGGTAACGCGCTTCCGATCGCAAACATTCCGGTTGGTACGATCATCCACAACGTAGAGCTCAAGCCGGGCAAGGGCGGCCAGCTTGCAAGATCCGCAGGCAACGGCGCTCAGCTCATGGCAAAGGAAGGAGATTACGCACAGGTAAGACTTCCATCCGGCGAAGTTAGAAAGATCAGCATGAGATGCAGAGCTACAATCGGCGAAGTCGGAAACGGCGACCACGCAAACATCCAGATCGGTAAAGCAGGCCGCAAGAGACACATGGGCGTAAGACCTACCGTAAGAGGTTCCGTAATGAACCCTAACGATCACCCACATGGCGGTGGTGAAGGTAGAGCACCTGTCGGCCGCAAGAGCCCGGTTACTCCTTGGGGTAAGCCTGCTCTCGGATACAAGACGAGAAAGAAGAACAAACCTTCAAACAAATATATCGTAAAGAGAAGAAATGAAAAATAGTAGGAAGGAGCAAAGATAATGGGTAGATCACTTAAAAAAGGTCCTTTCGTAAACGCTAAGCTGCTGAAGGCTATCGAAGAGCTCAACGCGGCTAACGATAAGAAAGTTATCAAGACATGGTCAAGACCATCCACAATATTCCCGCAGATGGTGGGACACACTATCGCAGTGCACGACGGCAAGAAACATGTTCCTGTATATATCACAGAAGACATGGTAGGACACAGACTTGGAGAATTTGCTCCTACGAGAAACTACAGAGGTCACGCTGCTGACAAATCATCAAAGGTAAAGAAATAAGAAAGGAGATAATGAGAAATGGAAGCAAAAGCAGTTTCTAAATACGTGAGAATGTCTCCTATCAAGCTGAAACCGATTACTGATTTGGTAAGAGGTAAGGACTTAAACGAGGCATTGAACATCTTGAAGTTCACCCCGGGCAAAGGTTCAGAAATCGTAGAAAAGGTTGTTAAATCAGCTGCAGCAAACGCTGAGAACAATTTCGACATGAATCCGGACAACTTATATGTTGCAGAAGTATATGCTAACCAGGGCCCGACCATGAAGAGATGGAGAGCCGGTTCACAGGGCAGAGCATCAATCATCTTAAAGAGATCGAGCCATGTAGGCGTGACTCTTAGAGAGAAAGAATAGGAGGTTCACTAATGGGTCAGAAAGTTAGTCCACATGGTTTGAGAGTGGGCGTTATAAAAGACTGGGATTCCAAATGGTATGCAGATAAAGCTAACTTTGCAGACTACCTTGTAGAAGATAACAAAGTAAGAGAATATGTAAAGAAAAAATTATATGTTGCCGGAGTTTCAAAGGTGCTGATCGAAAGAGCAGCAGAAAACAAAATCAGAGTCATCGTTCTTACCGCTAAGCCGGGCATGGTAATCGGAAGAGCCGGCGACGGAATCGAAGTTCTCAAGAACGACATCAAGAAGATGACCGGCAAGGAAGTTGAAATTTCCATCGAAGAAGTAAGAAGAGCAGAGCTCGACGCGCAGCTTACGGCAGAAAGCATCGCCCAGGCACTCGAAAGACGTGTTTCCTTCAGAAGAGCAATGAAGCAGGCTATCGGAAGAACCATGAAAGCCGGTTCCAAGGGCATCAAGGTTCTTTGCTCCGGAAGACTTGGCGGCGCAGAAATCGCAAGAAGCGAAAAGTATAGCGAAGGTAACGTTCCGCTTCACACTTTGAGAGCCGACATCGACTACGGATTCGCAGAAGCCGACACCACATACGGCAAAATCGGCGTAAAGGTTTGGATCAACCACGGCGAAATCCTCGACAAGGGTCTAAAGAGCGCAGTTTCTGAAGAAAAGCGCGAAAAGAGAGAAAGAAGACCTAGAAAAGACGGCGAAAGACGCGAAAGAAGAAATGGCGGCGAAAGACGCGAAAGACGCGAAAGAAGCGATCGTCAGGAAGCGCCAAAGGCTATAAATCCAAGAGTAAGAAAGACTCCTAAGGTTGAGGCTAAACCGCAAGTTGAAGAACAAGTTGAAGCTGTAGAAGTTGCAGAAACAACGCAAGCATAAGCACACGGAAAGGAGGAACGAAAGCCATGTTAATGCCAAAGCGCGTTAAACACAGAAGAGTTCACAGAGGAAGAATGAAAGGCGTTGCAACCAAGGGTAATACGATTACCTACGGCGCATACGGATTGGTTGCACAGGAATGTGGATGGATCACTTCTAATCAGATCGAGGCTGCTCGTATTGCGATGACCAGATCGATCAAAAGAGGTGGTAAAGTATATATCAAAATTTTCCCGCACAAGTCGGTTACCAAGAAGCCTGCCGAAGTACGTATGGGTTCCGGTAAAGGTGCTCCTGAGTACTGGGTAGCAGTAGTAAAGCCAGGTAGAGTAATGTTCGAAATCGAGGGCGTTTCCGAAGAAAAGGCAAGAGAGGCTATGAGACTTGCTTCTCACAAGCTCCCGGTTAAGTGCAAATTTGCCATCAAAGAAGAAGCAGCAAAGGGTGGTGAAGCATAATGGAATTGAAAAAGATGAGAGAGATGACAGCGGTTGAACTCAATACTGAGCTTGATAGCATGAAGAAGGAACTGTTCAACCTGAGATTCCAGCATGTTACGGGACAGTTAGAAAACCCTGTAAAGATGAGAGAATTGAAGAGAAATATCGCTAGAGTAAAAACAATTCTTAGAGAAAAAGAATTACAAGCTTAGTAGGAAGGAGGATGTACTATGGCAGTTGAAAGAAATAGAAGAAAAACAAAAGTCGGCGTTGTTGTATCCGATAAGATGGATAAGACCGTAGTTGTTGCAATCGAAGACTTCGTAAGACATTCCCTTTACGGAAAAGCTGTAAAGAGAACCAAGAAGGTTAAGGCTCACGACGAAAATAACGAATGTCAGGTCGGCGATAAGATCAGAATTATGGAAACAAGACCTCTGTCCAAGGACAAGAGATGGAGACTTGTGAACATTATCGAAAAGGTTAAATAAAGGAGGCACCAAATCATGATTCAGACTGAAACTAGATTAAGAGTTGCTGACAATTCAGGTGCAAAAGAACTTCTTTGCATTCGTATCCTGGGCGGTACTTCCCGTCAGTATGCGAACATCGGAGACGTTATCGTTTGTGCGGTAAAAGAAGCAACCCCAGGCGGCGTTGTAAAAAAAGGCGACGTTGTTAAGGCTGTAGTAGTTAGAACTAAGCATGGTGCCAGAAGAGCTGACGGAAGCTATGTAAAGTTTGACCAGAATGCTGCAGTAATCATTAAAGATAAAGAAGATAAGAACCCGGTTGGAACTCGTATCTTTGGACCTGTTGCAAGAGAACTTAGAGATAAGGGCTTCATGAAGATCGTGTCATTGGCACCGGAAGTACTGTAGGAGGTGTAAGGATGCGTATTAAGAAAGACGATATGGTAATGGTAATTACCGGTAAAGATAAAGGCAAACACGGCAAAGTACTTAAGGCAATGCCAAAGGAAAACAGAGTCGTAGTCGAGGGCGTAAACGTAGTTACAAAGCACGCAAAAGCTACGAGAAAAGCCGGCGCCGAAATCAAGCATTTCGAAGCACCCATCGATGCTTCCAATGTAATGCTTTACGATACAAAGGCAAAGAACGTTATCAAGTTCGGATACCAGGTTAAAGACGGCAAAAAAGTAAGAGTTTCCAAGAAGACAGGAAACGTAATCGACTAAGAAAGGAGGAGACGATTTTGACAGCAAGATTGAGAGAAACTTATAATAATGAAGTTTTCGGAGCATTAAAAGAAAAATTCCAATATAAAAACGTAATGGAAGTTCCGAAGCTCACAAAGATCACCATCAACATGGGTCTTGGCGAAGCAAAGGACAACGCAAAGGTTATGGAATCCGCAGTAGAAGAAATTGCTTTGATCAGCGGACAGAGACCGGTTGTTACAAAGGCGAAGAAGTCCATTGCAAACTTCAAAGTAAGACAGGGAATGCCTGTCGGCGCGAAGGTTACTCTGAGAGGAGACAATATGTATGAATTTGCAGACAAATTCTTCAACATCGCTCTTCCGAGAGTAAGAGACTTCAAGGGTGTTAGCAGAAACTCTTTTGACGGTAGAGGTAACTACTCTATGGGTATCAAGGAGCAGCTCATCTTCCCTGAAATCAACTATGATAAGGTTGATACAATCAAAGGCATGAACATAGTATTTACAACAACGGCTAAAACAGACGAAGAAGCGGCTGCATTATTGGAGCTGCTCGGTATGCCGTTCGAGAAATAAAAAAACTCAGAAGTGTAGCGGCTTCGCCGAAAGGAAGCTTTTATATAATTTCCTCGGCGCCGCTCGGAAATTATAGGAGGAATCGAGAATGGCAAAGACATCTCTCAAAGTAAAACAGGCGAGAAAACCTAAATATTCGACTCGCGCATATACCAGATGCAGACTTTGCGGAAGACCACATTCCGTACTTAGAAAGTATGGTATCTGCCGTATCTGTTTTAGAGAGCTTGCTTATAAAGGAGAAATTCCGGGCGTAAGAAAAGCAAGCTGGTAAAAATTATGAAAGGAGAAACACTGCAATGACAATGACAGATCCTATAGCGGATATGCTAACAAGAATCAGAAATGCCAACACTGTAGGTCACGAAACTGTTGAGATCCCGGCATCGAAAATGAAAAAAGCGATTGCCGAAATCTTGAAAGAAGAAGGCTACATTGCGGATTTCGAAGTTATAGAAGACGACAAGCAAGGTATGATCAAAGTTACGATGAAATACGGCGCTAACAAAGAAAAAGTAATTTCAGGAATCAAGAAGATTTCAAAGCCGGGCCTGAAGGTTTATGCCAAGGCCGGAGAAGTACCTAAGGTTCTCGGAGGCCTCGGAATCGCCATCATTTCCACATCGAAGGGAATCGTAAGCGACAAGGAAGCCAGAAAGCTGGGTATCGGCGGCGAAGTAATCTGTTATGTATGGTAGGAGGAACGAAAAATGTCTAGAATAGGTAAAAAACCTGTAGTTGTTCCTGCCGGCGTAGAAGTTACCGTAGATGCGAGCAATGCTGTTACGGTAAAGGGCCCGAAAGGACAATTGACAGAACAAATCAGCAAGTTAATCAAGGTTGAGGTTGCAGAGGGCGAGGTACTGGTCTGCCGAGCTTCCGACGCAAGAGAAGAAAGATCTCAGCACGGACTTGCAAGAACATTGATCAACAATATGGTAGTAGGAGTAACTCAAGGTTTCGAAAAGAAGCTCCAGCTCGTAGGCGTTGGATACAAGGCCGAAAAGAAGGGCGACACTTTGGTAATGAGCCTTGGATATTCCCATCCTGTAGAATTAAAAGACCCTGAAGGAATCACAACCGAATGTCCGTCTGCCACAGACATCACCGTAAAGGGTATCGATAAAGCTGTTGTCGGAAATTATGCGGCTAACATCAGAGCATGGAGAGCACCGGAGCCTTATAAGGGCAAGGGTATCAAGTATGCTGATGAATATATCCGCAGAAAAGAAGGCAAAGCAGGCGCTAAATAAGGGGAAAGGAGTGAATTAAAATGGCAAAAGTAAGCAGAAATGACAAGCGTGTTAAAAGACACGAAAGAGTAAGAAAAAACCTTTTTGGAACTCCTCAAAGACCAAGACTTTGCGTTTACAGATCGAACAAGAACATCTCAGCTCAGGTGATTGACGATGTAAACAAGGTTACTTTAGTATCCGCTTCTTCACTCGACAAGGAACTCAAAGGTGAAGTTGGCTATGGCGGAAACAAAGAAGCAGCTAAAAAGGTCGGTGAAGCCCTTGCAAAGAGAGCACTCGCAAAAGGTATCGAAGAAGTATGCTTCGACAGAGGCGGCTTCCTTTATCACGGAAGAGTTGCAGAACTGGCAGCAGGCGCTCGTGAAGCAGGATTAAAATTCTAACAGGAGGAAAAAGGAATGCGTAATATCGTTGATGCAACGAGGCTTGACTTAAGCTCGACTATCGTTAATATCAGAAGAGTTGCAAAGACTGTTAAAGGCGGTAGAAACATGAGATTCAGCGTAACCGTAGTAGTCGGCGACGGCAACGGATATGTAGGCGTTGGTCTTGGGAAGTCTCAGGAAATTCCTGAAGCTGTAAGAAAAGCTGAAGAAGATGCAAAGAAGAATTTAATATATGTTCCAACAGTAGGAACAACAGTACCTCACAGAAACTTAGGCGTTTTCGGAGCCGGCAGAGTTCTCATCATGCCGGCTGCACAAGGTACCGGAGTAATCGCAGGTTCATCCGTTCGTACGGTTCTTGAAGCTGCCGGTATCAAAGACGTAAGAGCCAAATCCATCGGCTCCAACAATACAGGAAACATGGCATATGCGACCCTCGAAGGACTCAAGGGCATGATGACTGTAGAAAAGGTTGCTAAGCTCAGAGGCAAAACAGTAGAAGAAATCTTAGGATAGGAGGACGCGAGAAATGGCAAAAATGATTAAGATCACTTTGACAAAGAGCATGATCGGCGCTTCCCCTAAACAGAGAAAAGTTGTTGAAGCGTTAGGACTCAGAAAGATGCACCATTCGGTTGAATTAGCCGATACTCCGCAGACTCGCGGTGCAGTGGCTAAGGTGTCACATCTTGTAACTGTAGAAGAAGTATAGGAGGTGCACTTGAGATGAAATTACATGAATTAAGAGCTGTACCGGGTTCTACAAAAAACCCGAAGAGAAGAGGCCGCGGTACTGCAACCGGCCAAGGTAAAACCGGCGGCAGAGGTATGAACGGTCAGAATTCAAGATCCGGCGGCGGCGTTCGTCTCGGATTCGAAGGCGGCCAGATGCCTTTATACAGAAGATTACCTAAGAGAGGTTTCACAAACATTTGGGGAACCGAATATACCATCGTAAATGTCGAGGACCTTAACAAGTTCGAAGCAGGTACGGTTGTAAACCAGGCAGTGCTCGAAGAAGCAGGAGTTGTTAAACAGGTCAAGGACGGAATCAAAGTCCTCGGCGAAGGCGAAATCAAAGTAGCCTTGACAGTTCAGGCTAGCAAGTTCAGCAAGACTGCCGCAGAAAAGATAGAAGCTGCTGGAGGAAAGGCAGAGGTGATTTAAGATGGGTATGTTAAAGACAGTTGCTCAAGCTTGGAAAGTTGCGGAAATCAGAAGCAAAATGATTTTCACACTCCTCATGCTCGTAGTGTTCAGAATCGGATCAAACATTCCGGTTCCGAACATTAACAGAAGCGTGCTCAGTGAGATGTTCACCGGCGAAACAGGACTTTTCGATTTGTTCGACCTGTTCTCCGGCGGATCCTTCAGTAACTTTACAATTTTTGCATTGAGTATTACTCCATACATCACTGCATCAATCATCGTTCAGTTGCTTACCATCGCCTTCCCTTATTTTGAAAGACTCGCAAAAGAAGGTATGGAAGGCAGAAAAAAGATGGCTCAGATCACCCGTTATATGACGGTTGTGCTGGCACTGATTCAGGCAATCGGCCTTACGGTAGGTCTCTTTAGACAGGCCGTGGTTGACAAGAGCGCATTTTCAATCATCGTCGTAGTACTTGTTCTGACCGCAGGAACGGCATTCCTCATGTGGCTGGGCGAACAGATCAACGAAAGAGGTATCGGCAACGGTATTTCGCTTCTGATCTTCGGCGGTATCGTAGCCAGAATCCCGAGCGGAATCAGAACGGTTGTAACCGGATACCAGGGCGGATCCCTGTCCCTTGTAACGATTATCATCTTTATAATCGCGGCGGTATTCGTGACGGCAGGTGTTGTTCTCATCCAGGAAGGACAAAGAAGAATCCCTGTACAGTATGCAAAGAGAGTAGTAGGCAGAAAGATGTACGGCGGCCAGTCGACGCATATTCCTATCAAGGTAAATCAGTCAGGCGTAATTCCGATCATCTTCGCTTTGTCGATTTTGCAATTCCCACTGACCATCACATACTTCTTGTCGCAGAATAATGCGTTCAGCGTATGGGTTACGAAGTGGCTTTCGCCTTCGGGAAACCCCGGTGTTTGGGTTTACGGAGTGCTTAACGTCGTGCTTATCATCTTCTTCACATACTTCTATACGGGTATCACATTCAACCCGAACGAAGTTGCAAGCAACATGAAGGCAAACGGCGGCTTTATTCCGGGAATCAGACCGGGCAAGGCAACCGAAGACTATTTGAATAAGGTTATGTCAAGAGTGACTATCGTAGGTGCAATCTTCCTTGCGCTCATCGCAACCCTGCCTACAATCTTAGGCGTTATGGTTCCGACACTGAAAGGGATTCACTTCGGCGGAACATCGCTGCTCATCGCAGTAGGTGTTGCACTCGATACGGTAAGACAGCTTGAAAACCAGATGCTCATGAGAAATTATCAAGGTTTCTTAAAATAAAAAGGGAGATGAGTAAAATGCTTAGAACTATATTATTAGGGCCTCCCGGAGCAGGAAAAGGAACCCAGGCAGTTAAGATCGTCGGAAAATACGAGATTCCGCATATTTCGACGGGAGATATTTTCAGAGAAAATATCAAAAACGGAACCGAGCTTGGCAAGAAGGCACAGGAATATATGAATAGGGGCGAACTTGTTCCGGATGATTTGGTAATCGAGATCGCAACGACAAGACTCCTCGCGGACGATTGCAAGAACGGATTCCTGCTTGACGGCTTCCCGAGAACCGTTTATCAGGCAGAGAAGCTTGACGAATTCTTGGCTGCACACGATTCCAAGATCGACAAGGTTTTGGATATCGCGGTTGAAAAGGAAGAGCTTATTACAAGACTTACGGGAAGAAGGGTCTGCAAGGCTTGCGGCGCCAGCTTCCATGTAGTAAACATTCCTCCTAAAAAAGAAGGCGTTTGTGATTATTGCGGCGGCGAGCTTATGCAAAGAGCCGATGACAATCTCGAAACGGTTACTAACAGAATCGACGTTTACGAAGCACAGACAATGCCTCTCATCGAGTATTATGAAAATGCAGGAACACTTGCGCATATCGACGGCACTACCGGACTTGACAATGTGTTTGCTGACATCGTAAAAGCTTTAGGGGAATAGTAATGATCATCATCAAATCAAAACAAGAGCTTGATTTAATGCGAGAAGCCGGAAAGGTTTGCGGACTGATTCTAAGAGAACTCCCGCGCCTTATAAAACCCGGCATCTCGACACTCGAAATAGATCGTTTTGTTGAGAAAACAGTACGTGAGCATGGAATGACCGCGGCCGAAAAGGGCTATTGCGGTTATCCTGCAAGCGTATGCGTTTCGATAAATGATGAGGTCGTTCACGGAATTCCGAGCAAAAAGCGCCATCTGAGAGAAGGCGACATAGTAAGCTGCGACCTGGTGGTCGAATACAAGGGTTATATGGCAGATGCCGCAAGGACTTATCCTGTAGGAAAGGTGAGCCCCGAGGCAATGCACCTGATAGAAACGGCAGAGCGGGCATTCTATAACGGAATCGCCTATGCGAAGGCCGGAAACAGACTTTATGACATTTCCCATGCGATCCAAGAGACCGCAGAGGGCGAAGGCTACGGAGTAATCCGGGACTTCGTGGGACACGGGATCGGAAGCAAGATGCATGAAGATCCGCAGATCCCGAATGTAGGAAAGGCCGGAAAAGGCCTAAGGCTCCAGCCGGGAATGACACTAGCAATCGAGCCGATGATTACCCAAGGAACATGGGAAATCGATGTCCTCGAAGACGACTGGACGGCGGTTACACTCGACGGCGGACTTGCGGCGCACTATGAAAATACGGTTATTATCACTGATGGTGAGCCGGAATTGCTTACCTTATAAAGAATAGAAGGAGATGTATTTATGGCGAAGAAAGACGTCATTGAAGCAGTCGGAACAGTTGTTGACGCGCAGCCGAATGCGATGTTCAAGGTCAAACTAGACAACGGTTTTGAAGTGCTTGCACACATTTCAGGCAAAATCAGAATGAACTATATCAGAATTCTTCCCGGCGACAAGGTAAAGGTGGAGCTTTCGCCTTATGACCTCACCAGAGGGAGAATTACATGGAGAGATAAAGGTTAGGAGGATAAAAATGAAAGTAAGAGCTTCCGTAAAACCTATCTGCGAAAAGTGCAAGGTTATCAAGAGAAACGGCAAAGTTATGGTTATCTGTGAGAACCCGAAGCACAAGCAGAAACAAGGTTGATTTAAGTTAGTATGGGAAAGGCGGGCATTTACCGGGAGGCTCGCCCAAAATGCCCTTTCAAAAATTAAAGAAGATCCTGTCTATATCGCCACCCGGACGGCGACGGAAGATAGGGGAAGGAGAAAAATATGGCTCGTATAGCCGGTGTTGACTTACCAAGAGAAAAAAGAGTAGAAATAGGCCTTACCTATATCTACGGAATTGGCAGACCAACCTCACTTGCTATCTTGGAAAAAGCAGGGATAAATCCTGACACAAGAGTTAAGGATTTGACCGAAGAAGAAGCAGGTAAAATCAGAAGAATTATCGACGAAGAGTACCTCGTAGAAGGTGATTTGAGAAGAGAAGTTTCTCTCAACATCAAGAGGCTCATGGAAATCGGTTCCTACAGAGGAATTCGTCACAGAAGAGGACTTCCTGTAAGAGGTCAGAAGACTAAGACAAATGCAAGAACTCGCAAGGGTCCGAAGAAGACCGTTGGCAGAAAGAAAAAAGCGACTAAGTAAGAAGGAGGTAGGAAAAAATGGCTAAAGCTGTGAAGAAAGCAGTTAGAAAAAAGAAAAGAGAACGCAAGAATATTGAAAAAGGCCAGGCACATATCCAATCCACCTTTAACAATACTTTGGTTACTCTTACAGATATGAGCGGAAACGCCCTTTCGTGGTCGTCCGCAGGTTCCCTTGGATTCAAGGGTTCAAGAAAATCCACACCGTTCGCGGCTCAGATGGCAGCAGAAGAAGCTGCTAAGGGAGCTATGGAACACGGCCTGAAGACTGTAGAAGTTTATGTAAAGGGACCGGGCTCTGGCAGAGAAGCAGCAATCAGAGCGCTGCAGACTGCAGGACTTGAGATCACTCTCATCAGGGATATCACACCGATTCCGCATAACGGATGCAGACCGCCGAAGAGAAGAAGAGTCTAAGAAAGGAGGAGTAATTTAGATGGCAAGATATACAGAAGCAAACTGCAAACTGTGCAGAAGAGAAGGTCAAAAGCTTTTCTTAAAAGGTGAAAGATGCTACAGCGGTAAATGCGCACTCGAGAAGAGAAATTACGCTCCCGGACAGCACGGTCAGGCAAGAAAGAAAGTATCCGACTATGGTCTTCAGCTGAGAGAAAAGCAAAAAGCAAAGAGATTCTACGGAATGCAGGAGACTCAGTTCAGAAACTTATTCGAAAAAGCTGCTAAGAAGCAAGGTAAGACAGGTGAAAACCTCCTTATCCTGCTCGAGACAAGACTTGATAATGTTGTTTTCAGACTTGGATTTGCGGCTTCCAGAAAAGAAGCAAGACAGCTCGTAACTCACGGTCACTTCACCGTAAATGGCAAGAAGGCTAACATCCCATCGATGGAAGTTAAAGCCGGCGATGTTGTTGCGGTAAAGGCGAAGAGCCAGAGCTCGCCGAAGTTCAAAGAAATCAAGGAAATGTCAATCACAGTACCTAGCTGGATGACAGTTGACGTTGATAAATTAGAAGGTAAAGTTGTAACTCTGCCAAACAGAGACGAAATCGATACTCCGATTGCAGAGCACTTGATCGTCGAGTTGTATTCCAAGTAAGAACCTGTCAAGAGGCGGGTAGTATTTGTTTCACAAATCTCCACCCTCAGGCTCTTGACAGAACCTTGTTACAGGTATCTGACAAGCGTATACCTGTAATAATGAACCTGTCAAGAGGCGGGTAGTGCCTCGAGATACGTTATTGCGAAACTTGGAATTAGAAGGAGGTTTTTTTAGTGATCGAAATCGAAAAACCAACAATCAATAAATATATTGATGAAGATGGAAACTACGGCAAGTTCGTAGTAGAGCCTCTGGAAAGAGGCTACGGCACAACTCTTGGCAACGCGCTCAGAAGAATCCTTCTCAGCTCGCTTCCGGGAGCAGCAGTCACATCAGTAAAAATCGACGGAGTACTTCACGAGTTTTCAACAATACCGGGAGTAAAGGAAGATGTCACGGAAATCATCCTCAACCTCAAGAAGCTTGCAATAAGATTAAACGGAGAAAATACCAAGAGAGTTATCATCAACGCGGTTGGTCCAAAAGAAGTAACCGCAGCTGATATCATCTGCGACTCCGATATCGAAATTTTCAATCCGGATTTGCATATAGCAGCTCTGGAGGAAAATGCAACGCTGGTCATGGAGGTTAACCTCGCAAGAGGCAGAGGTTATGTTCCGGCGGAGATGAACAAGACCGAGAATACACCGATTTCGGTAATTCCGGTAGATTCAATCTATACTCCTGTCAGAAAAGTTAATTTTACGGTAGAGAATACCAGAGTCGGCCAGGTAACAGACTACGATAGACTCGTACTTGAGATCTGGACGGACGGTTCAATCACCCCTGAGGAGGGAGTTTCCATCGGAGCAAAGATCATGCAGGAACACCTTAACCTGTTTATCCAGCTCACCGATATCACCGGAGCTATGGAAATCATGGTTGAAAAGGAAGAAGACCAGAAGGAAAAGGCTCTCGAAATGACTATTGAAGAGCTTGAGCTTTCGGTTCGTTCCTTCAACTGCCTGAAGAGAGCGGCAATCAATACCGTAGAAGAGCTTACGCAGAAGTCAGAGGATGACATGATGAAGGTTAGAAACCTCGGAAAGAAATCCCTTGACGAAGTAAAAGCAAAACTTGAAGAACTGGGACTCGGTTTGAAGCCGAGTGATGAATAGAACTTGCAATGAAAGGAGAATCTTAAAATGCCAGGATACAGAAAACTGGGCAGACCTTCGGCTCACAGAAAATCCATGCTGAGAAACCTTGTAACTGATTTGTTCAGAGAAGGAAGAATCCAGACTACGGATTGCAGAGCAAAGGAAGCCGGAAGACAAGCAGAAAAGTTGATTACTTTGGCAAAACGCGGTGATCTTCACGCAAGAAGACAGGTGCTTGCATACGTTTTTGACGAAACGGTTGTAACCAAGCTCTTTGAAGAAATCGCGCCTAAGTATGAAGACAGAAACGGCGGATATACAAGAATTCTTAAGTTAGGACCTCGTCAGGGCGACTGCGCTGAAGTTGTTTTCTTAGAATTAGTATAAGGATATAATGAAAAAAGAGCTGCCGGCAGGGCAGCTCTTTTTGATATAGAAAATTTCGGGCTAGGTATTGCAAAAGCGCCAAAAATGTGCTAACATAATGTCAAGAGACAAGGTCTTTCGACTTTGCCGATAGAGGGATTAGGCTTTTACAGCCTCGCCGCTCTTGGTTGTAGCAGGAGCGGCTTTTTTTATGCTCGAAATCGTGATCCGTAAATACTTAAATGTAATCGTAATCTTCATTCTTACCGCCTCTTTCGAAACAAGTGTTTTTGCAAGATTTAGACCAGGCAAGAGCCGGTCATTTCCGGCGGGGCATCGAGCCCCATCAGGGATAGCATGGTGGGCGCGATGTCGGCGAGCTTTGGCTCGCCAGGCAAATCCTCACGAAATTTGCAAGGGGCATCGCTGATGTGGACTAGCGGTACCGGGTTTGTCGAATGCGAGGTCACGGGGCTTCCGCCTGCATCCAGCATCACATCAGCGTTGCCATGGTCGGCCGTCAGGAGGATTTGCCCCCCCGCCGAAAGAACCGCAGATGCCACCCTTTCCACGCACACATCAAGAGCCTCGATAGCCTTCACCGCGGCATCAAATACTCCCGTATGTCCAACCATGTCGGCATTGGCAAAGTTAAGGATGATGGCATCATACATGCCGCTTTCGATCTTTTCTATAACCTTGCCTGTGACTTCATATGCGCTCATCTGGGGCGCAAGATCGTAGGTTGCAACCTTCGGGGACGGGATCAAAATCCTGTCTTCGAGAGGATTCGGAGCTTCTATGCCGCCATTAAAGAAGAATGTAACATGCGCATATTTTTCGGTTTCTGCGATGCGAAGCTGCGAAAGTCCCTTGGATGAGAGATACTCGCCGAGGGTATTTTTTATCCTCTGAGGCGGGAAAGCCACCTCTACATTCGGCATCGCAGCGTCATATTGGGTCATGCAGACATAAATAAGATCCTCGAGATATTTTTTTCGTGCAAAACCGTCAAAGTCAGGATCTACGAAGGCGCGGGTGATTTCCCTCGCACGATCCGGGCGGAAGTTGCAGAATATGACTGAATCACCGCCTGCAACGGGCACTGAGTCCTCGCATACTGCCGGCAGGACAAATTCATCTGTGATACCTTGCGCATAAGAATTTTTTAATACCTCAGAGGCGGAGGCGCAGTGGGGAGCATCGAGCAGGGTGAGGGCATCGTAGGCCCTCTCGAGGCGCTCCCAGCGTTTATCGCGATCCATGGCATAATATCTCCCGGAAACGACGCCGATCCTAAGAGCCGGGATTTCATTTCTAAGTTTTTCGATTTCTTCGATATATCGGATTCCGGAGGTGGGCGAAACATCCCTGCCGTCCATAAAAGAGTGAAGCTCTATGCGAGGAACGCCGCGCTTTGCAGCCAGCCTAACCGTCGCCTTGATATGCTCGATATGGCTGTGAACGCCGCCGTCCGATAAGAGCCCGAAGATATGAAGGGTTGAATTTCTCTCTATTGCATGGTCTATTGCCTTCTTCAGAGCGGGATTTTCGGCAAAGGTCCCATCTTCTATTGCCTTTGTGATGCGCGTAAGCTCCTGATAGACTATGCGCCCGGCGCCGATATTGAGATGCCCAACCTCAGAATTTCCCATTTGACCTTCCGGAAGGCCCACTGAGGCGCCGCTTGCCGCAAGGCTCGTATGAGGATAGGTTTTGAATATTCTGTCAAGATTCGGGGTGCGGGCCGCCTTGACGGCGTTGCCATATTCCGACGGGTTCAGTCCGAATCCGTCCAGGATCATTAGCATCGCAGGGCGCTTTGCACCTTGCGATTTCTTTTGTATATTTATATCTGCCATTTATCTTCCTGCTTTCTGATATTTTCTATTTTTATTTTACCAAATTTGCGGGCTAAAAAACAGTATCGAGGGGAAATTTTTTATGTTAGAATATACATAGCGAAAAGAAATGAGGGAAATGTATGAACTGGAGCAAGGAACAGGCAAGAGCGATCGAGCTTAGAAACAAAAATATTCTGGTGGCGGCAGCGGCAGGCTCAGGCAAGACCGCAGTTCTCGTGGAGAGGATCAAGCGCCTCATACTCGAGGAGGGCTGCGGCATCGATGAGATGCTCATAGTCACATTTACCAATGCCGCGGCATCCGAGATGAAGGAAAAGATAGAAAATGCGATCCAAAAGGAAATAGAGGAGAGCCCTCAGGAAGCGCCTGCGCTAAAAAAGCAGCTAGACCTCCTTCCGCTTGCGAATATCAGCACCTTCCATGCCTTCGCCCTGGATGTGATAAGAAGGTATTTCTATATAATCGACATCGACCCCAGCTTCAAGATCTGCGATAATATTCAGCAGGAACTGCTAAAGGAGCAGGCGCTGGACGAGCTTCTTCGCGAATATTTTGAAGAGGCGAGTCCAGAGTTTTTCGCATTTCTTAATAAATATAGCGGCGACAGAAGCGACAACCGGTTCAGACAGACGGTGCGAAAAACCTTCGAGATAATTCAAAGCCTGCCGGAGCCCTTCGAATGG
This sequence comes from bacterium, assembly GCA_963601575.1. GTDB lineage: Bacteria > Bacillota > Clostridia > Peptostreptococcales > Anaerovoracaceae > CAG-238. The sequence continues at coordinate 47,588 of CAVCFO010000008.1, forward strand.
CTCGAAGGGGCTACAAGCGAGCTTGGCGCAGATTTTGAGAGCTTTTTACATGGCAAAATCTGCGGCTTCATTTTTGATGAAGCAAGGAATAGGCTCGCAGATGCTAAAGAAAGCCTTGCGAAGGTAGCAGAAATGGCCACGGCCTCCGGCCACGCGGGATTTTGCGAGATTGCGGGCATATATATGAGGCTTGCAGAAAGTCTCCTCGAAAAGGCCGAGAGCGAGGACTTCGAAGCCTTTCGCGCGCATCTTGCGGAGGCGAAGATGCCTACGCTTTCCAAAAAATATTTCAGGCCCGATGATACCCATTCGCAAGCTGCGGCGGACGAGTACAAGGAGATGCTAGAAAATGCCAGAATACCGCTAAAAGAAGCGGTAAGCACGCTAAAAAAGGACTATTTTTATGACAGCCTCAAGAATTTGCATGCCGAGATCATGGGAACCCGAAAGGACGCAGAATTTTTCCTGAAAATCATGCGAGATTACGATGCGATATTTGGGCAGCTGAAGAAAGAGCGCGGCCTTGCGGACTTTGCGGATATAGAGCATTTTGCCTTCGAAATCCTAAAGGATGAGGAGGTTTGCAATTACTACCGCGAAAAGTTCGCATATATATTTATCGATGAATATCAGGACAGCAATATCCTGCAAGAGGCGCTGATTTCGCGTATATGCCGAAAAAATAATATTTTTATGGTCGGCGATGTGAAGCAGAGCATATATAAATTCAGGCTCGCAGAACCTGAGATTTTCCAGAGCAAGTATATGGCCTTCGCAGAGGAAGCAAGGAAAGCAGCAGAAAATGGCAAGGAGAGCCTTTCCGAAAAAATAGATTTGAATAAGAATTTCCGAAGCAAGAAGTCTGTGATAGACTTCATCAACCGGATTTTTGAAGGCATAATGCCAGGCTATGATGAGAATGCGGCGCTCAACCTTGGCGATAGCCATGGAGAAGAATGTAATTTTGCTCCGAAGCTTTTTCTGGCGGAGACGCCTTGGGATAATGAAGACGAGATCGATGATGAGCTGAAGAATATGATCAAGGCCGAGAAGGAAGCGCTGGCCGCATCGAAGATCATCAAGGACTCCCTCGGAAAGACCATATTCGACAGCAAGAAGGGATGTGAAAGGCCGCTTGCGAAGGGAGATATCGTAATTCTATCCCGCGGGATAAAAAATTACGGAGACATATTTTATAAGATACTTACGGATAACAACTTGCCGGCCTATGTGGACGACAGCGACGGCTATTTCGATACGATGGAAATAAATATTTTCATGTCACTACTTGCGATAATCGATAACGAAAAGCAGGATATTCCGCTGCTTACGGTGATGCGCTCGGAGATCTTCGGATTTTCGATCCAGGAGCTTGCAAGGATCAGGATCGCAGCCTATCAAAGCGGGCATGAGGAGGATTCCGAAGGGAAATCGCCGCGAAAAAGAGCAATTTCGTATCACGATGCATTTGTTAGCTACGCGAAAAATGGGGCTAACAAAGAGCTGGCTGGCAAGTGTTTGCAAGCTATTCAGAGGCTTGCCAAGTGGCGGGATGCGGCGCGCATGCTGCCGCTTGAAGAGCTTGTTTGGCAGCTGATGCTGGATACCGGATTTTATATCGCCATGGGCGCAATGCCGTCCGGCGCGAGGAGACAGGCAAATCTCAGGGCTCTTTGCGACAAGGCTCTCGCCTACAGAAAATCTCAAGGAGGATCCCTATATGGATTCATGCAATATATAGATGCCGTCAAGCAGCACAAGGTCAGCATGGGACAGGTCAAAATGGCGGCAGAGGGCGATGATACGATTCGTATAATGACGATACACAAATCGAAGGGCCTCGAATTTCCAATGGTTCTCATAGCGGGAGTCTGCCGCCGCCTCAACTATACGAGGATGGGGCGCGATATAGCAATTCATAAGGATATCGGCATCGGCTTTCCGATCGTAAACTACGAGAAAAGCCATATGAAGACGAGCATCATACAGAATGTGATCCGCAGGAGGCTCCACCGCGAGGAGGTAGAGGAAGAAAAGAGAATTCTCTACGTCGCGATGACAAGAGCAAAGGATATCCTCTACCTCCTCGGTATGACAGACGACTATAATGATGAGATAGAGCGCATTGCAAAGTCCGCACCGGGGGACTTATCATATTTTTCCATGTGCGGATGCATCGCTTATCAAGATCCCGAGGCGAGGGGATATGTAAGCGGCGATGATCTTATGAACCTGTCGGAGGGGAAGCGCCGATATGCTGCGCGCGCCCTTGCGCTGCTCGAAATTCCGGAGGGCGCGCCTCAGGAAAACGGATCGCAAATAGGCGATGGAAAGTTATATGATGAAATAGAGGGCAGAATGTCATTTGAATATCCGTTCGCAGAGGATCTTTTGCGAAAGTCAAAATATGCCGTAAGCGAGCTTGCGGAAAGAGATGGGCGCGATATTTCGCTCCCCGAGCCAAGGAGCTTTGCACAAGGCACAAGGCTGAGCGCGGCGCAGGTTGGAACTATCACGCATAAGGTGCTGGAAAAGATCGACTTTGCAGGCTGGGGCAAGCGCTGCGCCGCTACTGAGGGAGCAAGCTCTGCCCGGCCGCGCGCCTCCGCAAAGGAGCGTCGCGATGCCGAAAGCTATGTTGCATCGCTCATTTGCGATATGGTCATGGACGAGTTCCTGACCGAGGCGGAGGCAGAGGCGATAGATAGGGAAAAGATCGCACAGCTCATGCTATCGCCTCTGGGCCGCCGCATGGCGGCGGCCGGCGCGGCCGCGGCGCGGTATAAATCCGCTGCCGCAAAAGATGCAGGGGGTGCCTTCGCAAAGGGCGGCAGCACCGATTTCCTTGGCCTTCAGCGCGAGAAGCCGTTTAATCTGGTTGTTGATGCAGCGGAGCTTATGCCGGTGGAAACCAAGCGATGCGGCATTCACAGCGCCGCAGGATGCAGCCATATCACAGCAAGGCCCACTGGCAAAGGCACTCAGCCTGAAGCCGTCGCGCAGCCGCATGCAGGCCCGGTAAGAACCGCCCCGCAGCCGGATGCAGGCCCGGCAAGAACCGCCATACAGCCGGATGCCGGCGCCCGGTCGATTGTGCAAGGCATAATCGACTGCTTCTTCGAAGAAGAAGGCGGGCTCGTCCTTGTGGATTACAAGACCACGAATGTGCGGAGCAAGGACGAGCTCGCCGGGCGATGCGAGAGCATCCGCAAAAGATATGCTGCCCAAATTAACCTTTATCGCAGGGCGCTCGAAGAAGCAACCGGAAAGCGCGTAAAAGAAGCCTATCTATATCTAACCAACATCGGCGAAGTAATCAAGATGTAGCGGCAAGACCTCCCAAAACTCCGGCAGCGCAAGTATTTATTATTTATGTACATTTTAAGAATTATGATATATAATGTTGATAAAAGGAGGCGCAAGACATGACGGACAGAATTTATTCGATCCCCGAAATCCAGAGAATTTTGAGCCCTATATTCATGCGTAATGGAGTGAAGCGCGCGGTTTTATTTGGCTCCTATGGCAAACAAAATGCCGGGGAAAAGAGCGATGTGGATCTGCTTGTGGACAGTGGCTTACACGGACTGAAATTTATCGGGCTGGGAGAGGAAATTCGAGCGGCACTTGACAAAGAGGTTGACCTGTTCGATGTTTCTCACATTGAGCCTGCCTCAAGAATTGAAAAAGAAATTGGAAGAACGGGGGTATTGTTATATGAAAAATAGAGCGATACTCTTAAAGATAATTGAGCATATTGATAAAATTCAAAATTATTGTGCGGGCGAAACATACGAATCTTTTTCCCAAAACTCACAACTCGCAGAGGCTTGCGTGTTTAACCTAAGTCAAATGGGCGAAATGGTAAACCGATTAGACGATGATTTTATTGAGAAAAATAACACTATACCGTGGCATCAAATAAGAGGGTTAAGAAATCGAATCATACATGATTACGAAGGAGTTAATTTGCATCTTGTTTGGGAAGTCATAGAAAACGATTTGCCGGTGCTGAAAGAAACACTGTCGGAAATATAGTTCACAGCCCCTACGGGTGCAAATACTGCCCGTGTTTCTTCGTGTTTTTTCCGTACTGAATCGCAAATTTCGGACAGCGGTGCAGGCAGGACAGGCACATAACGCATTGCGCCCTCACCCAAACCGGCTTGCCATTTTTTATCTCAATAGCGGAAACAGGACAGTTTTTTGCACACCGCCCGCAGCCCACGCAGGTATTTTCAACAGCAAAATGCTTTGTCTTGCGCATTTGATTATACCATATGCCATATACCGGTTTTGCAAGGAGCAAAGGCATCTTGCGCCGCATAAAATCTCCGCTTTCCCGGCGCTGAATTTTGGCAATAACAGAGGCGATTTTCTTCTCGGCAGCATCGTTTATGCGCCGGACTTTTTCCCTGCTACTCAAATCGAATATCGGCGTCCATGTATCCGGCATTTTTACGCAGAACCTTGCGGATAAAGCCAGGCCCCTATCTTTCAGAATATCTGCGGCAAATTGTCCCGTCTGACCCGGCGTCGTGCCGTAGGTCGCAACGAAATAAATATATTTCGGCTTATTTGTCAAATCAAGCCTGCGCAAAAAATCCCTCACGATAACAGGCAGCCCCCAGGCATAGGTGGGACTTACGATTCCCAGCGTTTCCGCATTTTCATCAAAAGAAAATATCTGCTTTTTATAACAATCCGTGACAGAAACCGCAACATCATTTGTTGCTGCGGCAATCTGCTTAGCCACATATTCACTGTTTCCCGTGGCAGAAAAATATAGAATCATAAGAGCCTCCTTAGTCTGCAAGCAAATACATGCGAATAAAATTAGACACTTGCAAAAATTCTATTTGCATATTATACTGCAAGTAAGGACAAAACAAGCGACAAATAGCTTGTTCTGTTTAATGCCGGACAAATATCAAAATTTGCAAAAAAGGAGAAGCAGATTATGAAATACGACATTACCAAGCCGATGACAAAAGGCGCAAAGCGAACCCTCGAAACTTTCAGCAGGGAAATGCTCAGGCTCTTATCTCAGAAATCCTTTGAAAAAATCACCGTGGGAGCAATCTGTGAAGCGGCACAATATCCTCGCGCAACCTTTTATAATTACTTTGACGACAAATACGATTTGCTTAACTTCTGCTGGCAAACCCTCGCGGGGCATATAGGGCGGGGCGAATACCATCACGCTGAGGAAAATGAAATGCTGTATCTTTATTTTGATCGAATTTATGATTTTACAAAGCAAAACAGGGAAGCAATATGCGGCATACTTTCCCATAACCCAGAGATTGGATATATGTTTTCCAGCTTCAGAAATTTTATGAATAAGGAAATGCGCTTGATCTTCAAGGATTGTCCACAGGCAACGCAAAAGGATATTCCAAACGAATTGCTTGCCGACCACTACAGCAACACGCTGTTTCTTGTGTGGCAGTGGGTAGCGATACGAGACGGGGCTTGCACCAAAGAGCAGGCACGCAAATATTTACAATTGCTGATTGGAGCTTTATGAGGATTTCAGAGAAATTTCTGATGGTTTCTGATTGAAATTTAACCCAAATTTCACATTACTTTTTGCCTGAACCGGTGTAAAATAAAAGAGAGAAAATACGAAAGATTTAAGGCAGATAAGGAGAAAAGAATGGAACAATTAAGAGCAAAAAAAGGGTTTATCTGCGATATGGACGGTGTGATTTATCGCGGAGGCAGTCTGCTTCCGGGGGTAAAGGAGTTCGTAGAGTGGCTGTACAAAGAGGGAAAGAGCTTTTTATTTCTGACAAACAACAGCGGGCAGACGCCCCTTGAACTAAAGCTAAAATTGCAAAACATGGGAATGGACATCGACGAAAGCCATTTCTACACAAGTGCCATGGCAACGGCAAAATTTGTAAGTGAGCAGACCCATCATTGCAGCGCCTATGTAATCGGCGAGCCGGGGCTTGTGGGGGCGCTTTATCACTGCGGCGTTGCGATCACCGACAGGGATCCGGATTATGTAATCGTAGGGGAGAGCCAAAGCTATAACTATGAGACAATTTGCAAGGCGGTTTCGCTGGTTAGGGGCGGCGCCAAGCTGATTGGAACGAATTTTGATATGACAGGCCCATCAAATCGCGGAATCATTCCGGCATGCAGGGCGCTGATTTCACCCATCGAAATGGCAACGGGCAAGCAGGCATATTTCGTCGGAAAGCCAAACCCATTGATGATGCGAACCGGGCTGAAAATGCTGGGGGTACATTCGGAGGAAGCGGCGATGATCGGCGACAGAATGGATACCGATATAGTAGGCGGCGTTGAAAGCGGACTGGATCCGATTTTGGTGCTGTCAGGGGTAACTTCAAGGGAAGAAGTGGATATGTTCCCTTACCGCCCTCGCTTGATTCTAAACGGCGTCGGGGATATCCCGGAGTAACCTGCGGGAGCGAGCAGTACATGAAAATTCAACGACATGATGAGAAATATCAAATACCACCTTGCACTGACCGATAACGAATACAGCTTAATCATCAACTCGCTGAATGCCCTGCGAAATGACCTCATCTCACAGGGAAAATGTAACAGAAGCACTCAAAGCTGATAATGCTATGGAATGGGTGCGGCGGATGAATAATATCAGAAGCCGTGCTAAAGAGATTGTAGACACTGAGGTGATTTATAACTGATATTCAATCGAATGTGAAATTTATGGCAAGTAGGGAGAAATCCTTGCTTGCCCTTTTTTTTTGTTGCTCAAAAAGGCATTACTGTCCGAATATTCAGACAATATAAAATTTTGCATTTGATTTCGCTTTTGGTTATGGTACAATAAATAGGGTAAATTTATGAATTGATACGCATAGCAGAAGTTGTTGCAAATAACGGAGGCAAGTAATGTCAAAGCAGAATATAGATGTTTTATGGGACGATAATCCGATAGATATTACGGCGGAAGCCAATTTTATATGGAGCATTGCGAACAAATTAAGGGGCGTATATATGCCTGATAAATACGGTGATGTCATTATTCCTATGACAATAATCAGACGCTTGGAATGTGCTTTAGAGCCGACAAAACAGGCTGTTGTAGAGAAGTTTCAGCAGAATCCAAACTATCCTGAAAAGGCAATGTACAGAGTTTCCGGTTTTCAATTTTACAACACCAGTGAATTTACGCTCAAAGAACTTTGCAACGATGCCGACCATATCGAAGCCAACTTCAAAGCATATGTTGAATCTTTCTCTCCGAATGTTCAAACTCTTCTGAATGACGAGGACACCTTGAATCTCGGTTCGCATATCAAAACAATGAGCAAGGGCGGATGCCTTTATACTGTTGTAAAGGCTTTTTCTGAGCTTGATTTATCTCCGAAAACATATGATTCAATCAAAATGGGATATATTTTTGAAAACCTTATCGGAAGATTTTTCCAGAATGTTGATGCCGGACAGTATTATACAGGACGAGATATTATCAAAGTCTGCGTATCTCTTCTTATTGCCGAGGGCTGCGACGATATATTTGAGGACGGAAAGATTATTACCGTATGTGACCAAGCTTGCGGAACAGGCGGAATGCTTTCCACTGCGTTCAGTTACTTGACGCATTATAATCCTACAGCAGATGTAAGGCTTTTCGGTCAGGAATATAATGGCATATCTTATGCTATCGGACTTGCGGAAATGCTTATTAAAGGACAGAATGCCGAAAACTTCCGCCACGCAGATACCTTCAAAACAGATTGCTTTGAAGGAACTAAGATGAGATTTATGCTCGAAAATCCGCCGTTTGGAACATCTTGGGGCGGAAAAGACGCAAAAGAAGGTCAGGAAGATGCCGTTAATAACGAGTATAAAAAAGGCTTTAACGGAAGATGGGGAGCAGGTCTGCCCGGCACAGGCGATTCTCAGCTTCTGTTTATTCAGTCTGCAATAGATAAAATGGACGATAAGAACGGAAGAGCCGCTATTATCGAGAACGGTTCGCCACTGTTTACGGGCGGTACATCGTCAGGTGAATCTCAAATCCGCAGATGGCTTTTAGAAAGTGATTTGATTGAAGCGATTGTGCAGCTGCCTACCGATTTGTTCTACAACACGGGTATCTCAACCTATGCTTGGATACTCTCAAAGAATAAGCGAGAGGAACGCAAGGGCAAAATCCAGCTTATTGACGCCTCAAGTATCTTCCATAAGCTGAGAAAACCGCTGGGTAACAAGAAAAACGAGTTTGACCCGAATGACAGGGCGAAAATTACTAAGCTTTATGCTGATTTTGAAGAGAATGAGTTTGTAAAGATTTTTAATAATACAGAATTTATCTATCGTGAATATGCTGTTATGCAGCCACTTCAAAGAAGCTATTCCATTACAGACGAAAGCATTCAGAATATGCTCCAAAGCGGTGCGTTAAAGTCTCTTTGGGACGATGCAAAGGTGTCGGAGCTTGAGGAGCAAGGCACGACTATTTCAGGAAAAGACAAGAAAACGCTTGATAAATTCTATGAAACCAAGTCGGTTTATGAAAGTATTCTTGCGGCACTGGATAATGCGAAGTCGGAAGAAAAATGGCTCTCTCTTACTGCATTTGAGCCTGTTCTTAATGCTGTTCTCGGCGGCATAACGGCTGATAAAAAGCTGATTGCAAAAATTACCGACGGCTTGTCCGTTATGGATAAAACAGCCGAGATACAGAAAGATAAAAAGGGCAGGGTTCTCTATGACACCACCACCAAGGATACCGAAATCGTTAAATGGGACGAGGATATCGAGGATTATATGGCTCGTGAGGTTCTGCCACATGTTCCCGATGCCCGGTGGTTCTGGGAGGAGAATTTAACCAAGAAAAAGCCTGTTATCAAGACGGGAGCGGAAATTCCGTTTACACGCTATTTCTACAAGTATCAGGAGCCGACGCCTTCAAAGGAGCTGGCAGAGAAATTCACTCAGCTTGAAAGCTCTGTCAGCGAGCGTATCGCAAAGCTGTTCGGGGAGGTGTAACCATGCCTGAAATGAAAGACAGCGGTATTGAGTGGGTTGGGAAGATACCGAAAGAATGGAATGTTATGGCGAATAAATATGTTATGAAAAAAATCAAACATATTCAGCCGATTTATCAAGGAGAAGATATTCTTTCCCTAACAGTAAATGGTGTGATCGTAAGAGATTTGGATGCTGGTGGAAAAATGCCAGCTTCGTTTGACGGATATCAGAGATTATATTCAGGCAATCTGTTAATGTGCTTGTTTGATTATGATGTTACACCTCGTTGTATAGGACTTATAAAGAACGAAGGCTTAACAAGTCCGGCATACAGTCAGTTTGTTTTGAAAAATGGCAATGTAGCTAGATACTACTATTACTATTTTCTTATGATTGATAACACAAAGGAGCTATTGCATCTTGCAAAAAACTTGAGACATTCATTTACTGAGGAGCAGTTGGGAGCAATTAATTCTCCTGTTCCACCCCTCACCGAACAAACCCACATTGCCGATTTCCTCGACAGCAAATGCTCTGAAATTGACGCACTCATAGCCGATATCCAAAAGGAAATTGATATTCTTGAGGAATATAAGAAGTCGGTCATTACCGAAGCGGTAACAAAGGGACTAAATCCAAATGCGGAGATGAAAGACAGCGGCGTCAAATGGATTGGTACGATGCCAAACCACTTGGAATGCATAAAAGGAAAATACATACTTAGATATTTGCAAAAGCCTGTAAGAGATGATGATGGAGTTATTACTTGTTTTAGAGATGGAGAAGTAACTCTCAGAAGTAATAGACGAGAAGACGGCTTTACAATGTCAGATAAAGAAATTGGATATCAAGGCATTGATGTTGGTGACCTTGTTGTACATGGTATGGATGGATTTGCGGGTGCAATTGGCATATCAGATTCAAGAGGAAAGGCTTCTCCGGCATTAAATGTATTGGACACTGATATGGATAAAAAGTATGTCATGTATTACTTGAGAAGTATGGCATACAGTGATGTGTTTTTGGCTTTAGCAACTGGCATCAGAGTTCGTTCATGTGATTTGAGATGGAATAAATTAGCGGAATTGCTATATCCCGTTCCGCCGCTTGAGGAACAGAAAAAAATATCAGCATTTATAGACAAAATACTTCAAGAGGCTAATGCGATAATTGAATCAAAGGAGCAAGAATTAGAAACCCTCGCTGAATACAAAAAGTCCTTGATATACGAATATGTTACGGGCAAAAAGGAGGTAACAGCACAATGATAAATAATGTGCTTACCGAAAAAGAATACCAAAAGTTCATACTTGAAAGGCTTTCAGAACAAGGATATGTCATCACTCCGTCAACTAACTTTGACAGATTGTTTGCCGTTGACAGAGAAACCTTGTTTGAGTTCCTTTATGCCACTCAGCCTGATGAAATGGCGGCACTTGAAAAGGTATATAAGGATGAGCTGCGTGAGGTAATCGTGCAGAAAATCAATACCGAGGAAACAAAGCAGAGGGGCTCAAGGCTCCATGTTTTGAAGCACGGTATTGAGATTGCCAATCACAAGCTGGAGCTTATGTACACAAAGCCGGCAACGGATTTCAATAAGGAGCTTAACCGCCTCTATAAAGAAAACAGATTTACCGTTTCTGAGGAGGTTTGGGCAAGCGATAAAGAAAGAATTGACCTTGTAATCTTCCTGAACGGACTTGCAATTATCGCATTTGAACTTAAATGCAATGCCGCAGGACAGAGCTATCAGGATGCTATCTATCAGTTCAGAACCGAGAGAAATCCGAAGACAAGATTATTCCGCTGGAAAGCGGGTGCGCTTGTATCCTTTGCCATGGATTTGGAAGAAGTCTATATGACCACAAAGCTGGACGGCGAATCCACATTCTTCTTGCCGTTTAATATGGGTAAAGGCGACGGCATCGACCAAGGTGCGGGAAATCCGATTTTTGAGGATAAATACAGCGTTTATTATATGTGGGAGGATGTTCTTTCCAAGGACACTTTGCTTGAGATAATCAGCAATTATATGTTTATCGAGGTCAAGGAGAAGAAAGACCCCGTAACAGGCAAACCGAAACGCAAAGAGACCGTTATCTTCCCGAGGTATCATCAGCTTGATTGCGTCCGCAAGGTTCTTTCAGATGTTGTGGACAACGGAACAAGTCAGAATTATCTGATTCAGCATTCTGCAGGTTCGGGAAAGACCAACAGCATTGCGTGGCTTTCTCACAGACTGGCGTCTTTGCATGATAATAACAATAAGATTATCTTTGACAATATTATCATCTGCACAGACAGAATCGTTGTTGACAGACAGCTCCAGAAAGCCATTATGGGCATTGAACATAAGGACGGAATGATTCGTGTAATGGATGATAAGTGCATAAGTGCAGATTTGGCAATGGCACTTTCAGGCAATACAAAGATTATTGCTACAACTATTCAGAAGTTCCCGTATATCGTGGATACTGTAACCGGGCTTAAAGACAAGCATTTTGCCGTAATCATTGATGAAGCACATTCCAGCACAGCCGGAAAGAACATGGCTGCAATTACCATGACCCTTGGAAACGGAGCAGAAATCAAGTACGATGCCGAGGATATGATTGTTGATGAAATCAGCAAGAACGGAAAACAGCCGAATGTTTCTATATTTGCATTCACTGCTACTCCAAAGCCGACGACTTTCCAGCTTTTCGCCAGAGAAGACATTCACGGCAATAAAGTTGCGTTCCATTTGTACAGCATGAAACAGGCTATCGAAGAGGGATTTATCCTTGATGTTCTGCAAAATTATGTAACTTATGATACTTATTTTCAGTTGAATAAGGAAATCAAAGAAGACCCTAAGCTTAAGACAAATGACGCAAAAAGGCAGATAGCAAGATTTATTCAGCTTCACGAAACCAACATAGCACAGAGAGTTGAGGTTATTATCGAGCATTTCCGCACAACTGTTATGAATGAATTGGACGGACACGCAAAAGCAATGGTAGTAACGGAATCAAGAGCGGGTGCTGTTAAATACAGACAGGCATTTGAGGACTATGTTAACAAGAAGGGCTACAAGGATATCAAAGCCTTAGTTGCTTTTTCGGGCAAGGTAACTGTTGATGACAAAGAATATACAGAAGTCGGAATGAACGGATTTCCGGAGAAAAATCTACCTGACGAATTCGATAAGGACGATTATCAGGTACTGCTTGTTGCGGATAAGTATCAGACAGGCTTTGACCAGCCTAAGCTTTGTGCAATGTACATCTTAAAGAAACTGCATGGCGTAACGGCTGTTCAGACGCTCTCCCGTCTTAACAGAATTTGTCCGCCGTATGAGAAAAAGACCTTTGTACTTGACTTTGCCAATGACTATGAGGATATCACGAAGGCATTCAGCAAATATTATACAAAGACAATGCTCAGCAACAGTATAACGCCGACTGCAATCTATGACAGCATTGCAAAGATTGAGGGATACTTCTTCCTTGACCCTGCCGACGTGGAAGCATTTAACACTCTGCTTTATGAGTCAAAGCATACGGCAAAAGATAAAAGGCAGATGTCCTTCTATCTACAAAAAGCTAAGCGTATCATAGACGGATTTGACGATGAAACAAAATCACAATGTGCTATGGATATCAGGCACTTTATCCGTTTCTATGAGTTCCTTTTACAGGCAAGCTGCTTTGAGGATACGGAGCTTTACAAGAAATATAATTTCTTAAATTACTTAATCAGCTATATCAAAATCAATCATCCGGGCGGAGGTTATGACCTTGACGGAAAGATTAAAGCAAGCGGCTTTGTACAGAAGAAAACAGGCGAACACGAAAAGGCAGATATTAAATCTGATCCTGTTATGAAGCTGCCGACTGCTTATGACATTATTCTTACTCCGGCAAAAGAAGAACGCTTGTCACAGATTATCATTGAAATTAACAACCGCACAGGCAGAAATTACGATAATGATGTTGCGATTAAGGCGGCACTTCAAATCAGGGATATTATGAAAAAATCTGAAGCCTTAAAGACAAGTGCTAAGAACAACACAGAACAGGACTTTGAGTTTGCATTCTTTGACCATGTTGATGATGCACTCATCGACGGCTTGGAGCAGAATCAGGATTTCTTTACACTTTTGTTGCAAAATGATGAGATTAAGAAAGAGGTATTGGGTCTGTTTGTAGCTGATACATATCAGAGCTTGCGGGAAATGAATGCTTAAAAGGATTTATAAGCTCGGAATTGATTTGTTTGACAAATCACATCCCCACCCCAATCCCCCACGCTTAAATCAAACAAAACCGCCCAAATCCACCCCGAAAAATAACAGTTCGGAGCGATATGAGCGGTTTTTTTGTACAGTTAATAATTAAAGATTTTCGAGTCTTTCTGTCTCTAAATCTTCGACAGTATAACTACCATCGTTAATTTCATTTAAGCGTTCTTTGATATGGGTAATAAGCTCAAGCATTATATTTTTATCGACTTTCTCTTTCTCATGATTAAACCAGCAAGGCTCGTCATGGGAATCGAATTCATAATATGAAGAAAACATATCTTCGGCTTGACTACATAATTCTTGCAATTTTGTATCATTTGCAATAATAGTTGGTTCGTCAATGATATCATCATCGTCGTCATAAACCCATATAGGGCTGTGAATAAATTCATTCATTATTTTTACAGTGAACATTTATTATTTATCTCCCTTCATTTTTTTCGGATAAGCTGACACAATGAATCCGTTAGTACCAATACCGGTTACAACATAATGCTTTCCTTCATAATAGTAGATTCTTTCAAAGCCGTTTCTATTCCCTTTTTGAACCAATTTATTTTCTATAATTGTTCCATGAGAAATCACTTTGTTTAAGTAATCAGGAATTTGTTCTTTTGAAATGCCAAACGCTTTTTTAAAATCTTTTGCATGTCCCGGCTTTTGCCCATTTCCATTTATAATATGTTCGAGACCAGCAGCTGAGTTGCCTTTTTCTAACCATACTATTTGATTAGTTTTGTCCCTTGTGATGAAAACCACATCATCTACAGAAATTTTAACATTATTATGTATTAGTTCGTTAATAAGCTCTTTTTTGACATCTGATGTTTTGGCCACTTCATTGCTCTTTTCTTCTTGAACCGCGCCATAAGTGTTGCCAAAACCACCATGATAACCTGCACCCATTAAGCACTCACCGCCTTTTGGCAGTTTGAACAATCACTGTCGTACTGACAGATTTCTATGCCGGATTTTATGTAACCATCGAATATGTAATCAGGAGTTGATCCATAGACTATTATTCGCTTTGGCTCAAGCTTACATACAGCTTCATATAGACCTTTTTCAAAATAGTATCTCTCAACTTTTACTTTTATACATCCGTGTGAACCAATAGCTATTGTTTCTCCTTTGGAGATACCGTCAAAACAAAATGAATACGAACGTTCATCAGAAAATCTGATATTTGGAATAACGGCAATACCATTTTCCTGTAACCAGTGACCAATAGCTCGGCTTCTGTATGTATTCCACTCTTGCATAACAAGTGGCATATCACGATATAGACTGAAATCAGGAGTAATGACTCCGTCAAATTTTCTTAAAATCGGAAGATATCTATTTGGTGCGTTCCAGATTCTCTCAAATTCCACATCATCTTCGAAAAAATGTACGAAGCTATTAAAATCTTTACTTCGTATTGCTTTTGAAAATACAGTTAGTTTATTCGGAATAACATCTACAGGCTTGATGCACGGCATTTCCAGACTGCCGTCATAGTCTGCATTTCGTACAAGAAATGAACGAAAGACATCCTTGCAACCTTTTCGGTTATTGTTAATTTTAGACATATTATAAGCTTTCCGGGGATTGTTGAGAAAACGGCATAGAATCCCCTTGTTTAGAATTTAAATAAATTTACCGTTTTCTATTGAATTTATCTCCGAAAACTGCTATAATAATTCTACTTTGATACGAATAGCAATATTCGGAGATGAAATCTCTATAGCTTGTTCCAGCAAGTTATAGAGATTTTTTCTTTATGCGATTAAAAACATTCAAGAGACATTCCTCCTTTCACCGTTAATCTTTTTATATTGAATTTCAGCAGCGTCATAAGAGACACCGCATTCATCAACAATCTCTTTTACAGAACAGCCCTTCATCAAATGTGCCGGAACTAAAAGCTCTCCGGCAAAGCATTTTGCTTGCCACTCCGGGTCACTATATGTTTTGACTTTTTTATTAGCAAAATTTCTTTCAAGCTTAAATCCACAAAAGCAAATAGTAAAATAGTGCCCAAGTTCATGTGCGACAGTCATTCTGTCTCTGCCGTTGCCATTACAAGCACCTTCATATACGCTCTCTCTGATGCGGATATGTCCGGTACGGGTATTGGTATCAGCATGGGTGCCGAAAGGTAATTCGTTGTCTTCGACTATTTCATAACTGAAATTATCAAATATTTCAGCAAGCACATCCAAGAGTTCTGTAATAGGGAAATACTTTTCGTTTTCTAAATTTAAAAACTTCCTTAAAATTAAGGTTAAATCTCTGAGGTTTTGTCTGGATTTAGGCTCAACAATATACTCTGTCAAACTATTCCTCCTCTTCCTTTCGTTTTAAGATAGCGAAAATTTGTTTACTGGTTTCTTCGTCTAAACTGTCAAAATGTCTGGCAAAGCATATTGCAAGTTCACGGTTACCTGAAGAAATATTTTTAATATTTAATTCAACACTTTCCCCAGATTCGATAACAGCAGTTTCCAAGTCCTCTTGTTGTTTAGCTGAAAGATTGTATAAGTCTGCTAATTTGTCATACCAAGAGTCAGGCATTTTTTTCTTACCGTTTTCAACAGCCGATAAAAATGCTGATGAAACATTTAAGTTCTCTGCCATATCTTTGAGTTTTTCACCATGTTGTAATCTTAGCTTTCTCAAAAAAGCTCCAAGTATTGTGCTCATAGCATTCCCTCCTTAACCAAATTAGGTTAACTATACTATACACCATACTTATATGTTTGTCAACCTTTTTGGGTTAATTTTCCCCTTGTATTTTTCTAAATAACTAATCAATAAATTTCATAAGACCACTTACTTGTGATACAGAGAATGTGTCCCAGGTAGGTGGTCTTTTTTATTCAAGCGTGACGAGTGTACCGAAAGATTAAAGACACTCAGGAACTTCTTGCTATATTGGACGAGGTTCAGCGAAATTCTCAGGAATTTCGATTTATCGCCTAAACAAAAAATCGGTGCAACCCATCTCCGAGTTGCACCGTAGCTATTAGATTAAAACATCCTTATGTGGTGTTGGCATTTGCGGAACCGCCTCTGCTTCGTTATGTGTACTTTTGTCCTAAGCTTATGTTGTTTCTATCTTATACAAGACCCTGTCCCATCATAGCTTCTGCAACCTTTTCGAAACCTGCGATGTTTGCGCCCTTTACGAGGTCGTACTTGCCGTAGTATTTCTCAGAAGCTTCCTTACAAGCCTTGTGGATGTTAACCATGATCTGGTGGAGCTGATCGTAAACATCCTGGTGCTGATATACAGTATGGCTTGCATTCTGGCCCATTTCGATGCAGGAGCAAGCAACGCCGCCTGCGTTTGCGGCCTTTGCCGGTCCAACGACGATGCCCTGTTCCTGTAAGTATTCGAGAGCTTCGTTAGTAGTAGGCATGTTAGCACCTTCGCAATAGAACTTAGCGCCGCTTTCGACGATATGCTTAGCGTCTTCCATCTGAACTTCGTTCTGAGTTGCGCAAGGAATGTACAGGTCAGCCTTAACTTCCCAAGGCTTCTTGCCAGCGAAGAATTTTGCGTTAGGATATTTGTCCGCGTAAGGAGCGCAGACGTTCTTGCCGGATGCTCTGAGTTCAAGCAGAGTATCAAGCTTATCCTGAGTGTTGATTCCATCCGGATCATAGATATATCCATCCGGACCTGAGAATGCAACGAGGTTTGCGCCCAGCTGCTGGAGCTTCCAAGCAGTACCCCAAGCTACATTACCGAAACCGGAGATAACAACGGTCTTGCCCTTGATATCCTGCCCGTTTGCCCTCAGCATTTCTTCTGCGTACCAAACGATACCAAAGCCTGTAGCTTCGGTTCTTCCGAGGCATCCGCCATAAGGAATTCCCTTTCCTGTGAGAACGCCGCCGTCGAATCTGTTGGTGATTCTCTTGTACTGTCCGAATAAGTAACCGATTTCTCTTCCGCCAACACCCAGGTCGCCTGCCGGAACGTCCGTATCAGGACCGATATGTCTATATAACTCTGTCATGAATGCCTGGCAGAATCTCATGATTTCAGCATCGCTCTTGCCGTTCGGATCGAAGTCGGAACCGCCCTTGCCGCCGCCGATAGGAAGGCCTGTAAGGGAGTTCTTGAAAATCTGTTCAAATCCGAGGAACTTGATGATCCCAGGATATACGTTCGGTGCGAATCTGAGGCCGCCCTTGTAAGGCCCGATTGCAGAATTGAACTCGTATCTGTAGCCCTTGTTAACCTGAGTTTTGCCTTGGTCGTCTACCCAAACAACTCTGAAAGTGATTCCTCTTTCAGGTTCTACCAATCTTTCGAGTAAGCCTGCTTTTTCGTACTCTGGATGCGCGTCCATAACAGGCGCCAGCGAAGTAAGTACCTCTTCTACTGTCTGATGAAATTCAACCTCTCCCGGGTTGTGCTTCTTACACTCATCAATTACTCTTTCAACATAAGTTGCCATTACTAATCTCCTCTTTTCTTTTTATTAGGCATTATTAAATGCGCGAACCTTGTCGGACAAGCGCATTTTCTCTAACTCAAATGTAACACTTTGCAAAAGCAATGTCAACACCGTGTATACAAGATTTCTCTGTATTTTTTGAAGAACAAATCTAAGCGATACCACACAAAAATAGCTTTCGCAAGGGCACCTCCGGCAAATATCATATGCAAAACCGTTGACTTGAAAGAGCATATTTAATAAAATAAACGAAAAGGAGACTTGCTATCGAGAAATATATCGAATATCAGGAGGTAGAGCAATGCTTTTGAACCACGAAAAAATTTCTTTTCTCCATCTTCCGACGCCACTGGAGCGGCTCGACAATCTGTCCGAGGAACTTGGGATAAACCTATATGTCAAGCGTGACGACCTTACGCCGCTTGCGGCAGGCGGTAACAAGCTGAGAAAGCTCGAATATTTTCTGGCTGACGCGAAAGATAGGGGAGCGAGCCTGCTGCTTACGGTGGGCGGCGCACAAACGAACCACGGCAGGCTTACCTGTGCGGTGGCGCGAAAATACGGCATGAAAGGCGCAATCGTATGCGTTGACGAGTATCCGGGGGAGCTTTCTGCAAATCTTCTCCTAGATGGCATGATGGGCTGCGACGTTTGGCTTCGGAAAAAAGAGCAGGCGGGCACAAAATCAGATGGGCAGCTTCTAAAAGAAACTGTTGCCGAGGTTACGAAACGCTACGAAGAAGCCGGAGAAAAAGTATATTATATTCCTATGGGAGGCTCTAACGAACTGGGAATTTTGGGCTACTATGAGTGCGCAATGGAACTCGCAGGCCAGCTTGCCGAGGCAGGGATTGCTGCAGGGGATGGAGAAGCTCCTTGGCTCATCACGACGGTGGGAAGCATGGGAACCTACATGGGGCTGTTCACAGGAATACGAATGGAGAATCTTCCGCTGAGGCTCACCGGAATCGGCATCATGCCATACAAGGATGGGATCAGAAGCTATGCCAAGGCGTATTTTGACAGAGTATGCAGCTTTTTCGGACTTGATACCGCAGAGGGCAGAGCCGCCGGAGTGACTGCTGAGGACTTTGACATAACGGACAAATACGACCGGGGAGCCTACAACAATCCATGCAAGGAAGTAAGAGATGCGATGTATCTTGCCGCAGAAAAAGAAGCGCTGATTCTCGACCCGTGCTATACCGGAAAATGCTTTGCGGGAATCATCGAAATGGTCAAAAATGGCGAAATAAAACAGGGAGAGACCGTCATCTTTCTCCACACGGGCGGAATGCCCGGAATAAATACTCCTTTCCACAGAGTCGAAATCGAAAAGGAACGAGAGAAGTTTATTCACATTGTGGAATAAGCACGGGAACTTTAATTTTTTGCTTGACGAAATCGGGACGCCGTGGTAATATTAGGTGTTGAAATTTTACCTGTGCTGCGCTTTGACGACATTCCGGCGCATGGCTCGGCAGCAGGCGTATTGAGAAAGGAAGAATAACATGATTACAAAAGAAATCAAACAGCAGATCATCAAAGATTATCAGCTCAAAGAGGGCGACACAGGCTCCCCTGAGGTTCAGATTGCGATCCTTACTTACAGAATCAACGACCTGAACGAACACCTTAAGGTTCACAAGAAAGACCACCACTCCAGAAGAGGACTTCTCAAGATGGTAGGTCAGAGAAGAAACATGCTTGCTTATCTGAAGAAGAATGACCTTGAAAGATACAGAGCTTTGATCGCTCGTTTAGGTTTGAGAAAGTAAGCTTTCGGTTTTACTGTAAATTTAAGCGGGGAAAGATAAACCCCGCTTTTATTTTAATAAAATATTTTTTATGAATTAAAACAACTAAAGCAAAAGAAGCAAAGCCCGAAGATCAGTATGATGTGACTCTCTGAAAGGACTCACCGCGTATGAGCTTTTTCCGAGAGTCATACGAAATCCGGGCGGCGCGAAAAAGGAGGTAACAATGCCTAGATTTACAGATTACAGAACATTTAAGTACCCGCTCGGCGGAAGACTTTTGCAGGTAGAAATCGGCAAGGTCTGCGAGCAGGCAAACGGACAGGCTTGGGTGCGCTACGGCGATACGGTCGTAAATGTAACAGTATGCTGCTCCAAGGAACCGAAAGAAGGGATCGACTTCTTCCCGCTCAGCTGCGACTTCGAGGAGAGAATGTACTCGGTCGGCAAGATTCCGGGAGGATTCATCAAGAGAGAGGGAAGACCCTCAGAACACGCGATCCTGACATCAAGACTCATGGATAGACCCCTTAGACCGCTGTTTCCGAAGGGATTTTATAACGACGTAGTGGTTGTTGCAACCTGCATGTCCGTTGACCAGGACTGCAGCCCTGAGATCACCGCTATGATCGGTTCATCCATTGCAATCGCAATTTCCGACATTCCGTGGGACGGCCCGACGGCATCCGTAAAGGTAGGACGCGTTGACGGAAGATTCATCATCAACCCGACCCTTGCTCAGAGAGAGGTTTCCGATATCGACATGACCGTTGCCGGAACCAAGGATGCCATCATGATGGTAGAAGCAGGAGCCAAAGAAGTCCCTGAGATGGACATGCTCGATGCGATCCTTTTCGCCCACGAAGAAATCAAAAGAATCGTTGAGTTTATCGACCAGATCGTCGCAGAGGTCGGAAGGCCCAAGATGCAGATCGAGCTTTACAAGCCGCTCGACGAAATCGATATAGCCGTAAGAGAGTATGCGACCCCGAAGATGAAAGAGGCGATCCATACGGTTGATAAGCTTGAAAGACTCGACAACATGGACGCGGTAGAAGTTGAAACAAAAGAGCATTTTGCGGAAACGTATCCTGACAACATGAAGGACATCGACTCCGTCCTTTACAATATTACAAAGGAAACCGTCCGCGGCATGATCCTCGACGAGGGCATCCGTCCGGACGACAGAAAATGTAACGAAATCAGACCGATCTTCTGCGAAACGGGACTTCTTCCGAGAGTTCACGGAACCGGACTTTTCAAGAGAGGTCAGACTCAGGTGCTTTCCTCATGTACACTGGCTCCGGCATCGGAATCCCAGACCATCGACGGAATTACCGAACAGACCGAAAAGAGATATATTCATCACTACAACTTCCCGGGATATTCCACAGGCGAAGCAAAATCCCCTCGTTCACCGGGCAGAAGAGAAATCGGACACGGAGCCCTTGCAGAGAGAGCTTTGCTTCCGGTAATTCCGCCGGCTAACGAATTCCCTTATGCGATCCGCGTGGTATCTGATGTTTTGTCTTCAAACGGCTCAACTTCAATGGGTTCCACCTGCGGCTCCTGCCTTGCGCTTATGGATGCGGGCGTTCCTATCAAAAGACCAGTTGCGGGCATCGCCATGGGACTTATCGAGAGGGTCAAAGAGGACGGCAGCTCCGAATTTGCTATTCTTAGCGACATTCAGGGCATGGAAGACTTCCTCGGCGACATGGACTTTAAGGTAACAGGTACCGAAATCGGCGTTACCGCAATTCAGATGGATATCAAGGTGCACGGACTTTCCCGTGACATCCTCGAAAAAGCCCTCAGACAGGCAAAAGAAGGCAGAATGTTCATCATGGACAAGATGCTCGAAGAAATTCCTGCGCCGCGTCCTGAGCTTTCAAAATACGCTCCTCGCGCGCTTTCCATGACGATAAACCCTGACAAGATTAGAATCGTCATCGGCAAGGGCGGCGAAACCATCAACGGACTGGTTGAAAAATACGATGTAAAGATCGACATAAACGACGACGGCCTTGTTTCAATCTACGGAACGGATGCAGCGAATACCGAAGCCTGCAAGCACGAAATCGAAATCCTCACCAAGGATGTCGAAGTCGGCGAGATCTACGAAGGCAAGGTTACCAGAATCCTCAGCACCGCAAAGGGCTCGGTAGGCGCCTTCATCGAGATTCTTCCGGGCAAAGAGGGCCTGCTGCACATTTCCAGAATGGCAAAGGAAAGAGTTGCAAAGGTTGAAGATGTCATGAACGTCGGCGATACCGTAAGAGTCAAGGTTTTCGAAATCGACAGCCAGAACAGAATCAACCTCACGAGAAAAGACATACTGTAAGAAAAGGCTGCTTAAACGCTGGGATCTTGTACCGCAAAAGGAAAATTTTATATTGCAACAACCAAAGCCGCAGGAAGCCCTGCGGCTTTTCGTTGCAGGCTTTGGAATATCTGCCTTTGCGGAGCCTCTCATCGCATTTAAGCTAAATAGAAGCCGGCAGACATAAATTGCTCTGCGCTTAGTCCTCGGTGCAAACATTCCTGTTTGCACCTGCGGAATCGCGCTGCCGCAATTTTGTTGCCGGATTTTCAAATACTTTCCTGATAGCGAAGCAGGATTGCGCTCCCGCGATGAACTGCTATACTAAAAACGGGCGGCGGGCCGGAGCAATTTATCTCCTCGCCGACTCGCCACGAAATTGGCTTTTTTCGAGAATTTCCTACAAAGATCCAAAAGACTTTGGGATAATTGCACAGGAAATACTGTTATTAGCGCATTTTCAGGCCATCAAAACCCTAAAATTGGGCTCTTTCGCGCGTATGCTAAAAAAGTCCAAAGGAAATGCCCAATTTTGTTGTATTTTTTTCGTGAAAACCGATATTTGTCCAATAATTAACTGAAAATGGAAGGTAAATAGTCATAAAATAGTAAAAAGTGCTTGCATTTTACTTCAAAATGTTATATAGTTACATTACAAATATTTT
>CAVCFO010000009.1:0-50958 GCA_963601575.1 bacterium
AAAATGAATAGGCTTCTGCACGAAAAAAGAACGCCGGAAAATCCGGCGTCCATAGCAGTTCTTATTGAAATTTCAACCTTAGATTCCCGCAGAGGGTTTTTCAGATTCCTGCAAGGAATCGCAAGGGGCTATTGCCCGAAGTACCGCTCAAGCAGGCCTTTGAGCGCCTTGCCGTGTCTTGCCTCATCCCGCGCCATTTCGTGAACGGTGTCGTGGATGGCGTCAAGATTATTCATCTTTGCAACCTTTGCAAGATCAAACTTGCCTGCAGTTGCGCCAAACTCACAATCAACTCTCCAGGCGAGGTTGTCCTTGGTGGTAGCCTTCATGTTCGGCTCAAGGTCTTCGCCCAAAAGCTCCGCAAACTTAGCGGCGTGCTCGGCTTCTTCGTAAGCCGCCTTTTCCCAGTAGAGACCGATTTCCGGATAGCCCTCTCTGTGGGCGATGCGAGCCATGCAAAGATACATCCCAACTTCGGAACATTCGCCCTGGAAATTAGCCATAAGTTGCTCGAAGATGAACTTTTTGTCTTCCTCTTTGATATCAGGATTATTCTTAACCGTCTTTGCGTAAACACCGTATTCATGCTCTGCAGCCAGTGTCATTTCGCCTTCAACCTTCTTAAACTTGTCCGCCCCAACGTGGCAAACCGGACATTCTGCCGGAGCTTCCGGCCCCTCGTGTACATAACCGCACACGGAACAAACCCATTTCATAATAATTACCTCCTTGATATAACTTTCATACATTCATATCCATATCGAAATTTTATCACAAAGCCGAAGGTTTAGCAATCAATAAAATCCGGAAATTTATATGAGCAATTTCACCTTTTTAACAAAAAATTATCTGGCGGCATCCACAAAAAATCATTATAATATAATTGGGTATTAGTATGCCCAAGACACGAATTCATACCATTTGAATTTTCATATATCGAAAGGAGGACCCTTTGAACAACAATACTTTATTGCACGACAAATTTAAGGAAGCCCTCTCGTCTGTGCTTCCGATAACGCTCATCGTTATGGCGCTTTGCTTCACCATTTCGCCGATTCCGAACAATATGCTTATGTCATTCTTGACCGGGGCCGCGATGCTGATCATCGGCATGGCATTCTTTACCCTCGGCGCGGATACTGCCATGACACCTATCGGAAACAAGGTGGGAAGCTGCATAACAAAATCCAAGAAGCTTTGGCTGATCGTTTTCGTCAGCTTTCTTCTGGGCGTAATTATCACGGTCTCAGAGCCTGACCTGCAGGTTCTTGCAAATCAAGTTCCCACGGTGCCAAATCTTGTGCTTATCGGAGCCGTTGCCCTTGGCGTAGGCGTGTTTCTCGTAATCGCAATGCTGAGAATCCTTTTCGGAATCAGCCTGAACACCTTGCTCATCGGATTTTACATAGTGGTATTCGGAGTTGCCATGTTAGTCCCGAAAAACTTCTGGGCGGTGGCATTTGACTCCGGCGGAGTTACCACGGGGCCTATGACGGTTCCTTTCATCATGGCGCTGGGCGTGGGCGTTTCTTCCATACGAAGCGACAGACACGCAGGAGACGACAGCTTCGGACTGGTAGCCCTCTGCTCCATCGGGCCGATTATGGCGGTGCTGGTGCTGGGACTGCTCTATCCAACAGAGGGAGCATATGTTCCGGTAACCATTCCGGAGATGGAAGACTCACAGGACATGATCCTGCTGTTCGTAAAAGCGCTTCCGCAGTACATCGAGGAGGTGGCTATTGCGCTAGCCCCGATCATCCTCTTTTTCTTCCTTTTTAATGCGATTTATATCAAGCTAAAAAAACGCCAGCTTATCAGCATAACGGTCGGGCTTTTGTTCACCTATGTAGGGCTTGTGCTGTTCCTGACGGGCGTAAATGTCGGCTTCATGCCTGTCGGTAACTACATCGGCAATATAATCGGATCGCTGGACTATAACTGGATTCTGCTTCCGATTGCGATGCTCATCGGCTATTATATAGTCAAGGCAGAGCCTGCGGTTCACGTGCTCAACAAACAGGTCGAGGAGCTGACAGCGGGGAGCATTCCGGCAAGAGCCATGGAGCTTTCCCTTTCCATCGGCGTAGCTACTTCCCTTGCACTTGCCATGATAAGGGTGCTTACGGGGATTTCGGTCATGTATTTTCTCGTGCCGGGCTATGTGCTTGCTCTGGGTCTGAGCTTTGCGGCGCCGAAAATATTCACGGCGATTGCTTTTGACTCCGGCGGGGTTGCTTCGGGACCTATGACGGCGACCTTCCTGCTGCCGTTTGCAATGGGAGCCTGCGAGGCCATAGGAGGACCCGATAGAATCGTAAGTGATGCCTTCGGCGTTGTCGCAATGGTTGCCATGACGCCGCTGATAACCATTCAGCTTCTCGGTGTGGAATACAAGCTCCGCAAAAAGAGAGAAGAAAAGGCTCGCTCGCTTGTTCAGGCTTATATCAATGACTATGCCGATTATGACATCATAGAATTATAGGAGGATTGCCATGGACGGACTAAATATGGTAATTGCCATTACCGATAGAGAAAAAACCGAAACGGTGATCAATCTGTTTCGCGAAAATAACGTCTTTACGACGGATATAGTGCTGGGACGGGGCACAGCGACGGGAGAGATCCTCGACCTCATGCTCCTGAGCCCCTCAGAAAAGGCGATGGTGCTGGGAGTCGTTACGGAAACAGGTCTCCTGCCTCTGCTGAAGGCATTCAAACGCAAAATGTATATCGATATTCCGGGAAACGGAATCGTGGCGGTGGTGCCGCTCAATACCATAGGCGGCAAGAGAAGCCTTGAATATATGCTGGACGGCCAGGCTGTCGATACAACTCAGAGAAGCCATGAAGAGGCGGAAAGGATCAAGAGAATGTCCGTAAAAACAGACTATGAACTTATTTTTGTAATAGCAAACGAGGGATACAGCGACCTGATAATGGACGCGGCGCGTGAGGCGGGAGCAAGAGGCGGCACCGTAATCAAAGCGAAGGGCACCGGTGCGGAGTATACCGAAAAGTTTTTCGGATTCTCCATCGCATCCGAAAAAGAAATTCACCTTCTTGTCACCCAGGCTCAGGGAAGAAATAATATAATGAAAGCAATCATGGAAAAGGCGGGGCTCGAAAGCAAGGCACAGTCCATCGTTTTCTCACTGCCCGTAAGCCACGCTCTGGGACTCAAACAGCCGGAGTAAGGAATATGCCTGTTCTAAAAACAAAACAATTATTGTGAAAAAACATTTTTCATACAAGAATTTTGTTATTTTTGAACAAAAAATCGAAAAAAGCTTGCATTTCCTCCGAAACAGGTATATAATTTTCGTATATTTGCAACCGATTTAAATTAGGAGGACATAAGAAAATGAAAAAGAAAGTTGCTTTATTATTGGCGCTTGTTATGATTTTCTCCCTGTTTGCGGTAGGCTGCGGCGGCAGCGAAAGCGGCGACTCAGAGGAATATGCAGGCACAGTCAAAATCGGCGTGTTTGAACCGGCTTCCGGAGATAACGGAGCAGGCGGCAAGCAGGAAACACTGGGAATCCAGTATGCTAACAAGGTTCAGCCTACAGTTGACATCAACGGCGAGACTTACAAGGTAGAGCTTGTAACGGCTGACAACGAATCCGATACCAACAAGGGCATCTCCGCTGCACAGGATCTCGTATCCTCAGGCGTATCTCTTGTACTCGGTTCCTATGGTTCTGCGGTTTCCATCGCAGCAGGCAAGGTATTCAAAGAAGCAGGAGTTCCTGCCATCGGCGTAACCTGCACCAACCCTCAGGTTACGGACGGCAACCCGGTTTACTTCCGTATTTGCTTCCTTGACCCGTTCCAGGGCACGGTACTTGCTAACTTCGCTTATGAAAACGGCGCAAGAAAGGCATACTGCCTGTCCAAGCTTGGCGACGACTACTCCGTAGGTCTTGTAAACTACTTCGTTGAGGCTTTCGAAGCTCTCGGCGGCGAGGTTGTTGAAGAACAGTTCCCGCAGGGCAACTCCGACTTCACTTCATACGTAGCTAAAGCAAAATCCAAGGGATGCGACGTATTCTATTCGCCTGTATCACTCGAAGCGGCAGTACTTATCATCGACCAGGCTGAGGCTCAGAAGCTCGGAATGCCAATCCTTGCAGGCGACACTTGGGACTCCAACGTAGTTCTCGA
The DNA here is from genome assembly GCA_963601575.1 of bacterium. Taxonomy (GTDB): domain Bacteria; phylum Bacillota; class Clostridia; order Peptostreptococcales; family Anaerovoracaceae; genus CAG-238. Next base: position 4,168 of record CAVCFO010000009.1, read on the forward strand.
AGCTGCCAAGGGCAAGGATATCGAGCTCAATGTAACCACCTTCTATCAGGAGGGCGGAAACACAGACTTCGATAACGGGATCAAAGAATGGATCAACTCAGATTCCACAGCCAAGGCTAACAACAACGGTGACGACCGAATCGCAGCAGTATCCGCAATGGGATATGACGCTTACTTCGTAGCTCTTGCAGCGCTTCAGGCAGCAGGCTCCACGGATCCTGCAGACGTACTTGCAGCACTTCCTGACCTCGTATACGAAGGCGGAGTTTGCGGTACTGTAAGGTTTAACGAAACAGGCGACGCAGAAAAGACAGAAGCTGTTATCAAGCACTGCAACACCGAAACAGGCGGATGGGAATTCGTTAAGACGCAGACAATCGAATAGTATAAAAATACGACTTGCTTTTTGAATTCAGATACATATTTTATATGACTTCAGGGCTATAGCGGGGGGAATATTCCTCCCGCTTATCGTCGTATTATGGGGAAAAGTTTTTTCCGCAGGATTTTTAGGAATTTTTGCAAAAATCATGAAGGAGAGGACGATTCACTGCTAAGCGTCCTGTCTTTTATGATTATTTTGGAGGTTAAAAATGGAACTAATTACAAAATGGCTGCCATATATACTTGCCGGAATTTCCGTAGGCAGTCAGTATGCTCTAATCGCAATAGGGTATACGATGGTCTACGGTATTCTGAGGCTGATCAACTTCGCCCACGGCGATATGTTCATGATGGCAGGCCTTGTTATGATTTATCTGGTGACCGTGCTGCCGATTTGGGTGAGCATAGTTATCGTTATAGTATTTACGGTGGTGCTGGGCTGCACCATTGAACGTGTGGCATATAGACCGCTGCGCCAGGCGCCGAGAATGTCGATTATGATTTCCGCAATCGGCGTATCATATTTCTTGCAGAATATAGCCCTTTATATCACAGGAGGACTGACGAAAACTTACCCGTCGATTCCGTTCCTGCAAAAGACCGTAACGGTTCTGGGCGCACATACAAAAATGGTAACGGTTATTACCCCGTTCCTGACGATCGGGCTCGTAGTGCTGCTGGTGCTTCTCATCAACCATACAAAGATAGGCATGGCTATGAGGGCGGTTTCAAGAGACTTTGAGACTTCCGAGCTTATGGGAATCGACATCAACAGAGTTATTGCCGTGACCTTTGTTATCGGCTCTTTCCTTGCGGCGGTAGGCTCGGTGCTGTTCTTCTCAAACTACACCGGCGTAAATCCTATGTCCGGAGCAATGCCGGGACTGAAGGCATTCGTCGCTGCGGTATTCGGAGGCATCGGTTCCGTTCCGGGAGCGGTTGTGGGAGCATTTGTCATCGGCGTATGCGAAAATATCATCAAGGGCGCAGGCTGGACAACTTTCTCGGATGCGTTTACATTCGTACTTCTCATCATCATTCTCATGGTAAAACCTACGGGAATCTTTGGCGAGAAAGACATCAACAAGGTATAAGGAGGGGCAAAGGTGGAAAAGACATTATCAAAAAAACAAAAGACCCTCTTAAGCATGATTGCCATTTTGGTCTTTCTTGTGCTAGTATATTTGGGTGACACGCTGATTCCGATGACTTCTCAGTGGAGTATGCTGATGAAAGTTATCGAAAAAGGCTCAATTTATGCACTTGTTGCAGTTTCTATGAACCTGCTTAATGGTTTCACGGGACTTTTCTCCTTGGGGCAGGCGGGCTTCATGCTCATCGGCGCTTACGCCTATGCGATTTTCTCGATCCCTGCGGATCAACACGCGGCGGTTTATCAATACTTTGACGGGGGGCTCTTTCAGTTCTCGCTTCCGGATGTTTTGATGAACGCCCTGGGAGGCGAGGGAAGCTTCGGCGGCGTAATCGGCGAATATTTGGGTATATTTATATTGATAATATTTGCGGGAGTTTTGACAGGACTTATCGCTTACCTCATCGGGATTCCGGTACTCAGACTCAAATCCGACTATCTTGCAATCGCAACTCTGGGATTTGCAGAAATTCTGAGGGCGGTATTCCAGTGGAATACTATCGGACCTGTAACAAATGGCTCCAACATTTTGAGAGAATTTGCAACATACAGCACGGCGCTTTTTCCGATAATCTTTTCGGGTCTGTGCATCTGGCTGATCGTTTTGCTTATAAATTCCACATATGGCAGGGCTTTCAAGGCTATTCGTGACGATGAGATCGCGGCGGAGGCAATGGGCGTAAACCTGTTCAAGCACAAAGAACTTGCTTTCGTTATATCCTCGTTCTTCGCGGGGGTTGGCGGTGCGCTCCTTGCCATGTTCCAAAATTCCGCAACGGCGTCAACATTTACTACTAATATGACCTACGAAATTTTGCTCATCGTGGTTATCGGCGGTATCGGCTCCATCACAGGCTCGGTTATAGGCTCATATATTTTCATCGCTTTGAACGAATGGCTGCTTAGAGGCCTCGACCAAGGCACATGGCTTGGAATCACATCCTCCCTTATGAGAGCGGGCTTCCGTAAGGTAGTCTTTGCGGTTCTCATCATGCTCGTCGTGCTTTTCTTCGCAAAGGGCATCATGGGTACAAACGAGTTCTCTTGGGACGGCATAATCCGCTGGTTCAGAACGCTTCCGAGGAGAATAAAAGAATGGCCGGCAAAGAAAAAGGCGCAGCTTGCAGAGCATAAGCAGGAAAGAGAGCAAAAGAAAGAAGCAAAGGCAAAGGCCGCAGAAAAAAAGGCGGCTGGCGCTGCCCTTCCGGCAGGCGAAAGGCTCTTCAGCCCGCTTCCTGTCTACGACCATGTGGTAGTATTTGAAAAGGAGGCGAGGTAATATGGCAAACGAAACAGTACTAAAGCTCTCCGATATAACCATGCAGTTCGGCGGAGTTGTGGCAGTTGACAACCTCAATTTGGAGGTACACAGGAACGAAATCGTCGGGCTCATCGGTCCGAACGGCGCAGGCAAGACAACGGCTTTCAACGTTGTAACCGGAGTATACGAGCCGACAAACGGCGCGGTTTCCATCAACGGCACTATCGAAATCGAAAATCACCCAAAGGGCAAGATGGCAAGTACATATAAGGGCAAACATCAGGGAGATTACAAGCAGACCCTGACCCTCACACCGGACAAGGTAACAAAGTTAGGGGTCGCAAGAACCTTCCAGAATATCAGACTTTTCAAGGAAATGACGGTGCTGGAAAACGTGTTGGTAGCTATGCACATGAACCAGAAACAGAGCGTTCTCGGAGCGACCTTCAAGTCTAAAACGGCAAGAACCGAGGAGAAAAAAATGATCGAGGAGGCGGAGGCGCTTCTCAAAAAAGTCGATCTTTACGAAAACAAGGACGACCTTTCCACCTCCCTTCCTTACGGCAAACAGAGGCATTTGGAAATCGCAAGAGCCCTTGCGACACATCCTAAGATTTTGCTACTCGACGAACCGGCGGCGGGCATGAACCCGCAGGAATCCGACGAGCTGATGCACTTTATCGGAAGGATCAGAGACGAGTTCGACCTGAGCATTTTGATGATAGAACACCACATGCAGGTAATCATGGGAATTTGCGACCATATTTATGTATTGAACTACGGCGGACAGATTGCAGACGGCACGCCGGAGGAAATTCAGAACAATCCTGCGGTAATTGAAGCATATTTGGGGGTGGATGAATAATGCTGGCAATAAGAGATTTACACGTATATTATGGCGGTATTCACGCCTTGAGCGGCGTAAGCCTTGATGTTCCCGACGGGCAGATCATTTCACTCATCGGTGCAAACGGTGCCGGAAAGTCCACAACTCTCAAGGCAATCATGGGACTTGTAGGCAAAACCGAAGGGAATGTTTACTGGGATGATACCGATATTACATCCATGAAGACAAAGGACATCGTATCTGAGGGCATCATACTCTGCCCGGAGGGAAGAAGAATTTTCCCGGATCTTACGGTAGAAGAAAACCTTTCGGCGGGGGCTTATCTCAGAAAGGATAAGGACAAGATCGCAAAGGACAGAGAATGGGTTTACAGCCTTTTCCCTCGTCTCAAAGAAAGAACATGGCAGCTTGGAGCCACCCTTTCCGGCGGCGAGCAGCAGATGCTGGCGGTAGGCAGGGCGCTGATGAGCAAGCCTAAGCTCTTGATGTTAGACGAGCCTTCTTTGGGGCTTGCTCCGCTGATAATCAAGGACATCTTCGCGATTATTCAGCAGATAAAAGACGCAGGGGTGAACGTGCTCCTCATCGAGCAGAATGCCAATGCGGCTCTTGAAATTTCGGATTATGCTTATGTAATGGAGACGGGGAATATTACCATGGCAGGCCCGGGCAAGGCGCTGCTTTCGGACGAGAGAGTAAAACAAGCATATTTAGGGGAATAGGATATGAACAAAGTAGTTAAAAAAGTTTTGGCATGCGCAATGATAGCTTCGCTTACGCTGGGGCTCTGTGCATGCACGACTTATACAAACTTCAAAAATGCGTTCTTTGCCAGCGACAAAAAAGCAGAGGAAAGAACCATCAAAATCGGGGTATTTGAGCCGCTTTCCGGAAAGAATAAGACAGAGGGTAACGAAGAGCTCGCAGGAATCGAGCTTGCTCACGACCTCTATCCGACGGCCTGCGGCAAGGATGTTGAGCTTGTATATGGGGACAACAAATCGGATATATATACCGGGGAGACAGTGATTCAGGAGCTCATTTCGGTCAATTCACCGTCTGTCATTCTCGGTAGCTACGGAGAGACGCTGACGCTAATTGCCGGAAAGTATGCGAAGGCAAATAACATACCGGCAATTACGATTTCAAGTACAAATCCGCTGATTACAACAAACAACGATTACTACTTCAGCGCAACATATTCGGAAACAAGACAGGGCGATGCTTTGGCAGACTTCGCCTACACCTCGCAAGGAAAAACCGTTGCGGCGGCCGTCAAGACGGAGGATGACGATACGGCAACGGCTACCATCAAGAGATTTACAAACAGATTCAAAAAGCTCTCGCAAGAGACGGATTCTGTTGCCGGAACATTTACGGTTCCAAAGGACAGCTCTGATTATAGCAAGACCATCGAAGCGATCAGAGAATCCGGGGCAGATACCGTATTTATCACGCTTTCTGCGGCAAACTCCATCGAGTTTCTGAAGCAGGCAGAGGAAAGTCACTTGACAAATGTGCTTTTCCTCGGGACAAGAGCATGGAACGACAGCAAGCTAACAGAATACCTAAAGTCGAACACCTACATAGAAGCCGCGTTCCCTACGGAGCAGAGCCAAAACGCCGAGACCGAGACTTCCGATGATTTCATCAAGGCATACAAAGAAAAATATGGAGAAGATGCGGAGCCTTCTGAGAGAACGGCCGTGGCATTTGACGCATATTGCCTGGCAATCGATGCCATAAACAGGGCCTACGAGATGGTCCAGGCTGCAGATCCTGAGACCTTGGCAGAGGATGCGGCTACGGATGCCGAGGAGAGGACGGCAAAAGAAGTATTGCAAACTGCCCAAGAGACAGGAATCCCTGCAGGAGTTCACATTCGAGATGCTCTATTGCAAACGAAAGACTTTAGGGGGGCTTCCGGCGTAATCAACTATAACGGAAGCAACGAAGCGACAAAATCAATTACGATCACGCATATAGCAAGCGGAACAGAGATGCCGGTATATACAGTGGAGTGACGTGCGCAAATTGAATTGACAAAGAAAGCGATAACATATAAACTATATTGGAGAGACCAAAACGAAAGGAACTAAAAAGATGGAGAACAAAATTAAAGAAGCACTTGAGCAGATCAGACCTTTTTTGCAAAGAGACGGCGGAGACGTTGAGTTTGTGGAGCTTACCGAGGACAATATTGTAAGGGTTAAGCTGCAGGGACATTGCGCGGGCTGCCCGGGAGCACAGATGACGCTCAAGGCTGTGATCGAAAGAATCCTGAAGGAAAGCTATCCGCAAATCAACGGAGTAGAGTCCGTATAGTCATGGAATACGAGAAATTTATTGAAAATAACAAAGAAGAACTGATTGCATCCTTGCAATCAGTTTTGCAATGCAAAAGCGAGCAGGCAGAACCTGTGAAGACCGAAGGCGGGGAGGTCTATCCCTTCGGCGAGGGAGTGCAAGAGGCGCTTGTCACCTTCCTCTCACTTGCAGGTAGCATGGGCTTTAAAACCTACAATGCGGATAACTACGGCGGCCATGTGGATTTTCCGGGAACCGGGGATAAGATTTTCGGAATCCTCGGACATCTTGACGTGGTTCCCGCAGGGGGAGACTGGGATTTTGACCCATACGGCGGCAGCGTTGCAGAGGGCAAGATATATGGCAGAGGAACTACCGACGACAAAGGACCTCTGGTTTCCTGTCTCTACGCCATGAAGGCGTTGAAAGACGCGGGTTTTCAGCCGAAAGCCACCATACGCCTTATACTGGGTCTTGACGAAGAAACCGATTGGAAAGGCATGGACTACTATTTTTCGAAAGTGAGAAAGCCTGATTACGGATTTACGCCGGATGCGGATTTTCCTGTAATAAACGGGGAAAAGGGCATACTCGTATTCGAGCTGGCAAGAAAGTTTGCAGGCTCAAATACAAAGGGGCTGAAGCTTCGCTCTCTTTCGGGTGGCGCAGCGGCAAACAGCGTTGCGGACCATTGCAGGGCGGTGATCAGAGATCAAAACGGCGGCGAATCCCCTTATGCTAAAATCCGCGAGGAGCTAGCGGCCTTTCGTGAAGAAACAGGATATAAGATACGTGCAAAGGGCGTAGGAAAATCACTCGAAATCACCGCGGAGGGCATAAGCGCCCACGGCGCGAAACCTGAGGAGGGGCTGAATGCGATCTCGATCATGATGTCTTTCCTCGGAAGATTAAATTTTGCAGACGAAGAACACAATGATTTTGTGGACTTTTATAACAAATATATCGGATTTTGTCTTGACGGCGAAAAGCTGGGTATAAACTTCGCAGACGAAGCCTCCGGAAAGCTAATTTTCAATGTCGGAATGATAGAGATGAATGAAAAGGCAGCCAGCCTTACCATAAATGTACGCTATCCGGTGAGCATCGCAGGAGATGATGTTTATGAGGCTATGGCGACCACCCTCGAAAAGTACAACTTCGGGATTTTGAAGCTAAAAGATCAGGCGCCTGTATATAAAGATCCGGGCGATCCGCTGATAAAGACACTAATGGAGATTTATCAGAAACATACCGCAGATACAGAGTCTATTCCTATCGTAATCGGCGGAGGCACATATGCAAGAGCTGCTGAGAATATTATCGCCTACGGAGCCCTGTTTCCGGGGGATCCGGATCTCATGCACCGAAAAAACGAGTGCCTCAGCATAGAAAGACTAATGCAGATGACAAAAATTTATGCGGAAGCTATTTACAAACTCACTTCGGAAGACTATAATAATTAGCGTGAGTTTTCCCGATGTGGGGAAATAAACCATAATCTGTTTCAGGGCGAGGTGAAATTCCTCACCGGCGGTATAGTCCGCGAACGCCAAATGGCGCCGAGCAGGTGAAATTCCTGCACCGACGGTATAGTCCGGATGAGAGAAACAAGAGTATTGCGCCAGAAAATCGAGATTTTCGGTGCGCGAAATTCGAATGTTGCTTTTTTTGAGCCTTGATTCATATCAAGGCTCTACTTGTTTGACCTGACAGATTCCTATTACAACTTAGCAGAGCCGGCACATGCCGGACAAAACAGAAAGAGAGGAACTGTAGAAATGAGTAATTTAGAAAACCAGAGAGTGAGAAACGACAGACTTGTCAAAATGGGGATGATGGCAGCGGTTGCCTGCGTCCTGGGATTCGTAAGATTCCCGCTGATTCCGGCGGTATCATTTTTGACCTATGACCTTGCGGATATTCCGATCATCATCACGACCTTTGCCTTCGGGCCTGCGGCTGGGCTTACGGCGCTCACCGTGGTCAGCCTGATTCAGGCATTTCTGCTTGGGGGAGACGGCATCTATGGATTCATCATGCACATGATTGCCTCCGGTGCTTTCCTGACATGCGCGGGACTTATCTATCGCAATCACAAGACGAAAAAGGTCGCGATTATATCCATGATCATCGCGAGCCTCCTCATGACGGCAGTGATGGGATGTGCAAACTACTTCGTCACACCATTTTACTACGGAGGCGAGGCAATGCGTGAGATGGTAGTAAGCCTAATGCCGCTGATCCTTTTGTTCAATATAATCAAAGGCGTTTTGAACTCAGGGCTAACTTTCGTATTATATAAGAGAATTTCCGGATTCTTGCACAGAGAGGGGCTCCACAAAACTTATGCAAATAAAGAGAATAGTACATATTAAAAACGAACATGAGACCGAAAAATTCGGTCTTGAAACAGCGGCCGCCCTTAGGCCGGGCGACGTCCTTGCCCTGATAGGCGAGCTTGGCACGGGAAAGACTGCCCTAACCTCGTATGTCGCAAAGGGCCTCGGGATCACAAGGCGCGTGAACAGCCCGACATTTACGATAGTCAAGGAATATACTGACGGGAGGCTGCCGTTATATCATTTCGATGTATATAGAGTAAATGACCCGGACGAACTTTTCAACATAGGGATCGACGAATATTTCTTCGGAGAGGGCGTTTGCATCGTGGAATGGGCCGATCTCATCACAGAAATCTTGCCCGAAAATACCAAGTTCATATATATAGAATATGGCAAAAACGAGGGAGAGAGGATATATAAATGTTCATTTTAGGGATAGAAACCACGGGAGGCGAAGGCTCGGTTTGCCTGCTTCGGGCAGAAAATGCGGTATGCCCCGGAAGATCTGAGGCGCAAATCGTTGCATCGAAAAAGATCGAAGGAAGCATGAGCCACCTCAGGGAGCTCATACCCTCGATTTCGGAAGTTTTGTCTTCGGCGGGGGTTTCCAAAGACGAAATTTCATATATAGCAGCCTCCGCAGGCCCGGGGTCATTTACCGGAATCAGAATCGGAGTTTCTACCGCAAGAGCCTTGTCTCAGGCCCTTCGACTTGAGAATGCGATTGCGGTGCCTACGCTGACGGCCTTCATGTATAAGCCAGAGGCCAGGCATGCAAAAAAAATCGGCAAGGTCCTCTGCCCTATAATCAATGCAAGGCGCGGCCAGGTCTACGGAAGGCTCGACGGCTATATCGAAGACGGGCCGTACATGCTGACGGATATTTTGACAGCGATAAAAGAGCAGGTATTTAGCGATGGAGGCGAGGTTATTTTCTTCGGAGACGGCATAGATGCATACGAATCGCAAATTAACGATGAACTTGCGGGGCTTGGAAAATACAGCTTTGCAGAAGCCTCGACCAGATATCAGGATGCAGCTTCTGTAGCCCTGTGCGCCGCGGAGAATTTGGATAAGTATCTCGTAAGATCCGAAGATTTGCTTGCCGATTATATGCGAAAAGCAGAAGCAGAGCAAAAATTAGAGACCGGGCAGCTTCCTATATGCAAAGGCCCAAAACAGGAGTAAAGACCTATGGGCATCGATAGAAGCATGGAAAAAAAACTTATTATAAGGCAGGCAAGAGGCGAGGACGCAAGGCAGATTGCAGAGGTCGAAAAGGCCTGTTTTGCGACGCCATGGAGCTACGAATCGCTAAATCACGATATAACAGAAAACGACCTCGCGCTCTATATCGTAGCGGAAGCAGACGGCAAAATATGCGGATATGCAGGCCTGTGGAAAATTCTCGACGAAGGCCATATTACCAACGTAGCGGTGCATCCGGAATATAGACGAAGACATATCGCAAGCGCAATGCTTGCAATGCTCTTCGAAGAGGCGGGAGGACACGGAATCGCCAGATATACACTCGAGGTTAGAGCGGGCAACGCGCCCGCAATCGCCCTTTACAAAGGGCTTGGCTTTGCGGAGGCGGGCATCCGCAAAGGCTACTACGAGGATAATGGCGAAGATGCCCTCATAATGTGGAAAGGATAGAAATGACAGACGGAAAATTCTTGACATTGGGAATAGAAACCAGCTGCGACGAGACGGCGATTGCAGTCATTGCAGATGGCAGAGAGGTTCTTTCCAATGTCATTTCATCACAGATAGACATATTCAAGAACTTCGGCGGAGTCGTGCCGGAGATCGCCTCACGGCATCATTTGGAAAACATCAACGGGGTTCTAAAAGAAGCCCTGAGCGATGCTGGCGTGAGCCTTGACGACATAGACCTTATCGGCGTGACAAACGGCCCCGGGCTTATAGGCGCGCTTCTGATGGGAGTTGCCACAGCCAAATCCCTTTCCTTTGCAAAGGATATCCCGCTCGTTGGAGTACATCACCTGATGGGCCATATAAGCGCAAATTTCATCGAATATCCTGCGCTTGAGCCGCCATTTATGGCGCTTATCACAAGCGGCGGACATACGGAGATAGTGGAAGTCAAAAGCTATACGGAGTGTGAAATCCTCGGCTGTACCAGAGATGACGCGGTAGGCGAGGCTTACGACAAGGTTGCAAGGGTTTTGGGACTTGGATATCCCGGAGGCCCCAAAATAGACAAGATCGCAAAAGAGGGGAATCCTGAGGCGATACATTTTAAGCGCGTATATCTTGAGAAGGACAGCTTTGACTTTAGCTTCAGCGGGCTGAAGACCTCTGTACTTAACTATATAAACCAGCAAAAGCAGGCAGGGGAAGAAATAAACCGAGCAGATATCGCCGCAAGCTTTCAGCAGGCGGTGATGGATGTGATCGTGGAAAAAGCCGTGAGCGCGGCAAAAATGCGAGGCGAGACGAAACTCGCGCTTGCCGGAGGCGTTGCGGCAAATTCCAAGCTCCGTGAGATGCTGGGAGAGGCATGCAAAGAAAATGGCATAGAGCTTTACCGGCCTGCCCATGCCCTTTGCACCGACAACGGCGCCATGATAGGGGCGGCGGCATATTATAAATATAAAGAAAAGGGGGCGGATGGGCTATACCTTGACGCCTACGCAAATATGGAATTATGATAGTACTTTCGGCAAATAATCTTACAAAAACATACGGAACGGATGTCATAATCGACAAGGCGAGCTTCCATCTGAATGCCGGAGACAAGGTAGGCATAATAGGAAGAAACGGAGCGGGGAAAACCACCCTGCTGAATATGCTTGCGGGGAAGCTTCCCTGCGACGAGGGGGAGTTTTTTGTGTCCCAAAATACGAAGATCGGATATCTCAAGCAGCGCGATAATTTTTCCGGCGAAGGTACGGTTATAGAAGAAATCGAAGGGATATTCGCGGGCCTGAAGGAGCTTGAAAAGGAGATTGCAAGGCTTTCGGGCGATGTGGCAAGAAACCCGCATGATGCAAGGCTGATAGATAGGCTAGACGACCTTCAGCGCCGCTTTGAACGGGAGGGGGGCTATACGTATAAGTCTGAAATTATCGGCATCCTAAATTCCATGGCATTTGACGAAAGCTTTTATAATAAGAAGATTTCTTCACTTTCCGGCGGAGAGAGGACAAGGCTTGCACTGGCGGCGCTTTTGCTCGAAAAACCGGACATATTATTTCTGGATGAACCGACAAACCACCTGGACATAGGAACCCTGAAATGGCTTGAGCAATATCTCGAGGCATATCGCGGGACAATAATGGTAGTCTCCCATGACAGGTACTTTCTTGACCGGACTGTAAACCGGATTTTCGAAGTGGAAAATCACAAGGTTTATTCCTATCAGGGGAAATACAGCGACTACGCCGCGCAGAAAAAAATCCGAAGAGAAACAGAGCTTCGCGCCTATAACAACCAGCAGAGAGAAATCGCAAGGCAGGAAGAAATGATAAGGAAGATGAAGCAGCACGGGACCGAACATCTTGCAAAGCGTGCTGCCTCCCGCGAAAAGCGCCTTGACATGATAGAAAGAATTGAGCGTCCGGAAAGCGAAATGGGAAAAATGAAAATCCATTTCAAAGAGAATTTTCCCTCCGGCGGCGACGTGATAATAGCAGAAAATCTGGAAAAGGGTTTTGGCAGAGGCGCGGAGCGCAGGGAGCTTTTTCGGGGCGTAAACCTTGACATCAAACGCGGCGAGAGGATCTGTATACTCGGTCCTAACGGCGTCGGAAAGACCACGCTGCTGCGGGTGATTCTCGGGGAGCTTTCACCGGATGCCGGATATCTAAAGATCGGCCATAATGTTGACTTCGGATATTACGATCAGGGGCAGCTTTTGCTAAACGATTCCAATGCCGTGCTCGAGGAACTCAAGGAATCTTACAGATTATATACGGATACGGAAATGCGGGGGATCCTCGGGCGATTTTTGTTCCGGGGCGAGGATGTTTTCCTTCCGGTAGGGAGCCTTTCCGGAGGCGAAAAGGCAAGGCTATCGCTGCTAAAACTCATGCTTTCCGGCGCGAATACGCTGATTCTTGACGAGCCAACAAATCACCTTGATATCGAGTCAAAGGAAGTCTTCGAAGAGGCTCTGCTGGAATTTCCGGGAACGGTCATCGTGGTTTCCCACGACAGGTATTTTCTCCAGCGCATACCGACGAGGATATTGGAGCTTACGCCTGAGGGGGCTGTGGAATATCTCGGAAAGTATGACTATTATCTCGAAAAAAAATCCGAAGGAATTTCCGGGAAAAAATATTTTAGCAAGGCTTCGGGGAAAACAGGCAAAGCTCCTGCAAATTCCGCAGAGGAACGCAGGCTCAAGAAGGAGCGCGAAGCGGAGCTGCGGCGCAGGGCGCGACTTTCTGAGAAGCTGGAGACAGAAATTTCGGAGCTTGAGGATGAGATTTCGAAAATTGAGCAGGAACTTTGCAAGCCGGAAAATATGACCAACTACGAGAAACTCACAGAGCTTGGAAAAAGACGGGAGGCGGCAATGGCGAGGCTCACCGAAGCTTATGATGAGTGGGAAAAGGCACAACTTGAGTGAAGAATGACTGAAAAATAACAAAAAAACCTTGCAAAGCACACTAAAAGTCTTTATAATAATGCGTAGAAATTTTTAGCGGAACAGAATGGAGGCTAATTTTATGATTTTTGATAAGATTAAAGACATCATTATAGAACAGTTACAGGTTGAGGAATCTGACATTGCTATGGATACAAACCTCATGAAGGATCTTTCGGCGGACTCTTTGGATGCTGTTGAAATCATCATGGCTATCGAGGACGAGTACGGAATCGAGATCCCGGACGAGGAGGCAGAGACATTCCAGACCGTAGGAGATTTGGTAAGATACGTAGAAGAAAATAAATAGTTATAGATTTTGAAAGGTAGGGGTACGGATGAAGGAAAAACAAATTTCCAAGGCTGTAATCAAGCGCTTGCCTCGCTACAGACGATACCTGCGTGAACTTCAGAAAAAAGGAGTCGAAAAGATCTCCTCGAAGGATCTGAGCAAGCTCATCGGGTATACGGCATCTCAGATTCGCCAGGATCTCAACAATTTTGGCGGATTCGGGCAGCAGGGCTACGGATACAGCGTGGATTATCTTTATGATGAAATCGGAGCAATTTTGGGCCTCGATAAGGAGTATAAGATAGTTATAGTTGGCTACGGAAGACTCGGTCAGGCCATGGCTAGCTACATCTACAAGAACGAAAGCAATTTCCACATTTGCGGAATCTTCGATGTAAAACAGATCATTCAGGATGTAAGATTCAAGGATGCGCAGATCATGACCTGCGGCTCGCTTGCCGGATATATCGAAAAAGAAAATATCGACATCGCGGTCATAACTGTTCCGGCAGAAAAAGCTCAGATTGTTGCAGATACTGTTTCTGCAGCCGGAATCAAGGCGATATGGAACTTCACGGCTGTGGATCTGGATTTGCCGGAGAATGTGGCTGTTGAGAATGTACATGTGAGCGACAGCCTGCATGCGCTTACTTATTATATGCAGGACGCAGAAAACGAAGAAAAATAGAGCCTATAGGACAAAATAAAAAAACAGAAAAAAATAGCCGGCCTTGTGGCCGGTTATTTTCATGTAGTTTTAGCCTTCTACCGGAGCATCTACCGGGCAAGCGTCTGCGCAAGAACCGCAGTCGATGCACTTGTCAGCGTCGATTACATAGATGTCGCCTTCTGCAATTGCCTCTACCGGGCATTCTGCTGCACAAGCACCGCAAGCGATGCAAGCATCTGTAATTTTATAAGCCATTGTTGTTCCTCCTATTAAAAAGATATACCTTTACGGAGACAATTATAACAGAATGAGGTATAATAGTAAAGTAAAAATAAATTGATTTTTGAGCAAAAAAACGGGAAAATTTCCGAGATTTCAGGAAGGCAGAGTGAAAAAATGCGCATTTATACATTGGTCGGAAAGAGCGGAACCGGCAAGAGCTTCCACGCGATGGAACTATGCCACGAGAAAAATATCGAGTCCATCATAGACGACGGGCTCTTCATATGCAAAAATACGGTTATCGCCGGATCCTCCGCGAAGAGAGCCAGCACGAAGATCGGAGCGGTAAAGAAAGCACTCTTTATTGATGAGGACGAATGCGCCCGTATGCGCGAGGCGATAGAAAGGATCTCGCCGGAATCCATATTGATACTCGGCACGAGCGACGAAATGACGGATCGCATCATGGACAGGCTCGGACTTGAGAAGCCGCCGGAGGATAGCGGCCGGCGCATCAAGATCGAAGACATTACGACCGAGAAGGAACGCCGCCGCGCAAGGCAGCAGCGCGAGCAGCTCGGAAAGCACGTAATCCCCGCATCATCGCTGCAGCTGAAACGTAATTTTGCAGGATATTTTATGGACCCTTTGAGATTTTTCCGCGGAAAAGGCGAGGGAACGGAAGAACGCACGGATGAGCGAACGGTAGTTAGGCCGACATATAGCTATCTGGGAGAATATCTTCTCTCGGAACGAGTGATAGACGACATAATCTCCTGTGTCGCCCAGAAACATCCGGCTTGCGGGAGAGTGATATATGTGGGGCATAGCACCCAGCCGGAGTCCTACGAGCTCTTTGTGGTGCTCAAGATGCGCCACGGATTTGCCATCTGGGAGGCGGCGGCCGAGATCCAAAGCGAAATAAAGGAAATGATCGAGCAGATGGCGGCATTCAACGTCTCCTCTGTTGACGTTGAGATAAGGGGGATCGATTAGGATGGAGTATAGGAAAGCGGGTCTTAGCGACTTTGATCTTGAGCATATATTTGACTGCGGACAGTGTTTTCGCTGGGAACGGGAAACCGACGGAAGCTATACCGGCGTTGCGATGGGCGCCGCGGTAAATATGCGCCTTGAATCGGCAGACGCCGAGAAAACCCTCATCATAGACAACTGTTCGGAAGAGGACTTCGATAAAAAATGGCGGGGATATCTGGACCTTGAGCGGGATTACGGCAAGATAAAGGCGGGGCTTTCCGGTGAGCAGATACAAAGGGCGGCGGAATACGGCTACGGAATAAGAATACTTAAGCAGGAATTTTGGGAGAGCCTGATTTCTTTCATCATTTCACAAAACAACAACATACCAAGAATCAAAGGCTGCATAGAGAGCCTTGCGGAGAATTTCGGCGAGGAAATTTGCAAATATAGAGGAAAAACTTATTACGCGCTGCCGGAGGCGGAAAGGCTTGCAGAACTTTCTGCGGAGGATCTTGCCCCGTGCCGGCTGGGATACAGAGCGCCTTATCTGATAAAGACCGCAAGAAAGGTGCTGGAGGACGGAGGCGAAGACGCAGCCCAGACAAAGCTGAGGGCATGCGGCTGCTTCGAAGAGGCAGAAGAGGCGCTGCGTGAATATCCGGGAGTCGGCCCAAAGGTAGCAAGCTGCGTTGCGCTGTTTGGCCTGGGATTTTTGGATGCTTTCCCTATCGATGTATGGATGCGCAGAGTCATGCATAGGCTTTATGGCATTGCAGAAAATGATATTCGCGCCATGAGCGAATATGCAAGGGCAAACTTCGGAGAATATGGCGGAATCGCCCAGCAATACTTGTTTTACTACATAAGGAGCCTCGAAAAATAAAATTCTTTTCACAGAAACTTCACATATAGGCATGAAAAAAACACGAAAGAAGCTATTGACAATTCTCCATATATGATTATAATAAAATTATGTTAGCACTCAGAGATAAAGAGTGCTAAGAAAAACGTAAACTACTGAATGGAGGTAATATAAATGTTTGGAATTAAACCATTAGGTGACAGAGTTGTCATCAAAAAATTAGAAGCAGAAGAAAAGACACAGGGAGGACTCATCCTCACCAGTGCTGCAAAAGAAAAGCCGCAGATGGCGGAAGTCGTAGCGGTGGGACCGGGAACCAAGGATGTTACCATGGAAGTCAAAGCAGGGGACAAGGTGGTTTTCAGCAGATACGGCGGAACCGAAATCAAATATCAAGGCGAAGAATATACGATTATGCGTCAGGACGACATCCTGGCAGTTGTTGAATAGTTGAAAGGGGTGATTAGAAATGGCAAAAGATATTTTTTACGGAGAAGACGCAAGACGCAAACTTCAGGCAGGCGTTGACAAATTAGCAGATACAGTCAAGATCACACTTGGGCCAAAGGGTCGCAACGTGCTTATCAGCAAGAGCTTCGGTTCGCCGCTTATCACAAATGACGGCGTTACCATCGCAAGAGAAATCGAACTTGAGGATGCTACCGAAAACATGGGAGCGCAGGTTGTCAAGGAAGTAGCTTCCAAGACAAACGACGTAGCAGGCGACGGAACAACTACCGCAACGCTGCTTGCACAGATCATCGTAAAAGAAGGCTTCAAGAACGTTGCGGCAGGCGCAAACCCTATGGAACTCAAAAAAGGTATTCAGGGCGCTGTTGATGTAGCCGTAGAAGAAATCGGCAAGATCGCAAAGCCTGTTGAAACCAAGGAATCCATAGCTCAGGTTGCAGCAGTTTCCGCAGCGGATGAGAATATCGGCAACCTCATCGCAGAGGCAATGGAAAAAGTCGGAAAAGACGGCGTTATCACGGTTGAAGAGTCAAAGAGCCTTGGAACTACGCTCGATGTGGTCGAAGGCATGCAGTTTGACAGAGGATATCTGTCAGCATACATGGTTTCCGACGCCGAGAAGATGGAAGCTGTTTTGGAAAATCCGTACATCTTGATTACAGATAAGAAGATCACAAACATTCAGGAACTTGTTCCGCTCCTTGAGCAGATCATGAAGCAGGGACGCAAGCTTCTCATAATCGCAGAGGACGTTGAGGGCGAAGCGCTCGCAACACTCGTAGTTAACAAGCTCAGAGGCGTAATCGACGTTGTTGCTGTCAAGGCTCCGGGCTATGGCGAAAGAAGAAAAGCAATGCTCGAAGACATCGCAATCCTCACCGGCGGCACAGTTATCGCAACGGATCTCGGATATGAGATAAACGAAGTTACCCTTGATATGCTTGGAACCGCGGCAACAGTTAAGGTTGACAAGGAAAATACAGTTATCGTATCCGGCGGCGGCTCATCCGAAGATGTAAAGGCAAGAATCGCAAGCCTGAAGCTTCAGATCGAAGATTCCACATCAGAATTCGACAAGGAGAAGTTACAGGAAAGACTTGCAAAACTCGCAGGCGGCGTTGCCGTTATCAAGGTTGGCGCGGCTACCGAAACCGAGCTGAAGGAAAGAAAGCTTAGAATCGAGGACGCTCTCAACGCAACGAAGGCTGCGGTTGAAGAAGGCATCGTATCCGGCGGCGGCGTTGCACTTGTGAACACAATTCCGGCGGTAGCAGCTTATGTTGACACCCTTGCGGGCGACGTAAAGACAGGCGCTGCGATCATAAGGCGCGCGCTCGAAGAACCGGTAAGACAGATTGCAGAGAATGCAGGACTTGAGGGAAGCGTAGTTGTGGCTGAGGTTAAGAAATCCGGCGTAGGCGTTGGACTCAATGCCGCAACCGAAGAATATGTAGACATGATTTCGGCGGGCATCGTTGACCCTGCAAAGGTTACAAGAAGCGCACTGCAAAATGCGGCATCCGCGTCGGCAATGCTCCTTACCACAGAAGCAGGCATCGTAGACATCAAGGAACCTGCACCGCCTGTAGCAATGGGCGGCGGCGCTCAAGGCATGGGCGGCATGGGAATGATGTAATTCCAAAGCTAGCCGCACAATCGTCCAAGAGGGGCTAAAAATATGAATCTGCTTCAAATATTGCGGCAGAGTATAAATAGCATACTAAAAACAATCGGCAGAGCTGTCTTCGGAGGACCCTGCCGATTTTTTTATGCGCGTATGCAGAAAAAATGTTCAGAAATTTTTTTGAAGGTCCCTATTGACAGGGGCGGGAAACAGTGCTAATATAATTCCTATAAAACAGATAGGAATTATAGGAAAAGAGGGAGACGAAATGAAAGTTTACGAAAAGATTACGGATTTGATCGGCGGCACACCGCTGCTGAAGCTTAATGACATTATCGGAGGAGAAGATACCCAGGCTGAGATTTACGGAAAGCTCGAATATTTCAATCCCGCAGGAAGCGTAAAGGATAGAATCGCAAGAGCCATGATTGACGATGCGGAAAAGGCAGGAGTGCTGAAACCGGGAGCTACAATAATTGAACCTACCAGCGGAAATACCGGAATCGGACTTGCGGCAGTGGCTGCGGCAAGAGGCTATAAGATCATCCTCACCATGCCTGAGACCATGAGCGTTGAACGCCGCAACCTCCTAAAGGCTTACGGAGCGCAGCTTGTCTTAACCGACGGAGCCTCAGGCATGAAAGGCGCAATCGCAAAGGCTGAGGAACTTGCAAAGGAAACACCGAATAGCTTCATCCCAAGCCAGTTCACAAATCCTGCAAACCCTGCGGCGCATAAGGCATCCACCGGCCCTGAAATCTGGGAGGACACGGACGGAAAGGTTGACATCTTTGTTGCGGGAGTCGGCACAGGCGGCACGCTTTCCGGAGTAGGAGAATATCTAAAGAGCAAGAATCCGAATGTCAAGGTAGTTGCGGTAGAACCTGCGGGATCTCCTGTGCTTTCCAAGGGAACATCAGGCCCGCACAAGATCCAGGGAATCGGCGCTGGATTTGTGCCGGAAACGCTGAACACAGGAGTTTACGATGAGATTATCCCGGTAGAAAACGACGACGCCTTTGAAACAGGCAGAACCTTCGCAAGAAAGGGCGGAGTTCTGGTTGGAATTTCTTCGGGAGCCGCTGCCTTTGCCGCGCTTAAGCTTGCAAAGCGCCCGGAAAACAAGGGCAAGATAATCGTTGCGCTGCTTCCAGATACCGGAGAAAGATACCTTTCGACTCCGATGTTTGCAGAGTAGAGGCTGCCATGAAGATTTCCACAAAAGGACGGTACGCGCTGCGTATGATGGTGGATCTTGCCGAGCACCAAGGCGAGGGATATGTTTCCCTAAAGGATATCGCAAAGAGGCAGGAGATTTCGAAAAAGTATCTAGAGCAAATCATTCCGGTGCTGAACCTGGGGGGATTTCTCAAAGTAAGCCGCGGCTCTCAGGGGGGATACCGACTGGCAAGGGCGGCAAGTGCCTATACGGTCAAGGAGATTCTTGAATTGACAGAGGGAAGCCTCGCCCCGGTAGTCTGTCTTGAGGATGAGCCGGCGGGTTGCGAGAGAAGCGCATTTTGCGCGACCATTGCTCTCTGGAAGGGCCTGCAGGAGACGGTCGAAGACTACCTCTCAGGGATCACGCTGCAAGACCTTCTAGATCGCCAAAGAGAAATGTATGAAAACACATATATAATATAGTGAGGTATCTGACACGAAAACGAAAATAGCGTTCACAGGATGTGGACGCTATTTTTTTTTTGACACAGAAAAGACTGGAATTGTACAAGCTTTTGCGGTAAAATAAAATGAGAGAAAGCATCAATTTAACAGGCATTTGATATACCATAAATGCGAAGCTTTTATGGTATAATCCGCATGAACCGGAGAAACCAATGGACACTGTCAGATACAAAACGGACCGAAAGGACGAACAGGAGAGGATACAACGCCTGATGTCAGAAAAGGGCGAGCTTGCGGCATCCCACAGAAGGGATGTACTGCTTTGCGTTATGGTTTTTACCATCGCAACCCTTGCATCATTTTTCTTTAAGGATACGGCATCAGACCCCTCACTGAACATAGCAATGCTCTATACGCTCGGAGTTTTCATAATAACAAGATATACCAACGGCTATGTCTATGGCATGCTTTTTTCGATAATGAGCGTCCTGAGCGTAAACTTTTTCTTTACATATCCGTATCAGGATTTCAACTTTTCCATCGAGGGCTACCAGGTAACCTTTTTTGGAATGTTCGCAATCGGCATCATCACTTCAGCCATGAGCACGAATATGAAGGAGCAGGCAAGGCAGCTTGCAAAGCAAGAAAAGGAGCTCATGGAGGCCCAGAAAGAAAAGATGAGGGCAAACCTCCTTCGGGCAGTCTCCCACGATCTGCGAACGCCGCTTACCGGGATAATCGGAAGCAGCCAGTCCTATCTGGAAATGCAGGATAAGCTAAGCGAAAAAGAAAAAAGCGAGTTGGTCAAACACATAAATGAGGATGCGAATTGGCTGCTCAATATGGTCGAAAATCTGCTTTCGGTAACGCGAATCAACAGCGAAACGACATCCGTTGCAAAATCGCTGGAGGCAGTCGATGAGGTAGTAGCATCGGCAGTTATACAATTCAAAAAGCGATTCCCGGAGGCAGAGGTTCACGTCAAGGTGACGGATGATGTAGTCATGGTGATGATGGACGCAATGCTCATCCAGCAGGTAATAATAAATATTTTGCAAAATGCCCAGATGCACGCAAAGAGCGAGAAACCGCTCGAAATTACGATCGACGAAAATGACGAAAAAGTTTTTATACACATAAGAGACTACGGAGTAGGCATAGACGAGCATCGCCTTCAGACGATATTTGACGGTGAGGGCTATCGCTCGGAAAATGCCAAAAATGACGGATACAAGGGCATGGGCATCGGGCTTTCGATCTGCAAGACGATTGTAACGGCTCACGGCGGCAAAATCATTGCCGTAAATCACGCGGACGGTGCAGAATTTTGTTTTTCGCTGCCGAAGGAAAAGGAGGAGTAGGAAGTGTACCAGAAGATCTCAATTTTAATAATAGAAGACGAAAAGAGCATATGCGACTTTATCAGCAAAACCTTGAGTCAGCATGACTACAGGGTATCCGTAGCCAATAACGGCCGGGACGGACTTACGATGATTACATCGGCGCTTCCTGACCTTGTGCTCCTGGACCTGGGGCTTCCTGACATTGATGGAATGGAGGTTATCAAGAAAACGAGAGAATGGTCCAGCCTTCCTATTATAGTGATATCCGCAAGAATCCAGGAGAAAGAAAAGGTTGCAGCTCTCGATGCCGGAGCGGACGACTATATCACCAAGCCTTTCGGAACCTTCGAGCTTTTGGCGAGAATCCGCACGGCGATAAGGCACAACAACAAGCTTGCGACCGATTCTATAAACAGCAGCAGACCATATTCTGCAGGAGGACTGGTGATCGACTTCGAGAAGAGAATCGTAACTAACGCAGGAGAGGAAGTTCACCTGACAAGGGTAGAATATAAGATTGTTTCGCTGCTGGCCAAAAATTCCGGCAAGGTTATGACCTACGACACACTCATAAATGAGGTATGGGGGCCTTATGCGGACGATAACAACAGGATTTTGCGCGTAAATATGGCAAATATCCGCCGCAAACTCGAAAAGAACCCGGGCGAGCCGAAGTTCATCTTCACGGAGCTTGGCGTCGGTTACAGAATGCGCGAGGACGAAAACCTGACGGTATAGCGACATAGAGCGCAATATGCAATAAATGATAATAATAAAGATAAAGATAAAGGGTAATGAGATAGGAGATAGATATGAGGACGGATGACAAAGGGGAGAGGCTGCGCTGCGGGCTTTTGGGACGGAGCCTGGGTCACAGCTTCAGCCCCGAAATTCACAGCCGCATAGCAGAGCTTGCGGGGATAAATTACGACTACTCCATATTCGAAAAGGAGCCGGAACAGCTTGCTGATTTTCTCAGACAAGGTGATTGGGCAGGCATGAATGTTACGATTCCATACAAGGAAACTGTGATGGAATTCTGCGATGAGATTGCTCAGGAGGCACTTGAGATAGGCGCCGTCAATGCCTTGGTAAAGAAAGACGGCAAGATATTTGGATATAATACGGATTATTTCGGATTCAAACGCAGCCTAGAGGAAGCGGGCGTTCGGGTGGCCGGGAAGAAGACTACGGTGCTCGGAAGCGGCGGCGCATCCAAGGCTGTCTGCAAGGTCCTAAGAGATATGGGAGCTGCGCGTGTGGATGTAGTCAGCAGGACGGGGACGCTTAACTACGAGAATCTAAAGGAAAGGCGAGACGCCGAAATACTTGTGAATGCAACGCCTGTCGGCATGTATCCGAAGAGCGGCATCTCGGCGGTATTCCCGGCGAGCTTTCCGAATCTTGAGTGGGCGGTTGATGTTATATATAACCCTCTGCGCACGAATTTCCTCTGCCAGGCAAAAAAGGCCGGAATCAAGACTCTCTCCGGCATGAAAATGCTCATATGGCAGGCAGTTTCGGCAGCGGAATTGTTTCTGGATGAGAAAATCGACGATAATGTTGCAAAAACCATCGAAGATGAGCTCGTATTTGAGAAGCAAAATTATGTCCTCATTGGCATGCCGGGCGTGGGCAAAACCACAATAGGTGCCATCATGGCCGCAGAGCTTGGACGCGAGCTTTATGATGTTGACGAAATGATCGTTGCCATGGAAGGAAAATCAATCCCTGAGATCTTCGCCGAGGGTGGCGAGGAGGCCTTTCGACGCTATGAGTCAGAGACCATTGCAGAACTTTCCAAGGTTACGGGAGCGGTAATCGCCTGCGGAGGCGGAGTTGTTGCTCGCGAAGAAAATTACTATGCTTTGGCAGAAAACGGTCATATCATATTCTTGGATCGCGATATCTCACTCCTCCCTACGGAGGGAAGGCCCATAAGCCAGGCCGTGCCGGCAGAAACCCTCTATCGCATGAGACTTCCTCTGTATGTAGGATGGGCCGATGATATGGTCAAAATCACGAATGATGAGCCGGAGGAAACAGCCTTACGCATTATCAATATGATGAGGTAAGAAGAATGGGAGCAAGGAAGAGTAAGGCAAAAAAATCAAGAAAAATACAGGAAAACGAAAATAAGCCGAAAGAAATAAGAAAGATCGAGAAAAAAAAGGAAACACCCTCTTACATAAAGCTCTTGGCATGCGCTGTGGTGATATTTCTCATAGCATATTTTGGGATGTCCGCGCTGAAGATAATCAAGCTGAATCAGGAGCTTTCCGAGGTCACCGCCGAAAACGAAGAGCTCACGAAGAACCGCGAAAATCTCAAGCTGAAACTTGAGAACATCAATTCCGCGGATTATATCGAGTCTCAGGCCAGAAGAGATTTGAAGCTGATAAAGCCCAATGAGCTTCTCTTTATTTTCCCGGAGAAGGAATATAGCCAGGAGGCTGAATAGATGGAAAAAATAAGAATCAAAGAAACCATAGTAGTAGAAGGGCGAGATGACACCGCGGCGGTCAAACAGGCTGCGGAGGCATTTATCATCGAAACCCATGGCTTTGGCATAAGAAGGCAGACGTGGGAGCTTATAGAAAAAGCCTACGAAAGAGACGGAATAATCATCTTCACGGATCCGGACTACTCCGGCGAAGAAATAAGAAGGAAGCTTACGGCGAAGTTTCCGGATGCGAAGCAGGCATTTTTGGATAGGAGCCTGGCAACTAAAAAGGGCGATATTGGAATCGAAAATGCGAGTCCGGAGGCGATAGCGGAGGCTCTATCCAAGGCTCATTGCACGATATATGAGCGGAGCTGGGATAGATTTTCTACGGATGATATGTTTGCAGCGGGACTTTGCGGCAATCCGGATTCGGGGCAGAGGCGCGAGAAAATCGGCAAAATACTCGGTATCGGCTACGGGAACGGGAAGTCATTTCTCGCTAAGCTGAACAAGTTTGACATAAGCGAAGAGGAGTTTTATGAAGCTTTACGCACCATCGACAATTAGAGAAATCAAAGAGAAATACGGCTTCAGGCTCACAAAGAGTCTGGGGCAAAATTTTCTCACGGACAAGAATATAATCGACAGCATCATCGAGGGCGCGGAAATAGGCAGCGACGATTTGGTTATCGAAATCGGCCCGGGAATCGGCGTAATCACCGCAGAGGCGGCGCAGGCAGCTCGGAAGGTAATCGCCGTGGAGATAGACAAAAATCTCATTCCGATCCTGGCAGAAACCTTGGCGGGGCACGGCAATATCAGCATCGTGAATGCCGACATCCTAAAGACCGACGTGAATACGCTCATTGCGCAGGCAAAGGCAGAAGACCCCGCCATAAAGGGAGTCAAAATTATCGGCAATTTACCCTATTATATCACGACGCCGATCATAATGAAGCTGCTGGAAGATGGCATTGATGCGGACGGGATAACCATAATGATGCAAAAGGAAGTTGCAGACAGGATCAAGGCATCTCCCGGAACAAAAGCATATGGGGCGCTTTCCATCGCGGTGCAATATTATTGCGAGGTAAGAAGTGTTGTAGATGTTCCAAAAGAAGTCTTCGTGCCGCAGCCGAAGGTGGATTCTGCGGTTTTGAACCTGAGGATCCTGCCGGAAAGGGCGGCGGAGGTCCAAAGCAGGGAAATTTTCTTTGCGGTGGTCAAGGCGGGCTTCGGACAGAGACGCAAGACCTTGAATAATTCGCTCGCAGGGGCATGCGGTATTTCAAAGGAAATAGCATCAGAGGCGCTTGCGGCGGCGGACATCGATCCCTCGCGCAGGGCAGAAACCTTGAGCCTGCGAGAATTTGCAGAATTGTCAGACCAGGTGGCTTTGAGATTATAATGGAAAGGGACATAAATGGACGAAAAAAAGAAAGACAATATAGATAATATTGACAGTGCGGAAGAAAATAGACCGGATGACGAGCCGGGAGAAAATTCCGAAACGAAATCGGAAAACAAACTGGAAAAATTCGAACACTTCAACCAATTTGAAAAACTAGACAGAAAGGTTGAAGAGACAATTCGAGAAGTCGAAACCATGGACAAGCGCAAGTTCTACAAAAACAGCTTTGTCTTTGGCGGAATTTTGGCGATTATTCTTAATCTTGTCATAGAGACGCTGGGACGGTTCACCACGGCGGGGATTTTCGGCGGGATCAAATTCATGATCACAGACCCGCTGGTTTTTCTGTACAATGCACTGCTGATTTTCGCAACGCTCTGCATTGCATCGATTTTTAAGAGGCGTGCATTCACATTTACCATCATTTCGCTATTTTGGATGGCAATCGGTATAGCCAATGGCGTGATACTTACGCAGAGGATGACGCCTTTCACGGTAAAGGACCTCAGCAACCTCGGCGACGGCCTGACGATTATTACTAACTATCTGAAGACATGGCAAATAGTTCTTGTTGCGGCAGGCATCGTGGCGGCGGCAGTCGGTCTGGTGCTGCTTTTCTTCAAGGGACCGCAGAAGAAGGGCACGCTTCACAGAAAGAGGAATATCCTTGCGGTATGCCTGGTGATTATTACAACCTTTGCATCTACATCGCTGGCGATAAATATGGGAGTCGTAGAGACTTTCTTTGGTAACCTCGCATATGCATACCGCGACTACGGGGTGGTCTATTGCTTCACCAATACTTGGCTGAACACCGGCATAAACAAGCCCGCAGGCTATAGCCAAAACTCGATCAAGGAGATTTTTACTCAGAAAGAACTAGGCGATGATGATGCTATGCTGCTTACAGAAAAGGATGTGGACGAAGAGTATCCGAATATCTTATTCCTGCAGCTGGAGTCATTCATAGATCCGCTGACCTTGAATTGCATCGAGCTTTCGGAGGATCCTTGCCCTAACTTTAGAAAGCTGATGGGGGACTATCCTTCCGGGGATCTATATGTTCCGGCTTGCGGAGCAGGCACCGCGAATGTCGAATTCGAGGTGCTTACGGGGCTGAGCGTGAAATTCTTCGGGCCCGGCGAATATCCTTACAAGTCTGTGCTGACCGAGGAGGCGGCAGAGTCACTTGCCTTTGACCTTGACAGTCTGGGATATACCTCTCATGCGATTCATAATCACAGGGCCGTATTTTATAACAGAAACAAAGTCTTTGCAAATATCGGATTCGATACATTTACCAGCGTGGAATACATGAAAAACGTCGCAAGAACGCCAAAGAACTGGGCAAAGGACAAGGTGCTGACAGAATGTATAGAAGATGCCCTCGACTCGACGAGCGGAAGAGACATGATATATACGATTTCCGTCCAGGGACACGGCAAGTATCCAAGCGAAGAGGTCATCAAAAATCCGAAGATCAAGGTGCTTTCTGCACCAAGCGAGGAGCTCAAGTGGAAGTACGAATATTATGTGAACCAGATTTATGAGATGGATCAGTTCATCGGGGAGCTTGTAGAGGCGCTTTCCGAGCGGGATGAACCGATTATGCTGGCTATGTATGGCGACCACATTCCAGCAATCGATATAACAGAAGATGACCTGGAGGGCGGGAACCTTTACCAGACGCAATATGTAATTTGGAACAATATAGGCCTGCCGAAGGACGATGAGAACCTGCATACATACCAGCTGGCGGCATATATGACCGACATGGTTGACCTGCAGGTGGGAACGATATTTACATATCAGCAAAAGCACAAGAATAGCGAAACTTACCTGGAGGATCTGAAGGCGCTCGGCTACGACATGCTTTATGGCAAATATTATATTTACGGCGGGAAAAATCCGTTCAAGGCCAAGGACATGAAGATGGGTGTCAACGATATCAAGATCGACGAAGTGGTCAAAATCGGAGATACATATTATATCAAGGGACAGAACTTCACCCAGTACAGCAAGGTGACACTAGGCGGCAAGGAGCTAAAGACAATTTATCTTGGCGAGGGCGTGCTGGGACTCCTTGAGGATGTGGATCCGGAGGACGCAGCGAATATGAAGGTAAGCCAGATCGAAACAAAGAATAACGAAATTTTGAGTACCACAGAATAAGGAGGAACCCAAAATGAATGCGAAAAAGATTGAAACGAAGAGGCTACTGCTTTCGCCATGGACTCTTAGCGTGGAGGATGTCAAAGGACTCTACGACTATGCGAAGAATCCAAATGTTGGGCCAAGTGCCGGCTGGGCACCTCACAAGGACGAAGCAGAATCTGCTAACATAATCAGAGAAATGTTCATGCCTTTTGAAGTCTGGTCCATAAGGGACAAGGAGAGCGGGAGGCTCATGGGAAGCATCGGACTTGAGCCCGACCGCAGAAGAGAAGGAGTTAGCAGCCGCGAAATGGGATATTCCCTCGGCGAAGAATTCTGGGGACACGGCTACATGACAGAGGCGGCGAAGGCCGTGATGAAATACGCCTTCGATGAACTCGGACTTACGGTTATGGGGATATGCACCGGCCCGCAAAATAAGCGCTCGCAGCGAGTGATCGAGAAATGCGGATTCAAATTCGAGGGAGTTCAGCGAAGAGGCTATCATATTTATGACGGCACTGATCGAGACAACCTTGTATTTTCAATCCTAAGAGAAGAATTTTATGCGGGTAAGGCGCCTTCAGATGCCCAGGCAGAGGCAGGTAAGATATGAGGGCAATAAAGAACTTTCTCCTGAGGCTCCTCGTGCTCGTAATCGCCGCAGCAATGATAGGAACGCTCGTGATCATGCTCATAAACAGCAGGGTCAAGGCGGCGACGCAGGATGATATATGGTTCGCAGCGCAAAATAGCCGGATAGAAATGAGCCCTGTGACATCAAAGCGCCTCGCAGACTTCGGCGCGGAGTGCGCCATTGTCCTTGGCTGCGGAATTGAGGACAATGAGACTCCAAGTCCCATGCTAAAGGATCGGCTTGATCTTGGAATCGCACTATATCAGGGAGGATATGTAGGCAAAATTCTCCTCAGCGGTGATAACGGGCAGGAGGGACATAACGAAATCCATGTGATGCTGAAGTATACCAAGGATGCGGGAGTTTGCGAGGAGGATATTTTCTGCGATCATGCGGGATTTTCCACCTACGACTCTATGTATAGAGCAGCAGACATCTTTAAGGTCGAAAAGGCAATCGTAGTCACGCAAAAATATCACGAGTATAGAGCACTTTATATCGCAAAAAAGCTCGGAACCCAGGTATGCGGCGCATCATCAGACCAGGAAAAATATCCCGGGCAGACCTACCGACAGCTCAGAGAGATATTGGCAAGGAACAAGGATTTCGTCAAGGCGAATATCCGCGCGAAGGCTACATATGGCGGAGATGCGATACCGATAAGCGGCAGCGGGATTGTCAGCCACGGCGAGTAGGCGAGAGGTACTTATGCAAAATCGCCGGGGGCCGGCACAGTATGTAGATGATAACCGAAAAAATTCACCCGGCCTACAAGATTTAATGATATACTTAAGAAAATCCAAAATGAACAGGGGAGACAAATGAAGAAGAAAGCTTTAGCAATTATTTTGATTCTCGCTATGAGCATGAGCCTTATTGCCTGCGGCTCTTCGGACGACTCCGAAGCAAAGGACGCATCGGATGTCACGACCGAGGCAGCAGATGACACATCGCTTGGCGATGAAGAGACAGAAAATGCAGACGAAGAGACACAAGTAGTGATACCGGATACCGATTCGGAAGAAGCAGAGGAAGCTGCAGACCTTGGCCTAGAAATAAAAAAGTCCTTTAACATGTCCGGGACGATCAAAAAAATCAGCTACGATGATATTCTTACGCAGGGAGAAACTCTCGAAGAGATGCTGAGCACGGCTCTTGAAAAAGCCGACATCGGAAATTTTGTGATTGCATTCAACGACTATGAAGATGATGACGATGACGAAATAGATAAGCTTGCCTATGCATGTGCAATTGAGGACGACGACACGGAGAAGGCAATAATTGAGGTGGGCGCCTACCACAACGTGGCAGATGATAAGTATTACCAGTATAGTGCCTACACCTCGGAGGATCTCGACTCGTCTACCGATTCGGTAAAATCGATACTGGCAAAGGTCGAGAGCGCCTATGGCGTAAAGCTCTCTGCAAAAAAAGTTCAGGCGGCACTCAAAACCGCATGGGAAAAGGCAGAAAGCCGCGGCGACTACTATGAGCTTGTGGAGGACGGCGAGTACAAGGGCGACGGATATACTGATATGATCAATGTGCGCGTGACCGTAGGATATGACGACGATGATAACATGAGCGGCTACATTTATGTCGAGCGCGAGAGATTATATAAATAAATCGGAGGGAATATGGTTATAAATTTTGATGAGGCAAAGAGGGCCTCACAGCTACAAAATGACTACGATAAATTTCTCCAGACCGTAATAAAAAACGATGCTATTTGGTTCCTGTGCAGAAGGGGGAACCTGGCTATCATCGAAACCAAAGAAGAAGGTGATAACGCGCCGGCTTGGTCTACGGAGGAGGCTGCCAAGGCTTGTAAAAAGGGCGAATGGAAAGGATTCGATGCGATGAAGGTATCCGTTGCGGAGTTTATTGATATGTGCATACCTGATTTGTTCGAAGAGAAAATCAATATCGTTGCCGAGTTTTGTGATGGCTCCGGATTATTTAAGAACCTTCAAGCTCTCGAGGATGATCTGTTCGAAGAGGCGGACCGCCAAGGCATTCCCCTTGAGGAAATGTGCATGGATCTGCAGGATTTTGTGGAAGCCGAAGACCGGTTCGATGATTTTCTGGAGGAGCTTTTGGACGAGGGAATACTTTGGATATTGACCTACGATGATGGAGAGACCGTATTCGTTGATGTAGACGATGATGAAGCGCTTCCGGTATGGACCTCCGAGGGCGAGGCGATGAGCGCATGCACTTCGGACTGGGAGGGATGCAGACCGCAGGCCGTGTCATTTGAAAAATTTGTTGAAGACTGGGAGCCGGCCCTGACAAGGGACGGCGTGAGCATAATGTTCGACCTCGACGAGGTGGGAGGCATGGGAACGGACGCCAAGACGCTGGCAGGAGCCTTGCGCAAATTCGCCTGCGCAGCGCGCAAGCATACCGATAACATAATAAACTTCCCGCTGCAATAAAATACGCACACAAAGCCCCCTTGGACTGTTGGAATTCCAAGGGGGTTAAGGCTGGTATCCCCGGGCGGAATCGAACCGCCAACTATGCTTTAGGAGAGCACTGTTATATCCATTTAACTACGGAGACATATCAAGTTGTAAGAGTCTGCGGTTAAATGGAACTTAGGTGCTCTCCTAAAGCAACCTCTGATTAGAGAGCACTGTTAATACGAGCAGAGCGAGTATCGCGGTTCTCAGTTTCACCCGAAATCTTTGATTTCGTAGGTGAAGCGAGGTTCGCTTATCCATTTAACTACGGAGACATATCAAGTTGTAAGAGTCTGCGGTTAAATGGAACTTAGGTGCTCTCCTAAAGCAACCTCTGATTAGAGAGCACTGTTAATACGAGCAGAGCGAGTATCGCGGTTCTCAGTTTCACCCGAAATCTTTGATTTCGTAGGTGAAGCGAGGTTCGCTTATCCATTTAACTACGGAGACATATCAAGTTGTAAAGATATTGTACCACAAAGAGCCCGAAATGTGTACCCCTTTTTTTGTATTTCAAAAAGACCACGACAAAACCCAAAAAACGACGCCGGCCCCCTTGTCATCCCTCCCTAATTGGTGTATACTGTAATCGATGTGTAGAAAAATTAACAATCTAATTATGTGAGGTAAAGGATGTATAAGGTATCAGATTTAAGACAAGAGTACAAGAAAAAACTAATCACGGCAGATGAGGCGGCAGCTATGGTCAAGAACGGAGACAGACTCCATTTCGGACTGGGCTGCGGCTCCATCATCGACATCGATAAGGCTATCGCAAAGAGAGCGCCGGAGCTGAGAGACATCACGGTTATCAGCACCGTATCCATCCGCGAAAAGCCATTCGAAACCTATCTGGCGACTACCAGCAACGAGCAGGTTCGCTTCGCTTCTGCGCATTTCAATGTGCACGACAGAAATATGAACAAGGACGGACGATGCTGGTACATTCCGATGCTTTTCTGCGAATTGCCGCTTTTCTGGGTAAATAACAATAACGAAGTTGACATTGCCATGTTTCAAGTTGCACCCATGGACGCTCACGGGAACTTCAACCTAGGGCCGCAGGTTGCCGACATGTGGGGCGTTATCAAGGGCGCAAAGAAAGTCATCGTCGAAGTCAATGAAAATATGCCGATCGCCCACGGTTATCAGACACAGCTCAATCTTTACGGAATCGACTATATCGTAGAGGGCAGCAACACGCCCCTTGCGGAGCTTCCCGCAAAGGAGCCTTCTGAGACGGACAAAAAAATTGCAGCCCACGTTGTGGAAAAAATCAAGAGCCACAGCACGCTCCAGCTTGGAATCGGAAGCCTGCCGCTTTGCATAGGCCAGATGATCGCAGAGTCGGATCTTCGCAATATCAACGCCCACACGGAGATGTTCACAGATGCCTATGTGGACCTTTTTGAGGCCGGAAAACTTACGGGAAACAAGCCTATCGACAAGGGCAAGGCGGTTTATACCTTTGCGGGAGGCAGCAAGCGACTTTATGATTTCATCGACGACAATCCGATTTGCTGCAACGCGCCTGTTGACTATGTAAACAATATCGCCACAATCGCCCAGATTCCGAACTTCATTTCCGTCAACAGCTGCATTCAGGTTGACCTTTACGGACAGGTTTGCTCGGAGTCTGCGGGACATCAGCAGATAAGCGGAACCGGCGGGCAGCTCGACTTCGTGCTGGGAGCATATCAGTCAAGAGGCGGAGAAAGCTTCCTTTGCACACCGTCAACTAGAACCCGCAAGGACGGCAAGCTGGAATCGCTGATTTCACCGGTACTGCCAAAAGGCGCAATCGTTACCACACCGAGAATGGCAACAAACCACATCGTAACCGAATACGGAGACGTTGACCTGAAGGGAAAATCTACATGGGAAAGAGCGGAGCTTCTCATAAGCATCGCCCATCCTGACTTCAGAGACGACCTCATCAAAGAGGCCGAAAAGATGGGCATCTGGAAAAATTCCAGCAAATGCCTGTAGGACGCGAGAATCTCATACGTTTTCTCAAAATAAAGAGCAAAGCCTGCGGACAGAACTTCGCAGCGGATGCCTCGAATGTGAGGCTCCGATTTCTTTTGAAATCGCAATACGGCTCTGCTGCAGGCTTTGCTTTATGGAGATTTTTTGTCATATTATATATCAATATCTGTGATTTGCTGTGCCCCAAAGGATAGTTACTAATCGTCCCACTCATCGTCCCAGTCGCCATCGCCAAAGTCATCATTTCTTTCGATGTCTTTGCTGCGGATTGTGCCGTCTGCGGCGCTGATTTCGTATTCATATTCCTTGTCCTGGGTGAAAAATTCAATTTCGTAAACTCTCAGCCCGTCTTCTCTATCCAGCTTTGCCTTTGTGAAGGTCACAGAAGAGGCAGAAAGCCCCGCGTCGGAAAGTGCTATGGACTTAGCCTTGTCAACGCCTATATAACTTGAGGAGGTGCTGCCTGAGGTGCCGGCAGAGGTTGAGCCTTCGCTCGCAGCCGATGCGCTAGGCTTGGTTTCGGTTTTTGCAGCCTGCGCGCTTTCGGAATTTTGAGTCTGCGTTTGATCGGACTTTTCGGCAGCGGCTTTTTCTGTATTTGCTACATCACTGCTTTCCGCAGCGGAGTCTGCCAGTTCATCTCTGTCAGCCTCGATGATTTTTCCGTTAGAAGCTTTCACAACATACTCATATTTGTAGTCTCCGGCGACGAAGCTGACTTCGTAGACCGAAGATCCGTCCTCTGTGTCGTAGTGAGCCGTGAGATTTGTGACTTCCTCGGATTTGAAGCCGGCGTCCGCCAAAGCGACGTTTACGCCCTTGTCCATGCCTATTGTCCGGTTTTCGTTGATTCCGGCATTGACCCTGATCGCTCCGAAGACGCAAAGTCCGATGATAAGGGTCGCGCAAATGGCAAAGCCCGCGATCCTTGCCGGAGAATTTAATACGGTTGTAATCTTTTTCATAATATACCCCTTTCAGCTAAATGCATTTTCATCTTTCTTATGAGCCTATTATACGGAGCAAAGATTAAAGAAAAATTAAAGCTTCAAAATAAAATAAAAAACCAAATAAATTAAAATTTCAAAATGAATTCGCTGCCTTCGCCCGGAGTGCTATGTACCTCGATCTTCATATCAAGAATCCCGGCTATTTCCTTTACAAGGGAAAGCCCAAGCCCCACGCCGCTACCTGCGCCTTCCGAACATCTGGCGGAGTCCTCCTGATAGAACCGCTCCCAGATTTTCGTCAGGTTTTCATTTGAAATTCCAATCCCATCGTCTTTTACCGATATGATGATTTGATCTGCCACGCGGCGAAGACCCACCCAAATATGCCCCTTTTCTTTGCCATATTTATATGCATTCGAAATCAGATTATTCAGCAAGCAGGCAAGCAGGCTCCGGTCGGTGTCCGCGTAGATTTCTGGCTCAATTTCGCTGCAAAGTTCGATGCCCTTTTGGGGGATCATGCTCTGCTCGGCACAGATCTCGCTCGTCAAATCGCTTATGCAGATATTTTCCCTGCTCACGGATTCTGTGCCCTGAGAAAGGCGGGTAAAGAAGAGGAGCTGAGAAATGATATCGCCCATCTTATTTGACTGCCGCTCGATAACCTCGATAGCCTCGCGAAATTCCTCGGGAGTTTCGCAAAACTCGAGCGCGTACTCTGCCTGGGCAAGTATCACAGAAACAGGAGTCCTCAGCTCATGCGAGGCGTCAGAGGCGAATTGCTTTTCTGCCTCAAAGTTCTTTTCGAGCCTTGCGAACATCTCATTGAAGGAGTCGCAGAGCATGTGAATTTCGTCATTTCCCTCGCCGATATCAAGGCGCATGGAGAGGTCGTTTCCGCGCCCGATCTCCTCCGCGTCTCTTGCAATTTGCTCGATAGGAAGAAAGGACCTGCGCGTGATTACATATCCGCCCAGAATTGCAAGCAGCGCCAGCGCAGGGAGGAGCCAGAAGGAGAGCCGCACTATGTTATATAGAACGTTGATTCCCTCGTTTTGCGAAACGACGCCCCGAAGCCAAAGCCCTTCCATCCCCTCGGCAGTCAGGGCTTTGTCAAAAACATAAAAAGTTTCCCCCTTGTACTCTGCCTTGCCGATTTTCGCAAAATCCTCGGCAGCAAAGGAGGAAAGTTTGATAGGCATATTTCCATAGAGAAGGTTCCCCTCGGCATCATAAAGAGCGGTGGAAATTCCTTCATAAACATCGCAAAAATCATCGTCGATTTCCAGCCACCCATCGCCATACTCAATGAACTGATCGCCCGCTTCCGCTTCTGTATTGCGAAGACTGTTCAGATATTCGATTTCGTCCACATTGGATGAAACTATGTTATAGAGGCGCTCCCTTATGCTTTCGTTCAAAACGGAGCTTGCGATTTCAAAGGTCATCGCCGAAATGAAGAGGACGATGATAGCAAGCATTGCGGAGAACCACAAGATTATTTTTTTCTGGATGGAAAGCTGTTTCACTCGCAGGCTCCTTTCTGCGCGACACATTGCTAAACCTCGCCGCTGTGCAGCGCCGCATTCTGCGCGCCGCGTTGCTGCGCCTCATTGCTCTGTGGTTCGTCCTTTTGCAGAACGTCCTTTTGCGGCGCATCCTTGCGGGTCGCCTCTGACCGAAGCACATAGCCGGCACCGCGGACTGTATGAATCAATTTTTCGCCAAATGGCTCGTCGATTTTTTTCCGGAGATAACGAATGTATACATCAACGGCGTTGGTGCCGCCCTCGTAGTCAAAATTCCAAAGATTGTTTTCGATATTTTCTCGCGAAAGCACGACGCCCTTGTTTCGCAAAAGATATTCAAGCAGCGAATATTCCTTTGCGGAAAGCTTTATTTCGGTTCCGCCCCGACTTACGCTGCGGCTTCTTGTGTCCAGTGTAAGATCTGAAATACTGTAAACGGGAGTGTTCGACTGCGGGGTTTTGCGGGTCAGCGCCCGGACCCTTGCCATCAGCTCCTCAAAGGAAAAGGGTTTTACGAGATAGTCGTTTGCACCCGCATCGAGCCCCGACACCCGGTCGGAAATAGAATCTCGCGCCGTAAGGAAAAGAACCGGTGTATAATTTCCGGCTTTTCTCATCTCTTCCACCACGCAAATTCCATCGAGCCGCGGCATATTGATATCAAGTATCGCCCCGTCGTAGGCTCCGGCAGAGAGAAAATCCAAGGCTTCCTCACCGTCAAAGCAGGAATCTATCGAGTACCCTTCGGCGGTGAGCTTTTTTGTGAGAATTTTGTTTAGATCCCGCTGATCCTCCGCAATCAGAATTCGCATATATCCTCCTTACTTCAGAAGCTCCTCGATCTCGGCCTTTTCTCTATATCCGATGGCTGTCTGAACGAGCTGGCCATTCTTAAAAATCAACAGAGTCGGGATGCTCATAACGCCGTAGCGGATCGAAAGCTCGCCCTGCTCGTCGACATTGACCTTGCAGACCTTGATGTCGGATCGCTCATTTGCGATTTCTTCTACTATGGGCGCGATCATCTTGCATGGACCGCACCATGCAGCCCAGAAATCCACCAGAACCGTCTTGTCCGCCTTTAATACTTCGCTTTCAAAATTTTCTTTTGTTATGTTAGTAATCATAGTATTAACCTCCAAATCCCAAGTAATTTACCTGTATATAAGTATACCCCATTACCCTTTTGTAAAGCAAGGGTAACAGGGCAAGATTAAAATTTCATTAAAGCCCGGAGAATTCTTTAGAAATCCGGAAGGAGCATCGCTGCGAGGCTAGAGAATTTCTCCGCTTATGGAAATCGTGACAACATTCCACGGGATGAACTTGCCGCTATTTTGGAGCGCCGTCTTTGCTGCCATCTCAATTCCGCCGCAGCAAGGAACTTCCATGCGCACAATGGTAAGGCTTTTTATATCATTTTCGGATATGATTGCCTGGAGCTTTTCGGTATAGTCGATCATGTCAAGCTTCGGGCAGCCAATGAGACTCACCCGGTTTTTGATAAAGTCTCGGTGGAAATTCGCATAAGCATAAGCCGTGCAATCTGCTGCTACCAGAAGGTTTGCGCCGTCAAAATAAGGTGCGCTTATCGGCGCCAGCTTGATCTGAACCGGCCAGTTAGAAAGCTGAGACTGCATGCAGGCAGGCTCAGGTGCGCCGGCAGGAGCAGCGCCTGCATGCTCGATTTTCATCGAGCGGCTGCCCGGGCATCCGTGAAATTCCGCATGCGGAGCATCTGAGTGAGCACCGGCTGCCTTTTTCTTTTCCATATTTGCCTTCACAGCCGCCTCGTCGTAAGGAAGAGTATCCTTTTCTATGAAAGAAATCGCGTTCGTAGGGCAGCTCGGCAGACAGTCGCCGAGTCCGTCGCAATAATCGTCTCTGAGCAGCGCCGCCTTGCCGCCAACCATTCCGATTGCGCCTTCGTGGCAAGCCTCCGCGCAAAGCCCGCAGCCGTTACATTTTTCCCTATCGATTTCAATTATTCTTCTTTTCATTTGTATGCCTCCATATTTCATATAAAAAATTAGTTTTGCTATTTCATCTTTGCTGAGTATAATATAGCGCAAAGTCTATGCAAAATATGTTGTTTTGACAACGAAATTCAAAATATTTAAGATTTTTAGTATTTTTTATTACGGGCGATTCGCATCGATACCCCTGTTTGCAAGCTCATCCGCAAGATTATTCATCTTTGTAACATATTTGAAGTCATCAAAGGAGAATCCCGCACCGTTCCACTGAAGAAATTTCTCATACAGGGCGTCGAAATTCGTATTCTTGCTCTTTAGATTCACATGACCTTTCACACGGAAAAAGGCCGCATCGTGCTGCCGCACGAGGGCCAGAAGCTCTTTCCAAAGTTCCTGATTTTCAACCGGCTTTTTCGAGGAATTTTTCCAATGATTTTTCTCCCACGACTCGTACCACTTTTCGCGAAAACAGCTCGCAACATAGGAACTGTCC
This sequence comes from bacterium, assembly GCA_963601575.1. Lineage (GTDB taxonomy): Bacteria > Bacillota > Clostridia > Peptostreptococcales > Anaerovoracaceae > CAG-238. The sequence goes on from CAVCFO010000009.1 coordinate 41,221, forward strand.
GTAAAGATCTGTATCGTCTGGCCCGGTGATTTCAAGGCTTTCAGGGCTTCTATGACCGCGGTAAGCTCCATGCGGTTGTTTGTGGTATTCACCTCTCCGCCGAAGAGCTCCTTCTTGTGCTCGCCATATTCCAGGATCGCACCCCAGCCTCCGATATTTTCTGCCGATTGATTTCCGGAGCAGGCCCCGTCTGTATATATTCTCAAAATTGTCATTTTTGTCTCCTAAAGGCTTATTTGCCAATGTAATCTTTTTTATTTGATACATGTCGGCATCGTGCAGATCATATAAAGAGGAATTTTCAGAACATCCTCACCCGCTGCATCGCCGAGCATAGAGGTTTTTACGGCATGTTTTGGCGCATATTTCTTTCTGTATTCGCTAAGGGAACGCGATTTGAGATGCTGCTCAGCCTTGACCTCAATTGGTACAATTTCTTCTTTACACTGTATCACAAAATCGACCTCAGCCGTATTGCCGCTTGTCCAGTAATATGCGGTATCATCCACAGACTTAACCAGTTCTCCGAGCACATAATTTTCTGTAAGTGACCCCTTAAACTCTTTATAGCTTGTGTTTGAGTTCAAAACGATATTGTATGGCAGTTTTGAAAGCTTTCGAAGAATTCCGACATCCGCCATATACAGCTTGAATGCAGTATCATCCGCATACGAAGAGAGCGGTATGAAAGGTTTTTCGATTCGCCGGACTTTATAAACAAGTCCGGCTCCGATCAGCCATTCCAGTGCATCTTCAAGGTCTTTTGCCCGCCATCCTTTTTTTACATGGCTGAAAATAAACTTGGTATTTTCCTTTGCAAGCTGCTCCGGAATCGAGCGCCAAATTGCCTGAAGCTTCGGAAATTCATTTACCGGCGCATGTTTTGCGAAATCAAGCTCATAACTGTTTATTATGTTTTGCTGAATCTGCTCGGCTGCCTCAATGTCATGTGCCAGGCTCCAGCGCAGGACAGCCTCCGGCATTCCGCCGATGATATAGTACTGCCTGAGAAAGGCTTCAAGCTTGTTTGCTGCAATTTCCGGAATTGCATCTCCTTTTTTAAAGTTCTGTATAAAATCCGCAAGGGTCTCTTCCCCGCATGCCTGCAAGAATTCGACGTAGCTCATAGGGTAAAGTGTCATGAAATCAACCTTGCCAACCGGAAAGGAAAGCTGTTTTCGTAATGCGATACCCAGAAGTGAGCCTGCACATACAATGTGATACTCCGGTGCATTTTCGCAAAAATATTTCAGCGAAGTGAGCGCTCTTGCGCACTCCTGTATTTCGTCAAAAATGATCAGAGTATTTTCGGTTTGTATTTTCCTTCCATGCTCCAGTTCGAGTTCGAAAATAATCCGCTCAATATCGTAGTCTTTCTCAAAAACGGTTTTTAGTGCTTCGTTTTCTTCAAAATTGAAATAAGCACTGTCCTGATAGCAGCGTGCACCGAACTCCTTCAAAAGATAGGTTTTTCCACACTGCCTTACACCCTTTAAAATTAAAGGTTTTCTGCTTTGGCTTGCTTTCCACTTAATCAGACTTTTGATTAATTCCCGTTCCATTGTGCACCACCTCACACTTTTACATATGTATTTTGCTTATATCTTCTGCAAAATCCATATTTATAATACGTTTTTTTATGAATTATGTCAATAGTGACTTCTCAAATCGCGGGATTTTACAACGAAAAGAATTTGTGGTAATATAATAAGCGCACGAATTTTACAGAAAACGGAGAAACCAATGGATTTATCAATTTGCTCATTTGCGAGCAGCAGCTCAGGCAACAGCTATCTTATTAGAAGCGAAAAGACGGCGATATTAGTGGATGCCGGCATAAGCGCAAAGGCCATAGATGCGGATCTTGCGTCTCAGGGGCTGGGATATGCGGGCCTAGGGGCGATATGCGTGACACATGAGCACATCGACCATATCAAATCATTGCATACGCTGATGAAAAGAAGGCCGCTTAGAAATCCCGTATTTGCAAGCGGCGGGACCGTGGATGCGATTATCGAGAAGACATCATCGGTATGTGATGCTGATTTTGAGCATGTGCGCGCGGGAGATACATTTGCCACTTGCGACATAAAGATCACGACCTTCGCTCTTTCGCACGATGCCGCAGAGCCGCTGGGATATACATTCGAAAAAAACGGGCATAAGATTGCTATAGTAACGGACACGGGCTGCATGACAGAGGAAATATTCGCGGCGATAAGAAATGCCGATGCCCTCGTGATAGAAGCAAACCACGAGAAAAACCTCCTGCTATATGGCAGATATCCTTATCCCCTCAAGAGGCGAATCATGAGCGACCTTGGGCATCTGTCAAACGAGGCCTGCGCGCTTGCGATCGCAAGATATCTGCGCGAAAGAGAGGGCAAAAGCATCCCGAGCATTTTGCTTGCGCATCTTAGCTCGGAGAATAATACGCAGACACAGGCATATTTGACGGTAAAAAACATCCTGGAGGAAAATGAACTTTATGCGGGCTCAGACTATGTGATGGCAACGGCGCCGAAAAGCCAGATAGGGCAGATTATAGGAGTATAGCTATAGCACAAGAGGACAGAACAAGGGGATAGAATAGGAAACCCTTGCACCTTGCTTATATGTGCATATAGGAAACGGTTAGAAAACGGTGGCAAGATGAATATTCAAATCATATGTATAGGAAAACTTAAAGAAAAATACTGGAGCGAGGCAGCAGCTGAATATATGAAGCGGCTCTCGCGCTACTCTAGCATCGAAATCACGGAGCTAAAGGAGGCGAAGCTTCCTGCAAATGCCTCAGCTAGGGATGAGGAAAATGTCAAGATAGAAGAGGGACATTCGATCCTGCGTGCGATTAAGGACGACGCCTTCGTGATAACGCTCGAGATCCTCGGAAAACAGCTTTCCTCGACGGAGCTTGCGGGCAAAATCGAGGAGCTTTCGCTGGGCGGAAATAGCAATATCGCCTTTGTCATAGGCGGCAGTCTCGGGCTCAGCGAAGAGGTCAGCAAGAGATCAAACTTTAGGCTGTCCTTCTCAAAGATGACCTTCCCCCACCAGATGATGCGCGTGGTGCTGCTGGAGCAGATCTACCGCAGCTTCAAGATAATCAAACACGAAACCTATCATAAATAAAAAATAATATTAGCTGAATAAGGAAAACATAAGCAAAATATAAGCAAAAAACGAGAAATTTTTTGTACAAAACAGCCGATTTGTCCAAACGCCACGCTAAGGAAATGTCAAGAAATCAACGGTTTCGGGCATTCTTTAACAAATCCGTAGCAAAAAAGGTTGTTTTTTTTTGATTTTGGGTGGTATAATTAAATCTGCAGTTTGGGTATAGGTGAGAAATTAGGCGAAATATCAGAATTAAAAGCAGTCAGAAAGTAATGTTTGGCTTGGAGTCATAAAGATCCGCCGGGTGTTACTTTTGTTAGTTTTTAGAGATATGTAGCGAGCAGAAAGGAGGTTTTGGCATGATAAATGTTGACGAGCTGGGCGCGCGAATCATACTCGGATTCGGCGACGGCACGCTTTTCATCACGGAAAGCACGCTATGGAGCTTCATCGTCGCAGCCATCATCGCGGCACTTGGGATATGGCTCGGCCATGGGCTGCAGAAGGTACCCGAAACGAAAAGGCAGATAGTAGCGGAGTTCATCGTGCAAAAGGTTTACGACTACGCACAGGAAAATCTCGGCAGAGATGCGGAGCGATATGCACCTTATATAGGTACTATCTTTCTATACATATTGATGGGCAGCTCCCTCGGGTTGTTCGGACAGAGGCCGATCACGGCGGACGTAAATATAACTTTCGGGCTTTCGCTTCTGACATTCTTGCTGATTCAGGTCGGCGGGATCAAGCTCCTTGGGCTGAAGGGCAAGATAAAGCATATGTGCGATCCGTATCCGTTCATGCTTCCGCTGAACATTTTGGAGGACTGCACGCTCCCGGTATCTCTGGGCTTCCGACTTTTCGGCAATATCTTCGGAGGAGTCATCGTCGTAGATCTTTGGATGAACCTTATGGAATGGCTCAGTTCCCTGATTTGCAGCGTGCCTTTCTTGCGGGCGGTGCTTGTGCTTCCGCTCAACGGCTTTTTTGATATGTTTGAGCCGGCAATCCAAACATACATATTCGTAACGCTGACCATGGTTTTCCTTGCAAAAGCAGTCGCAAGGAGCCAGGATCACTAGGTTTTGTAAAACATTTTGTAAAACTAAACTTTATTAAATAGGAGGAGTAGAAATGACAGGAATTATAGCAATCGCAGCAGGCCTGGCAATGGGATGCGCGGCACTTGGTATCGGTATCGGACAGGGTCTTCTTGGTGCAAAGGCAATGGAGAGCATGGGCAAGCAGCCAGAGGCGGCAGGTGCCGTAAGAACATCTATGATCGTTGCAATGGCAATCATGGAGACCATCGGAGTACTCACATTCGTTATAGCGATTATCTTGGCAGGAAAGCTGTAGGATACGGCAAGTTCGGATGAATTTCAGACATTCAGACATTCAGACATTAAGAAGGTTTTAATATGGAAGTAAGATTATATCAGGGACTGCTTGAGTTCAACTGGAATCTTCTTTTCACGGTAATAACCGTCCTGGTGCTTTATCTTATTCTCAAGCATTTTTTCTTCGAGAAGGTGCATAATTTCATGATGGAAAGAAAGGCGATGATTGAGGAAGAGCTCATACATGCCAATTCTGAAAGCAAGAAAGCGGATGCACTGCTTGCGGAATATAGCAAAACCCTTGCAAATGCCGAGGAAGAAAAGCGCCAGATCATCAAGGAGGCAAAGGTTATCGCCGACGAGCGCGCCGATTCGATAGTTTCTGACGCAAAGAAAGAAGCGTCGCAGATTATCGAAGAGGCACATAAGAGGATCGCGGCAGAAGAGGAAAAGGCTGTTTCGGCACTCAAAAAAGATGTCGCCGTGCTTGCAGTTCTGACTGCCGAGCAGATCATGGAAAAGGATTTGAAGAAAGAAGACAGGCAGGAACTTGTTGATAAGGTTTTGGAGGAGGCGGGAAGCGGCAAATGGCAGAGTCAGTAGTATCCCTTACATACGGAGCTGCCTTGTTTGAGGCTGCGAAGGAGCTCGGAACAGAAGACGAGATCCTGGCAGAGCTTGAGACGCTGGAAACCGTCCTCGAAGAAACACCGAAATTCGCGGAATTTCTCGACAGCCCCGCGATAACGGCAGCGGAGAAGAAGAAGGTCATTTCGGATAGCTTTGAGGGAAAATTCAGCAAGGCGTTGATCAACTTTTTGTTCGTACTGGCGGACAAGAGGCGCACCGCAGAGATCAAAAAAATCCGCAAGCAGTATATCAGGCTCTACGACGAGGAAAGGGGAAAAGCAGCAGGAGAAATCTATAGCGCAGACCCGCTCAGCAAGGAGCACCTTGCGAGGTTCGAGGACGAAATGTCAAAGCTTCTTCGGAAGAAAATCAAGCTCGAGAATATTGTCGATAAGAAGGTTATCGGCGGAATCAAAATACAGGTTGACGGCAAGATGATAGACAAGACTATCAGAGGCGATCTAGATGCCCTGCTGCTCACCCTAAAAAATATTTAAGGAGGGAGGATTCCCTATGAATTTGAAACCGGAAGAAATCAGTTCGGTCATAAAAGAGCAAATAAAAAATTATCATAGCAAATACGAGATTTTGGATTACGGCACGGTTCTTCAGGTGGGCGACGGAATAGCCAGAGTCTATGGACTGAGCCGCTGCATGGAGGGCGAGCTTCTCGAATTCGAAAGCGGCGTATACGGCATGGCGCTCAACCTCGAAGAGGACAATGTCGGCGTCGTAATTCTCGGCTCAGACAGAGAGATAAAGGAAGGCGATATCGTAAAACCTACCGGCAAAATCGTCGAAGTGCCTGTAGGCGAAACGATGATAGGCAGAGTTATCGATGCCCTCGGAAATCCGATCGATGGCAAGGGCGAAATCGTCACCCACGAAAACAGGCCTATCGAATATCCTGCACCCGGCGTTCTCATGAGAGAGAAGGTTAACAAGCCGCTGCAGACCGGAATCAAGGCAATCGACGCGATGATGCCTATCGGCAAGGGCCAAAGAGAGCTCATCATCGGCGACCGCCAGACCGGAAAGACGGCAATCGCCATCGATACCATTCTCAACCAAAAGGGAAAGAATGTTATCTGCATATATGTAGCCATCGGCCAGAAAAAATCCACGGTTGCCCAGCTCATGCAGACGCTGGAAGAAAAAGAAGCGATGGACTATTCCATCATCGTTTCGGCAACCGCAAGCGATGTGGCACCGCTGCAATATATTGCACCTTATGCGGGCTGCGCTATCGCCGAATACTTTATGTATAAGGGAAGAGACGTGCTCATCATATATGATGACCTTTCCAAGCATGCGGTGGCATATAGAGCGATGTCGCTTCTGCTGAGGAGACCGCCTGGGCGCGAGGCGTATCCTGGGGATGTATTCTATCTTCACAGCAGGCTGCTGGAGAGAGCCGCGCACCTCAGCCCGGAACTTGGCGGAGGCTCGATTACGGCTCTGCCGATAATCGAGACCCAGGCGGGCGACGTTTCGGCATACATACCTACAAACGTAATTTCCATCACGGATGGACAGATTTTCCTTGAATCGGAGCTTTTCTTCACAGGCCAAAGACCGGCCGTAAATGTTGGCATTTCTGTATCCCGTGTAGGCGGCGACGCGCAGATCAAGGCAATGAAAAAGGTTTCCGGAAGGCTCAAGCTCGAGCTGGCACAATATAGAGAGCTTGCAAGCTTCTCGCAGTTCGGCTCGGACATCGACAAGGATACCAAGGCAAGACTCGACCACGGCAAAGTGCTCATGGAAGTGCTGAAGCAGGGCCAGTACCAGCCGATGGACGTGGAGGATCAGGTTGTGAGCATATATGCCGCATCACAAGGATATATGGCCGACCTTCCGATAGACGGGATCAAGACATTCGAAACGAATTTGCTCCGCTACATACGGAGTCATTATCCGGAAATAGGCGAAGCAATCAGAGGAACCGGACAGCTTAGCGAAGAAACCGAAAAGCTGCTGGTAGAAGGAATAAAAAAATTCAAAGAAGCAGAATAAAGAGGTGAAGAAATGGCCGAAAATATGCAGGAACTGAAGCGCCGAATGAAGAGCATCGAGAGTACCGAGCATATCACAAACGCAATGCGACTCGTTTCCGCCTCAAAATACAAAAAAGCCAAGAGCGCCTTTGACAAGACCAGCCAGCAGATACTGGATATCTCGCATACGATGGAATCTCTGATGGCCTGCGCGGCGAGCATGATTGGCGAAGAAGAAAAGCCGGAGGCAGAGACTCATGCGGCGGGCACTGCCGCAGCAGGCGCTGCTGCATCAGCTGCTACTGCAGAGGGTGCGAAGACCCTCGTCATAGCCATCGCCGGCAACCGCGGACTTTGCGGGGGCTTCAATGCGAATATCATAAGACAGGTTCTCGCAGAGGCCGAGGATAGGCCGAAGGAAAATCTCGAGATTTATGCGATCGGAAGCAAGGTCAGGGACTATTTCGAATATAACGCTTATAAGATAGCCGGTATATGCGACGAGGCTCCCGAGAAGATTACCTTTGCGGACACGAGCAAGATGGCAAAGCCCATCATCGAAAAATTCCAAAAGGGCGAGGTAGCAGAAATTCTGCTTGTACATACCGCCTATATCAATTCGCTCAAGCAGGAACCGGTGGTCAAGAAGCTGCTCCCGTTCGAAACGAGCACTTTGGAGAATAGAACGACGCAGATGGAATTCGACCGCAGCCCGCAGGAAATACTGGATTATATGATCCCCAAGTATTTCGAGCTGGTGCTTTTTGAGGCTATAACCGAGTCCGCGGCTTGCGAGTATGCGGCGAGAAGAAGCGCAATGGAAAATGCCACCGACAATGCCAACGACTTTTTGGCGCAGCTTTCCCTCACATTCAACAGGGTAAGACAGGCGGCTATCACCAACGAGCTGATTGAGATAGTTTCCGGCGCGGATTCGCAGAAATAGAGGAGGTAACGATATGCAAGAGGGTTTAATAAGCCAAATTATAGGCCCGGTTATTGATATAAAATTTGAAGAAGGGCACATGCCCGAGCTTCTTAACGCGATAGAGATTAAGGACGGAGACAGAAAGATCATGGCGGAGGTGGCGCAGCATATCGGTGACGATGTGGCAAGATGCGTTGCCCTCTCCTCCACGGATGGTCTCATTCGCGGAATGAAGGCAATAGACACGGGAGCGCCGATAACGGTGCCAGTAGGAAACGAAGTCCTCGGCAGGCTTTTCAATGTAATAGGCGAAACCATCGACGAAAAGGGCCCGGTGAATACGACGAAGACATCGCCGATTCATAAGCCGGCTCCCAGCTTTGCCGACCAGAATACGAAATCCGAGATCTATGAGACCGGAATCAAGGTAATCGACCTCATCGCACCTTATACGAGAGGCGGCAAGGTCGGACTTTTCGGCGGTGCAGGCGTTGGCAAGACGGTACTCATTCAGGAGCTCATCAGCAATATCGCTAGGGAACACGGCGGAATCTCCGTATTCGCAGGCGTAGGCGAGAGAACCAGAGAAGGAAACGACCTGTATAACGAGATGATCGAGTCCGGAGTTATCGAAAAGACAGCGATGGTCTTTGGGCAGATGAACGAACCGCCGGGAGCAAGAATGAGGGTTGCCCTAACGGGACTTACCATGGCGGAGTATTTCAGAGACGAGGAAGGGCAGGATGTACTGCTTTTCATAGACAATATATTCAGATTTACCCAGGCGGGATCCGAGGTTTCCGCATTGCTTGGGCGTATGCCGTCGGCGGTAGGCTATCAGCCGACCCTTGCTACGGAGATGGGCGCATTGCAGGAGAGAATCACATCCACAAAGAACGGCTCAATCACATCCGTACAGGCGATATATGTTCCGGCGGACGACCTGACCGACCCGGCGCCTGCCACGACATTTGCGCATCTTGATGCTACGACGGTTCTCAACCGTTCCATCACGGAGCTCGGCATTTATCCTGCCGTTGATCCGCTGGAATCGACATCGAGGATTCTCGACCCGCTGATCGTCGGCGAAGAGCACTACCGCGTTGCCAGACAGGTGCAGGAGGTTCTGCAGAAATACAAGGATTTGCAGGATATTATTGCAATTTTGGGTATGGATGAGCTTTCGGAGGAGGACAAGCTGACCGTAAGCCGCGCAAGAAAGATCCAGAGATTTTTCTCACAGCCTTTCAGCGTAGCGGAGCAGTTTACGGGAACTCCGGGCAAATATGTGCCGCTCAAGGAGACGGTTCGCGGCTTCGGAGAAATTCTCCGGGGCAAATACGACCATGTGCCGGAAAATCTTTTCCTGATGGCCGGTTCCATTGACGAGGTTGCGGAAAGATACGAGGCACAGCATGGCAGACGCGGATAAAAATACGAATGCGAAGGCCGGCGCGATGCGCGTGAGGGTGATCTGCCCCGATGAGACCATCTTCGATGACGATGCACAGAGCGTGATCATCAAGACAAGCGACGGCTACGAAGGCTTCCTCAAGGGGAGAGCCCCATGTGCGAGGCTGCTTGCCGATGACGGCCAGGTGAGAGTGCGAAGGGCAGGCTCTGACTTTGAAATCATAAAAACAAAGGGCGGATTTGCCTGTATGGACGGAACTCTGACAATATATGCAGACGAAGCAGAATGGGAAAAATAAAATAAAATAAAAAA
>CAVCFO010000009.1:51739-59285 GCA_963601575.1 bacterium
GCGAAAGGAGCTATAAGGCGCATGAACGAAAAATACTACAAGAAAATCATAGAAGGGCTGCTTGAGCTTATCGACGAGGGCGTCTATATCGTTGACAGCGAGGGCGTTGGCATATTTTATAATAATGCCATGGCATCGATGGAGAAGGTGAATATGGACGACGTGCTGGGGAAGAAATTCCACGAGGCATTTCCGGACTTTCGGCTTGGCGAAAGCACCATGTTTCGGGCGCTGACAAAGAAAGAAGCAACCCTCAAACAGCAGCAGACCTACAAGAACCTCTACGGCAAGGAAATTACCACCATAAACAGCACCCTGCCAATCATTGTGGACGGCGAGGCGGTTGCCGCGCTGGAGGTAGCAAAGGACATAACGGACATACGCAAGATGTCAGATAAGCTCCTAAAACTCCAAGAAAATACCATCGAAAAGGTCGCAGGAACCCTTTCCGGTAGAGAAGAAATAACCCTCCCTGCCGGGATAAAGAAATATACCTTTGAGGATATCTATGGAGAAAATACGTCCTTCAAGGAGGTCGTATCGCGGGCAAGGAGGGCCGCCGGAAACGATGCCAACGTCTTTATCTACGGTGAGACCGGAACGGGCAAGGAGCTTTTCGCCCAGAGCATCCATTATGCGAGCGCGAGAAAGGATAAGCCCTTCCTTGCTCAGAACTGCGCAGCGATCCCGGAGACGCTGCTAGAGGGCATCCTTTTCGGAACCACGAAGGGAAGCTTTACCGGAGCGATGGACCGGGCAGGACTCTTCGAGCAGGCAAACGGCGGAACATTGCTGCTTGACGAGATCAGCGCCATGCCATATGATTTGCAAAGCAAACTCCTGCGGGTGCTTCAAGAAAACTATGTAAGGCGCATCGGGGGAAACAAGGATATTCCGATCGCGGTCCGCATCATAGCAACCGTAAACGAGCCGCCCGAGGAGCTCATCGCCGCGGGCAAGCTCCGAAAGGACCTTTATTACAGGCTCAATGTAATAAATATTTCAATACCGCCGCTTCGGGAAAGGCTGGACGACATACCTATCCTGACGGAGCGTTTTCTCGAAAAGCACAACAAGCGCTTCGGCAAGGAACTGTGGATGGTCGCAGACGAAGCCAACAGGAAGCTGCAAAAATATGACTATCCGGGCAATGTCAGGGAGCTTGAGAATATCATCGAGCAGGCTGTATCCATGGCAGATAGAGAGCATATCCTCACGGAGAAGCTCCTGAGCATGCCGGGCAGCGCCAAACGGCCGAAGCGACCGGAATTCGAATATGCGGCCGATAGGCCTCTGGACGAATATCTGGATGCCATCGAGGAGCGCATCATAACAGAGGCACTCGTCGCCTGGGACGGGAACATCAGCAAGGCTGCGAGCGCCCTGCAGATAAAACGCCAGACCCTCCAGCATAAGCTGAAGAAATATCATATATTTGATCCGAAATAAAAGGATATGCCGACTATATGCCGAAAATGACATGTTGAAAGGCATGATCTGAACAAGAACCGAAAAAGAACCGAGCAAGAACCGAAAAAGATCTGAAAAAGGCATGCCGCGATATGCAAAAAAACTTGCACCAACTATGCAAGTTTTTTTGCGTTTTGGGAGAGCTTTGACCTTTGACATCCGGAGAAAACGATGGCTTGCTCCTTGAGCAAGTGAAAATCCGTGCCGAAATTGGAATTTTGCACAGAAAAAAGTACAAAACCACCTCGAAAATTGTGCCGGAGACAAGTTTTTCGCCGAAACAAGTATACATTGTTCAACGGGCTGCGTGGCACATCTTTTGCTTATATCTATGATATGTTTAGAAAAACAAATATTGTTTTGAAAAGGAGAATGTGAAATGAAAAATGTAAAAGTAATCCTTTGGGGACTTGGCGCTATGGGCGGCGGCATCGGAAAGATGCTCGCAAAGAAAAAAGGCGTTGACATCGTTGGCGCAATCGACATCGGAGACAAGCTCGGCAAGAGCCTCTATGATGTAGTTCCGGGAATCGTAAAGGGCGACAGAGAAGATGTTATCGTTGGAACTGCCGAAGAAGTTATCAAACCGGGCGTAGCAGACATCGTAGTTGTTTGCACGAATTCCTTCACAAGAGACGTATATGACAAATTGGTTTTCGTAATGGAAAAGGGAATGAACGTAATCACTTCCGCAGAAGAGATGGCTTACCCGCAGGCTCAGGAACCTGAACTAGCAAAGAAGCTTGACGAAATCGCAAAGAAGAATGGCGTTTCCGTAATGGGTACAGGCATCAACCCGGGTCTCATCATGGACCTTCTGGTAATCCTTTGGACCGCGGCTTGCGAAGAGGTTAACCACGTAACTTCAAGAAGAGTTAACTCCTTGTCACCGTTCGGACCTGCCGTAATGGAAGAACAGGGCATCGGCATCTCCGTTGAAGAATTCAACAGAAGAAAGGCAGAAGGCACGATGGCAGGACATGTTGGATTTGCAGAATCCACGATGATGATATGCGATGCTCTTGGCTGGAAGTGGGAAGACTTCGGTCAGGATATGGAACCGATCGTAACAGATGTTGACAGAAAATCGCCTTATGGCTTCGCAGCAGCAGGAGATGTTGCAGGCGTTGCAATGAAGGGCTGGGTAAATATTGACGGCCAGAGAAAGATCGACATGGATCACCCGCAGCAGATCGAGCCTGAACAGGTTGGCGTTCACACCGGCGACTATGTAATCCTCGACGCTGTTCCGCCGGTAAATATGGTAAATACTCCGGAGATCGAAGGCGGCATCGGAACCATGGCTATGATCATGAACTGCATTCCGCATTGCATCAACGCAGCTCCTGGACTTAAGACCATGATCGATATCCCTGTACCGCATGCAATCATGGGAGACTTTAGAGACCTTATCGACGAGGACAAGAAGATCGTTAAGTAACAGGCTCTTTTGCTTATATCCGGCACGCGCCGCACAGCCGGCGCTGCCGCTACGGTGCTGCCGCATAGTCGGAGCTGCCGCATGGAAAATTTAATTCGCAATTAAATGAAAGGAACTTAAGAAGGATGAAAAGAGAAGACGATTTTGCGGTAAGAAGACAGCATCTTGCAAATCTTACTGACGAAGAACTTTACAATCGATTCTGGGAATTGATCGCAAAGGTTGACGAGCCGCTCCTTGAGCTCGGCTACAAGAATACCACGCCATCTGTTGAGCGTGCGGTACTCCTGAGAATGGGAGTATCCTCACTTGACTGTATGCCGATCGTAAACCACTGCATGGACCACGGCCTTATGGGAAAGGGCGCAGGCCACTGCGTTTACAAGTTATCAAAATTAGAGGACATCTCTATCCGCGACGCCTCCATCAAGCTGGCAAAGGGCGAGGGCTGGGATAAAGTTGCCGCAGCATTCAAGGGAGGTAAGTAAGATGATTTTGAAGCCAAATGAAAAACTCGATGTAGTTGAATTACTTAAAGACCTTGACAAATACGAACCGAGAAGACGCGAATGGGTTTGGAGAGAAAGAGCTGAAGACCAGCACCTCGGACAGTTCGAATATCACGAAATTTCAAAGAGCCTGAAAAACTCTGTTCCGCTTCCGCCGGCAAAATTCCTCGAGAATATCGACCCGCAGCCGATGCAGACCATCACAACCGAGATCGCATCCGGCAGATTCGAGGACGATATCAGAAGAATGAGAATGGCAGCATGGCACGGCGCTGACCACCTGATGGTTATCAGGCACATGGGTCAGTCCCACATCGACGGACTTATGGAAGGCACCCCGCAGGGTATCGGCGGCGTTCCTATCACCCGCAAACAGGTAAGAGCCCAGAGAAAGGCTATCGACCTCATCGAAGACGAAGTTGGTCGTCCGATCAACTACCATTCATATATCTCCGGCGTTGCAGGCCCTGATATTGCCGTAATGTTTGCAGAAGAAGGAATCAACGGCGCTCACCAGGACCCGCAGTACAACGTACTTTACAGAGACGTTAACATGGTAAGATCCTTCGTAGACGCCTGCGAATCCAAGAAAGTCATGGCTTGGTCAGGAATGCTGCAGATCGACGGCGCTCACAACGCAAACGCAACAGCAAGAGACGCGTGGAAGGTAATGCCTGAGCTCATCGTTCAGCACGCAATTAACTCGTACTTCTCCGAAAAAGTAGGAATAAAGCCTGAGAACATTTCGCTTTCGACAGTTCCGCCGACAGCAACTCCTGCGCCTTGTATGTATATGGACCTTCCATATGCGGTGGCGCTGAGAGACTTCTGCGGCAGATACAAGATGAGGGCTCAGATGAATACCAAGTACATCCAGTCCTCGGCACGTGAAGCTACGGTAACTCACGTAATGAATATGTTTATTTCCAAGCTCACCAGCGCGGATATCCAGTCGACTATAACACCGGACGAAGGCAGAAACGTTCCATGGCACATCTATAACATCGAAGCTACCGACACCGCAAAGCAGACTCTTATCGGCCTGGACGGACTCATGGAAATGGTAGAGCTTAAGAAGGACGGCCCGCTGAGAGAAAACGCAAGAGAGCTCAAAGAAAGAGCCGTATTATATGTAGAAGAGATCCTCGAAGTTGGCGGATATTTCAACGCCGTTCAGGAAGGCTTCTTCGTAGACTCCGGAAAATATCCTGAGAGAAACGGCGACGGTATCGCTCGTAAGATCGACGGCGGATTCGGCGCAGGCTTCATCTTCGAAAGAGACGAAGACTACATGGCTCCTGTAACTGCTCACTACGGCTACAACAACGTTGAGCAGTACGGCGGCGACCCAGAGGATCCTGCGGCTCTCATCGGCGGATGCACCTTCGAAGACAGAAGCAAAATCGTCTATATCGACGAGCTAGACGACGAAGACAATGTAAACAAGAGACTTGAAAAGGTTGCCAAGTACAGAACCGGCGAATGGCTCACTCCGGAAGTTGAGTGGTGCGGCGACAGAGTTATCATGCTCACCATGATGCTCCCAACAAACAAGAGAGTTGCAGAGGCTGCGGCTGTTGAACTTGGCAAAAAGCTCGGCCTTGTTGACCCTGAGGTTATCTCCGCAGAGGTTATGCAAGAAGCAGAAGGCACCAGAATCGAGCTTAAGGGCAGAGTTGACTTCGACATCGACCTAAAGAACCTCGTAGTTCCGCCGGAGCCATATGTAATGAGCGACAAGGAACTCTACGACGAGTTCGAAGGCCACGAACACATGAAGGTTGTTTGCGGCACGGTAGGCGATGACGAACACTCCGTAGGTATGAGAGAGATCATCAACATCAAACACGGCGGAATCGAAAAGTGGGGTATCGAGTGCGTTTACCTCGGAACTTCCGTGCCGGTTGAGAAGATGGTTGACGCCTGCATCGAGGAAAACGCTCAGGCGATCCTGGCATCCACAATCATTTCACACGACAACGTTCACTACAAGAACATGAAGAGAATCCACGAACTGTGCGTAGAAAAGGGTATCAGAGACAAGGTTATCATCTGCGCAGGCGGCACTCAGGTTATCCCTGAAGAGGCAGTCAAGACCGGTATCGACATGGGCTTTGGCAGAAACTCCCACGGTATCGACGTTGCAACATTCCTCGCACAGGAAAGACAGAGAAGACGCGGCGAGGTTCCTCACGGATTCAGACCGGAAGATCTCAAGGAGGACTAGGTTCTAGGCCGCCTGCGCATGCACCGCGGGCGGATAAAACATTTCCGGCGCGGAGAGTCGCCGGAAATGGCCATTTCAAAACAATTTGAGGGGGCCGGCCGGAAGGCCCGGCCCCCTACTATTATGCAAGAAATAAGGAGACAAAATGAGAGTAGACGTTTTAGTTGCGGAAATCGGCTCCACCACCACGGTGGTAAATGCTTTCAAGGATCTTGACGGCGAAAATCCGGTATTCTGGGCTCAGGGCCAGGCGCCGACATCGGTGCTAGAGGGCGACGTTCGCATAGGACTTCAGGGCGCCATCGACGACCTTTGCCGGAAGATGGGCATCGAAAGCCTCGAATATGACGAAATGCTTGCCACATCATCGGCGGCGGGCGGACTGAAAATGACCGTCCACGGGCTGGTATACGACATGACGGCGAAGGCCGCAAGAGAGGCGGCGCTCGGGGCAGGCGGAATCATTCACAATATCACGGTGGGCAGGCTCAGAAGAAGCGACCTTGCCAAGATAAAAGAAATAAACCCGAACCTCATTTTGATTGCAGGCGGCGTCGATTATGGCGAGCGAGATACCGCAATTTATAACGCGGAGATGATAAGAAGCATGGGGATGACAACCCCCGTGGTTTACGCCGGAAACATCGAGAATCAGGAAGAAATGAAGCTGATTTTCGACGAGGAAAGCGGACAGAGACTATATCTTGTCGACAATGTTTATCCGAAAATCGACACCCTGAATGTAGAACCTTGCCGCAAGGTCATTCAGGACGCTTTCGAAGACAATATCACAAAAGCCCCGGGCATGGAACACGTGAGGGACATGGTAAATGGCCCGATTATCCCAACGCCCGGAGCGGTTATGGAATGCACAAAGCTGCTATATGACTGCATCGGCGACGTAATGACAATAGACGTTGGCGGCGCAACCACCGATGTACACGCAGTAACCGAGGATTCAGACGCGGTAGCCAGAATTTTGACGGCACCCGAGCCAAAGGCAAAGAGAACCGTAGAAGGCGACCTTGGCGTTTATGTAAACCGCCTCAAGGTAATCGAGTCCATCGGCGAAGAAAAACTCAGAAAAGAATGCGAAGAAAAGCTACATATAGATCTTGACAAAACCCTCGAAACCTACAAGGCGATCCCGAAGAATGATGACGAATTTAAGCTGGTTGAGAGACTCACAGAAGAAGCCGTTTTGCGTGCGGCAGAGCGCCACGCGGGAACTATCCGCTATGTATATGGCCCGGCCGGAAGACAGACCCTGGCAGAGGGAAAAGACCTCACCCAAATAAAATATATCGTCGGCACCGGCGGCGCACTCACAAGGCTCCCGCGCAGAGTCGAAATCATGAAAGAAATCGCAAGAGACAACCAGACAGGCATGAAGCTCTATCCGCCGGAATCTGCAAAAATTCTGGTAGATAACGACTATATCATGGCATCTCTAGGAGTTCTCTCCAAAACCCATAGACAGGGAGCAATCAAACTCCTTGCAAAGAGCCTTGGGATGGAACTCAAAGAAAATGAACATGTCATAAACAAAGCGGCATTTATCGAAGAACTCCAGAGGCTTTCGGCATCGCGCAAGGCAAAGGATGACGAAACGAGGAAACACATCGAAGAAATGGAAGCCATGGGTTACGACCTTACAGATTATAAGGAAGCCCTCGCAGAGCAAATCGGCGGAGCCACCAAGGAAGAGGTTGCGGCCGCAAAGAAAGAAGCGCTCGCAGCTGACCGCACCGTAAAAAAAGGCGCGGATCTGATAGAAAATGCCGGCGCGGCCCTAGCAAGCCCGAAGGCATCCGCAGAAGATGCGCAAGGCTCCGCAGCTTATGACTATGATAGCGCCCAGCATGTAATGCGCGCCTGCGGCGAAGTGGACGGAAGGCC
>CAVCFO010000010.1:0-49955 GCA_963601575.1 bacterium
GAAATTTTCTTTTTCTTTCCCGTATCGCTCATCTGCCTGCTCCTTTCGCCTGGGTTTTGATATATATAGTATACTTGATTTTTGCAAGGTTAACAAGATAAATTCGCAGGGTTTCTCAATTAAGACGCTAAATCAATGTGGATGATGATTTAATACCTTATTCTGTTCCTAAGCGGCGCGATCCTGAAAAATCCAAGCCCTCCAAGGACCAGAAAGCCGATTCCCACCAGTATCATTGCAATTTTACGCATAAAAATATCCCCCTTAGCAGTTTATGCTGCCAAAGGGGATATTGATACTCTGGTGACTCTACCGGGATTCGAACCCGGGTAGCCGCCGTGAGAGGGCGGAGTCTTAACCGCTTGACCATAGAGCCACGCATCTCTAATAGAATACTACATTTTTTCATTATTTTCAAGAGGTTTTTTCGCATATCTTGAGATTTTTTGCAATTTTTTTGCAGATCTTTTAACTTTTTTATTATTTCCTTTTGCCGACCTCTCACTTATTCAATACCTTTCGCCATTTCTTCAATAACCTCATACGAAACATTTCCGGAAAGATAATACAAATATTCGCCGTCGCTCCATATCAGATACGGTGCATCAGCCTGCGATATGTTTCATCGTCTTCTTTCAATTCGGCAAAACGCTTTTGCGGATCGTATGACAGAGACATATTTCCATTCCAAATTGTATATTCTCCCAAATATTCTTCCCTTTTGCTGATTATCGTCTTTCTATCAGTTTCAACTGTGGATTCGGTTCGAAGTACCAATAGCTCATCGGTCATTTCAATCGGGAACAGATTATCTGACCAACCATGCTTATCCGTTATTTCAAACATAAAGTGTAGATTGCTTTCTTGTGCCTTTGCTTATTTATCTAATTCATAGATATGCTTCGTTTTCCGTCAGGACATAGCCTTGCATGATTCTTTCCATATCAAAGCTCTCACCACGCCACTCGCCTTGGTATGATTTGTCAAATTCCGTCCAAAGAAAAGTTTTTGCCGAATATCGGAATTGCCCGATTTCCCTTTTAGCATCATCATAGGCCACGAGCGTATCCTCTTGTTTTTCGGCAGCAAAAATTTTCTTTTCGGCATACGAATAAACCCAACATCCTGCGGATATGTCCACGCCGGATTCTTCGGCGCATTGCTCGAAATATGAATTGGTGACATTCACATTTATGGACAAGAAATAGTACTGTGGGTTGCCGCCTGCTGCGTTGACAACAGAAAATGTTCCGTATAATGGATCCTCTGACGCATACTCAGTCGTATGTGCGTTGTAATATGATACACCTATATAAATCGCAACAGCGAGTGCTGCGACTAATATTAACCAAAGTTTTTTGGAAATTTTGCTCATGTTCATGCCTCCGCAATTTTTACACACTGACCGCTTACACCAACGAATTCTGTTGTTTTCGCATTTCGCGAAATTTCTCTCCATGTAATATCCCCTGTGGCAGAATCTTTCCAGCGCATCAAAACCTTGTATTTTTGAACCATATAGACCTCACTTACCCGTAATTTGTACCATCCTGCGCCCGAAACAGGATATGCAGCACCAACTATGCTTCCTTGTGTAGCTGTGCCTATGTTTACTGATAAAGTCACGCTACCGTATCCCACACCTAAAGACACGCTTGTCGATGCAGTTGTTCCGCTGCCCCGTGTATATGATATGTATCCACCGGCAGATGTAAATTTAAAGCCCTTTGTTCCTTGTCCTGCTGCATAGGCAGAGAATGTGGTTTCTTTGGGTGAACCAATATTTTCAGTTTTTGATGATTGTCCATACCATGGATCTGCAACCACAGGAAAGGCGGTATCGGTAGAGAACGCTACATGCTGAGTTATTGTATCTCCTTTAATTGTAAAAAAGGTTTCAATAGAATCCCCATTAGCGTCTTTTGCCCATGGTTCTTTTATGCTTCCAGTAATAAAGCCATCTGAGTTAATTATATAAATTTCTCCATTGTATATTTTCCCATCATGGTTTTGTTGTTTGCATTCAAATCTTTCATCACCTGCAAGGGTAAACTTAAATTCATATTCGTGTGGTGCATCAGAATTATTTATTAAAATCAGTGTCCTAACACCAATTTCATGTAACCCTGTCGTTGTGTAGCCACTGGTTGTTTGCGTAATCAGTTTTGAACTGCCGTTATAGCCATTATATACAATGCTCCCATTTTGGGCTATGTATGGGGATTCATTATCCTTTGGCATTTCCATCGATACTACATTTTCACCGTCACGTTCAATATTAATATTTTTGTTTTCCTTTGTTGGAAATTTAACAGTAATATCATCCTTTTGGGCAATGATTTCATTGCCTATCGTTTTTTTTGCAGCAACAACATCCAAGTTTTCTACAGCTCCCTTTAGATATTTCTCTGTTGGGTCCGTCTTTTTTATAAGCATATAATTATCCTCATTCGCAAATGCTGATGTTGCGGTCGCAAAAATCAATATTAAAGTTAGAATACTCGCTGTAATTTTTCTTCTTGGCTCCATTTTCAGTTTTTCCTTTCATAATTTAAAATGTCGTGCTTGTAATAACCAGTACACTCACTAATGTGATAGATAAAATTTTTTCCCTTTTTTCTCCTCTCGTCTTTCGACTATCTTGCGAACCTTCGGTGAAATCGTTTCTGCATGAATATTCTTGTGCGATGAAATCGTACTTCCGGAAATTTGGAAATCAGATGTCCGAAAGTGTTCCTCCCGAAAGTTTTCCAAGTTTTAACTGCACTTGCGGTGCTCTTTTTAATGATACGGGCATTGACGCTAAAATAGTCTTCGGTGCGCACCCCCGGCTCAATTTTTTCGAAGATCTTTTAGCTTGTTTCTTTTCTCCCCTTGCCGACCTCTCACTTATTCAATACCTTTCGCCATTTCTTCAATAACCTCATACGAAACATTTCCGGAAAGATAATACAAATATTCGCCGTCGCTCCATATCAGATACGGTGCATCACCCTCTGTAACAGCATACCCCTTGTGTCCGTTTACTTCAATCTGCGTGAAGCTTTCGTCATCGCTATCGATACTCAATCCCATGGTATCAAGGTTCTTGTCCTGCACATAATCAATGCCCTGCCCCGCATGATTTTCATACACGGCTTCAAACCTTGACGTATAAGAATTCGTCGATGTAACCGCAAAATTTTTCGGCAAAGCAGGCTCTTTTATCTCAAAGGTTTCATTGGCAGAGCTGCTTTTTTCTTTATCGAAAGTGATATCCAGCGTTCCGGTTTGTGCATTTTCGCTTTCCTGCCATGTAATACCTAAATATACCGTGCAAGCTGCCAAAGCAAGCATCATGACTGCCGCCAAAATAACAACGGTCATTTTTCGAAAGACACGACTCCCAATCCGCACGCCTTCCGACCTTCTTATCATCTTACGCATTTTCTTTTCAAATTCCGGTGAGAAAGTATAGTCATACTCCAGATTCTCCGGCTCAGGCACCCACCGGTATTCCTGGTTCATCGCATCGCATAAAATGCTGCGAAACTGTATTTCCGTCATTTTCGTTCCCCCTCAATTCTCTTTGCAAGGGCATTTCGCGCCCTTTGCAGCCGCTTATATGCAGCATCTTCGGTGATATTCAGGTAACCTGCAATTTCATGAATGCTATAGCCGACATACCCATACAGCATTAAAATTTCTTTCAGCGTATCCGGCATAGATAAAACAGCGTCTATGATTTCCTGCCTGCAAACCGCATCTGCCGTTTCGTCAAAACCGTAAGAAAGATTCTCAATTACCCTTTGCAGCCGATCCCCCTGGTCCTGCCGCTCTTCTTCCGAAAAAACATCTTTCACAAGCTTTTCATCCTCCCGTTTCTGCTTCTTTTTCAGATTCAGCGAAGTGTTCCTGACAACAACGGCAACAAAGTTCTTCGTTTTGGGTGATGGAATTTCCTCAATACCATCAAAATTTTGAAGAATCCGCCAAAAAGCCTCATGCACGGCATCTTCCGCCAGATGCTCATCCTGCAAAATCCGTACTGCAATCCAGTGCATCAGCCTTCGATATGTTTCATAAAGTCGTTCAAATTTCTGTTTTTCGCCTTCTGTTTCCAGCAGTTGCAGATAAAATGGCAGCACCTTTTCTCTCGCTTTCTTAGTGTCTTATAAACGAATCATATCATTTAATGCCTATGTCGTCAAATGAAAGCCATAGCAAGTGCATCTGACGACCGATTCCCCCATTCTAGCCATAATAACAACCGAAGCCAGGAATTGGAGACATACCGTTTTGAGCCATTTGCTCCATCTTCTGAAAATCAATAAAAAGATTCTATTACATATAGAATCTGATTATTAGAATCTTCCAATAAATACAATTTATCCGATGCAGTACCTTTTCCGGATACTGCATTGTAATACAAGTCAATAGATTTCGGTCTTTTCTCGTTAGGAATCTCCAGCAGATCCAGTATATCTGTAATTTCACTTGCATTTTTCGAGGAAATTTCTGCGTATGGTTTAAAGCTTATATCGGCAGAAATATTTTTAATATCACATTCCAAAATATGATATCGGCAGCCATCACCAAAGATGTTGGCTTTCTTGTCCATTTCATATAAAATCTCACTATTTTGAGGAATTACAATATTCCAGTTTTTCTCCAATGTATTTAAAGATGAATTCGAACCCTGCGTAATAAGGACGATAAGCAGCAATACCGCAGCTAAAAATATAACACTAATTATTTTTTTATGTGTACTCATATAGGAATCATCTAATACCCTGATATACGAATCTTTATTTTCTATCAGTAAAAAGTTTGATGTGCTTACTGTCACTATAATAATATATGGCTTTTGCAGTTTCCCCTTTTTAGAAATAAAAATCCCCATGGAAGTTTTCTTCTAATAACTTACGGTTTTGCTGTACTTTGTAATGTGTTCACACTTGCTTCCTGCATAAGCATAGCAGGATGCTTTTGCGCGGTACTTATAGCCTGATGGAACTGCTACATTTTTGTTTACGGTACAGCTGGTTCCTTCAACGGATTCGAGCCAGTCGCCGTAATCAATCCATTCTCCATCGGAATACTGCTGCAGATATAAGTGTACTGTTACCTTGGTTGTCCTGCCCCGTATTCCTTGCATACTTCCGCTTACATTTGCCACGCCATTACTTATACTGATTGTCGCATTTGCTGTTCTGTAATTGTCAGCTATAGGGCTCACATCTTGCGCTTGCACAGAAGCAATCGTCATGGTTAATACCAGCGAAATTGCGAGGCATATTGCAAAAAATCTCCTCATACAAAATTCACCTCCTTCTCGATTTGTACTTAGAAGTTTTATCCTCTAACCATAATAACAACCGAAGGGGTGAATTTTGGACATACATTTTTAAATTTTTATTTTTTTAGAAATTTCGTTCAGCCTTTTGGTTGTCTTACAAAATCCTTTTCTTTTTTTCGCCCAATCCAATAGCCAATTGATATTCCTACTAAATACAATATCATATCAAAGGTGTCACAATATCCGCGTTTGCTAAATCCTTGATACAGTTCTACCAAAACTGAAAGACCTGCAGCAAATATAATCACTTTGCTGTAATTCCATTTTCTCAACATCAAGCCCAATGGTATGAAAATTGCGATATTCAGCAAGCTTTCTATCCTCATCTCAGGTGTTGCAAGTTCGCGCATGGACTCGAACGGATTCCAGATAAATACCTGTTCTAAAGGTATTCTGTAAAACAGCACAAAGCCCAATACAAGAAAATAACAAGCATACAGCAGCTTCAGCAAAAGCGGACTCAATTGATGCATCCATATGCCGATTGTCGCTACAGTACAAAAGCAAATGCTTGAGCAAAGACTAATCAGACAGAGAATAATATACATTGTCCGATGCTGTGAGCTGTAGAAAAACATGGTTACAACTTCCATCACAACATAATAGTACAGCACATATCCCCCCAACGCACCCATCAGACCAATAAAGAGCTTTTTCATTTATAAATCCTTCCATTTATAGTTGCCCCCGGCCACCATGTCTCTGTTTTCATTTTCGTTGCAAAATGTAATCGATATGTTCCAGCTGCCTTTGTCCATGTAGCTGTTCTGTAATTGTCAGCTATGTGGCTCACATCTTGCGCTTGCACAGAAGCAATCGTCATGGTTAATACCAGCGAAATTGCGAGGCATATTGCAAAAAATCTCCTCATACAAAATTCACCTCCTTCTCGATTTGTACTTAGAAGTTTTATCCTCTAACCATAATAACAACCGAGGGGGTGAATTTTGGACATATGATTTTTAATTTTTTACATTAGTTTTTTCTATTTTATTTGATTTTATTCTTGCTATATTTTGTGAGGCTCGTCTGCCGCCGGGGCATTGTATGCCGCCCAAAATCAATACTCTCTCTTGCTGCTGTTGCTCCAGATTCCCATCTTTTCCGCCTGGCGAATCATGTCGTCCCGGAAATCCGGATGCGCGATATTGATGAGCATTTCCGCCCTTTCCCAGGTGGATTTGCCCTTGAGGTTTGCTGCGCCGTACTCCGTTACGACAAAGCCTGTGCATGAGCGCGGTGTGGTAACCACCGACCCAGGCGGCAGTATCGGACTGATGAGGGAAACCCGGCTGCCGTCTTTGAGAGTCCTGGTCGAAGGCAGGCAAAGAAAGCTCTTGCCGCCCTTTGAGCGATAGGCTCCGATCACAAAGTCGAGCTGACCGCCTGTGCCGCTGATCTGCTTGTATCCCGCCGTTTCCGCGCAGACCTGTCCGTAAATGTCCACCGCGATGCAGCTGTTGATGGAAACGAATTTGTTTATCTCGGCTATGTTCGTGCAGTTGTTTACCCATTCTACCGGCGCGCAACAACAGGTCGGATTGTTGTTGATGAAATCGTAGAGTTTCTTGGTTCCTGCCGCGAAGGAATACACCGCCCTGCCGTGGTTCATTGGAAGATTGATCTTGTTGACGATTTTCCCCGCCTCGTACAGGTCGAGATAAGCGTCTACGAACATTTCCGTGTGGATATTCATTTCCGAAAGGTCGGAATCTGCCAAAAGCGAACCTACCGAGGACGGAAGCCCGCCGATGCCTATCTGAATCGTGGAGCCGCTTTCGAGATTGTTCACCACATGATTTGCAATCTCCTTGTCCTCCTCCGAGGGCTCTTTCATTTTAAGTTCCGCAAGTGGCAGATTCTCGCCCTCTACGATGTAGTCGACATCCTTTATGTTGATTTCGTTATTGTAGCCGTAAGCGAAAGGCATGTTTTCGTTAACTTCCACCACGATTTTTCTTGCGCCTCGGATAACGCCTTTCATATCGGCAACCTGTGGTCCGAGGTTGAAGTCCCCGTTTGAATCCATTGGGCCTACCTGAAACATTGCCACGTCGATGTGATTGCCGTTGTCGTTCCAAAGCTCCGGCAGTTCGCAGAACATCATCGGCATATACCAGCAGTTGCCCTCCTCTGCCATTTTCCTGTCGAAAGCGTTGAAATGCGCCGAAGTAAAGCGCACGTGCTGCGCGCCTTCCTCCCCATGCGAAGCCGCCGCCCGATAGGTTGCCAAAGTCTCGTGCCTGATTCCTACGGTGGAAAGAATCGTAACCCCTTTCAGCTCCGAAACCCGCATCGCAAGGGCTTTGTCCATGGTGTCCACCACCCCCGCGCCTGTTCCGAAATGGACTCTGTAGCCGTTTCTGACAACCTGCGCCGCCGTTTCTGCGGACACTTTTTTGCTCTCATATTCCAGTCTGTAACTATTAAAATCGCTCATGTTTTTCCGTGTTCCTTTCGCCTTGTAAATTCATAAAGTCTATGGTTCAAAAAAAAGAGGAAATATATAGAAATATCTCCAAGGTGATATTCCCCATGTTATAAAATAATAGCCCTGCCTTGGCAAGACTATTACTTTTTCGTCATTTGAGTAAAACCATGTCAGTCGCTATTGATCAGTGTTCGAAATCTTCTTTCGCTTTTTCAAGTTCCGCAAGTCCTGCGTCAATGGTTTCTGCAATTTCTGCGTCCGTGAAAGTGCAGCCTTCTCTGTCGGCATAGGCTTTCATTCCCGTTGCAATCGTTGCTTTTGCTACATCTTTTTCAACAGCGTTAGGGTTAACTTCGTTAATCGCCTCTTCAAAAGCAAATTTCAAAAAATCTTTCTGAGCAATCATAGCGTCCTCCTTTTTTTAATATCAAACATTCGTTACGTTTTAGAGAATTTCTTCCTTAATTCATATTTTACGGTTTTTTCGCGCCTTGTCAAGTCAAAATGTCTGTATATAAGTGTATACAAGTCTCGGGACAAGACGGACAAGTCTCGGTTATATAAGTCTCGTTTGCGAGGCTCGTCAATGATTGATTTCCTATTAAATGTCTATGTCCAAGGGTTTGTCTATTTCTTCCCCTACATATTTGCCGTTTTTCTTGCGCTGTCTGACGCATTCCGTAAGAAGATACTCGATTTGCCCGTTTATGGAACGAAAATCGTCCTCTGCCCATGCCGCTATTTCTTCAAACAATTTTGCCGAAATGCGCAGCGGCACCTGTTTCTTCTCCGCCAAAGCCTCACCTGCTTTCTATGCTGATTTTGCTGATTTTTCTGGTTGACTCCCCTGTCGGTTTGCCTGCCGGGTTACCTGTCAGTTTTTCTGCCGATTTTCCTCGGCAAACTGCCTGTTAATTTCCCCTGCCCGATTTATCAGTAAAGGCTTCCGGCATTTACGATGGGCTGGGTGTCGTGGCTTCCGCAAAGCACTACCATGAGATTGGAAACCATCGCTGCCTTGCGTTCCTCGTCAAGATCCACGATTCCCGACTCGCCCAGCTTTGCAAGAGCCATGCTCACCATTCCTACGGCGCCGTCCACGATCATGGAGCGGGCGTCCACAACTGCGCTTGCCTGCTGACGCTGAAGCATCACGGCCGCGATTTCCGGAGCGTAAGCCAAATAGGTGATTCTTGCCTCCAAAATTTCAAGACCCGCCTCGTCCACCTTTGACTGGATCTCGTCCTTGATTCTCTTTGCAACAACCTCGGAAGAACCTCTGAGGCTTCCCTCGTCCGCGATTCCGTCCCCTGTGGTGTCGATGCCCGGCGCAACGTCGTAAGGATAGATCCTCACGATATTTCTCAGTGCCGAGTCGCACTGGAGGCTCAGATATTCCTTGTAATTATCAACATTAAAAACAGCCTTTGCCGTATTTGTCACTCGCCACATAACCGCAATTCCGATTTCCACCGGATTTCCCAGACAGTCGTTTATCTTCTGCTTGTTGTTATTGAGGGTCATTATCTTCAGCGAAATCTTGCTCCCGCTTGCATCCGAAGTGCTTGCAGCCTCCGTTCCCCCAAGCCAGGATGTTTTCAGCACACCTTTGTTAGCCCGCTCGATATCCCCTGACTGGTTGAGCTTTGTCTGCGCCGCCGGATTTACCCCGGTGCAAAATGGATTTACAAAATAGAAGCCCTCGCCCTTCAGCGTTCCGTAATATTTGCCGAACAATGTAAGCACCAGCGCCTCCTGGGGTTTCAGAATCCTAAGCCCGATCCATGGCAGCCAGCCTATACAAAGCCAGGTTATGCCAATTATCGTAACCGCCATCATGTCGCCAAGAACTCCAAGTACTGTCCCCGCGATTGCCGCGATATAAAGTAGTATCGACAAAATAAGCACAGGCATCCCGTTTTTCTTTCCCGTCAAAATTTTTTCTTCCATTTCAAAAACCTCTCTTTCCCTTTTGTATCATTATGATATCATTTTAATATCAATCCGTCAAGAGATTTTTTGCGATTTTTTCGCATTTTCCTATTTGAGCTTTTTCAAGGAGAAATTTCGCATTCGCATCTTTATTTTGCTCTCTGCTCTGCGTCGCAATAAATGCAGCGATAGGATTTTTTCTTGGCATCCGCAAGCCGGAAAGTATGAACGATTTCCTGCTCTACGGTGGTTATGCAGCGGGGATTCTTGCACCTGATGACATTCCTTATGGTCTGCGGCAATTCGAGGTGCAGTTTGCGTTCAAGACTTCCGTCCTTGACAAGGTTTACGGTTATATTGCTGTCGATATATCCCAGTACATCCAGGTCGATATCGATGCGGTCGTCAATTTTGATAATATCTTTTTTGCCATATTTCTCGCTTTCCGCGTTCTGAATAACAGCCACGCAGCTGTCTAATCTGTCAAGCCCCAAAAGCTCGTATACCATCATGCTTTTTCCCGCCTTGATGTGGTCAAGCACTATTCCGTTTTTTACGCCGTCTATATTCATGATTTTCCCTCCATTTTATTTGTTTTCCGATTTTCTTATGCTCTCTTGATGTTGAGCAGGAACAGGATCAAAGCCATGCGTATGTGTTTGCCGCACAGCGCCTGGAAAAAGTAACACGCCCGCGGATCGTCATCCACCTCTGTCGAAATCTCGTTAACACGCGGCAGCGGATGCATAATCGTCAGGCTCTCCTTTGCCGGCGCCAGCTTTTCGAGATTGAGTATGTAGCTGTCCTTGAGTCTTACATAATCTTCTTCGTTGAAGAAACGCTCCCTTTGTACGCGGGTCATATAGAGAATATCAAGCTCCGGCATCGCTTCTTCCAGAGATTCCGTCTCCTTCCACTCGGCTCCTGCCTCATCCATTTTCTCCTTGACATAATCCGGAACCTGAAGTTCCTGCGGCGAGATAAGCACAAAACGTATGCCCTTGTAGCGCAGCATCGCCTCGATGAGGGAGTGTACCGTGCGGCCGAATTTGAGGTCACCGCAAAGTCCGATTGTCATGTCCTCCAGCCTTCCTTTTTTGCGCTTTATGGTCAAAAGGTCCGTCAGGGTCTGGGTCGGATGGAAATGCCCGCCGTCGCCGCCGTTGATTATCGGCACGGTTGTCCTCTGGCAAGCTACGATAGGCGCGCCCTCCTTCGGATGCCGCATTGCGATAATATCCGCGTAACATCCTACTGTGCGGATGGTATCGCTGACGCTTTCTCCCTTCGATGCCGAACTGGAATTTGCTTCTGAAAAGCCCAGTACGCTGCCGCCGAGTTCAAGCATCGCCGCCTCAAAGCTAAGTCTTGTTCTCGTGCTTGGTTCAAAGAACAATGTTGCCAGCTTCTTATGGGCGCAAATATTCTCATAGGCGGCGGGATCGGCTGCAATATCGTCGGCTACCGCAATCAGCCGGTCGATTTCCTCTACGCTAAGGTCTGTGATGTTAATCAGGTTTCGTATCTGGCTCATTATTATTCTCCTCTCATCCAACTTTCATCTGACGGGTTATCTCTGAACTTCAGGATTTTCTCCTTGTCTTCGGCTTGTATATATCCGCTTTCGGCTGCAACATCCACAAGGGTATCAAGATCGCACAGGCTCACATTCTTCACATTATTTGCTTGCATCCGGTCTATGCCCTTTTTCATGCCGTATGTAAAGATACTGGCAATTCCAAGAACCTCCGCCCCTGCTTCCCTAAGGACATTTACCGTATCTACCGCAGAACCTGCGGTAGAAATCAAGTCTTCTACAACTACCACTTTCTGCTTTGGCAGAAGCTTTCCCTCGATCTGGTTGGTTCTTCCGTGATCCTTTGCCGAACCTCTGACATAACCCATCGGAAGATCCATCAAATGACCGACAATAGCCGCATGGGCGATCCCGGCGGTGCTTGTTCCCATCAGCACCTCACAGTCCGGATAATTTTCGCGAATCAGCTTTGCAAGTCCGTTTTCTACCAGCGTCCTCACATCGGGTGCGGTCAGCGTCAAGCGATTGTCACAATAAATCGGGCTTTTGATGCCGCTTGCCCATGTGAATGGTTCTTCCGGTCTTAAAAACACAGCCTCAATGGACAGCAGACCTTTCGCAATTTCCTGTTTCAAATCCATTTTAGTTCTCCTTTCGTATTTTAGAGTTTATTTTATCTGCAATATATGTGGGCTTAGTCAACAAATTCTCTCACGCACCTGCGGTAGGCTTCCACAGGATTCTCCGCCTGTGTAATCGGGCGTCCCACCACTATGTAGTCGGATCCCAGCTCCTTTGCTTTCGCAGGAGTCGTAACCCTCGCCTGATCTCCCAAGTCGCCATCCGCAAAGCGCACTCCCGGAGTCACGGTAAGAAAGTCTTTTCCGCAGACTTCGTGAACATGCGAGGATTCGAGTGGCGAACAGACAACTCCGTCAAGACCCGCTTTTTTTGCGTTGGAAGCATAGTGCATAACCACCTCTTCCAGCGGCTTATCTATCAAAAGTTCCTCTCTCATGCGGGTTTCGTCCGTTGAGGTAAGCTGAGTAACCGCGATAAGAAGCGGTCTTGTGCCGTCTTCTCGTGTCAGCCCCGTAAGCGCCGCCTCCATCATGGCAGCCGTGCCTGCCGCGTGCAAATTGCACATATCAACATCCAGCTGCGACAGGACTTTCATGCTTCTTTGGACCGTATTTGGTATGTCGTGAAGCTTCAAATCGAGGAAAATCCGGTGTCCTCTTGCTTTGATATCCCTGACGATCTGCGGCCCTTGGCTATAAAAAAGTTCCATGCCGATCTTCACATAAGGCTTTTCTTCCGTGAACTGCGAAAGAAAGCTAAATGTCTCCGCAGCAGACGCAAAGTCGCAGGCAATAATTACATCTTTTCCCATGTTAGTGTCCTCCTCCAATTATTTCTTTTAAGTCTGTAATACCATATTTTTCGCATACGCTAGGAAGCTCCTCTATAATCCTCTTGCAGGCAAAAGGATCAGCAAGATTTGCCGCGCCGATTTCAACCGCCGTGGCTCCTGCCAGCATCATTTCAATAACTTCCTCGGCGCTGCTGAGCCCGCCCATTCCCACAATGGGAATTTTCACAGCCTCATATACCTGCCATACCATGCGCAGGGCGACAGGCAAAATTGCATGGCCGGAAAGCCCTCCCGTCCTATTTGCTATCACCGGTTTTTTAGTTTTCAAATCTATCCTCATTCCAAGCAGCGTGTTTATCATGCTGATTCCGTCTGCTCCTGCTGCCTCGCAGGCTGCGGCAATCTCCGCAATATCCGTGACATTCGGTGAAAGCTTGATAAGCAGCGGCTTATCCGTGAGCTTTCGTACGGATGCCGTCACCTCTGCCGCCGCCTGCGGACTTGTGCCAAATGCCATCCCGCCGCCATGCACATTGGGGCAGCTGATATTTATCTCGTACCAGCCGATTTGCTTTTTAGCCGCTGCGTCTTCCTCAAATTTCGCCACGGTCTTCTGATAGTCACTGATGGAAAATCCGCTGATATTTGCCATAACCGGCTTCTGAAAAAACTTCTTCATTGCAGGAAGTTCCTCGCCTATCACCGCATCTACTCCCGGATTCTGAAGGCCCACTGCGTTCAGCATTCCATCCGGGCATTCCGCAATGCGAGGCGCAGGATTTCCGAACCTGGGCTCTAGTGTAGTTCCCTTAAATGAGAACGTCCCCAGACAATTTATGTCATAAAGCTCCGCAAATTCTTTGCCGTAGCCAAAGGTTCCGCTCGCCGCAATCACCGGATTTTCAAGTTCGATGCCGCACAGATTTACTTTCGTATCTACTATTTTATCTACCATAAGATTTCCTCCCTCTCAAGCACCGGTCCATCCTTGCAGATTCGCTTGCTACCGTATTTTGTTTTGCAAGAGCAGCCCATGCAGGCTCCGAAGCCGCAGCCCATGCGTTCCTCAAAGCTGTACTGTCCGGAAGTCTTTGCAATGCCCTCGACTGCCCGAAACATCGCTTCCGGTCCGCAGGTATAAAAATAGCTGTAGTCCATCCCCAAAAGCACATCGGTTGCAAGCCCCCGGATTCCGGCGGAGCCGTCTGCCGTTGCAAGAAGCACCTCCGCTCCTGCCGCTTCAAATTCTTTTTTATAGAAAATTTCCTTTGCTGTATTGAATGCCATGATAAGGCGCACATGCCGGGCTTTTCCCGTCTCATCGCCCGTTTCTTTCAGCGCCTTAGCAAGTCCGTAGAGGGGCGGGATTCCCATGCCGCCGCCGATCAAAACCGGATTTTCACCTGCCTTTTCTATATCATAACCGTTTCCAAGCCCCGTCAGCACATCGAGGCTTTGCCCGGGCTGCATATCAGCCATTGCAGCCGTTCCCTTGCCCACGACCCTATAGATAATCTTAACCTGCTCATCGCTGCAGTCGCATATCGAAATCGGTCTTCGGAGAAAAAAGCCGTCTATCTTTATGTTCACAAACTGCCCCGGTTTGCGGCAGCCGGAGGCATCGCCTGTCAGAGTCATCTCGTAGACGGACTTGGTAAGTTTTCTGTTATTTTCGATAGTAAAAATTCCTTGTTTCATTTGCCGCTCCACCTTCGTCACAAATATTTATTCCTTGTTAGGACAAAAGTGTGCATAACGAAATCAAAGATTTCTATGCACACATGTCGCTCACTCATGAGCGACGCTCCGCAAGGAGCTTTTGTCATTATTCCGGAAATATCTCATAACGATATTTCCTACATAATAAAAAAAACCTGCCGTATCGGCAGGTCTAAAATCACATCGCAAGAAACAGAAGCCTTGCGGCAAAGACCTTTGCTCACGCTTCTATTTCGTCTCTATGTCCACCTTGCCGACATCTCTGTATCGCGCTTAAAGATTTCTTTGTCTTGAATTTTAGCACAAAGGCACCTGCGGTGTCAAGGGAAAAGTCAAATCCCTGCAAGTTTCCGCCAGTGGGCCGCCAGTGGGGACAGTGGCCGCCAGTTTCCGCAAGGCGCCTTTTTCGTATTTTTTTTACTTAAAATATTCTACTGCCGATTCGAACATTCTCATATCGTAAGCGCCCTCGACGTTCTTATAGAGCCCGCTTCCTATGCGCTCCGAATGTCCCATCTTGCCAAATACCCTGCCGTCAGGGGATGTGATACCCTCTATTGCGCATATCGAACCGTTCGGGTTGAAATGAACATCCGCCGTAGGTTTTCCGTCAAGATCCACATATTGCGTAGCGACCTGACCATTTTCTATGAGCCTTTTCAGGACATCATCCTTTGCTATGAATCTGCCTTCGCCGTGGGAAATCGGCACTGTGTATATATCTCCCACCTCGGTCTTTGCAAGCCAAGGGGATTTATTCGATGCAATCCTTGTCCGCACCAGCCTTGACTGATGCCTTCCTATCAGATTATATGTAAGGGTCGGACAGTTTTCGTCAATATCTCTGATCTGCCCGTAAGGCACGAGGCCCAGTTTTATCAAAGCCTGAAATCCGTTGCATATGCCGCACATCAGCCCGTCTCTATCATTAAGCAGTTTCATGACTTCTTCGCGTACTGCTGCATTTCTGAAAAATGCGGTGATAAACTTTCCCGAACCGTCAGGCTCGTCGCCGCCGGAGAAACCGCCGGGGATAAATACTATTTGGGTATCTTTCAGCTCTCTTGCGAAATTTTCCACAGAGCGCGCTATTCCCTCAGCCGTGAGATTATTTATTACAACTATCTTCGCATCTGCGCCTGCCGCCATCAAAGCCTTTGCCGAGTCATATTCGCAATTTGTTCCCGGAAATACCGGTATCAGCGCCTTCGGACGGGCAGTTTTGATGAGGGGAGCCTTTCTTTCCTCTTTTTTATACGTATACGAAATCACAGGTATCTTGCTATCTATGGATTCGATATTGCATGGATAAACAGGTTCAAGCTTCTCCTCATATGCGGACAGAAGTTTCTCAAGCGGAATTGCAGGCGGTCCATAGCTTATCTCCTGAGCAGGTACCGTCTCCCCAAGTTTCAGCAGTTCTACGCCATTCTCAAGTATTCCAACCGCTGCACTAGGCATAAGCTCGATTATAAAAGCGCCGTAGCAATATCCGAAAATATCATCAAGTGCGATACCATCGTCAAATCTAAAGCCCACTCCGTTTCCAAGGCACATCTTCATGATTGCCTCTGCTGCTCCGCCGTAGGTAGGAGTATATGCGCTGCATGCCTTGCCGCTTTCCGTAAGTTCATGCACGCGCCCAAATACGGTCTTCAGGGATTCCGGCTTTGGCAAACCGTTTGAGTCATACTCCGGTCTTATCATCATCACTTGATGGCCCGGAGCCTTAAATTCCCCCGATATGATATTGTCTATATTTTCGGTGGTAACCGCAAAGGAAACCAGCGTCGGCGGTACATCTATATTTTCAAAAGTGCCGCTCATGGAATCCTTGCCTCCGATGGCTGCTATTTCCAGATCCTTCTGGGCCTTAAATGCCCCCAAAAGAGCCGCCAAAGGTTTTCCCCAGCGCCTGCCGTCTTTCATAGGTTTTTCAAAATATTCCTGGAATGTCAGATATACATCCTCAAATCCCGCGCCGCAAGCGATAAGCTTTGAAACAGACTCGACTACCGCAAGATAGGCCCCATGATACGGGCTTTTTTCCGAAATAAAAGGATTATATCCCCATGCCATAAGGGAACAGGTATTTGTATCTCCCTTTTCCCTCGATATCTTGTGTACCATCGCCTGCACCGGGGTGAGCTGATTCTTTCCTCCGAAAGGCATCAAAACCGTTCCTGCTCCTATCGTTGAGTCAAATCGCTCCGAAAGTCCCCTCTTGGAGCATATATTTAAGTCGCCTGCAAGCTTTGTAAACTCATCGGTGAAATTGCCTTTTATTTCTTTTTTGTGATATTCAGGTGCAGCCGGTGTGATTCTGATATGCTTTTCGGCGCCGTTTGAATCAAGGAACTCGCGGGAAAGGTCTACTATCCGCCTTCCGTTCCAGTCCATCACGAGTCGCGGTTCTTCCGTCACATGGGCTACTATCGTAGCTTCGAGATTTTCTTCGGCTGCAATCTCGCGGAAACGCGCCGCATCCTTTGCATCTACCACAACAGCCATTCTTTCTTGGGATTCGCTTATGGCAAGCTCCGTTCCGTCAAGCCCCTCGTATTTCTTCGGCACGGCATTCAGATCGATTGAAAGTCCATCTGCCAATTCCCCTATGGCTACCGATACGCCTCCCGCACCGAAGTCGTTGCAACGCTTTATAAGGCGTGCAGCCTCGCCGTTTCTGAATAGTCTCTGAAGCTTTCTTTCTTCCGGCGCATTTCCTTTCTGCACCTCCGCTCCGCAGCTTTCAAGTGATTGCAAGTTGTGGGATTTCGAAGATCCCGTAGCTCCTCCGCAACCGTCTCTGCCTGTCCTGCCGCCGAGAAGTATTACTATATCTCCTGCCTGAGGGCGCTCCCTGCGGACATTTTCCGCCGGAGCCGCACCGATTACCGCGCCGATTTCCATGTGCTTGGCAACATAACCCTCATGGTAGATCTCGTCCACCTGGCCGGTTGCAAGTCCGATCTGATTTCCGTATGAGGAATAGCCCGCTGCCGCCGTAGCAACCAGCTTTCTCTGAGGGAGCTTCCCCGGCAGAGTATCCTCTACATTTTTCAGCGGATCCGAAGCTCCCGTTATACGCATAGCCGCATATACATAAGAGCGTCCCGAAAGGGGATCGCGGATCGCACCGCCAACGCAGGTAGCCGCACCGCCAAATGGTTCTATCTCCGTGGGATGATTGTGAGTCTCATTCTTAAAGAGAAGCAGCCAGTCCTCGTCGCCCGATTCTGTCTCCACTTTTATCTTAACGCTGCAGGCATTGATTTCTTCCGATTCGTCCAGATTTTTCAGCTTTCCCTTTGCCTTGAGATATTTGGTAACTATCGTAGCCATATCCATAAGATTTATCGGCTTTGTCCTTCCAAGCTCCCCTCTTACTGAAAGGTATTCCTCATAGGCACTCTCAAGCAGCTCGTCCTCAAAGGAAATGCTGTCTATTGTAGTCAGGAACGTAGTATGTCTGCAATGATCCGACCAATAAGTGTCGATCATTTTTATCTCCGTAATAGTTGGCTGGCGATTTTCGGTCATGAAATATTTTTGGCAAAGCTTCACATCATCTATGTCCATGGCAAGGCCTTTATCCTTGATGAACGCTTCCAGCTCTGCCTCGGTCATGGAAGTAAATCCGGCAGCAGTCTCCACCGTCTCCGGCAGATCATATTGCATTTCCAAGGTTTCAAATGTATCGAGTGAGGCTTCTCTTGCTTCCACCGGATTTATCACATAGCTTTTTATCCTCGATATTTCTTTTTCCGTAAGATTTCCCTTTAGCATATATACCTTTGCGGTGCGGACGATTGGTCTATCCCCTTGGGAAATTATCTGTATGCACTGCGCGGCAGAGTCTGCTCTCTGATCAAACTGCCCCGGCAAATATTCCGTAGCAAACACGCTGTAGCCGGCCGCATCCAAGCTATCCGTAACGATGTCAAGCTGCGGCTCCGAAAAGACGGTTTTTCCGGCATATTCAAACAGATCCTTTTCGATATTTTCCACATCATAGCGATTTATAAGCCTAAGCTCTTCCAGCGCACCTATGCCGAGCAGTGTATGTATATCATTCAAAAGAGCCCTCGCTTCGTTTGCAAGTTCTTTTTTCTTTTCCACATAAATTCTGTAGACCATTACTTTTTGCTCCTTTCCGCAGCCAATGCGCTTCTTCCTATATCCCGTCGATAAAAGGCATTTTCAAACGAAACATGGCTCACATTTTCGTATGCGCTTTCTATAGCTTTTTCCAGGGTATCTGCCGTAGCCGTTACTCCCAGCACTCTGCCTCCGTTTGTAAGCAATTTCTCGCCCTCAAGCTTTGCTCCCGCAACATATACCTCCGCATTAGCCGAAAGCTCGTCTATCTTTATTTCAAAGCCCTTTTCGTAATTTTTAGGATAGCCCTCGGATGCCATGATCACGCAGCACGCGGATCTATCGCTGAATTTTACCTCGCATTCCGAAAGTGTCTCACTTGACACTGCTTTCATTATCGTAAGCAAGTCGCTTTCGAGCAGTGGAAGCACCACCTGAGTCTCAGGATCCCCGAAACGACAGTTGTATTCAATAACCTTTGGCCCATCAGGAGTGAGCATAAGCCCAAAATAGAGACAGCCCTTGAAGGTGCGGTTTTCCGCATTCATCGCCGCCATTGTCGGCAGGAAGATTTCTTTCATGCACCGTGCTTCCATCTCTTTTGTATAATAGGGATTCGGCGCAACGGTTCCCATGCCACCGGTATTTGCTCCCTTGTCGCCGTCAAGCGCGCGCTTGTGATCCATAGAAGAAATCATAGGGATAAGCGTCTTTCCGTCCGTAAAGGAAAGCACCGACACCTCAGGCCCCGTAAGAAATTCTTCAATCACAATGCGGCTTCCGCTTTCTCCGAATACCTTGTCTTCCATCGCCGCGCGGACGGCATCCTTTGCCTCATGGCGAGTCTGTGCGATCACAACGCCTTTCCCGAGAGCCAGCCCGTCGGCCTTTACTACAACAGGCATCGACGCCCTATCTAGATATTCAAGGGCCTCATCCATATTGTCAAATACTTCGTAGGCAGCCGTCGGTATGCCGTACTTTTTCATCAGGTTCTTTGCAAAGACCTTGCTGCCCTCGATGAGCGCCGCATCTTTTCGCGGCCCAAAGCAGGAGATGCCGGTAGCCTCGAGTGCGTCTACCGCACCCATTACTAGAGGATCATCCGGCGCTACCACCGCAAAATCTATCTTTTCTGCCTTTGCAAAGTCTACCATTCCGTCTATGTCTGTCGCCTTGATATCTACACACGCCGCGTCCCTTGCTATTCCGCCGTTTCCCGGAAGTGCGTAAACCTGCGATATTTCTCTGTTTTCTTTTAGCTTCCTTATGATAGCATGTTCACGACCGCCGCCGCCTATAACCATTACCTTCATTGCGAACCTCCTGCATTATCTTTTTAATATGCTATGAACTTAATATTCTGCGAAATTTTGACTGTAAATATCAATGATGGAATAATCTCATGCCTGTGAATGCCATTACCATGCCATATTTGTCGCAGCAATCTATGACCTGTCCGTCTCTGATGGAGCCTCCCGGCTCTGCCACATAAGAAACGCCGCTCTTTCTTGCCCTCTCGATATTATCGCTAAATGGAAAGAACGCGTCGGAAGCAAGAGATACTCCTGAAATTCCCGACAGGTAAGCTTTCTTTTCTTCTTCCGTAAATTCTTCGGGTCTTACGGAAAAATATTTTTGCCATATGCCATCTGCGCACACGTCCTCTTCATTTTTGTTGATATATCCGTCTATTATATTATCACGTTCTGCTCTTTTGATCTCAGGCAAAAACGGCAGGCTGAGGACTTTCTCGTGCTGCCTGAGATGCCATGTGTCTGCCTTTCCGCCGGCAAGCCGCGTGCAATGTATGCGGGACTGCTGCCCCGCCCCTACGCCAATAGCCTGTCCGTCAATGGCATAGCATACGGAATTTGACTGGGTATATTTTAGTGTAATTAGCGCTACTATCAGGTCTATGCGGGCGCTGCCCGGAAGCTCCTTATTTGCGGTCACGATATTTGTAAGCAGTGAGCCATCTATCCTAAAATTATTTCTCCCCTGCTCAAATGTGATGCCATATACCTGCTTGCGTTCTGTCTCCTGAGGCGTAAAATTTGGATCTATCTTTATGATATTATAGGCACCTTTTTTCTTGCTCTTTAATATTTCCACTGCCTCGTCGGTATAGGCAGGAGCGATCACTCCGTCCGATACCTCGCGTTTTATAAGCTCCGCGGTTACCCTGTCGCAGGTGTCCGAAAGAGCGACAAAATCGCCAAAGGAGCAAAGACGGTCTGTACCCCTTGCCCTTGCATAAGCGCAGGCAATGGGCGAATCGTCAAGCCCCTGTACGTCATCTACAAAACATGCTTTTTTCAGATTTTCCGGCAAGACTCTGCCGATGGCAGCCGAGGTCGGGCTTACGTGCTTAAAGGAAGCTGCCGCCGGCATTCCGGTGGCTTCTTTTAGTTCCTTCACCAGCTGCCATGAGTTGAAAGCATCCAGAAAATTTATATATCCGGGTCTGCCGTTTAGGATTTCGATAGGTAGCTTGTTTCCATCCTCCATAAATATCTTAGATGGCTTCTGGTTTGGATTGCAGCCGTATTTCAATTCAAATTCTTTCATTATTTGCTCTCCCTATTTCGCGTCTGCATGCTTATACGCCCCTGCGAGTTCTTGTTGATAAGGCGGGACTCATATTCGCCGCTAGATAAATCCACATAACGCACATATAGCGAAATTTTATTTTCTTCGTTCAAATTTCCCCATAGAAGGTCCGTAAATTCGTCGATGCCTGCGGGAATCTCGATTCTCAGCGGCTCGCCTTGGAATGTAGGCAGCGGATCTTCGTTACCTGCGTATGTATGGATAAAATGTCCCAGCCCCGCTTCCGGCTCATAACTATAGAAGTACCGCGCGCACCTGCTCCCCTCTCTATCCATGCTCTTTAGAATGCTCATCTTGTATGTAAAGTTGCCGCCCTCAAAGCTCACACTTGCGCTTATGCGAGGAGTAAAGTTTGGGCTGTCCGGCTCAAACCTGCGAGTCTGTAGAGCCTCCTCAAAGGTTTTGCCCTCTGATATAAAGTCGCATATCGTATCCGTCTGATCTCCGTTTGTAACGATGAGATTATCGCCTATTTGGGCCACGGCTCTGTAAATTATGAGAGACGGATCCTCTACCTTTGACGCATCAAATGGCTCTGTATAAATATCCCCGTTTCTTTCCGAAAATACCCTGTTGCGGCTGTTCCTGCTTCTTCCCGTGATGAAATATGCAATTACTGCTTTTGCATCGCCTCCGCTTTTTCCGCATACGATTCCCCGCCCCGGATAGCTGCTATTCCTAAGTATTTCTGCAAGGCTCTTTTTTTCATATATATTCATATTCTTCCCTCTGCCCTTCTGTCATTGAGTATCTCGCAGCATACTTTTTCAGCTGCTTCGGGCAAAATTATCCATTCTGCCTCCTGCATCACACGTTTTTGGAGTGTCTGCGGTATATCGTTTTCACAAACCTCAACCGCTTTTTGCATGAGGATGCGCCCGCCGTCCGGAATCTCGTTGACAAAATGCACGGTGGCGCCGGTTACCTTTACGCCGCATTCAAGGGCTGCTTCGTGAACCTTTATCCCGAAAAAGCCTTTGCCGCAAAAGGAGGGTATCAGCGAGGGATGGATATTTATAATGCGCTGTGGATACTTTGCGGTAAAGTCCTTTGTAAGAATATTCAAAAATCCTGCCAAAATGATTAGATCAATTTCCGCTTCTCGAAGGAGGCTTAAGATCTTATTCTCAAATTCCTGCTGAGAGGCGCATTTCTTATATGCCACCGTCTCTGCCCTGATTCCTGCCGTCTTTGCCCGTGTAAGGGCATAAGCTTCTTCTGTTCCCGAAATCACAAGCACTATTTCACCGCTTTTCAAAATGCCGCTTTTCTGCGCGTCTATAAGCGCCTGCAAATTTGTGCCGCCTCCTGACACCAGCACGGCTATTTGGGCTTTTGTAGCTGCCAATTCTTTACCCCCTTTGGTTAGACCAAAATGATTCCATCTTCTGCTCTTACGATCTGGCCGATAACATAAGCATCTTCTCCATTTGCTCTCAGGATTTCCAAGGCTCTGTCCGCGTCGTTTTTGTCTGTTACGATGCTCATGCCTACTCCCATATTGAAAGTATTGAACATATCTCTTTGCGGAATGTTTCCTCTTTCGGCAATCAGTTTGAATATTGGAAGAACCCGTACATCTTCTTTCTTGATTCTTGCGGCAAATCCTTTTGGTATGCTTCGAGGGATGTTTTCGTAAAATCCGCCGCCGGTAATATGGGATATCGCCTTTACCTGAACCTCTTCGAGAAGCGCAAGTACCGGCTTTACATAGATCTTTGTCGGCGTCAAAAGCGTTTCACCTATTGACATTCCGCCAAGCTCAGGGCAAGGCGTTTTGATGTCTTCGTTTTCCACATCGAATACCTTGCGTACAAGTGAAAAGCCGTTTGAGTGTACGCCGCTTGAGGCAAGCGCGATAATAACATCTCCCTCTGCCACATTCTCGTTTCTTAAAATTCTGTCCTTATCTACAGCCCCCACCGAAAATCCTGCAAGATCATATTCTTCTTCGGGATAGAATCCGGGCATCTCGGCTGTCTCTCCGCCTATAAGGGCGCAGCCTGCCTGAACGCACCCCTGCGATACTCCTTTTACTATGCTTGCGATCCTTTCCGGCAGATTCTTGCCGCAGGCGATGTAGTCGAGGAAGAACAGGGGCTTTGCGCCGCAGCAAATAATATCATTTACGCACATTGCCACGCAATCAATGCCAACGGTATCGTGCTTATCCATGAGAAATGCCAGCTTAAGCTTTGTGCCGACGCCGTCGGTGCCGCTTACAAGCACAGGCTTTGACATCCCTGTAATATCAAGCTCAAATAAGCCTCCGAATCCGCCTATGCCGGAAAGCACGCCGCCAGTCATAGTTTTTGCAACATGCTCTTTCATCAGTTCCACGGCTCTATATCCTGCCGTTATATCCACTCCCGCCGCAGCATAGCTGTCAGACTTTGAATTTTTCATGAGCCATCTCCTTTTTCATATTTCGTATCTAAAATTTATCTTTATCTTAATCTATTTATTAAATTTTGCAGCCAGCGCCGCATCCTTTTCAAGTACCTTTGCGGCTTCTTTTCTGCGGGCCCCCGCAAGCTTTGCTGCCAAAGCATCATCGGATAAGGCAAGGATTTCCATAGCAAGCAAAGCGGCATTTGCTGCCCCGTCTATGGCAACCGTCGCCACAGGGATCCCGGGTGGCATCTGTACGGTGGATAAAAGCGCGTCCATGCCGTCTAAAGCCGAAGATTTGATAGGTATTCCTATAACCGGCAGCGTTGTATTTGCCGCCAGCGCCCCCGCAAGATGCGCCGCCTTTCCTGCCGCCGCTATTATAACTCCAAATCCCTTTTCCCCGGCATTGCAGGCAAAATTTCTGGCTTCTTCGGGCGTCCGATGAGCCGAATACACGTGTACTTCAAATGGGACTCCGTATTCATCAAGCTTTTCTATCGCTTTTTCTACTACAGGCAGGTCACTGTCGCTGCCCATGATAATCGCAACTTTTTTCATGGCTCCTCCTTCCAAACAAAAGACAAAAGGGCAGTCTTACTCTGTAAGATATCGAAACTCATATTCTATTTCGATATTCAAGGTAAGTCTGCCCAGACGGTCGACATAATAGCTCGCTTTTTGCTCCCCTGTGGTACTCCACTTTTCCGTCAGTTACAAAAAGCAATCAAATTCTTTCTTAACTAAAGGATAAATGAAAATGAAATCAGTGTCAACAAAAGAAGCTCTGTTTTCGGATAAATTTTAAGGTTTTTCTTTTGAAGTTCGCATTATCGCGAACTTTAATTTTTATAATCTATATTTATGTTCGGGTTTGGTGTATTCTTATGCTTCCCAAATGATCTTTCCTCCAAGCACATTGCGGATACATTTTCCGTAAACCAACTCTCCTGCAAAAGGCGTGGCTCTGCCCTTTGAATAAAAAAGCTGCGGGTTTATTTCGTAGGCGTGCGACACGTCCCATAATGCATAATCGCCTGCTTTTTCTGCATCCGCGAGCCCGAATCGTCTTCGCGGCGCGGTTGCCATAAGTTCGATGAGCCTATCAAGGCTGAGTATCCCGCTTCGCACCAGCTTTGTATATAGCATCGGAAATGCTGTTTCCAGTCCTACAACGCCCATTGCGCTTTCTTTGAGGCCTTTTGCCTTCTCTTCGTTGCTGTGAGGTGCATGATCTGTTGCGATAATGTCAATAGTTCCATCAAGAACGCCCTTGAGAAGAGCCTCCTGATCCTGTTTGCTGCGGATTGGCGGATTCATCTTGAATCTGCCGTCCTCTTGCAAATCTTCATCGCATAGCAAGAGATAGTGCGGGGCAGTTTCGCAGCTCACATCAAGTCCGCTTGCTTTTGCTTCTGCAATCAGCTCGACACTTTCTTTTGTTGAGATATGGCAGACATGATACTTGCATCCGGTTTCTTTTACGAGGCGAAGGTCATTCTGAATCGGCCTCCATTCGCTTTCGGATGAAATGCCCCTGTGTCCGTGTTTTCTTGCATAGCTGCCAGCATGTATATATCCGTCATTTCGCAATGTTAGGTCTTCGCAATGCGCTACGATCGGCAGGTTCAGCTTCCTTGCAATCTTCATCGCTTCTTTCATAAGTACCGGATCATTAAGCCCCGTTCCGTCATCGCTGAATCCTATCACATAAGGCCCCATGGCTTCCAGCTGCGCAAGTTTCTTTCCCTTTTCGCCTACGGTAATCGCGCCATATGGGCGGACATCAACTATAGCATCTCTTCGGATAATGTCTCTCTGCACGTTTAGGCTTTCCAAGTTGTCCGGCACAGGGTTTGGATTCGGCATGGAAAAAATGTGTCCGTAACCTGAGGCTGCCGCTGCCCTCGTCCCGCTGAGAATTGTCTCTTTATATGAAAATCCCGGCTCTCGCAAATGTACATGAACATCTACAAAAGATGGGATTTTAAGAATTTCAGTGTCTTTCATTGCCTTTCCTCCGCCCTTTTTATGGGCAGAATTCTACCACATAAACAGTTCATATGTCAAGGGGAATCTAACTTGCATTTGTCCCCTTCTATAAATAAAGACGGCAAAACCTGCAAAGTGCAACAAAAATTTTTCTTTCTTTAAAAATTGCGTCTTTGAATTTTTCGATTCAAAGACGCGTTGTAAGTTGCACCCACCACTGCGAAACTCACATCCTTACCTGTCTTATTTTCATCGTACTTTTCTGCAATCGCATATCTATAAGCATTCATATTCTGCTATTTTCTTTTGCTTTCAAAAAATTTATAGTATGTAATCACTCCTATACTAAAAGCTACAAACAGAGCACTCATAACGATTATAAAGCATTCAATCCTTGGCAAATCGCTGAAGCCTAATACATCCATCATTCCGTAATACGATAAACTTATTATCAGCAACAGAAAATTGTGCGAAACGCCTAATTTAGCCTTCAAATTGCAGATTTCACTACGATTATTCTCCTTTCGGCATTCCTTTTCAAATATATGAGCCATCAGAATTTCGCCAGCAGAAGCAAAAATCATTATTCCAACAACAATAAGCAAACTTTCTATGAAAGGAAAATTTCCGCTTATATGTGTTGCATTCAGAATCAAATAGATATATACACCTACTATAATAAAACTAATATACAATGCTCTTTTAATTCCGTTTATCATGTCCTTTCTCCCTAATCCTACTCTTTTCCGTAATAAGCATATGAATTGGTCTTAGGGTAATATGTCCCTTGCCCAGGATGATAGTGATATGTTGTTGTAACTTTCAGGTAGTAGTATATTGAAGAGTTTCTTACTGTTTCATAAAAATTATCCCATGTTGTATATGAATAATGATTATATATGCCGGAGATAGTGCTTATCAAAGTTAATGTAACACCAGCAATAGTTGGTAATGCCACAGTTCCTATTCCTAAAACCCCACCTATTAAGATACTAAAAGTACTGCCTGTATAACTATCTCGCACTGCCTTAATTCCTGCCTCATCAAGATATCTTTCTTTTTGATAGTCTGGGTGTGATGTATTATATAAGACAATAGGAAATTCAGCATCAGTGTCAATATCAATAGTCTGAACAATTTCATTATTTTCTACATAATATTTAGTATTTTGTATCTTACCGTCTGAATCTATTGCCGATAGTCCATCTACTGTAAGTATAATTTCGTTTTGTTGGTTTAGAATAAAAACTGCATTCTTAATATCTTTTAACTCTGCTTTTTCTTCTTCTGTTGCATATTTTGTAAGGTACTCTTCAACCGAAATCAAAGAGTAACCTATGGGGAGTGTATAATCACCGGCTCAGCCGGTGGTTATGATTGTGCTGAGGCGGTGCCGTGCACTTACATCGCGGCCTCCTTGCTAAAGCCTATGATAGTTGATTAAAGTAGTCATTATCAAGAATCGTACTGCTGATTTCATCACTCGCAGCTATTTTGATTTTCTTGTTTTTGGCAAATTGTTCAACCTTATTATGGATTACAGCCAAAGGGGCTTCATATTTCTCGTGATATTCCCAATATTCATCCTCTGTCAAACCCATACCTTCGCAAAGAGCTTTTATCAATGCCTTTCCCTCTTCGGTAGAATGAAAGCCTTCTTTGTTTGTTTCGACATATGCTCTAATTTCTTCGTCTGTCGGCATTAAGGAATTTTTCTCTGCAAATTCTCTTTCCCAGACTTCTTTTTTTATTGATTCCCATGCCTCTTCTTTTGGATTTTCATATTCCAGTGGACTGGACTTGTAAGATGCATACCTTACATCAAAATATGCTTTGCTTATTTTCGTCCCTAATACTTCTCCCATAGCATCCTGGGCATTTCTGCTCTCATATGTTGCAATTGGTGATGATTCTAATGATATATCTGCGCTCAGTAAACTCTTTACCGATGACTGCATATTTTCTCCGATGCCCCTGAATTCATTTTCTCCTTGTACCGGACGCAATTTTGAATATGCAAAAACACCGCTTGCCGACAAACACATACAAATTATGAGTACTGTTAATACTTTCTTTTTCATTTTGCTTACCTCCTCTTTCACTTATATGGTAACATTATTAAT
Source organism: bacterium (assembly GCA_963601575.1). GTDB lineage: Bacteria > Bacillota > Clostridia > Peptostreptococcales > Anaerovoracaceae > CAG-238. The sequence goes on from CAVCFO010000010.1 coordinate 27,550, forward strand.
TTGGACCTTGTACGGACAATGCCACTGTACAATTCGGGCTTGGCATATATGTATCCGGTACAGAAAATGTAAATTCTCCGGTTTCATCCATTACGTATCTAAAATCTTTATTTAGTGTTCCTTTATATGAAAAATACACTTTTGTACCTGTATTAACATATAAAGGTTGATAAGTCCAAAATGAGCTTGTTGTCGGTCTAATTTTTCTATCAATTTTAGTTCCATAGTCAGCCTGCTCTTCTATCCCAGCTATAATCACATCTCCCACACCATAAGTATGTTGTGGGTACATTGTTGCACATGTGCTGATGCTTTTTGCAGTATAAGTAGAAGAGCTATTATTATATGTAAGTTCTATTTTAAAATTTACACCCCAAGTACTTGCTCCGTATGAAGTATGTACTCCGTAAAAACGCTTTGTTTCTTCTACCTTTTTTGTAGCAGCACTTGCGTAAGTAGGCAATGCTAATACCAACATGATACAAAACACCATTGCTATAATCTTCTTTTTCATTCTTGTCCCTCCTTCGTTCCTACTGCACTTCTCCACTATACTTTACCACATGCTCACAGTTATTTCCCGCATATGCATAACAGGATGCCTTTGCACGGTATTTATAACCTGTAGGCACAGTAACTGTTTTGCTGACCGTTAAGCTGGTTCCGTTTTTTGATTCCAGCCAATCATCGTAATCCGTCCATTTTCCGTTTTTATACTGCCGCTGATAATTCTTTTCATTTCTTCACCTCCTCCCGTTTCAGTATCAGAAGTTCCCCCTTCTTATCATATAAAACTAGCACTATCTTATTTTTTTACTTCCACATCGGTTTCACCCCCAATACTTCATAAAATCCTTTGAATTTTTTCATTTAAGCATATGCTTTTAATTTTCCCGGTACTTGAATGGATTCTAAAAGCCTTCTTCCGTCGTAGCACTTATAGGTCAAATTCATCCGGTGCGCTCCCTTCTCCGGCAACCAATAGCTTTCATCTAAAATATTTTTTGCAGTTTTGGATAAGTCGTGGTTATTGTTTTGTTATGAGAAACTTTCCTTGTCGTCATATTTTTGATTTTTATAACTGCACAAACTTTAGCCGTCGCAGAAATAAAGATTCCAGTGTCTCTCTATTTCTGCAACTCTGCTTGAATCAATATCAATGTTTGCAGAACATGACAATAGTCATTTTTGCTATCCAATGTTTTCTCATTTTCGTTTCTCCTTTTTCAAATTCATACAATTATCTTGGTTGTGGCTTCATGAGTTCTTTTCTAAGAAAATGGATCTCCACTTGCAGTGTTGCTCCAGATGCTCCATTTTTGCGTCTTTCCATCTCGTATGAGGAAGAAATACTGCTCTGCATCTCCATCCTTTAGAAATGTTTTTTGATGATCGTATGCCACATAGTATTCCGCACGAACCGCTATCAGATTATCTTCTAAATAAGAATCCTACCAGCCGTTTTCTTCTGCGAGTTCGCTCCCTATGTATTCTGTCGCTTTGAACCGCGGCCTCTCTTCTTGAAAACTTTTACAAAAAAATCTAATACACTGCTCCATGATTTGTCTTTTCGTGCTAAGGTACTCGTTCCGCCTCTGCATGGATTAATTGCCTGCACTTCCCCTTTTCCTTGGCGTGTGCGCTCTTTGTTCATTTCTTCGGAGAGGCTTCTGCTTGTATAAATCTTATCATCTTTGAGTTTGCTATTCATTTTCAATCCTCCTTTTTCTGCCCTTCCTACGTTTTTATCATATAACAGTATTATTACATTGTCAATAATATTTTGTTTAATATAGTATTTACATTTTTGAAATGCTATGTAATAATACATTTGAAGGGAGGTCTCCCCGTGCGCACAAAAACAAATTTCAGGTTCAGCTTTGCTGAACTGATCATTTTAACTTTATTAGAAAAGAAAGATATCTATGGTTACGAGTTTGTCCCGCTGTTGGAAACAGTTTCCGGTGGCAGACTCATAGTAACCGAAAGCACCTTATATCCGACGCTGTACAAACTCCTTGACAGCCATTATATTTCGGATCGCGAAGAACGGGCAGGCAAGCGAAGGATTCGCGTGTATTACCACTTAGAGTCGGAAGGTCTTGCACGTCTAAACAATTTGCGCGAGGAATATCAAAATCTCAGGGACGGTATCGACGCGATGCTGACGTGCGAGATATTACCATGTGAGGACGGTGAATCATGAATCAAAAGGAACTTGACACTTATTTCAGACAGATCAAATTACTGCTCCCACTCTACACAAAGAAAGAAAAGCAGTTTTTAAGAGATTTCAAAGATTCTGTCAACGAATTTTGCAGTCAATCACCGAATTGCACCATGGAAGATGTCATTGCGCGTTTCTCCACGCCGGAAGAGATCGTCCATGATTACATTGTGGAAGCACTGCAGACGGAGGATTTGTGCAAAAAGATTTCTCTTAGCAGATCCATCAAACGAGCCATTGCCGTCCTGCTGCTACTTGCAGCATTAAGCACTGCTTTTTGGGGTATATCCTGCTATAAGGCTTACTTGGACAGTAAAGAAAGTATCATTCATGAAAGAGTTATTGTAATTGAATAAGAAAGTTTTGAGGAAGGAGCGGAACAGTCCTGTGGTATGTTCGTGTAACCGGAAAAAAATATCACTTAGGCAGCGCAATTGACTCTGTAACAGAGAAAGTCACCTTAACCTGCAGTCCGACAGGTAAATTTTCTTAATTTCCTTAAATCATCACAGATTGAGTAAAAGGTAAGCTGTTTTCGAACTGATAATAGCCGAAGGCTTTACAAAAAACATGCTGTAAATGGCCCAAAATTAAGATAATACAGAAAATATGTTTTGCACGGAATCAGGCAACCGAACATTTACTCGATTGCCTGATTTTTTTGCATTTTTTAATTGGGTATCCACCAGTTCCTTCCCACAACCGATTTGGGAGAAATCACCACTAATTTTGGATACCCATATGTGTTTACCTGCCGAGAATGCGGGTTGCAACATCCGCCGGAGTCAGCCGATATATTTTTGCAATGGTTTTTTAGAGATTCTCCGAACCAGTATCGCCGCAGGAAAATGATGCGATCCATTTGCGGAAGCTCTCCAACCCACTTGTTAAGAGCCTCGGTCAACATTCCTTTTTCAATTTCACCTTCCACATGGGAAGAGGACGGAATACATTCATCCACTAAAACTCCCTCCTTTCACTACACCATCAACATCTCTTAACTATAAAGACGTCATTCTTGCATAAATATTTGAAAAAAAAAAAATTTTGATTTTATCTAACTCATAGTTTGACTTTGATTCTAATTTCTCTGTATGTTCAATTTTGCCTCCTTTACTATCGAATATCTTTTTTGCACAGTTTGATGTGTACGGATAGTTTATCAAGTCAAAGTGTTCTGTGCAACTGGCAGCCTGCGGCGCTTCGCTTGCAGGCTGCCTCCTCGGCTCCCCTTTCGGTCGCCTTCGGACCGTGAGCTGCTTATATTCGGAGCCCCCGGAAAGCGTTAGCTTTTTGGGGAAAGGAGCGGAAGCGGAGCGCATGAAAAAACCGACCTTTACGGCCGGTTTTTGATAGCAGCGTAGTTTGCTGCGACGTGGAGGCAGTGACCTTTTCGAATCCCCGTGAGGAAAACGTAACTTTTCAATCAATTATATGCAATATATGCGTAAATTTCGTCTAAGTCCCGATACGCACGCGCATACAATTTCACAACATAATTATCCAAAATACTTTCTCCGTAAGCCGGACAGCATTTCTCTTGCATCAAGCAAGGTTCCTGCTTCTGCAAATTCTTTTTCTGCCGCACGGATGGCGGCATCGACTTCTTCGGTTGCATCGTTATCATTTTGCAGATTCAAAATTGCTATCACATCTGCCATTCCATTCCGCTCATTTTTTCGTATTATCGATTCGTGCCGAATTCCTTTGTTTGTCTGCATTTCTTTTCAAGCCACCAAATCAAGATTCCAGCATAAGGCGTCTTTGGATCATCAGCTTCTCGTATTTTCTCTAATTTTCTTTTGCAATACAGGGAAATATCGCCTGTTCCCTGTTTTTTCTTTATATCTTTAAACAATTCCTGCAGTGCTTTTTTACGGTTCTCCGGCAGAGAAATTTTCTCACTGTTCAGGTTTAGTTTTCGATTAAGGTCATCATCAATATCCGGATCAGATGATTGAATTCTTCCCGCAGAAGTATATGTAATCCCTCGCAGTGTATTCTTGTCACAGGGATTCACTTTTAAGGGTTCATTGCCTCTGTGTGCATCACAAGTCATCCCTCTCTTATCACCACATCCGCGGTTGCCTGAACAAACGGCAAGCATATTTCTGTAATCCAGTCCTTGACCAAGATCTTCTTTGTTGTCCGGATTTCTCGGAAGCCAGTGTTCGATCGAAACCGTAGGTATCCCTTGCTTTTCTGGGATCCGCTTCATACAATAAGCGCAAAGATGTCCTTGCTCCTGAAGTAACTTTTTAAGCAAATCTTCTTTGACTCTCTTATCCATTTCCTCATAAGAAGCTCCCTTTTGTTGCCGATACCAAAGCAAACGATCCGGTTCTCTGCCTTTTTTTATCTCAATCATCGTGTTCTCCTTACATTTGCTCTAATTCAAGACGCACACGGCAAGCATTCACTTCTGGATCATCACTTCCGATTTCCTCTTCCAGTTTTTCTATGAGATGCTCAGCTTGCTGCCACGCCTCCTCATCAAGCAGGCTGTAAAGTTGGTCAAACAATTGCTTTATGTCATCCGGTCTTTCGGAAACATCCATAACTTCTCTGAGAATCGTATTCGCATCTTTGCCATAAGTTTCATTCATTGCAGGCATAACCGTATTGTTACTCAGCACAACAATAGATTCCTGTTTTGCCGAGTTGATAACTTCAGGTGCGTGCGTGCTTACGATAAACTGAACCTTTGGGAAAACTTCCATCAAATCCTTTAGAATACGTTTCTGCCAACTTGGATGTAAATGCAGATCAATTTCATCAATCAGAACGATACCCTCTGTTTCCGTCAAAACCTTGTCCAAAAGCTGCGGGTTCAGGATGGCCATACGATATGCGATATCTGCAATCAGGCTGATGGTGCACTTATACCCGTCACTAAGCAGCGAAACAGGAATTCTGATATGTTCCTTGTTTTTATCAAAATACAGGATGTCAATATCGCCGGTATCCAAGTTGAATTGTACCTGAACATTTGAAACTCCTGCGATAGACGCAAACACTTGCTCCATCGCCATTTTCACCGCTGTGAATTCCGGAATCAATTCTCCTCTTTGGAATTGCTGCATGGTCATCTTTTGAAACCATTTTATTATCAGTTTATCGTTGGCAGCACCATCTAAACTGTCGATGTAGCCGTTGCTCCTACTGTTTTTTTTAAAGATATCGTTCTTTTTTTCTCTGTGTTGATTCCAAAGGCGCCCTGTCCCATAATAGGAGATGATGGGAAGTTTCAGTTCTTTGTCGCCGTTTCTCATTCGACTCTGATAGTTTTCTGCAATCCTTGTCATTTCTTTTGCGGAAGCAAGACCCCCTCTGCCCTTTGCAGAATTTAAGTTTCTGACCCAGGAGATTTCCTGACCATTAACCGTACCCACGGCAGTGATCTCAACCGGAAATTGTGGCTGTACATCCACATTGCTTCCTAAATCAAAACATTTGTAATGTGCATCGCTTTTTTTAATTCCGTAATTCGTCAGTCCATCCATTGCTGAGGTCAAGGTTCCCGCTGCGATAGCGGCAGCTTCCAGAACGGTGGATTTCCCTGCACCGTTATTTCCCACAAGCACGGTAAGCCTATTGTTAAAATTCACTTTCAAATCTGAAAAACATCTGAAATTATGAAGAGTCATTGATTTTAGAAACATATACCCCTCCTCCTATCTTTCTGTCGTTTCCGGTAAGATATCCATGATATCATCTACTGTACAATGAAGCGTTCTGCAAATGCGAACAATGATTTTCATCGAAACCATCTCGTTATGCGAAAGTTTTGCCAAGGTATTCGCACTGATACCTACAGTTTTGGCAAAAACCGTCTTTTTCATTCCTTTGTCGATCAGTAACTTAAATAGCTTGTTATATGATAGATCCATGCGTTTTTACCTACACAATCTCCTTTTCTTCCTGTAATCCGTGATATATCTGATATTTTCTTCTTCTATCTTATCATAAAAGTTCGCATTGTAAAGAAAAAAATTTGCATTTGCAAATATTTCTCCTTCTTTGTAAGCATAAGTTTCTCCTTAATGCATGCATTCATCTTTGCACACACTTTACTGCACCGAACTGTTTCTTCGGTAAATGCAGGTTTCATCATTCAGGAAAGGATTCATCTGCGGATTGCGGTCGATCAGCTCAAAGGACTGTCCCTGCCGCATAAACGGTTTGAGGACTTCCGCAAGTTTCGGGAAGATGTCGAATTTGCTGCCAAAATAGTCAATGACAAATGTCAGGTGCGGGATCTTTTCGTTATCATTCTGCGCAAGAAGCGCCCACACCGCATTGACGCCAATCTGCCCCTGCAGGAAGCTTTCGGCTGCTGCGATAAGCCCGCTCGGAAGAATGTCGACCTTATGGTATGTCGTGTTTTGTAAATGCTCGTGCTTTTCAACCGTCATCCCTTGTGTCGCCGAGTCATACTCTGCAAGCGTGCTTCGATCCAAGATGATATTCTCGCTAAACGGCTCGATGACAATGCCGCTAATCTCTTTTGGAAGCTCAATTAGGATATTTCTCAGCATTGGGAACGGAATTTCTGCAAGGGTTTGCGGGTCGAAATTTCCGATCTGCGATTCTTTAGAAAAGAACGCCGGAATCATCTTCTCGCCTTGACTGCTGATTAAAAGTTCCAAGGTGATATTGCCGGCCTCCTGTTTTTTGCAAGGGATGCATACAAGCCGTCCTGCAAGGCTTAGGTAAAAATTGTTTTTCTCTTGTGTTTTGTTATCCATCGTTTCTCACTTTGCTTTTCGCAAAATTCCTCATAGCTGATCTCCTTCGTTATTTTCTCTCAAGTATCTACAAATTTCGCACTAATGGTGCCAATGAACCTTGGCTTGAGGAAAAGATATATGCGGGATAATAAATTTACCACTTATACATTTCGAGAAGTGTTTTTACAATCTTGTTTGTTCTCGTAGTTATGTTATCAACAGTCCATTTGGTTTCGGTTACAACATCCTCGTTTAAGAACAGGCCGTTTCTGTAACCGATATTTTTCGTCTTGTCTTTTGATTTTCGGTCCTTCTTATGTTCAAAAGACATATTGGAAAGATTTTGGTTGTAGCCGGTGATTGTTAAGTTACCGATAGTATGTACATAATCGGCTCTGATTTGAATTGCTTTGGCCTTGTCTCCATTAGCAATCATATCAACCCATTCTTTAGGGATATTTTCGCCTTCGGGGAATATATGCTCAATAGTCCAAACATACTTATTACTTGTATCTCTCGACCACAAATCAGAGTATATTTCCTTAGTCTGATGCTGTGCTTCTATATTGCACAGAACAAAGCGAGTCGCTTCAGGGTTTTCATCATAAATAGAACCACGCAGCTTTTCTTCAAAGGCTTCATCTGTTGCGGAAACTGACTTGAGCATATCTCTGATGCTGGATACAATTTTGATTCCGCTTTCCGATTTGACTTTCGCAATAATATCTATAAACAACTGTGTGAGTTTGCGGGTATTAGGAACGTCAGTTAAATTTCTCCTTACAAAGAATACAATCAGCGTATCAACGATTGATTTGATATCTGCATCCGAAATGCAAAGATTTTCTTGATTGGTTAATAGATACATCAACAACAAATATGAAGGAGTACCGGAAATTCTCGCCAAGTTCTGCAAGCTTGTTGTGTAAATGTATTCGTCTTCGGTATTATTTACGATAATAGAGTATTTGCTGGCTTTTTCTGAAAGATTTTCCAAAAGTGCACGATAATCGCTCTTTATCATCTTTTCATAGATGTCTATCAATGTTGTCCTTGTAGCCAAATAACCAAGGTAGTATTTCTTGTCTGCAGATTTATAGGGAGCGTTCAATTCTTCTCTAAAAGCGTTATAGAATTGTCTGAAGAAACGTTCCTGAACAGAATAATCATCTTGACCTACTGCTTTCAATATCTGCTTCCATTGTTCATAAGCATTATCTGCATCAGAAGAGTTTTCAGCTTGAGCAATCAGGGAATTCTTGATTAAATCAAGAGCTGAAAGTGGCACACCTCGATGGTTAAGAGATTCAAAGAGCATATAAGCATCTTTGTTGGTATCCACCTCAATTCCTACCAATACTGCCGCCTCAAATTTTCTGACAATCTGGAATAGCGCACCTATATCGGTAATATTGGGATTGTCGGTTTTGATTTCCTGTACTTCATCGGCAATCAATTTCAGGAAATGACGATAAGCTTTTGCAATTCTTCTATTCCCAAAATTCGTAGGTTTTGTGTGCTTAGCGGTTATAATACCATTGTCGGAAAGAATGTAGGTGTAATCTTCGTCATTTGAGTTCTGTTTTTGGAGAAGAAGTCGCTGATTATATTCGGTGATTTTACCGCCGGTTGCGGTGAATTTCTGCTTTTTGTTTGCAAGCTCATTTCTCAAATTTGATAGTTCGCTTAAATCATCTTCATCCATTTCGGATTTGTCTTTAGCAAGTTCGGAATAGAGAGCAGCCAATAATAAAGTTATTGTTGAAAATCTTTGCTGACCATCAATAACTTCCAAAACCGTTCCATTGAGTGAACCACTATTTACACAAATATAGGAGCCGAGAAAATAACCAAAGTCATTTTCGGTTACATCACTAAAAAGTGCATCCCATTCTTTAATTCCCCAAGTATATTCACGTTGGTATTTTGGAATTTTATATATCTTATCACTGGTTAATGAAAACACATCAGCGATTGTTGTTTGTGATACGGTTTTTATCATAATCAAGCACCTCGTTACAATTTACAAATATTTCATCTTAATGGCGACAAATATAATTATTACACTAAAACCTCCCATTTGCCGTAGCGTTTTCCGCTTTCACGGCGGATATAGTTTTTATCCTGCAGGGATTTCATTATGCGCTTTACGGTGCTGAGAGATTTTCCGGTCGCCTCGACCAGTTCTTGTTGTTTGACAGTCGGATTTTTTGCAATCAATTCTAAAATCGCCAGTTCCTCCAACGTGCAGTCCAAAGTGTCAAATTGAGACTTTGGAACTTTAGGATTGACACTTTGGGGATTGTTTTCATCCACATAGCCGCATAAATGACGGTATCGCCGTTCAGTACCCACTCTTTCTTTGTGATGTTGTACTGTCTGACCTGACCTATGTGATTGAACACGCCCTCGAACAATCTGCGGTGAATGGTAATCCATTCAGCTGGGGAAAACCGGAATGCCTTTTCACCTAAAAGCTTTGTTATCCTTGCAGATACAATATCTGCCTCTTTGGTTTCGTTTTCTATTTCTGTGCGGGTGGTTCTCTGCTCGTAATAGCTGTAAATACGTTTCTAAGTTAGTAGCTTTTACTTTTTATTGTTTAAGGTTATGAATTTCGTCTACGTCTATCAGGGTGTCCCTAACAAGAACTGTTTGCGAGGAGGATTGGGAGTTAAAACAGTCTGCTTGCTATGACGATACAGAACTTGTCTGTTTACAATTCTTCTGTCTTGAAAGTTGTATAACCCTCGTAATAATAGCTATGGTCGATACCTTTCATATAGACCTCACAGCTGTCTATTTCGTCAGTAAGTGCGTTTTTCAAAAGGTGTTTTATTTCAATATCTTTTATCGGGCTACGCTCCATTGCAAGCAAGTAATCTTCTTTATCAACCTTGCTCCAGTCCACTACTTTGCCGATTTCGGTTTTCAAAATATGGTCGAGCCAAATGCGAGTGCTTCGTCCGTTGCCCTCACGGAAAGGGTGGGCAATGTTCATCTCAACATACTTTTCTACTATCTCGTCAAAGGTAGATTGCGGCATTTTATCAATGTTTTCAAGTGCAGCTTGTAAGTACATAAGCGGTGCAAAACGAAAATTACCTTTTGCCATATTTACCGTGCGAAGCTTGCCGGCAAAGTCATAAATATCTTCAAACAGAAACTTATGAATTGCCTGCAAGGTAGAAAATTTACCCGCCGGAAGAGAATCAAGCACACGGTTTTCAAATAATTCCACAGCTTTTTTCTTACTGATGCGTTCTTCTTCACGGGCAAGATCGGCAGAATTTATAAGAGCTAATTTATTTTCAAGTGCCATATCGCACCTCCAAATACAAATTACTTATCCGCCGCAACGCCGGATTTCATCCAAGCATCGACTTCGCTGACCTTGAATTTCCACAGTCTGCCTATCTTAGCGGCGGGCATATTGCGACGTTCAATCCAGTCGAGAACTGTATCACGGCTAACGCCCAAATATTCCATTATCTCTTTCATTGAATACCAGCGTTCAAGGTTGTTATCCATGGTGAAATCCTCCGTTTTCACGAAAATACAATTTTATATCATATAGTATAACACAATCCTTTGGATTTTTCAAGGCTTAATAGGGGTTTATTCGGGGTTGACACGAAAAAGTAATAAATTGCACGGTAAAGGAAAGGCGTTAGCTTTTTGGGGAAAGGAGCGGAAGCGGAGCGCATGAAAAAGCCGGCCTTTACGGTCGGCTTTTGATAACAGCGTAGTTTGCTGCGACGTGGAGGTTCTCGCTGACGCTCACGCCCTCTCGGGTTACGTCTGTGATTTGGCGCGATGAGGGACTGGTCGCCTGCCGCGCTTCGCTTGCAGACTGCCTCCTCGGCTCCCCTTTCGGTCGCCTTCGGACCGTGAGCTGCTTATATTCGGGGTCCCCGGAAAGCGTTAGCTTTTTGGGGAAAAGGAGCAGCAACGGAGCGCATGAAAAAACCGGCCTTTACGGCCGGCTTTTGATAACAGCGTAGTTTGCTGCGACGTGGAGGCTCTCGCTGACGCTCACGCCCTCTCGGGTTCAAGTCCCTCATGCTTTCGTATGAAAGCCAAAAGGACACTCACAGGAGTGTCCTTTTGGCTTTGTGGACTATGACCTTTTCGAACCCCCGTGACTCAGGCTCAACTTTTTTAGGCAAGTAGTTGAACTTGCATTTTCAAAAGATCCACAATAAAAAACCTTTCCTTATGTACATCAATTTTCATACATTTTTAGAACTATATTGTTCAAGCGTGTTTCTATATCGCATATCCAATTTGGAATTCTCATTTTTCGATTCGAAGCATCAAAATATCCTGCAATATCAAGGTTGTCCATAACGAACTCATCTAAACGCTCTCTATACTGTTTGATTTCTTTAATTTCTGTCTCACAATTTAAATGACTTGATAGTGTCTCTATAGCTCGCAGTTTTGTATCAATCTTTTTAAATGCTAAAAGATACTTTTCTCTATTTTCACTCTGAATCGGTTGTCCAAATGCGTCATATAAATCCACGACTAACAGCGATATGATCCTCTCCAATTTGTCATTTTTTCGACGCTCCTGATCTTTACTTTGGGTTAAAACAAAAATACCAATTGAAACGACTATCGTAGTCACTATTTCCATAAAGTTATATCGAAATAAACTTATACAATTAAAAAATATGGCAAGAAGCGAAAGAATGGCAATTGCTACTAACATTCCTACTATATAGCCCAAATATTTTTTGTTTTTCTTGTTTTTCTTGTTTTCCTTCTTCATTTAAATTATCGCACTGCCTTTTACTGTTTCATCGCATTACGAATATATTCGCTAATCTTATCGACCCATGCGATATTATCATTTGAAACAATCTTTATGTCTTTTACGCGATTTACATTCGTACTTTTCTCTTGCTTTAGTTTTCTAACTAAGCCTCCAAAACTTTCTTCCAAGAAAGAAGATCCATATCCATATCCCCCATCAAGGTTTACGATTAGTTCTTCTCCATTTTCAATTGCTTCCATAAATTTTGGATATAAAATCTCATCTCTAAATTCTTCTCCAGAAAATCTTCCTTGAGATTTGTATCGTGCCCCTGGTTTGTCTGTATAACTTTGAACTACATCTAATACCATAGTTAACCAGTTCCCTCCTTTTTTATTTCCCAATAAAATATTGTTCCGTTTAGGCTATTTCGCAAATCTTTTGGCTCAGATTCGATATAATATGCTTTATTCGAAATAATGATAAGTTTATCGACGAATCCCTTAATATATTGCTCATATATTGAGGGCAGTCCGTTTCCTCTTTCAACTTGACCTGTCTTACTTCTTTTTTCCAGTCCACTAATTCCGGACTCTATATATTTATATTCTCTTTCCCAAACGATATCTACTAATTTCTCAAACGCACTTTTTTTGATTGTTGTCGGAATTCCTAACCCATTATCCATAAAAGTATATTTGATTCTATCTTCTGTATTCTCTACGAATATATACCACTTATGATCAAAAATATTCTCTTTAGCATCATATGCATGATCCTTAATATTCGTTATCATTTCAGTCAGCATTGTCATAAGAAAATTAATTTCTGTTTTATTCTTATTGAGCTTTTCGCAAGTAAAATCAACAATTTTTGTTCTAATATCTATACTCTCCCCTGTGGCCTTATCAGAATATTCATATCCTTGTCCGGTCTGAATCTGTATATGTTCATCTGTCTTGGTTAAAGGTTTCTTCTCCGTTTGCATAAATCGCAGATAGCCTGAATTATGAATCATTCTTTTAGAATCTGAATCTGCAGGAAGATTTCCTTCCCATGCAATGGGGATTTTTCTCTTTCCTCGTGTATTTTTTATTATTGTCAGCAAATACATTAATGCATCGCCAGTCACCTTTTTTGTATTCCGCATATTAAGGAAAATTATCTTCCTCACGCGAGATGCTTGATTGTATGAAGAAAACTCTTTTCGAATTTTGTCAATCTTCTGGATGATTCCATTAAAGAAAGTAATTGTTTCATCTGGATTTTCAATGATGCTAAAACACTCAGGTACTATAAGTTCTTCTTTTTCTCCGAGTAATTTTTGCTTTATAATTATTTTTGATTTTTGTGCTTTCTTTTTTTTCTGTTTTGATCTGTACCGTCGCTGAAAATTTCTATCATCATTATTCTTTTTCCATTTTCGATACCTAATGTCTTTAGTATGAATAACACATCACCACTTTCCTTACAGTTGCATACATCACAACACCTTTTCCCTTGTGCTCAAAAGATAAAGGTATTGATATTATACCCTTTCTTTCCTGCTTTGTACATAGTTTGCTCCTCAAAAAATGTAAATTCACAAAACGCACACGCTTACAAGATATTACCCTCTTTATCGAAATCTGATAATGCCTGTCCCCTTTGACTTTTCATGATTAAGATTAGCGAAATGGATCTTGGCGTTTGTCATGGTGTTGAGTTCTTTTTCTTCTGCCTCTCCAAATTCTGGTCCTAAGACTATGGCCTCAATCATGTCCTCCGTAATCGATAAATCTATATATCTGTTGTTACTTTCGCCCTTTTCTACTTCATCTTGGTTTCCCCAAGAACTGTCTCTGCATAATATCGCTCTGACTTCTTTTTCTTCTTGCCAAAATTCATGTTTCATCGCTGGTGCTAATGTTTCTATTTTCTCTATCAAATATGACTTTGCCTCTGTAAGACACTTTTTTGTGCTTATAGAAGCATTACCTCCCGTAATCGGTGTTGTGAGAATTTGTGTCTGATCAGAGTCCCTTCTTATTTCTTCAAGTAGATTATCGAAATCCCAAAAGGAAACTCCCAGCAATTGTAGCTGACCTGGTTTGTCATATATGATTGGCGTGACATAGGCTTTTGCAAATTCCGGCTTGTCATCATATTGTCGAATCAACGCTCTGATTTTTTTAGCATTGAATCCTATAATGACACCATTATATTTAGGTGCACACTTTTCCGCCGTGTTTCCAATCTTCGGTCTGTTCATCGTGTATGCATCCCATAGCAATCTTGAATCCTTTATTTCCGTAAAACAAGCTACATAAGCCGATATCTTGGGTTGATATGATTCGGATTTGAAGTAGCTTGCACAGAAGTCATTCAGTGCTGCCATGTCCTCTGGTGCCTCGCACAGATCGGATATGTTGCTTTCATTTAGCAGATCAACAAAATACCGAGTATCCAAAATATCATTGGATTGTGTGCTGCATTTAAATCTTAAAGTTCCATTTTGTAAGATGCATTTAAATTTTTCGAAGTCGGTATAGTGGTACCAAGTTTCTATTTTTTCTTTCTCCATGTTTTTACCTCACACATTTTCTATAAAGGAAAGGAGACTGCTCGCCTCCGCATAGATTGCTGTATGCATCTTTCTCAAGATACTGAAGCTAACATAGTAAACTCGAACAGTTTGTCCATGTCGCACCACTCCTTTCCCAAATCAGAAGATTTGTAGGACACTTTGTCCCTTCTTTAATATTATACGCTATTCTGAAAATTTTTCCAACACATTTTGGCACCTATTATTTTTTACCTTTTCCGTATCGGCATCCGTTTAAGGGTATCCTGCATTTTTTCCCGCACTTGCAGGCCGCCTGTGAAGGTGATCAGGATTTCTTCGGTGGATAGGACTTCGACGCGCTTGAGCAGTTTGCGCAGCATTTTGTCGTCGAATTTCATCGGGTGATTCTTCAGCATGTCTGTGATCTGCAGGACTTCCTGTACTTTTTCTTCTTTGCCCTCTCTGGCTGCGTTTTGCTCGATTGCCTTTTGGAGTCTATGCTCCAGTTCGCTTTTCTCTGTGAGCAGCTTCATGATGGCCCTGTCATCGTAGTCCTCGATGTTGTCTGCGGTGACGCTGCTGATCTTTGCATCGATTTCGGTATCGATCAAGGCGATACGCTGCTGCAGGGTTTCGATGTTTTCAGCTCCGTCATCACTGCCAAGAATGCCTGCGCGGATTTGTTCCTTTAGGACGCGAAGGGCATCGGTATCCTGTTTTGCCAGCCGCATGACAGCCTGCATAATGGCCGCATGCAGGTGCTGTTCTTCGATGGTCGGCGAGCTGCACCGCTCCGGGCCGCCCTGCACACGGTTGATGCAGCGCCAGACCACTTTGCGCTTCCCGTTGCGATACCAGTTGACTCTTTTATAGCGTGCGCCACAGTCTCCACAGATCAGGATCTCGCTCAGCAGATACTGACTGCGATACTTGCCAACGCCGGTTGTGGAGGAAAAATCGCCTTTTGGCTCAAGGCTTGTCCTGCGAGCCATTTCTTCCTGCACTTTCAGGAAGATCTCACGTGGAATAATCGCCGGGTGGTGATTTTCGATATAGTACTGGACTCGTTCTCCGTTGTTACGCACGACTTTCTTTGTCAGGCAGTCTGCACAGAAAGTCTTGTTCGTGAGGTAGTCACCTGCATACTTTTCATTGGTGAGAATACCGATGATCGTATTCTTGTGCCATTTTTCTTTTCCGTCCGGTGAAAGTATTCCATCGGCGGCAAGACTTTTGATGATATCAAGGACAGTATCGCCGTCTAAGTATGCATCATAGATTCTTCGCACAACCGCCGCTTGATGCGGAACGATTTCGACGGTTCCGTCCGGATTTCTGCGGTAGCCGTATAGTTTTGCGGGGAAAGCGACCTTTCCTTGTGCGGCAGCTTTGTCCTTGCCCCAGCGGATGTTCGCACTAAGGTTTTCGGATTCGGCCTGCGCCTGACTACCGAAGATTGAGATCAAAAATTCGCTGCCTGCCTTGATGCTGTGGATTCCCTGTTCCTCAAAGTATACATCAACACCAATCTCTTTGAGCGTCCGTATGTATTTGATGCAGTCTAAGGTGTTGCGTGCGAATCGGGATACGGATTTGGTGAGGATCATATCGATGCGTCCACGCTTGCAGTATCGTATCATGCGATTAAATTCGTCGCGGTTCTTCACCGCGGTGCCGCTGATGCCCTTATCCGCAAAGACGCCGACAAATTCCCAATTTGGTGTGCTTTTGATCTTTTCTGTGTAGTGCAAGGTCTGTACGGCATAGCTGTTGAGCTGTTCTTCCATCTCGGTCGATACCCTGCAGTAGGCTGCTACACGCAGAGGGCGGCTTAAGGTATCTTCGGGTTTTGCAAGCGGTTTTGTCGCCGGAATAATTCTGACCTTCCTACTCGGAGTCTGTCTGGCTGTCTGCATGGTCTGCATCCTCACCACCTCCGATCCGCTGCTCATTTTTCAGTATAATGCTGATGGTGCCGTCAGCCTGCATACGGACTTCCTTGACGGCATGTGCGTAAAGTTCCCATGAAAAAACTGAGAGCGGTTCCTGTCTATTAAACTCATCTCTCAGTCGCTGCGTCAGGTATTCGTTTGTGTCCAGTCTGCTGTAGGCTTCTGCAATCTGCGCGGTCAGCTTCCGGTATTGATCCTCGATATCCTCTCTAAGGACAAGCGCCCTTGCTTTTGCCGGCTGTTTCTTCTTTTCGGTAGGTTCCTTTTTCTCGTACCGAATCTTTTGTGGTTCTTGAATCAGTGCATTTAATTGCGTGAGCAGCTCCTCTATCAGCTCCGCATCCGGTTTGGCTGCGATGAGATGGCAGCTGTCGTCTTGGCAAACCCATCTTTCATGGCGCTTGCCGCTGTAGCTGGGTCTGCGTTTCATGATCGCGCCGCACCGGTCGCAGTGTACATTGTGAATTTGATAAATGGCGTCCTTTCGATTGACTGCTCCCTGCTGATTGGCCTCTTTGAGTTTCTTCTGTACCGCTTCAAAGGTCTCCCGATCAATGATTGGTGAATATTCTTCTGTTCCAAGATATCTCTCATCACTGAGGAGCCGTCTGACCCTGCTCTTATTCCAGCCTGTTTTTCCTTCCTGATATTCGATTTTGAGAAGTTCCAATAGCCTGACACTCGCTGCAAGGCTGTTTCCCTGCAGATAGTCTCGGTACATGTTTCTAAGCACATCTGCCTCTTTTTCATCCAACACTTTTTTCCCGTTTTCATATTTCCACCCAAAAGGGATATTTCTGATTTTCATGCTGCACCTCCCTATCCTGCTACATGCTCGGTAAGCGGAATCCCGCCGAGTACTTCGAAGGTGATGTTATCCCTGCTTTGTACGCACATTTTGTCGACCAGCTCGAGGAAAATCTCCGAATTGAATGCCCAACTGCTGTTGTCGCTCTTTAAGAGGTCGTTAAGTTCTCTGAGCTCACCCAGATGCTGACTTTCCTCTGCGCAGTACAGCAGTCCGCTTCGCTTTCTTCGAAGCGATAGGATCCGCCGGTTGATTTCATTGACACGCTGGTGATAATCTTCCGCGCCCATTGACTGCTGCTTATATAGTTTCACAAGCAGGTGATTCTTTGCGGCAAGGTCTGCGACCTCTTTATCGATGCGCTGAATTTCTTCGGTCTTTGCATGGCGCGTGTGGTAGAATTCTTCCGTCTTTTGAATCAGTGGTTCAACGAGGCTTTCTCTGTTATCCCGCAGTTTGTGCAGCAGCAGTGTAAAAGTATCTTCCAGCTGCGCTTCGGGAAAGCGGATCGAGCGGCAATTTGTTTTGCCTGCAGATTTTGCCGCACACATCCAGTAGGCTTTGCCGTTTGTGGTCTGTCTGCGAAAGGTCTTGCCGCAGTCCGGGCAGTATAGGATACCGGAGAAAGGATAACGATTTCGCTGTGCATAGCTGCTTCCGCGTCTTTGATCCAGCAGAATCTGCACCGCCTCGAAAACCTCTCTGGTAACGATCGCAGGATTTGCGTTTTCCACATAGTACTTCGGCATTTCGCCGTTGTTTTTCTTCCGCTTGAACGGCAGGGTCTGCGTCGTGTATCTTTCCTGCAGGATGGCATCGCCCATATAGCGCGGATTTCGGAGAATTTGGTCTACGGTTGTATACGACCATGTCTTGCCGCCGCTTGGCGTTGGGATGTTCTTTGCGGTCAAGAGATTGGCAATGCTTTGCCTTCCGATACCGCGCAGCGCGAGGCGGAACATCCAGTGCACCACTTTTGCTTCCGGCTCGAAAATTTCAAGCAGGCCGTCGATCATTCGAAAGCCGTATGCGGCTTTGCAGCAGTTAAACTCCCCGCGTTCCATTCGCTTGCGGTAGCTCCAGCGCATGTTCTCCGAGATGGAGATGGATTCCTGCTGCGCGACCACGCCGGGCATGGTTAAAATCATTTCGGCACTTAGCTTTGCCGTGTCGATGCCCTGTTCCTCAAAATACACGCTCACACCGATTTCTTTCAGCATGCGCACGCATAGCAAAAGTTCCTCGGTGTTTCGCGCAAAGCGGCTGACGCTTTTGGTTAGGATGCGGTCAATGCGGCCGCCTTTGCAGTCATTAAGCATGCGGTTCATTTCATCGCGTTTCTTCATCGAGGTTCCTGTAATACCCTCGTCGGCGTAAATGTCGACCAGCTCATACTGTGGATGACCTCGCACATAGGCGTTGTAGTAACGAATCTGATTGGCAAACGAGTGCAGCTGGTCTTCGGAGTCTGAAGAGACTCTGCAGTATACGGCAAGCCGGATCTTTTGCATGCTTGCTGCCTCGATTGGTTTGATCTCTGTAACGTTCATTTTGCACTTCCTTTCTGTGTTGTCCGCAAGGCTCCGCTTGCGGCAACAGCAACACTACCATAGAAGTTCAAATACATCCAGCGTTATTTGCAATGATTATATTTTTATACAATTTTCGCCTGTGGCCTTGTAAAATACAGCGTTTGCGGCTTTGATCCGCACAAATTCTTCCTCGGTGATCGCACCGATTTTCAAAAGCATGTTCAAAAGGTTTACGCAGTAAAGGTGCGCAGCAAGGCGCATGGCCTGCTCGGTTTCTTTCTTCTTCTTTTCGTTTTTCATGACACTTTCTCCAATTCTCCCATAAAAAAATCCCCTGCGCTTTGTCAGAGGATTCGTCTGTGAATTTACCAACCTCCCCGATGCACGTAGACATCAGGGAGTCGGCCTTGAGGAGATTTCTCCCCTCAAAATATATAATAAATATTAGGAGTGGGCTGATTCGTTTTCAGTTTCCTGATATTTTTGCCAAATAAAAAATCCCCTGAGGGTTTCTCAGAGGATCAAAGACTTTCCTATATAAAATATGTAAGTTAGTCATCTGTTTTGTTTTTTTCGATATAAGCTCGGCATGCTTCTTCTAAGATGTGAAAAGCACAGCTGTTATCTGTTAAAATCTGCTTCTGATTGTTCGTGACCATTTCATAAATTTTCTTCGCTTTCTTTTGGATTCGTTCCGCATTTTCAATGCAGAATTGATATTCTTTATCCAACAATGCTCGATATTTTTCATCTTCGATTTCTTTGATCACAATCCGCTCTGTGCACTCCGGTGGTGCCGGGATCATATAGTTAAAGCGTAAAGAGCCTTTCACCTCTTTTTCATCCCCCGGTATCCGAATTAAAATATTTGCTTCCTGTTTTTTAGAAAAAGAGGACACCGAAACATAGTAGTCCATATCATGAACCTGCAGGACAATTCCAAAGGTGAATTTATTTCGATCAGAGTATCTTACATTCGGAACTTTCGTTACTCCTCGTTTTTCTTTTTCATATTTTTGAAGAAACTTATTATATTGCTCATCAATACGATAAAAGTCCATATTTTCTCTCCCTCGTAGCTACACGATTCTGACCGCGGCTTTGTAAAAAAATAGGGAGACAAACCAGCCGTCTCCCTGAATTAACGGTTCGCATAAAAAGCTGCGAAGCACTTAAATTAAAGGCTCGCGCTCAAAGTGGCGAAGCACTTGAATTAAAGGGTTGCACTCAAAGTAGCAACGCACTTAAATCGAGCAATTTCTTGCTCACCTTTATTATATGAAAAAAGTTGAGGAAAATCAACTTTTTTTCTTAAATTCTTCAGCTTTTTTTAGACAGGTGCATCTGACGAACCCCTCACAATTTCTTCAGTTTTTTTAAGACGGGCACTTCTGACAAACGCCCCGAAAGAGCAACTGCTCTTATTAACATTATACCCAAATCAGCTTAAAATGCAACATTTTTTCATATTGATTTTTTAATGCTGCAGCATCCTTGTTATATGTACTTCCTGCTGTATTTCTTCCGCGCAGCTATCGGTGGTATCAGTCCGATGCTGAGTTTCAGCACGCGGTCAATGTCGCGCATTTCCTTTTCGCTCACGCTGCCAAGGTAGCCTTTGAGTCTGCACTTGTCGATGGTTCGAATTTGCTCCAGCAGCAGCGTGGAATCTGCATGCAGCATATGCGCCGATATCGCAAGATGCACCGGCAGCTCTTTTTTCGTCTGTTTTGCGGTGACCGCTGCCACAATCGTCGTCGGACTAAAACAGTTTCCGATATCGTTTTGGATAATGAGAACAGTCCGAATGCCACCCTGCTCACAGCCGATGGTCGGATTCAGATCCGCAAGATATACATCGCCTCGTCTGACGGTTCGAACTGTTTGATTCATACATTTCACCCCCTGCTTTTGTTACTCTGACTTTCTTCTCCATATATAAGTTCATTCTTTGTATCAGCCGCCCTGAAAATGCCTCGGCTATATGGCGCGATGCACCATCAAGGCGGCTCTTTTATTCTAAAGTATCTATTTCCATTTTCGGCTGTATTTTCACTCTATCCCCCAATCCGCAGGGCACTTAGCAAGCGAGGCTCGGCCGCGCCTCTCATAGGAATCGCACCTCCCGAGGGTTCTCCACGGGCTGCCCCCATTGCGTGATCCTGCGTCTTACAGGGCTGTGGCTGGACAGAAGTATCATGATCATCCGCTGCTTGTCATCGCCATACCGATGGGTGCCAAACCATCGGCAGGATTTTCGCTCTTTTGTTTTTCTTTTTTTTGTAAAATTCATGCGGAAAATCCTTACGGCTTGCGCCGGGTTAGGACGCGGCAGCGGCAAAGTACTTGCTAAAGGTCTATGCAGTTTTCAAAGTGCAATGAGAGGCCTTTTTTATCCCCTCATTACTGAAAGCCAAAAAATTTCGAAATTATAAGCAAAAAAATTAAATTTTTTTCAAAAAGTTTTTTTGAATCAGGATTCTACGGATTTTTACCGCCGAAAGCAGAAAAAAAGAACCCTGCTCGCTTTGAGTAGGATTCTCGTTGAAATCATTTCTATATTTGTTTTTCTTAAAAATTGCTTGCGGTATAACGAATCGTGACAACATGTACTTCTTTTCGTTCATGCAGCACGCGGTAAACAATCACATAGTTTTTCACAAACAGTTGTCTGTAATCACCATTCGCATAAATTCCGGTGCGCCGAACAGCCCCGCGATCCGGCAGTTGTTCCAGACTTAATATGGCTGCTTCCAGTTCGTCTGCAAGATTGGCTGCGGCAGTTGGTTCAAGCAGGTTATATGCAATATATGCGTAAATTTCGTCTAAATTCCGATACGCACGCGCATACAATTTCACAACATAATTATCCAAAATACTTCCTCCGTAAACCGGACAGCGTTTCTCTTGCATCAAGCAAGGTTCCTTCTTCTGCAAATTCTTTTTCTGCCTCACTGATCGCTGCATCGATTCTTGCCGTCTCAATCATTTCCTCGTAAGTTTCAACGCTCATAACCACTAAATCACCATACCCGTTTTTTGTGATAAAGATAGGTTCTCGTTTCGCATGGCATATTTCAGATATTTCCGTGGTTTTCCTCAAATCTGTAATCGGTCTAATCTGTGGCATATCCTTAGCCTCCCTTCATGCATAAAATTATAGCAGAATTATGCACAAAACACAAGCAAAATATACCTATCTCTTTGCACACACTTCACTGCACCGAGCTGTTTCTTCGGTAAATGCAGGTCTCATCATTCAGAAAAGGCTTCATCTGCGGATTGCGGTCGATCAGCTCAAAGGACTGTCCCGGCCGCATAAAAGGTTTGAGCACTTCCGCAAGCTTCGGGAAAAGGTCGAATTTACTGCCAAAATAGTCAATGACAAAGGTCAGGTGCGGGATCTTTTCGTTATCATTCTGCGCAAGAAGCGCCCACACTGCACTGACGCCAATCTGCCCCTGCAGGAAGCTCCCGGCTGCTGCGATAAGCCCACTTGGAAGAATGTCGACCTTACGGTAGGTCGTGTTTTGTAAATGGTCATGCTTTTCAACGGTCATGCCCTGCGTCGCCGAGTCATATTCTGCAAGCACCTTGCGATTCAGGATGATATTCTCGGTAAACGGCTCGATGACAATACCGCTGATCTCTTCCGGAAGCTCAATTAGAATATTTCTCAGCATCGGGAACGGAATTTCTGCAAGTGTTTGCGGGTCGAAATTCCCGATCTGCGATTCTTTAGAAAAGAACGCCGGAATCATTTTCTCTCCCTGATTGCTGATTAAAAGTTCCAAGGTGATATTGCCAGCCTCCTGTTTTTTGCAGGGGATGCATACAAGCTGCCCTGCGA
>CAVCFO010000011.1:0-47924 GCA_963601575.1 bacterium
ACCTGTGACCCTCTGCTTGTAAGGCAGATGCTCTCCCAGCTGAGCTAAACTCCCAAACTCTATAAAAATGGTAGCGGCGAGTGGAGTCGAACCACCGACCTTCCGGGTATGAACCGGACGCTCTAGCCAACTAAGCTACACCGCCACACCGGATTCGAGCATTTGCTCAAATCATTGACTGCAAGAGTTATCTTACCAAAATATCTGCCGATTGTCAATGATTTTTTGCACTTTTCTCGTCATTTTTCGTAAAAACTTTTTCTAATGACAATTCGCTTGTTTTCATATATAATAGATCCACAGCTTGAAATCAGGAGATGATCGTATGTATATAGACGGCAAGAGCAGAGACTATTTGATCTGTGTCTGCAAGAACAAAACGCTCGGCGAAGTGGAAGATATTATTCGCAATCAGCATATCACGGACCTAAAAACTCTTTGCGAAGTCGCAGATATCGGAAGCAAATGCGGTGCCTGCCGTGAAATGCTGGAGGAGCTACTAGAAAAAGTTAATCAACCGTCAATTTAGGCGGGAAACGCCTTTGGATAGTAAGTGGCTCCCCGGCTTATCGCCGGGGAGCCGCCTGCTTTATTAACTTTCAATGATTTTTTAAGGTTTCAATCCCATCTATTTTTAATCCCATCTATAATCCCTGTCGTAGTCGTAGATCTTACCTGTGCGGGCGTTTATTTCAAATTCGTACTCGTAGTCCCCTACATAGAACTCGATATCGTAAATCCTCACTCCGTCGTCGTAGTCAAGATAAGCTTTTACAAACTCTGCGCTCGAGGCGCTGACCCCTGCTTTGTCAAGAGCGATCTGCTTTGCTTTCGATTTGCTGATATATCCAGAAGAGGAAGCCAGCCCCGCGCTCTTTGTCTTTACCTTGATGTCCTCAAAGTCGCTATAATACTTGTAACCCAAGGCTTCGTTTATTGCGCGAACCTTGAATTTATAATAGGTTCCCGAAGAAAGTCCCGTCACTTTATAGCTCGTCTTTGTGGTGGTAATCAGCCGTTTCCAGCTTCCGGTGCTCTGATTATATCTGTAAACCTGATATTTATCCGCGCGGCTGACCTTGTTCCAGCTGAGAGTAATGCTATTTTTGGTTTTCGATGAAGCCCTGAGTTCATCAACGTCGCTTGGAGATGTTGCCGTTGTGAATACCTTGGAAAATTCGCCTGTCTTGGTTCCTTGAACCGCCCTCACCTTGAATTTATAGGTGCTCGCGGACAGCAAGTCTTCTATTTCCGCATGGCTGGCCTGAGTCTTTTCTGCCAAAATCCATTCTCCCGATGAGGAATATTGATAAACTTCATAGTCATCTGCTCCCGCAACGGAATCCCAAGCAAGAGTAAGCTCGTCGTCATCTCTTGCGACAGTTTTTAGGCTCGTAGGCGCTGCAAGCTCTGCGCTTGCTGCCCGCGTTGTTGTCTCTGCAGAGGCAAGCTCTGCAGGCAATGCCGCCGTTAAAGTAACTGCCAGCATAAGCGAAAGCGCCGCGACCTGCAATTTTGTTTTGTTTTTCAATAAAGTTTTTTTCATCATGGTATTAATCCCCCTTTTTTAATTTCTTTTGGTTTCGTTTAGTTTTTTTTGTATCTTTATCTTATGGCTCAATAATACAGGTGAAAGATTAAAGAAAAATTAAAGCATACAAATTTTATTTTCCTTCGTTTTGAGCGATGACAAAAGGCTCGTTTTTATGTATAATGTTTTTGCTGCCCGAAAACAGGGGCGAAACGAGAAATTATCAGATTAACAGTTAAAGGAGATATATATGCATTCACCGGGGAAAGTTGCATTTTCAATATTCGGTCTTGATGTTGCGTGGTACGGAATCCTCATCGGCTTCGGCTTCCTGCTGGCGACCTACATCTCATACAGGCGGGCGCCGAAACACGCAGTCGAGCCGGATTTCATCCTCGACCTCATTTTGTGGATGATTCCCTCGGCAATAATCGGGGCAAGAGCCTACTATGTCATTTTCCAGTGGGACTCTTACGCAGGAGATCTTGCGAAAATTTTAGATGTGCGGGGAGGCGGTCTTGCGGTTCACGGCGGACTTATTCTATGCTTTTTTGTGGGCTATTTCGTCTGCAAGCACTATAAGCAAAGTTTTGCATGCACCACCGACCTTGTGGCGGTGTCGATTCCCCTCGCCCAGTCCATAGGCCGCTGGGGGAACTTTTTCAACGAGGAGGCTCATGGCGGGGTCACGGATCTTCCTTGGGCGCAGATAATCGACGGCGTTGGTTATCATCCTACTTTCCTCTACGAGTCGCTCTGGTGCTTCTGCCTGTTTTGGTTCCTGCTGTGGTTTGACGACCACAAGCGCAGCTTTGACGGTCAAATTATTTCATTATATATGATATTGTACTCCCTGGAGCGTTTCTTCGTCGAGGGGCTCAGAACCGACAGCCTTATGATCGGACCGCTGAGACAGGCACAGCTCATAAGCCTTTGCCTTATCGCCGCCGGAGGGATTTTGTACTTTCTTCTCAAAAGAAAATCAGTCCGTAATATTTAGCTAAAATTTATGTCGAACTTTATATTTTATCAGTTATAACTTATAAATTTATTTTTTATCATTGAATTTCAGTTGTAAATGTGTTACGCTATGTGTAACGACTAAAAGGGGGAGCTAAAATTTATGATTAAACGTGAACTGTATATGAGTCGCATCCGTCCGTTTATTGGTTCTGATCTTGTAAAAGTTATGACAGGCATTCGCCGCTGCGGGAAGTCGGTTATGTTGGAATTGATTAAGCATGAACTCACGGAATCCGGCATCAACCCGACGCAATTTATCTCCATCAACTTTGAAGATATGAGTTATTCTCATCTACAAACGGCTCAGGCTTTGCACGATGAAATTACTGCGAGAGCCGCAGCTATCAATGGCAAAGTTTATCTATTTTTTGATGAAATACAAGAAGTCAAAGACTGGGAAAAGTGCGTCAATTCTCTCCGCGTTTCTTTGGATTGTGATATCTACATCACCGGCTCCAATGCAAAACTGCTGTCAGGCGAACTTGCAACTTACTTGGGCGGACGGTATGTGGAGTTTGTAATCTACCCCTTCTCCTTTGGCGAATTTATTGAACTATACGGCTCTATTGCTCCCAATGAGTCGGTTCAGAAATGCTTTCAAAAATATTTGCTTGCCGGAGGTATGCCTTACCTTGCAAACCTACGTTATGCGGACGCCCCATCTAAGCAATATCTCAACGATTTATTTAACTCGGTTCAACTAAAGGACATTGTCAAGCGAAACAAAATTCGTGATGTTGACTTGCTTGAACGAATCATTGCATATGTGATTTCCAATGTAGGCACGACTTTCTCCGCAACTTCTCTTGCAAAGTTCCTAAAGAATGAGCATCGCACCGTTGCACCGGAAACGATTCTAAACTATATTAAATATTGCTGCGAAGCTTACCTTTTCTATCAGGTGAAGCGTGAAGATTTGCAAGGCAAGCAGCTTCTTTCTTCGAATGAAAAATATTATATTGCCGACCACGGTATCCGGGAAGCGGTCTTCGGCGGCAATATGCGGGATATCAACCTCACTTTGGAAAACATCGTCTACTTGGAGTTGCTGCGCCGAGGCTACAAAGTCACAGTAGGCAGAACCGGAGATAAGGAAATCGACTTTGTGTGCGCCAAAGGCGGCGAAAAGCTATATGTTCAGGTTGCCTACCTGTTGGCATCGGAGGAAACGGTCCGGCGTGAGTTTGGTGCCTATGATAATGTGCGGGATAACTTTCCGAAGTATGTTGTTTCTCTCGATGAACTTGATATGAGTCAAAATGGCATTAAGCACCGAAACATCCGCGATTTCCTCTTAGCTGAAGAATGGAATTAAGCGCAATCGAAATTACGCTCACAAAAAAGGAGCGCGGATTGCGATTGAAACTCCCCGGCTCTTGTGCTATAATACTAAGGCGAATAAAATCCAAAGAAAGGCGAAAATCCTTGTCCGCGAGGTTTTTCGGATAGGTAAATATACATGAAACTTGGTATTGTTGGACTTCCAAATGTCGGAAAAAGCACTTTGTTCAACGCAATTACAAAGGCGGGAGCCGAAGCTGCAAACTACCCGTTCTGCACCATCGAACCGAATGTAGGCATGGTTACGGTTCCGG
Organism: bacterium; assembly: GCA_963601575.1. Lineage (GTDB taxonomy): Bacteria > Bacillota > Clostridia > Peptostreptococcales > Anaerovoracaceae > CAG-238. Next base: position 4,150 of record CAVCFO010000011.1, read on the forward strand.
ATGAGCGAATCACAAAGCTCCACCAGATATACAATTCAAAAAAGACGATTTACGCGACAATAGAATTTTGCGATATTGCAGGGCTCGTAAAGGGCGCCTCCAAGGGTGAGGGCCTCGGCAACAAGTTCCTCGGTCACATCCGCGAGGTAGAAGCCATTGTCCATGTGGTGCGCTGCTTCGAAAACGACAACATCGTTCATGTTGACGGCAAAATCGATCCGGCAAGCGACATAGACACCATCAATACCGAGCTTCTTCTCAGCGACATGGAAATCATGGAGCGACGCCTGCAAAAATGCGAAAAAAATGCCAAGTTTGACAAGTCCGCAAGAGAGGAGCTCGACCTGCTCCAAAGGATTTATGCTCACCTTTCCGAGGGCAAAAACGCCCGCAGCATGGAACTTGATGAGGAAGAAGCCGAATTTGTAAAGACCATAGGGCTCCTTTCTTACAAGCCGATTATCTATGTTGCAAATGTCTCCGACGACGGAGTAGCAGACGCAGAAGCCGGCAAGAATCCTCATGTCCTCGCCGTTCGCAAAATTGCGGAGAGCGAGGGAGCCGAGGTCGTGGTGATTTGCGCGGAAATCGAGGCGGAAATGGCTGAGCTCGATGATGAGGAGCGCAAAATGTTCTTGGAAGAGCTGGGAATCGAAGAATCAGGTCTTGACAAGCTGGTCAAAGCCTCCTACGCCCTGCTGAATCTCATCTCTTTCCTAACCGCAGGAGAGGATGAATGCCGTGCATGGACGATAAAGCGCGGAACCAAGGCTCCCCAGGCTGCCGGCAAAATTCATACTGACTTCGAAAAGGGTTTCATCCGCGCCGAAACCATCGCCTACGACAAGTTTATGGAGGTGGGCGGCTCAATGGCTGCCGCCAAGGAAAAAGGCTTCCTGCGCTCAGAGGGCAAAGAATATGTAATGAAAGACGGCGATATCGTAAACTTCCTGTTTAACGTATAATACAAATAATTCAAAAAGCCCCTGCCGCGGCATCTAACCAACGCAAGGGCTTTTATTATGCAATTTTCGTTATGTCCGTGCTTTATGTCGGCACTCTTTATGTCGGATTATGTCGGGAATTTTTATGTCAGCGCAATAAGCGATGCTTTTTCTTCTGCGGTCAAGTTCATGGCCTGGCAGATTCTTTCGACGGTTTCTGTATCCGGCACAAAATCAGGCTCCGTGCATAGCTTTGTAAAGTCGCTTTTGCTCATCCCAAGCTGCGAAAAGGTAATCGTCCCGTCGGCGATTTTTCGATCATAATATCTAAAAAATAGTATTTTGAAAGTCATATTTTCCATGACAAGTCCTCTATCCTATTTTCCTTAGGCAGCATTTGTCTGCAAGAGCCGTTCCGATTGCCGTTCCGTATTCTCCGTCCTTTGGCACGAAGAAATTAAGGTCCGGAAACATGGTTTTTATCATGCGGCAAACGCATTCGCACTCAGGAAAGTTCGTCAGCGCGCCTATGAGTATAAAGTCTTTCATATTCGTGCCCTGAGAAATCAGCGCCGCGGTCTGGCAAATGGACTCGATTACCATATGTACTATGCCTGCCGCCTTGTCCTCGCAGGTTGCCCTCGAAGAAGCCTTGCCAAAATTGGAAGCGGTCACCTCGAGATTCAGCCCGGGAAGCGGTTTTTCCGATATATCTCCGATTCTAAGGTCTATATGCCCTACCTTTCCGTTCAGCGCAAGCTCCTGTATCTTTTCGATATCGTCGGTATTTAGCATGAGCTTCGAGAGTCCTATAATAGTCCCTCCGCCGATTCCGATGCCGCCAAGGTGCGTAGGCACTCCGTCCTTGACACCTACAAACGAGGTTCCGGTTCCCATGCTTACGACCATAAATTCTTTCTTGTCTTTTGCAAAATATCCGCCGCCCACACCGTTTGCCGTGAATTCGTCCACTCTGTATGTAGGCAGTCCGTATATCGGCTGTTCCACTGCAATGCAGCCGACTCCCGTGAGATTTACCTGCTGTATATCCTCTAAATTAAGTTCGTTATCGTACAAAAATTTTCCGAATGCGCCAAATAATGATGCAATCGCATTACTCGCCGAAATTTGAACAGGCCTCAGCATTTTTTCGTCATCGAATCCTGCGATCTTTGTGGTGCTGCCGCCTATGTCAATTCCTACTACGATTCCCATTTCCGTGATGTCCTCTTTTCTTATGTAGTTGAAACTTCGTTAAGTATATCACAGCAGAGGATAATTGTCCACTTTATTTTTGCTTGTAGCTTAGGCAGCTCCTCACTTTGTTCAAATTCTTATTTTCGAGGCACATCAGCATGCCGTCTGCCAAAATCCCTATGATACCCGCGGCAATAATTGCTTCCGTGAGAGTGTTAAGCGAAAGAAATATATCCGCAAAGGATTTTGCCAGCATGTCAGAAGCAAGCAGCATTGCGATTATAGGCGGCGCGAGCACAAGCGCATATCCGCCTACTGCAGCTGTGATGTCATAAATATTATCATCTCTTAGATGCATCTTTTCGACAACCGTCTTGCCCGCAATGTTAATAAGAGCCGGTATCATAAATGACAGAACGGAAATCATGCAAGCACTCATTATAGCATTTTTTTCGGTTATGAAATAGATAAGCGAAAAAAGCATCAAGAGCATTTTTGTATAAAATCGTCCCTTTGCATTGAGCCTTCTCCCGTCAAAAAAATTATATTCAATGATTCCTATTTGATATATGTTCACATCTTTGTCGAGAATTTTCTCAAGACGAGTTTGCTTTCTTTCCATCTTTGCCTTCCTTTCAATTAAAATAATCCATATCGAAACTTTCATTTTCTGTAATAAGAAATGTCGATGAGCGCGATACTTCGCTCTTATCATCAAGCAGATATGTTACAAGGATAACATGAAGACCGCTTGGCAGCTCCTTTGTCTGAAAAGATATGTCGCTTCTATATGTATGCATATCCTTTTCACCTGATACCTCGGAGAGCTTAAGCGAAAGAGGTTCTTCGTAGCTAAGTATCCTCACATATCCGCGCTTTGCCTTTGCAGGAAGGCTTGAGAGGATAAGAATTTCTAACTCCGATCCCTTCTTTAGAACCTTATCATGCTTTATGTTAATGCTACATGGCTCGTAGACCATATATTCCTTTTCTTCCTTAAGAATTTCAGGGCATTTTTCAAGTTCTTCTCTTGGAATATCCGCATTGCAGTCATAGACTGTTGCTATCGCTTTCCACCTTCCCGGCTCCCTTACATTAAATTCTGCTTCAGGGGATGTCGTCATATGGAAAAGATCTTCTTCTCCGTCTCGCTCTATCTTTACAGTCGCTGTATATTTTGCAAAGTTTACATTGTTAAACAGGACTCTGATAGTCTCTGCTGCCGGGCGGTTTTTCGAGCCTTCTGAGAATATGATTTGCGGTTTTTCAAGCCCGAAATCTACATAGGCATAGTTTGAGAGGTTTGAAAGAAGAATGTAGCTTTCGTTTTCGTCGATAATATCGCGAAAGCCCGGATCTTCATATTCAGATAATGTAAGCTTTAGCCTGATGTTATCTTCGTCTCTTATCTCGACCGGAATAAAGGCAATGCCCGTTTTGTCTCCGCCCTTTTGCTCAAGGCTTGCTAGCGCATCCTTTTCAGCAAGGAAGCAAACGCCTTCTTCTGTTATCGGCGCTTCTACTTCAGAGAAGATTATCGGGTACTTGCCATTTATAAGCTCGCCGTTTCTTTCGAGGCTAAGAAGCGCCTTGTGGTAGATGCCATCGCCCGCTCCCTTTACCTCATATTCTACGAAAAGCCCTCGAAGGATAACGCCGTCTGTGCGCTTTAGAATGAGATCATCGACATATTTCTTCATGCCCGGAGTCATTGCAATAAAGCGGTTTACATAATTATCAAACTCAATCGTCGTGAGCGGGTTTATGATACGCGAGCCTCGATGCATTATGATAAATGAAGCTTCGCCCTCGCCAAGCGGGATCTCTTTTTCGTTTTCATCTTTCTGATAGGAATATACCTTAAGAAGATACTCGCCGTTTGGTCTTTCCGTAATATCTATGCTTTGCGTATACTCGTCATTATCAAATAGCAGAATCTGGCTATCTTTTACCTTTTCCTTATTCATATTCTTTACCTGGATAAGGCTTGCCCTGTTATATACCGGCGCATCTTTATGCGGCAGCTTATCCTTTTCGTGTCTTATTCTGACGGCAAGCTCCTCATCCTGAATGGTTCCTGCGATATTTAGTATTTCAGGGGTGGATGCAGTCTTCTTTTCTTTCATCTGTTTAGTCTCCTTTCCGATTCTTTCTCTTTTTAGCCATGAAGCCCTGTGCTGCATTTTCCGATGATGCTTGTTATCGGAAGCCTCTGAGGACATCTAATTTCGCAGCGCTTGCAATTTATGCAAGACCTGGGGAGAAGCCCCTTCTTGTAAATCTCAGGATATATCTCCCATACGGTATTTCGCGCGCTGATAACTTTCCTATTATATAGCTTAAAGATTTCCGGAATATTTATATCCTGCGGACATTCTATGCAATAGTTACAGCCCGTGCAATTTATGAGTGCTTCTTCTTGCATTGCAAGCCCTGCATCTGTTGCCGCCTTTACTTCCTTTTCCGTAAGTCCTTCTCCCGATAAGAAAGCTACATTTTCCATAACTTCCTTTGGGCTTTCCATCCCTGAGAGTATGCAGGCAACACTTGGAAGCGAGCTTACAAATCCAAGCCCAAGCTGCGGATATGTCCTGTTATTTTCCCGCCCTGCTTCGTCAAGTATATTTTTTACCTTTTCGCTATATAGGTCTATGAGAAAGCCTCCCCGAAGCGGCGACATTACCATAATCGGCTTTCCATATTCCACTGCAATTTTATTCATTTCTGCTGCGTTCTTACCGTACCAATCCATGAAGTTTAGTTCAAGCTGCACGAAGTCAAGCTCATCGCCGTATCTATCGAGGATTTCGCGAAAAAGCTTCGGGCCGCAGTGAAATGATGCGCCTGCATAATGCGAAAGGCCCTCCTTTTTCTTTTCGATAACAAAATCGAATACCCGGCTTCTTTCTGCAAGCTCCCAGTTTTCTTCTTCTACCTGCTGCACATAGTAAAAGTCAAAGAAGTTAGTGCCAAGCCGCCTTTTCTGCTCCTCGAATATATCGCTGACCGTCTTATATGACGAGGCGTCCCAAAGCGGCATCTTGTCTGCAAGATAGTATGTATGCCTCGGATACCTCTTTACTACCGCCTCCCGAAAGAACACTTCGCACTCGCCTCTGAGATAGTTATATCCGACATCAAAATAGTTTACGCCGCGCTTCATGCACTCGTCCATAATCTCAAAGCCAAGCTTGTAGTCGAGGCTCCCGTCCTCTTTGAACGGCACGCCGCCTACGCCCATCCCAAGGCGCGGAAGAATTGCATCCTTTATGATCGTATATTTCATTTCTCTGCCCCCAGTGCTTCTTCTATCGCGCTGCTTCTATCAGAAAGCGCGGCCCGAATATTCTCAAATCGATGATCTTCTGCCTCCGAGCCATCATAGCCCATGAGCGTAAAGACATCATCAAATAGCCTTTTTTCAGGGTCTATCTCGTTAAATGCCGTGAATACCTGCCACTCCTTATCCGAAAGCGTAGAGTCCATCGTATATGACAGCGCTCCCAGCTTATCGCCAAGCCCGATGAACTTCACAAGGCTTTGTATCTCGCCCGGAAGAACTCTGTTGTTTACAGTTAGTAGCCACCTTGCGTAAAAGTTAAGTTCCTCAAAAGGAACTTCCATAAGTGCGCGGTACATACAGAGAAGATTTACCTTTACCTCGTCGCATTGCACCTGACTGATTTTGTCTGCATAGTCGAGTTCTTCGATATCCCGCATCGGGCATCTTCCCCGGCAGAAGTTAAACATCTCGCATTTTCTGCATTTTCGGATCTTTCTATCGCGTTCTTCCTCGAAGCGCCTATACTTCGGAGAGTCATAGATTTCTTCTATCGAGCTAAACTCCTTTACATTTCCAAGGTCGTATCTTTCCTTTAGAGGTCTGTCGCAAGGGAAGATCTCGCCGTTTGACATAAGCCCAAGCTGCGTTCTGAGGCAGTCATCGCCCTGATCGCAGGCAGAGCCGATGCCGGTATATAGAAGCTGAAAATATGCCGATGCGAACCTGTCTAGCGCAGGGGTTTTATCACGCAGCCAGTATTTGAAGTAGTCCGTTGCAAGCTTTTCGTACTTTTCCCTATCTTGAATTAGGCTTTGCGAGATTTCCTTTGCGCTTCCTTCGTTAAATATTGGCAGGAAGGTATTTGGGAGCTGCACTTCTTTATAGAACTCGTATATTTCCTTTATATGTTCAAGCCCTCTTGCGGTGAGGACCTCAAGGTTTCCTACATCGACTCCGTTATCCTTGGCATCGAGGATCTTATCGAATATCTTAGATGATAGGCTGCCTGCCCTGTTTCCGTAGCGAAGGTCCGCGTCGAGCGCATTATATGAGCTTCCAAGCTGTATGCCGCAAAGCTTAAATAGTTCAAACCACTCTTTATTTAGGTTAGTGCTGTTTGTCTGTATCGTAGCATTGAAGGTGGCATAAGGATATTTTGTAAATATCTCGCCCATTACCTTGTGATAATATGCTACTCCCGCAAGCGTCGGCTCGCCGCCATGGAATGTCACGACGATATTTCTTGCATACCGCGTTGCCATGTCGATGAAATGGTCTATGTCCTCGAGCGAGATAACATCATTATGCCCTACCATATTCCGGTACGGCGTTTCGTAGCAGTATGCGCAGCTAATGTTACAGCGGTTTGTTATCTTAAGAAAGATGTTGATAGTGTCAACCTTCGGTCTTTCTATGAGATAATATTTTTCGTCGAGGTGCATCTCAAGGTCAAAGATTGCAACCTCAAGCTCGGTCTTTGGGTCTACCGGAAGGTCCAAAAGGTATTGCTGCTTCTCGTCGTTTGTAGGCAAGATGAAATATATGAGCGGATATTCCTTTTTTATCTTTATCCTTCCGCTGCACCCCTCGTCCACTCTCTCGCAGAAATAGTCCCATTTGAGATAGTCCTTCTCTGAAAGAATTTTGAGTATGATATGGTTTTCTTTCTTTGAGCGTAGCTGAAAGCTTACAACCTCCACGCCGGGAAGCGTGTAGATCTTCTCCTTTAACTGATATTCCTTCATATCGTCTTCTCCTTATTAAATTTCCTCAGGGCTGAGCACATAGATCTCATATGGGGATTGGCGTCCGCCCACTTGGTCGTCGGTCCAGCAATAGTATATGAATGTGATATGCCTCGTCTCTCCCTTTTTGGGGAGCCAGTCCAGGCAGTCAAAAGCCTCTGATCTTTTCTTGCAAGTCATGTCCGCACTGACCTGTGCAGCGATAAGGCTATCCGAGATAAGATAATCAGAGGAAAAGACTTTCTCAACCTCTATATTTTTCACTTTTAGGCTTAGTCCCCTGAGAGCCAGCGGATTTGAATTATGATACTCATCGCTGAGAGACTCAAATTCCGGGAAAACTCCATCGAAGGCGGAAATTGCGCTGTCATAGTATTTCCAAGATGCGACTTTTAGCTTATAAAATGAGTCGTTATATCCTTCCGTGAAGTTATATATGCAATTTTCGAGGTCGCACATAAATTTGTTCAAGTCATCGTATGTCGGAACTTCTTGTCGCGACGCTGACTCGATTATCTTGCTTTGTAGGCTCGCCCCGGAAACTGCCATTATTTTTTCTTCGCTGAGCCAGATATATTTGCTGTCTGCGGGGAGTATATATTCCTCACAGAATTCCTTGCTGCACGCATCGCCGTAGGCATTTCCTATATGCATCGTCTCTTCATACACCTTGTATTTGGAGCCTTTGTCTGCCTCAGTATTGAAGGAAGACAGCCCATCGCTTGGCTGTGCCTCGGTATACATCATAAGGCCATAGCATACTGCTGCCGATGCAAGTGACAGCCCGATTATGAATAAAAAAGCTTTTTTAATCTTTCCCATGATAATTCCTCCTGATATATGTAGTGAAATCTCTTTCTAATATCATTCTACTTTTAGCCTATTTGTTTTTTGGTAAGCAAATATATTGCCCGCTTTCTTTACTATCACAGGGGAAGATCCCCTTACCTTTTGTCCATCTTCTAAAACTACTTCAGAAAATATTTGGTGAAGGCCGCACGGTATATCTAAGGGGATGTCAATCTTGGCGGAAATTTCATCGGACATTTCAATATCTCTTGCGGTAGCATCATATCCTGTTATTCCAATACTTACATTCTTTATCTTTCCTTTAAGTGGCGCTTCGATCTTCATATCAAGCGTATCCCCGCAAGTAATAGTATTCTCATGGTGAAATGTTAATTTTGCTGGTGAGCAAACGCTTACCGTAACCTCCTCTTTGTCATAAGCCTTCTTCCCTGTGAGGTTTGTGAGGACTGCTTTTACTTTGTATTCTCCTGGAGTTAGCAGATCTATCTTATGATATGCCTCCTCTATTTGGACCGATAGGATCTCGCCTGCTCCCTTCTTTGCTATACTTAAATGTATGCAGTGAGTATTAGGATTGAAGTTTTCTGCAATGATGTTTACATGCACTTTATCCGCCGCTTCTTCTGCTACAGTCAGCATAATTTCAGGCGTTTTCCTTGTAAAGTCAAGATAAAACCATGCAGAAAAGTTCTCTGCCTCAAGCTCTATATCTTCTTCGCTTATGATGTTTACACATTCAGGCTCCGAGTATTCTTTAAGATGCAATATGAACGAAGGCTCTAAGGCCCTTTCAATAGGAATAAAGAAAAGAGCTTTCTTGTTTCCTGAAAGCTGAATATCATTTTCATCTGTTGGAAAGACAGCGTCATATTCTTCGGAAAGAGGTTCACCGTTAAGCACTGCTTGCACGGATGCCTTATGATAAAGACCATCTTCTGACTGCCAAATTTCAGCTTCAAGAAGATAGCCCTTTTCTTCTTGCATCGGATAATTGAGCAGTACATTGTTCACATACATACTCGCACTTTCATCTCCATAGATGTGATCGTAAGCAGAGAATATCGGGGCGCCGCAATCGTTTATGACAGTCTTTCTATATAGTTTCTTTCTAAACAGTGTCGTTGTATAAATGTTTTTTTCTGAGCATATTACTTCTTCACCATCTTTTATATATGACTGGAGAAGTATCTCGTAGACTCCATTATCGTAGTTGTCAAGCGGAAATGTAAAGTCAGTTCTAAGGTCATCTTTTATGATTTCCCATTCGTAGTCTGTAACATCTTTTCCTGCCATATCCTGCACAAGTCTTAAGGCTACGATATAGTAAAAAGAGGATTTTCCATATATTTCATCGTCTGGGCAGGCGATATGCACATCCAAATCCCCAGTGATGACCTGTCTATCAAGCGCAAAGGCTTCAGGCATCGGCGGTATAATCTTCGCGTTCATTTTTTCTGTAACCTAACCTTTCAATAAATGAAGTTATGCTCAAATGCTCAGGGCAGATCTCCTCGCATTTTTCGCATCCCAGGCATTTAGCCGGAATAAGCTTTTCTGCCTCGGCAAGTTGTTTTACTTCAGAGAACGGATCAGAAGACTTAGCTAAAAATTTGTTATACGCCTCAAATATCCGAGGTATTTTTATTTTACTTGGACATACCTTGCAATAATTACAGTCAAGGCATAATATCTTGTTGTCCTCATCACCTGCAAAGCACCAAGATGCCCTCTCAAGTAGTTTCATCTCGCTTTCTGTAAGCTTAATTTCTTTTTCCATCAGAGCAGCATTATGTTTTGCTTGAGAAAGACTTGAAATCCCGGATAATACGCATACCACTCCGGCAAGAGATGATGCGTAGAGAAGTCCGAGGTCATAGGCATTTACCGAATATTTTTCTTTTACTTCAGAAAGCATCGCATCTGCTTTGTTATTTCCTCCGCAAGAAAGAGTTCCGCCCATAAGCGGACTCATTACTACTACAGGAAGACCTTTTTCATGCGCAAGAGCATATTGCTTTTTTACATCAGTTCTTGCCATATTAAAATAGCTTAAAGGAAGCTGCACAAATTCGAGGATATCTTGATACTTATTTATGATATACTCGAATAATTCAAAACTTGTATGAAAAGACGCTCCGAGAACGCCTACTTTTCCTTCTTCTTTCTTTTCTCGAAGGAGTGAAAAAATCCTCTTTTCTTCGATCTCCTCCCAAAGTCCGTCGGTAATTCCATGAACAAGGTACATGTCAAAATATGAAGCCCCGCAGGCTATAAGCTGACTTTCAAAAAGCGAATCAGCCTCGCTTCGTATATCGCTAACATGGAGCTTGTTTGTAAGGTAGTATCTTTCTCTTGGATACCGCATAACAAGTGCCTTTTGTATAGCATCTTCTGCTTGCCCGTTGAAATAGGAGTGACCTAAATCATAGTAGGTCACTCCATTTTCCATAAGGCAATCTACAAATCTTGTCGTTTCATTGACATCTATACACTCTCCGTCTGTTGGTAAGTGTAAAGTCCCTGCTCCAAGCATTGATACTAATTTTCCATTTAAATTAGTATAAATCATTTGTTCATGTGCAGTCGGTAATATTCTACCGTGTTATCAATATTTACGCTTGCCTGTTTCTTTGTACCGTCGTTAAACTCGAATGTAAAAGTAATTTTTCCATCTCCGAGGGTCTTAGACATATCATTCTTCCAAAGCGCAGCAGTCTGTACGAGTTTACCTCCTGAAGTAGAAGTAACCTGCGGAGTGGCTTCGTAGCTTGTGCCGTTGATACTTACTTTCTTCAGCAGGGTGCTGTCACTATATGATGTGGAAGATATATCGAAAACAGTTTTTACAACAAACTTTTCACCCGCCCAGAAGGTGTCTTCTGACCTCTTGTCACTTGAGTTGTTGTTATGGTTTTGCCTGTTTTCTTCCCACCTTGTCGTATGCTCGATTCCATAGCTATCAAGCTCCGGCGTGCAGCCAGTATCACCCGTGTGCTGCCTTTGCGTTGCAGCGGTTGCCGATGTCGTACTTGAGGTTGTAGAGCGCGTCGTGCTTGTGGTGCTTGTTGTAGATCTCGTTGTTGAGGTCGTCGAAGTCGTAGACCGCGTCGTGCTTGTGGTAGATCTCGTTGTTGAGGTCGTCGAAGTTGTAGACCGCGTCGTGCTTGTTGTAGATCTCGTTGTTGAGGTCGTCGAAGTTGTAGACCGCGTCGTGCTTGTTGTAGATCTCGTTGTTGAGGTCGTCGAAGTTGTAGACCGCGTCGTGCTTGTTGTAGATCTCGTTGTTGAGGTCGTCGAAGTTGTAGACCGCGTCGTGCTTGTTGTAGATCTCGTTGTTGAGGTCGTCGAAGTTGTAGACCGCGTCGTGCTTGTTGTAGATCTCGTTGTTGAGGTCGTCGAGGTTGTAGACCGCGTCGTGCTTGTTGTGCTTGTTGTAGATCTCGTTGTTGAGGTCGTCGAAGTCGTAGGCGTGAGATTGCAATGAGTCCTGTTGCCGCCGCCCGCCCAGACATTTCTGTGAGTGCTAGAAGTTGTTGATACTCTTGTTGAGGTCGTCGAAGTCGTAGACCGCGTCGTGCTTGTGGTGCTTGTTGTAGATCTCGTTGTTGAGCGCGTCGTGCTTGTTGTAGATCTCGTTGTAGAGCGCGTCGTGCTTGTTGTAGACCTTGTAGCTCTTGCGGTTCTTGCCCGTCTATTTCCAAACTGCAAACTGTCGCGATTTTCAATAACTGACCTATTAACAACACTCACATTACTACACTTTACCGGCTCTCGGTCTTTCCGTTTTTCTACTTCTTTTTTCCATGCTGCTACTGTTTCCTCATTTGAGAAAGCAAGTAAGGCGATGGATTCGCTTGTTAGATTCATCCTAAAAATCCTCCGTTGTTAGTTAATAGTTCCACAAAAACAAAAGCTGCCGAGAAAGTGCCAAGGATAATCTTTGCTTTCATTCGCCTTCTCATGTAGCGTTTCTTGTCGTTTATATACTCCTTATTCATATCATGTTTTTTATATAGCTTCTTAAGGTGTCCTTAAAAAGCTCGTCCCCCATTCTAATGTAAGTTTCGGCAAGAATGTGAAAATAGTCATTTGATACAAACTGCATACTCATGCTGTCAGTATAAGACTTAAACTGTGCCTGAAAATATGGGCGCAAGGAGTAGTATTCCATGCGTATAATATCAGGGAATGTCTTCGGCAATTTCCAGCAGACCTCGATAAGAAGTTTGAGCTTTTTTCGTATATTTTTGTCACTCTTCCCGTCAAAATACAGAAGGATTTCCTCATATGAAGAAATTTTTTGGAGCTTCGCCAAAATCTTTCTGTCGATTTCAAGAAAAACCTTATCTCTCAAATATAGATATTTTCTCATATCATACTGGGCTGCTTCATACTTAGCTTGCAGAGACAATATATGCTTTTCGTTAAGCGATATATCTTCTGATGCTGAAAAGGAAAAGATGCGGTCTTCCCGCGAGGTCAGAATGTAGCAGGTTCCGGGCATTCCGTTTCTTGCGGTGCGCCCTATAAGCTGCTTTTCTGCACGGGTAGATCCTAGTCTTTCAGCGAGTATGACGACAAGCCCTGTCTTTGCGTTTTCCGATACAACAATATCGACCCCCCTCCCTACTATTTTATTGGAAATGAGGACGGTGTTTTTAGTCTTTAGCTTCTCAAGTAGTTTTGCCTCATTTTCAAGCGTTGTGTTGTCTAAGATGTATACTTCTTTTCCCTCAAATCCTAAAATACATTCATAGACCTTGCGGCTTCTCTTGTCTGAACCTGTTGCGATTAGAATAGGCGCAGTGTATTCGGATAAGAGGTCCTTAATTCTTTCTATCCGGTCTGCGTCGCACTTAAAGTATTCATAGTATTCTTTTCTGTTTACCTTAAAATGCGGGGACTGGGTTTTTACTGCCTTTCCAAGAAGATTTCCAAAGTCGTATGGCACATAGCTTGCGGTCCCGGATATTCCGGTGACGGTCTTAAATAGCGAGAAAAAGACCGAATATGAAATTGAGTTCTCAAGTAGAAACTTGCCCCGTATTGGAAGATCCTCTTTTATCTCAAGTGCTGTCTGAACGCATATATCATAGTAGCAGTCAATTCCTACACGCCCTGAATTTTGGTCTATCAGGAGAATCTCACCGTCTTTTATGAAATAGTCGATGTCCCGCTCAAGAAAGAAAATTGCCTGAAGGCAGGATCTTACTGCTTCCATGAAAAGCCTGTTTTCGGTGATACCGGGAATAAGGGTGTTCAGCTTCTCATAGCCGCGCTGAGTAAGTGAGGCGTAGCTATATGGAATATCAAGGATAACATCAGCCTCATATTGCATATCAAACAGCTCAACTTCCATCTTTGATGCGTTTGTCCTTTTAACAGGAAGAAGCATCGTGCAAAACTCGTAAGCTGCGCGGTATACTTCTTTCGGCGGGATGATATTATGTCCGCCTGTTGCAACAGCAAAAGTGTTTGAAGCAGACTCTACAAGTACATAGTCGATCTCGTCAACAAGTGCAACATCATAATTTGGCTCAATGCCCCTAAGATAGTCAAATACAAGGGTCTGAGAATATATGTATATAATGTCTGAAAGCTCGTAGAGATCCTCTGCTGCGCCGTGGGGGCCGAGGATAAGGCAGGGCTTTTTATTTAGTGCCTTGTAAATACCTCTTGCATACTCAAAATCACGCTTTACGAGGTAATCGTTTGTCGAAATCACATAGACCTTGCGATTGTCGCGTAAAAAAAGCATCGCAGCGAGTATTATTACAAGTGTCTTGCCACCGCCTGTTACAAGATTTACGACATTCTCTTTGTAAAGGCTCTTTGCGGCATTTATCTGCTCGTCATATAGCCTAAGACCTGTTACTTCTTCTATCAGATCCACGCATTCTGAAACTACTTCAGAGGAGAGCGTTTTCTTATCTTTAGAGTGATATTCTTTTAGCTTTGCCATAAAATTATTCCTCACAAGTAGAATTTGCTTTCTTCTCACAAGTAGAACCGGATTGCCCTATCAAAAACTGCTGCTTTTTGAGAAATCCAAGGCATCCGCCTTGACATGAGCCTGTGTTCTTGTGGTAGCAACCATTGCATCTTTCATCCATTGAGACCGGATGAAGCGGGTTGTCTATGTAGTTGCTAAAGAATGTATATGCGTGATACGGGATGTTAAACTCCTGCATAAACGGATATGTAAGGCTCTCTGATATAACGGCGGTGCAGCGAAGAAGCCTAAGCGATGGAAGCACCTCTACCTTTGGAGAGCAATTTGCGCAGCTAAAGATTTCGATTTCTACGCCTTTTTCATCGGCGAGCGCGGTATATTCGCTTAAGACCTCAAGCCATTGACACGCAGGAATGCATGTGCAGCCTGTCTTTATCCCGCAGCTACGCTTTGCAAGCTCTCTTGTAAGTGAAAAAAGAACATCTTGGATAGATCTAAGATATTCTTCTGAAGTATCGGGGTCTTCGTATGATACAGGTGTAAGCTCTGCGTAGACCTTAGTAAAGGCATATTCCTCAATTACAGGGAAAATGTACGAATAGTCAAAGTCCTTATCACAAAGCGTGATGCCAAGTTCAATCGGAATGCCCTTTATTCTGAGCGCTCTGATGTTTTCCAGAACCCGCTTGAAATTCTCAGATCCTATTTCTTCAGGCGGTTTTAAGTCAAGCCGCACTGTAAAGCGCGTGTCAACAAGGGCCTTGATATGCTCGTCTATTAAAATGCCGTTTGTATAAAGCCTTACTTCGTTTGCCTGATTTCTTAGCTTAATAAAGTAAAGAAAGTCATCAATAAGCGGGTGCATGAGAGGTTCTCCCCCCTTTATTCCAAGAGTGTCTTCCCCTATCCACTTAACGGCCTCGGAAAAGTCGTAAAATGTCATATCGCATTCTTCAGGGAATACCTTGCGAACCTTTTTCATGTGACAGTATTTACAGTTTAGACTGCATTTTGTCGTTATGATGATGTTTGGCATTTACTTTTCTCCCCTCTTTCTTTTCTCAAATTCCTCCCGTAAAACTTCAAAGCGCGTGTCATCTAGCGCGCCAATATCGCATCTTCGAATCGAGTAGACAGGCAGGACAAACCTTGACAGTCTGTCCGGGTTATTGAATAGCCGAAATACCTCAAAATTTTCATCCTCAAGCGATTTTTTGAAGGTGTATGAGACTTCATCCCTTGGGATGCCTACATAGTCTAAAAAGTCCTGAATTTCGCTTGGAAGAAGACTGTTATTTTCAATAATAAAGCGCTTAAGAAGCGGGTTTGCATCGTCTATAGTAAGATCTGCTAATGCGCTATATGCTGCGGTGAGATTTGCGCGGAAAAGATTGCATGATGCTGCATCTATTTCTGCTGCGGAGCCGCATTTCATGATGTCGTTTTCAGGGCAGCCTCCTGTGCAGTAGTCAAAGAGAGTGCAACTTTCGCACTTTTTTAGCTTTTCTTCTCGTTCGTCCTGATATCTTATAAATGAAGGACTATTAAATACTGAGTAAAGCGAGTCAATGTCGTGCAAATTTCCAAGCAAATACTTATCCGGAAAGTCTCCATCGCAAGGATATATATTTCCGTTTACATTTATCGAAAGCCAGCGTTCATCCGTGCAAGAAAAAGCATGATGACAGCACTGCCCAAGCCCTGTAAGCAGAAGTGATATATACATTGATGCGTGCCTATCGTAGCTTGCGCTCTTATCTCTCGCCCAGTATCTAAAGTAGTTTTCTGCTTCCTGCTCGTATGCACTAAGCTCGTTGTTATTAACTGCATATTTTGTTGTCTCAGCTTCGTTTGTCGCAAAGGCGAGATTTAGACTGGCGTTTATTTCGCGTGTTTTATAAAAGTCATATATCCTTTGCATATCGGGATAGCTTTCGTTTGTCAGAACATCAATTACGCCAAAACTTGCGCCTTTTTCCTTTATCTTTTCCATGTTTTTTAGGACTTTTTCTTCCTCGCCATGCGAAAAGCGCAGGCTTTCATGAAGCGCATTATATGATATTCCGATCCCTATATTATTTCGCAGGAGAATGTCTATAAATTCGTCTGTAAGCAGCGTTCCGTTTGTCTGCACGCACAGGCGAATATCGGAATAAGGATACTTCGGGATTATGTCTTCGGCTATACGCCTAAAGTATTCTGCTCCTGCAAGGGTCGGCTCTCCGCCGTGGAGTATAAGCTCTACTGACCTTGAATATGATGCTGCCATAGAAATGATCTTTTCTACATTTTCAAGACTCATATAGCTGAGGTGCGAAAGATCGCGTCTGAAGTCGCTGTCATAGCAGTAGCTACAGTTTAGGTTGCATCTTGCCGTAAGCTTTAAGATTATCGTAAGCTCGTCCTTACTTTGCCTTGGAATTAAGTAAAACTTTCTCTTAAGTGCTTCGCAAAGTGCAGCACGCGCATCGTCTGTAAGTAGAATTAGGCTTACATAAGGATAGCTTCGCTCTATAACTACTTCAGAGCATTGTGCTTCTACTTCAGAGAATAAATGCTCGTAGTTTGCAATATTATCAAGGCTAAACAGCTTTAGCCTTATTATGTATGGATCGCCTGCGCTTTCTCTTATGTCTACTACTTCGCAGCCTCCAATCTTTAAGATTTCACTTATGAGGTTTACTTCCACGGTTCTCTCCCCTTTATAAAGCGCGAACGCCCTCCAATGCAGTATGGCTGGTTCCAGACATTAAATGTCTCGCCTGCTGCATCCTCTGCCTCGCTTCTAAGCTCGTCGAAAAGATGCCAGTATATGTCCGGGGTGAAGTCGGTAGAAAGGCAAACAAACACATAATCAAAGTCTATCTCAAGTAGTTTCTCTGACGATTTTATAAGCGAGTCTTGATCTGCTATGAAGCACAGCTCCTTAAGATTATCGTCTGAAAAGCGCGCTGATTTTTCATTTCTAAGCCACTGGTAGCGATAAAGCTTCCTGTTATAGCCAAGGTAATAGACCCAGTTTGAAAGATCCGCAAGCTGATAATGCTCAAGTTCATAGATCCCGTGGTCGTAATATATGTCGTGGTGGTGGTCTATGTTATATACATTAAGCATCTCAAAGGCTTGCTCTTGTCTTTGGCAAAGAAGCTCAAGTATCATGTCATGCTCTTTTGCAAACAGTACATTCTCCTTTGGAAGCGTAGCTACATTCTTTACAACAAGTTCTTTACATAACTCGTATTTTTCCTTGCTATATGAAAGGTATTTTCCAAACCCCATTTCTTCTCTGATAATCTCCCAAAAGTTACCCTCTCGAAAGCCTTCTGTGCCTACAAGGTCGTTATATAGGTTAATGCAGTCGCCTACGATATAGTCCATATCGACGGAAAGCACATTCTTTATACTATTTGGCATAGTTTTTTTCTCTCTTTTCTTAGCTACTTAGCCACGAAGTATCAGATAGCATTTCTTCTACGGTCATTTCCGTAAGGGGAAGGCCGTAAAGCGCATTGTTATCCTTAAGATAGATGACGCAGCACTCGGTTATATATTCGTCATACTGCTTGTAATAGTCATCAAAAGACGACTCTGCAATTTCTTCTTCGACGCCATCATACTTAATGAAAAAGCTTGTCTTTGTATCAATGTTTGCAAAACAAGCATGGCACAGCTCGTGAAGTGCATACTCGCATTCTTCAAGGTAGATCATGCGCTTCTTAATGTCGGTAAGTCCCGACACATCAGCATCTTCGAGGCTATATATATCTTCTATCTGCTCGCTTATTACTTTTACCTGCCAACCTTCGGTTATGAGCTTTTCCTGATACATCGCAGGCAGAAGCAAGAAGTCATTGTTTACCGCCTTTATGTCGCTTGGAGATCCTGTTATGACAATTCCGCATGAGTCTCTTGTTGCAAAGAACAGGGGAAGCGCTATAAGAAGGGCGAGGATAATTGCAATTAAAATGCGTAGCCAAAGGCTAATCGGATGCGCCCTTAAAGAATTTGTATTCATAAGTCCCTACCTTGCATATGCTTGCTTTGTCCGTATCAAGGTTAAGAAGCCCTGTAAACCTCGGCTTTCCGGTATCTATAATGCATACCGTCGAAGGATAGTTTATGTTTATCTGCTTTTTTTCCGAATAATTTTCGAGCCTTTCCGCATACGGCTCCGGCGCATATTCCGAAAGATTCTCTCCTCTACGGTATGAGGCATTATCCACCTTCTTTTGTCCGTTAACATACATGCAATATTTCTCATCCTGAGAGAAGGTCATGATGATTACCGTAATATCTTCCTTAAAATATGCGCTGCCGGAGCGGAGCGCCGAGTCGAGCATAAGGCTTTTCTTTACGACTTCCATGGCCTTGTGCGCCGCAATATCGTTTCTGAACTTGATGAATCCGTTAGCGAAATTTTGCATATCAAATGTAAGCTCCGCGTCGCCCTCTTCGCGATAAAGTGCCGCTGTAGCGGCAGCCTCCTCCGCGACATTATATACAAAGTTTTGCTGCCTTTGCATAAGATTTATATCGCTTTGGAATACAACGAACAGCATGCACAAGATAATCATGGCAACGCCCATAATAAAGTTTTTCATATGCACTCCTAAAATACAAATTCACTGGAAACATAGCCTGAGAAGGTTTTTTTCGCCTTGTTCTCATCATCGGATATTCCAAGAAATGCCGCCGTTCCCACAATGTTGTCAATCTCCACGCTGATGGAATAATCGATAAGCTCCCCCCTCGTGACAGGAGACTTTACTCCGGAATATATGGTGATCCCGGAATCCGAGCTGAGATGAAGATCGCTCATAAGCCTTTGGGTCAGTTCTTCTTCTATTTCATCCGAAAAGTATCCTTGCTGCTTCACCTGCTGGAGGGCGAGGGCAATGTCGTTTTGTGCAAACAAAAGCTTGTTATGCGTTCCCTGATTTACGATGAATTGTATCAAAAAAACCGAAAGTATCAGAAGCATCGCAATGCCGGAAATAAATTCTTTCATTTTCTTTTCCTCTTTTGTCCTTTGGCGGGGCGCTAGTCAGAAAGCGCCCCGATTTGTGCCTGCATGAGATTCCTAGACGCGCTCTTTATGGACGAGTCATCTTCTCCTATGATTATATTTCCGATGAAAAGCCCCACGATGAGCAGCCCGATGGTCGCAAGAAACTCCTTCATATTCTCACCCCTTTCGATGCGATTTGCCTTTGACTTATCCATTTGTTATCATATCCGCAAATCCATCCATTTTGGTTACCGTTTCGGTGCCGACCTTTTCGGCAGGCTCTTTGAACTTGAGAAGTACGCTTACAAGCACAACTCCCAGAATTATCCCTCCTACAATAACTAAAAATTCTTTCATCTTTCATTCTCCTTTCTGAAAATCATTAAAATATATCTCCCAGCATACTCAGCGCATCCGAGAGGACGCACACGAATACGAAGTTGAGCAAACAAATAAATCCGCAGGCAGTGGCAAGGCCATATATCAAATTCCCCTTGTTTTCTGCACTCTCCATGCCTTTCGTATATCTTTCTTCCATCATTACTTCCTGCAATGCTACGACTTGCGTCTTTAGCTCCGTCGGGTTAATTGCATCTATCTTTTCGAGAATCAGAGCAAAGGTTCTGGCATTTCGAGTATCTATCGCATCGCTAAAGTATCTAAATGCTCTTTTTCTGTCTCCCTGTCTGTAGATAGTAATAACCTTTGCGAATATGGGCTTGAGCTTTTTTGAATTTTCCATAAGCTTTTCTAGCATGAGATCTGCCGATACGGGATCATTTTCCTGTGCAATCGCAAGATTTTTTAGGGTCGTTACGGAGTTGAAGAGTTCGCTTTCTAGGGCTTTTTTTCTCCCCACGGAAGCTTTTTCAACCAATATGACAAGAGGCGAGCGCACACCCTTGCAAAGCTCCTCTCGCGGGCTAAGCAAAAAAACAAAGCCGCCTAGGATTACTCCCGCCGACATTGCAAGAACCGGATCGCCGTCCATGAGGCCCTTTCCTCCTATGGCTAGGAATATCAATAGACATGCGGCATATAAAATAACCCTGTACTTATTTGCACCTGACTTGATTCCGAGCTTGAGGAGAAGCCTGTCCTCATCATTTGGCATATCCATATATGATCTCAGCGATCCCGCAAGATAGGCAGTTTCCTCTCTCAGAAAACCTATATATGCCCCGTAAGTTATAAATATCAGCATCATATACATCGGCAGGCTAGGCAGTGCTTGAAGTGCATCTATCGTAAAGTCAAATATCGATTCTTTCATCGCTAATAATACTTGCATAAAAGCCTCCTCTAAATATCCATCTTGTTTCTGGCTATGAATCCGGAAACGAGAAGGGATAAAATATATGCGCAGGCAACCGCAAGAAACCATGTGGAGCCCGTATCCGTTCTAAATTGCCGATTGAAGAACTCCTGAATTGACATCCCGAACACGCCTTTTGAGCTTACAATCGTAATAAGATATATGCCGGGAACGAGAAACTTCAGCATTCTTCTGCCTTCGCTTCCCTGCCTTTTCGTTTCTTCCATTGTCTTGCGGGCCTTGATTATCGCCTGAACGAGGTCTTCCATGGCGGCCGTAACCCGCATTCCTTCCGCCTGGGCAAGCTCAATATTCGTCGCCAGCAGTCCCGACCAGGTGGTGTTGATGCCGAATTTGAACCTCTCGATGGCCCTCTTTATATCATCTTTTGAGGATATCGTATTAAGCTCGTAGCTTAGCATTATAAGCATGCGCTTTGACCTTGGTGCCTCTTTGGAAATCGATTCGGAGGACTTTCTTATTGCTTCGAGCATATTATAATGATAGATCTTATAATTATTCAAAAGCTCCGTTGCGAGGATTTCTCCCTCTCGAGAGGCCTCCGTTCTGATATCCTGAAGCTTTGATCTGTAATATATAAATGGCAGCAGCAGCCCCAGAATTCCTGCAAGAGGCGCAACCTTCGCCGTCATAAGCGCGTAGGATAATATAAATCCCGCAACGCCGCAAAGCACGCTCTTTTCATAAAATCTCGTCACGCTGTCGATGTCATTCTTGCCGGATACCACGGCAACCATTGCGGATATATATTCATTTGCGGTGAGGGCTCCATCACTTTTTCTAACACTCCTGCCTTCTTTTATCCTCTGCTTGACTAGGAGCCTTGCTCTTAGCCTTCGCGCACTTACACGAAACGAATCCCAGAATACCAGGTAGATGCCTAGGAATGATAAAAAATACAAAAGGTAGGACGTAGCTTCAATCATTACTCTTCTCCTTTCTCTTTTGGTTCCCTGCATAATATGCCGGAAAAACAACCGTCTCACCCTCGAGAGGATTTTGCATCTCAAAGGCAGCCAACAGGCTTCTTATCTTTTCGTAGGCGCCCGGATAACCGGAGGCAAGGCTTCTGATATTTTCTCCTATGTCTGCCTTCCACTTCCAAGAGTCGGTTTTCGGATCATATTTGCATATTCTATGGGCCGAGCAAAGATCTGATACCGGATCGTATCTGAGCTCAACTATTCCCATAAGTCTTTTTTTACTCCTCTCAGATGGCACCTCCTGCAGCTCAAAGACAAAGTCGATATTGCTATAGAGCTGAGAAATTGTCGCCTCCTGATTTCCACCGTAGCAAGTTATGATCTCTGTAGCCATTTTATAGGGAAAATTGATCGCATTATTATCATGTATCGTGCATTTGCAGCGCCTGGTTCCCATATTGGTAATTCCGAGAAAAAACCGATACTCGGCAGCGCCTCTGACCTCGGACAGAATTATGTAATTTGAGTCAAGCCTTTTGAGTGACTTTTCCACCTGCTCCAGCTTCTGCTCGTCCGCAATAATCTGGACAAGCGGGCCGTTTGTTATCTTTGCATAATCCGTTTCTTCGTCCGAGGATACGGTAGTTCCCTCGAGGCTCGGATCCTCATAATGCTGCCAAACCTGAAGAAACGTGCTTTTCCCCGACCGGACTTCTCCGCAAAAGAAAATGTTCGGGCCTATAGCGACGAGGTTTCGAAAAAGCTCGCAGCACTCCTTGGGGAATGTCCCTTTCGATGCAAGAAACTCAAAGCTCAGCTCATCCGGATCCGAAATGAGATACTTGCGAAATACCATGACATCCAAACTTTCCGGGGTGTAATCGCCCCCAAGCAGCGTTGCTCTGATATGCCCGCCATCCTCTCTGTTCAAATAGACCTCGTTATGCCCAAGGTCTGCGCGTTCCTTTGGATATGCAAGAAGAAGCGCGTGTCTCAGCTGGGCTCTTCTGTCCCTCGATATGCGGCGAGGCTGAAGCTCAGACTTCCCATTTATAAGGCAGTAGAGCTTATCTCCTATGATTTTTGCAGAAGAAGATTTTCTATATTCCTCCGTATAGTCGTTGGCCCATGGAGCAAGTATCGAAAGCCCGTAAAGCTCCGAAAATACCGCATCCGGCAGGTTTCTATAATAGTTGGGATAATCCGCCGCCAGCAAATTCAGCACAGTAAGGGCATCAACTATCTTTGCGGTTATCTTCTTTACGGCGTCCCTCTCACCTATGATCGCTTTCTTTTGCAAATCAGCAAACTGCGTCATTTCATTGGACTCGGAAATATTTCTGAAAAATGTGTCTATATAAGCCTTTACCCTTTCGCATACCTCACAAAATTTCGATATGCCCGCGTCCGTCCCGCCACTGGCTTTTGCATGTCCGGAAATAAATCGGTCAATAAAAAATTCCGGGTATGTTCTGTGCATCGTCAATCATTCCTTTCACTTAGAAACCTCTCGCACAATGAGCTTATCGATAGCCTGTAATTTTTCTCGCTTATGGTCTGCCGCGTTATCTCGCATGCGGAGCCTGCTGCTGCCTTTGGCACGATGTTTACATCCATCGAAAACAATGCGCCGATATCCTCCGGAGAGTATGCGCTTGCATTCCTTGCGAATCCGTTGAGGATGAGTTCATCCCTTTTTGTTATGCCGACAGCCGGGGATTTTAGGAGAAGACCGTGAACGGTCCGAAATCTTGATACGCATCTTGACTTTGCCATAATCACAAAATATCGCTTTGTTGCCGCTCTGAGGGCCGACAGTGGGAGCGGATATTGATAATTCGATCCTCCGTCAACCACGATATAGTCAAATTTGTCCGCCATCGCATCGCAGATATTTTTGATTAGCTCCGGAGAAAAATACTTGATCAGGAACGGCCTGGTTATGCCGCTAACAAAGGACAAATTCCCTTTCGTCCTTATCACTTTTCTTACATCCTCTTCCGTTATCTCCTCAAGGTCTCTGAGCTCATCGATTCCCGCAGTTTCATCTGATTGCATATAATTGTCATAAAGCTCCGACGAGGCAAACAGCAGCAGAACCCGCTTTCCCTTTGCGGCAAGCTCTTCTGCGAAGCTTTGGCAAATCATCGTGGTGCCGACCTTCGCCTCCCCACCGAAAAAAGTTATTACATCCTTCATCTTCCATCTCCTTACTTATATGCTATCGAAAGCGGGTCTCCGTTTGATATTATGGTAGACAGAGTCGCCGTATCATCCGCACTTGCCTTTATCTCCACCGATGCAAGCTGTCCGCTTGCTGTCGCCCTGTTGTCGGAACGGGTAATTTCGTTTCCATCCGAATCCCTTACCGTCAGCACCGTGGTTGAAAGGAGGCATTCGTCATAAAAATATATGAATACGGTATCTCCCTTTGTAATTGAACGCGGGTAGGACTTGAGATTGCTTGTCGTTATAGAAAATACATATTCATCCTTTTCTGCGCCTATCGCAAGCTCCGGACTGACAAAGTATCTTTCGAAAATCTCCGTACCTGCCGGCACATATTGCGAGGCCTGCATCCCTACTACCTTGTGCAAATCTCTAAACGTAAGGACATTCGGGCCGGGCTGATATACCTTTCTAAAGGTAAGCATGTCCTGAGAAATTTCCGTATAAGCTTCGACATCCTGATTTAGCACCAGCACCTCCGTGAAAAGGATCTTCTCTCTGCCGAATGCCTCCCACGCAAATATTCCCGCCACCGCAACTACTATGATGATAACGCCTGCTATTGTTTTTTTCATTTTATTTTCTCCTTTTTGCAAAACAAAAGACGGCAGTCGAAACTGTCGTCCTTTGTCGTTTTATCG
This sequence comes from bacterium, assembly GCA_963601575.1. Taxonomy (GTDB): domain Bacteria; phylum Bacillota; class Clostridia; order Peptostreptococcales; family Anaerovoracaceae; genus CAG-238. The sequence goes on from CAVCFO010000011.1 coordinate 28,219, forward strand.
TTATTTCATTTTCTTAACTGCTATTTCATGGTCTTTCTTTGGATGAGCTTGATGATTTCAACAATCGGCATTACGAGGAATGCAAGTCCAAGCGCAATTGCATATTCTTCGAAGCTGATATGTTCAAACTCAAATGCTTCCGAAAGGAATGGCACATAAATTACCAGCGTCGTTGCCGCGAGGCTTGCAATAGATGACCAAATCAAGGCTCTGTTCATATATTTCATGCTAAATAGGCTCCCGCGCTGCGAACGCATGTTGAAGCTGTGAAAAATTTCCGCCATGGAAAGGGTAAGGAACGCCATCGTGGTCCCGTCCGGGCTTGTGGTAATCTCCCAAACCCCCGCTTCGATATAGTGCCCGATAAAATATGCCGCCAGTGTGAGCAGCGTAAGGACAACTCCCTGATACATCATATCAAAGCCAAGACCACCTGCAAAGATGCCGTCGGTGGTTTTTCTCGGCTGACGTTTCATGATATCGTCTTCCGGTCTTTCCATTCCCAGAGCAAGTGCCGGGAAGCAGTCCGTGATAAGGTTTATCCAAAGAAGATGTACCGGCTGGAGTATCACAAATCCAAGCATGGTAGCCGCGAATATGCTCAGCACTTCACTCATGTTGGAAGCGAGCAGGAACTGTATCGACTTCCTGATGTTGTCGTAGATTCTTCTGCCCTCTTCAACCGCTCCTACTATGGTTGCGAAGTTATCGTCTGCGAGTACCATGTCCGCAACGTTCTTTGTAACGTCGGTTCCGGTGATCCCCATGCCAACGCCAATGTCCGCGGACTTGATGCTCGGGGCGTCGTTTACGCCGTCTCCGGTCATTGCGGTTACATAGCCTTTTTTCTTCCACATGTTTACGATGCGAACCTTGTGTTCAGGCTGCACACGGGCATAAACGCTGATATTTTCGATTTCCTTTTCGAACTCATCGTCGCTCATCTCGTTTAGCATCGCCCCTGTGATTGCTTTTCTGCCTCCACCAAGGATTCCAAGCTCGCGGCCGATTGCAGATGCCGTATCGATGTGGTCGCCGGTAATCATAACAGGTCTGATTCCTGCCTCGTTACATTCTTCTATCGCCGCCTTAACCTCAGGTCTTACCGGGTCAATCATTCCCGAAAGTCCTACGAAGCAAAGGTCGTTTTCAACTCCCGCAGGGGAAATGTCCGAAGGAAGCTCATCGTATGTTTTGAATGCCGCCATCAGCACTCTGAGGGCTTTGTCTGCCATCTGCTTGTTGGCTGCGGCGATTTCCTTTCGATCATTATCGGTAATATCGCGAATCTCGCCGCCTTTTATGATCTTCGTGCATTTTTTTAGCACTTCGTCTGGAGCGCCCTTTGTATATTGAACGATTTTGCCCTCTGCGTCCTTGTGCAGGGTGGACATCATTTTCCTGCCGCTATCGAACGGAACCTCAGATACTCTCGGCATCCTCGCTTCTACATCTGACTTTTCGATTCCTATTTTATGTGCATAGTTTACGAGAGCGCATTCCGTAGGCTCTCCCGTTGCAGAATCATCTCCCGCCTCTATCCTCGCATCGCAGCACAGCGCCATAGCAGATGCCAGAAGCTCTTCTTCGCGAGGGTCGCTGTAGGTCTCTACAACGGTCATCTTGTTCTGGGTAAGCGTTCCCGTCTTGTCCGAGCAAATTATCTGTGCGCAGCCCAGAGTTTCAACCGCCGTAAGCTTACGAATTATCGCATTTCGCTTGCTCATATTCGTAACGCCGATGGAAAGAACTATGGTAACAACCGCCGCCAGTCCCTCCGGAATCGCAGCAACCGCAAGACTTACCGCAATCATAAATGTATTGATAAGTACCTCTGCGTTTATGTCTGATGTTCTTATCAGGCTTACCGCAAAGATTACCACGCATATTGCCAGCACCAGAATCGTAAGGATCTTGCTGAGCTGTGTAAGCTTGATTTGCAGCGGGGTCTTGCCATCCTGCGCCTGAGCAAGAGCGTCGGCAATTTTGCCCATTTCGGTATTCATTCCCGTGCCGCAGATTACTGCCTTGCCTCGGCCGTAAACTACGGTGCTGCCCATATAAATCATGTTCTTTCTGTCCCCCAGAGGAACATCCTTTGCATCCCCCAGAGTAAGAGTTCCCGAAATCTTGCTTACCGGAACGCTTTCGCCGGTCAGCGCCGCTTCTTCGATCTTCAGGCTGTTGCTTTCGATTATTCTGCCGTCTGCCGGAACCGCATCGCCGGCTTCCAAAATCACTATGTCGCCGGCTACAAGCTCTTCGCTCTTTACGAGTTGAATCTTGCCGTCTCTGAGAACCTTGCTGGTTGCCGCCGCCATCTCCTGCAGGGCTTCTATAGCTTTTTCCGCCTTGCTTTCCTGGTACATTCCAAGGAGCGCATTGATGATTACCACCGCCATTATGATGATAACATCTGCAAAGTTTTCTCCTGCGTAATACGAGGTTACTCCCGATACCGCAGCCGCCGCGATGAGTACGATGATCATCGGGTCTGCCATCTGGGAAAGGAAACGCTTGAGAAGCGAATCCTTTTTGGCCTCCGCCAGTTTGTTCTTGCCGTCCTTGGCAAGTCTTTCCGCCGCCTCTTTCGAAGTCAATCCTTGCTCGTTTGATTTTACTTCCGACAGCGTCTCGTCAACATTTTTTAAGTAGTACTGCATTTCTCCTCCTTCGGTAGTAAAGCCATTAAAAAAAGACTCCCACCATATATTAGTATATACGGTAAAAGTCTTACTATTTAAGATATATGCGAACCGGATTCTTACCGGTTGGGATGTCGCAAATACCACGCGTTGCCGCGCCAGTTACTCCCTCTTACAATTTGTATATTTTACTACACGAAGCGAGAATTTGTCAAGCGAAAAATCACATATTTTGAATTAAAATTATGTTAAGCTCCGTCTGGAATTTCAGGAGCGCGCAAAATAGAATCATTATCCCCATTGTCATTATCATGTTCTTCATTTGCTGCCTCCTTCTGTGTGTTGTCGATGTTCTCCACAGTTTCCTCTTCATCCCCGCGACCTGAAATTGTGCCGCGAAAATGATATTCTGCCTCATTTTCTTCCTGAGAAATTCCGAGGAGCTTCGCTGCACCGATGATATTTTTCAGTGGCACGCTTATATCATAGCTTATGTTATATCCGCTCTCCCCCGCTTTGCTTTCCCCCGCGTCGATCCGGATTTCTTCCGGCGTGCAATCAAGTATTGGAGCAGCTCTTTTCTTCAGGTTTTGTATGTCCGCAGGCAGGATCTCGCCTTGCTGCTGCGCCGAGTCGCGAAACAGGCTCACACAGCTTTCGGTCTGTACCAGCTTCGTATAGACCGCCTGATTCGTCGCAAATTGCATCACGAATATCATCAGAAGAATTATAGAAGCAATCGATGTGATAAAATCCTTCATCCGTAAGCCTCCATGGCCTGCCGCATCGCCTCACCGCTGACCTGCCGCAGGCTCCCATCATGACTTCCTGCCATCATGTCAAAGACGATGCAGCCCAGCACAATAGTTCCTATTATGATTATCAGCTGTTTCATCTGCTTCACTGTCCCCTTCCGAAATCGATGGAATCCATAATTGCGCCGGTGCCTTCATCCATTATGTCCTTCGCGGCCGTCTTTAGTGAGTTTTCGTCTCCCAGAACGAGCGTATTGACGATAAAAGCGCCCAGGAGAATCGTTCCTATTATGATTATCAAGTTTTTCATTCCTGTCCTCCTAAAAAATATTTTTTAGAATGAGCAGCGTGTCCGTGAATACAGCCACTACCGCGAAGTTTATCAGCAATGCAAAGATCGTGGCGCCGGACCAAATCGTAGTGACGATGCTATTTCGCTGTGCGATTTTTAGTGCGTGAGTCATTCGTCTCTCTGCCATCATGTTTTGAAAGACCTCCATCTGTTCCACGAGCTCTGCCGGATTTATCTGCTCAAGCTTTGCCAGTATCGCGCAAAAATTTCTGCCTGCCTTTGTTCCTACCGCCTCCGAAAAATATTCGAAGGCCTCCTCATCCCTGCCTTGTCTGTACAAAAGCAGCATCTCCCGGTAGATCGGTTTTAGTCGTGTCGCATTTTCCATCAGCATTGTATATAGAAACTCCCCCGAAAATGGCTTCGTGCCCTTCACGATCGCGAGGTTTTTCAAGGTTATGCAGCTGTCGTAGAGCTCAAGCTCAAGATTTTCCTTTTTTCTTATGTTTTTTCTTATGCGCTTTCTTATAAACCTCATGGCTGCCCTCCTACAAATCGAGTTTTCCTCTGGAAATGTACGAGTAGGCCACGATTCCGGATATGTAGAGCATGAGAGAAAGCACGAACCATGTAAGTCCCGTCGCCATCTGAAACTGGTAGAGAATATACTTTTGCCAGCTCAAGTCAAAGAAAAGAATTCCTCCCGCTACGGTCAGCAAATAGCTTATAGGGGCAAGATATTTCAGCATGAGCTTTGCCTCGTTGTTCTCGCGGCTTGCAAATTCGTCCACCTTTCTTGCCATCGCAACCGAGCCTGACAAGTCGGAAAGCGCATTGGTTACCTCCACACCCGAGGATAGTGCAAAATACATATTTACCGAAAGTATCCCCGCCCAGGAGGTATTTATCGAAAGGCGGAATTCATCCAGAATTCGCCTGAGGTCCTCGTTGCTTTGCGCTGAGTTTATGCCCTTTGACAAACTAAAAAGAAGCCTCCGCGAGTTCGGTGCTTCTTCCATGTCACGAGCCGTAGCTTCTATCGCCCGCTGCATATTGCAATAATTTATCTTATAATTCTCCAGAAGCTCCGTGATCAAGATTTCGCCTTCTCTGGAGCTTTCGACCTGGATATATTGCAGCCTCACCCGTAGCATCGCATATGGCAGGAGCAGTGCGAATGCCGCTGCGATGAAGCAAAGTTTGTTTGAAACCTTGCCAATCAGCAGGAGAAAGGCAAACAGGCTCGCCGCTACCGACAGTATGAGGAATTTTCTTATGCGCCTCACATCGCCCTTTCCGGTTGTTACCCTAAGGAGCGTCTTGATATGTTCCTCAAAAGCATTTTCATACTTTCGCATATAGCCCTTGCTCATCTCATCCAGCCAAGGCATGACCAAAAGCAATCCTCCGCAAAGCGCGCATATCCAGATTATAGATTCAACCATATGTCTTATTCCCGCCTTTCATATTCGGATGGTAATATCTTGGATAGATCACCTTTTCCGCAGTCATCGGATATCTTTCGGACAAATTCTTAAGTTCCTCTCTCATTATCTCAGCCTCCTCTTGCCAAAGCGCAAGTTGCCGCTCCTTATCCCCTCCAATATGAAAATCCCAGCGCCACGCGCCCGTCCTTTCATCGTAGAGGCATATCTTGTGCATGCTTACGCAATCCGCTTCTACATCGTAGCAAAGCTCGTAAATAGACTTCAGTTTTTTCTCCGCGCGATTTGTCTCCTGCTGTGAAAATTCAAAGATATAGTGAAAGCTAGAAAATACCTGAAGTATCAAGCTCTGCTCATCACCGCCATATGCGCTTCGAATCTTGGATGCCAGCTTGTAAGGCAGGTTCGGTATGTCACCGGAATGCACCGTCGCCTTGCAGCGCCCCGCGCCGATTCCTGCGATCTCCATCGCCAGCCGAAAGCTCCTCGCATCCCGCATTTCCTCGAGAATCACATAATCGTTATCGCCCCGGAGAAGCGATTTTGAGATTATGTCAAGGTCTTCTCCGTCAGCCACAAGCTGCATAATGGGAACCTGTGGCATCAGCTTCTCCCATGGCGTCTCTGGATCTGTGGATATCGCAAGTCCTTCCTTATCCTTTTCTTCGTAGCTCTGCCAAACCTGCAGAAACGTCGTCTTGCCGGACCTCACCGTTCCCGCAAATAGAACATTAAATCCTACCACAACCATCGACTTGAAAAGCTCGCAGGCCTCGAGTGGTATTGTCCCAAGCCCGGCGAGCTTCTCAAAGGTCAGGTTCCTCAAAAGATATTTTCTGAAAACCATGATATCCTGATCCGGCTTCGTCCTCTCTCCCGAATAAATGGTTACGCGTATTCCGTTGGAAAGATAAAGCTCGTGAAATCCCTGCTCCATCCTCTGCCTGGGGTTACTCATCAGCAGAGCCCTTCGTAGCTGTCTTCTGCGCTCGGCGCCGATGCGCTGCGGTTGCAAGACGGATTTGCCATCTATCAGGCAATACAGCCTGTCGCCGATCAGCTTTGCCGAGGAGGAATTTTTGTACTCTTCCGTTTCGTCATAAACCCAAGGCGAAAGGCCGGAAAGCCCATAAAGTTCAGAAAACACACCTTCCGTAAGATTTCTGTACCACGGCGGCGGCGTGGTATTTTGTAAATTTTGCTGTAATATAATTGCATCTATTTCCCCCTTATAAAATTCCATCTGCGCCTTGTTACCCAGGATCGCCGCTTTTTCCCGCTCAAGCATTTCCATCTTTTCCATGTCATCAAGGCCCCTCCAGCGTGCATCCAGGCAGGTCTTTATACGGCCGCAGGCTTCTTCGAAAGTCGTATTTTCCATCAAATATCACCTCCCGAAGAATAAAGCAGGACGAATTTGTTGCCCTTATCCGCGAGATTGCCCAGTTTGAGAGCCTGGTTTTCGCTCACTATCACCTCAATCACGCTCACGGGAGCAGAGCCCGTAAGACGCTCACTGCTCAGCGAAACGACCTCCGCGTTGCTGCCGTCCCTGGCATATGCAACCACCGCCCGTGTCACAATGGATCCGCCACAATAGAATGCCACATCGTCTCCCCGCCTCAAGGTCTGTGGGTATGATCTGAGCCAGTCCTCCGGGATCGAAAGCACAAATGCATCGGAGATTCCGCCGGTGATGAGCCTGCTACCACCAAAATATTCCTCATAAAGTGTTTCTGATTTCGGTATGTAGTGCCTGCTTTCCTTTCCTATGATCTGGGCCTCATCTCCCGGCCTGAGAGCCTCTCCGGCAGCATTCTCCACTCTCTTCGTAGTGAGCATGTCCGCAGCGATTATAGTGCTTTTGGGTATATCATCCTCAAATGTGAGTATCTCATCATAGCCCAGATTCTGCCTGCCCCACAGCTCCCAAAATGCGAGAGTCATCAGCGCAACGCATATGAGGGCTATCCCGGCGATTTTCTTTTTCATCATTTGTGCCTCCTAATTACACCTTTTGACAGTACCATATTATCATAGTTAAATATAATTTTCAGCACAATTATAAATTTTTTAATAAATTTGCAAATTTCTTGCAATGTGGAACATGAGTATCTGCTGCCATTTCTTCCACGTGTTAGCGTGTGCATCGCCGCTATAGCCCAGATTCTCAACATTCTTGTCCCATAGACCTTGCCTATATTCCTCCGGAATTTCGTCGAAGGCCGCCTCGATTGCGAGAATTCTGGATGAGAGATGCGCGATTTTTACTGCTCTATTTCCTGTTATGTCACTTATTGTATTTGTGCTGAAACTCAAATTCGACAAAATTCTCCCTCCGGAGGCGATTACATCTCTTTCCTCATTGAGCCTCTCAAGTTCGCCCTTCATTCGGTTCATGTCACGCATCGCCCAATATGCCTGTTTGAATACGGCTTCAGGCAGCAGAAACCTCTTCAAGGTCCTTTGTTGATAATCGTTCATATTTCCACCTCTTTCTGCCACTGCGGCTTTTGTGTTTGCCTCCATAATACAACAGGAATTTCCTCTCTGCCGTTACTTTGTGTAACATAATGCAAAAAAATCGCGCGAAGTCCTCCTGGCGCGGCTTCTCGCACGCAAAAAGGACCGCTTCGCAACGGTTTTGCCGTCGCAATGCGGTCCTTTGAATTATTTAACTTGCAATCAGAACTATATGTTCTGCGGTCTATGCTTTGTCTAGTTTTTTTCGTATTTCGGCTCGTCGAGGAGATTCGTCATGCTCTTCATACCGATCCCAAGAGTTGACATATTATGCAGCAGCGCCGAGGTTGTCGGCGGGATGAAGCCAGCCACGCCGCATACTATGAGGCTCAGGTTGAATCCTACGATGAAGCGATAGTTCGAGTCTATGCGTTTCATGAGAGCCATGCTGAGTCTGCGCAGGATAACAAGTTCGAACAGATCCTCCGATGAGATAGTAATGTCTGCGATTTCCTTTGCGATGGCAGCTCCTGTATTGATTGCAATCCCTGCATCCGCCTCCGAAAGCGCCGGAGTATCGTTTACACCGTCTCCTATCATCATCACCACGCGATCCTTCTCGCGCTCTTTTCTTATGAATTCTGCCTTGTCCTCCGGCAAAACCTCCGCAAAGAACTCGTCAACTCCTACCTTTGCGGCAACTGCAGCAGCCGTATGGCTGTTGTCTCCTGTCATCATCACTACCTTTTCGATTCCAAGATCGTGCAGCGCCTGTATCGCATCCGCAGCTTCCTCTCTCAAAGGGTCAGAGATACAGATAATCGCCGCAAGCTCCCCGGAAATTGCAAGATAAAGATGCGAAAATTCTCCCGAAAGTTCATCGAATTTGGCCCTTTCACCTTCCGGAATCACACATGCCTCATCCTCGAATACGAAATGCTCGCTTCCGATGACGACGCGCTTTCCGTCCACGGTACTTTGGATTCCGTGAGCCACCACATATTCCACGCGGGAATGGTATTCCTCATGTGAAAGGCCGCGGTTTTTTGCCTCGGAAACCACCGCATTTGCGATGGAGTGAGGATAATGCTCCTCAAGACAGGCCGCAAGACGCAACATTTCGTCCTTCGAACGCCCTCCGAAGGTTATTATATCCTCTACTTTCGGGGTCGCGTAGGTCAGGGTTCCGGTCTTGTCGAATACGATGGTATCTGCCTTTGCGACGGCCTCCAGGAATTTGCCGCCTTTGACGGAGATCTTATACTCTCCCGCTTCTCGCATTGCCGAAAGCACCGTCACCGGCATCGAAAGCTTGAGGGCACACGAGAAGTCGACCATCAGCACCGATAGCGCCTTCGTTATATTTCTTGTCAGCAGATATACCAAAACGGTTCCGCCGAGGGTATATGGCACGAGTTTGTCGGCAAGAGAGGCTGCCTTGTTTTCTGTCTCGGACTTGAGTTTCTCCGACTCTTCGATCATTTTCATGATTCGGTCATATCGGCCTGAGCCGCTCGCTTTTTCTACGCGCACGAGGCACTGACCCTCTTCGATTGCGGTTCCGGCATAGACATAGCTTCCCTCCTGCTTTCTCACAGGAAGCGATTCGCCGGTAATCGAGGCCTGGTTGACCGTTGCCTCCCCGCGGGCGACCTTGCCGTCCAGAGGAATCATATTGCCCATGCGAACGGAAATTATATCGCCCGCTTTTACCTCTTCTATGGATGTCAAAACCTCTGTTTCGCCCTCCAAAAGCCAAACCTTATCAATGTTCAGCGACATTGCTCCGGCAAGATCCGCTACGGACTTTTTGTGTGTCCACTCGTCGAGAATTTCGCCTATTTTTAGCATGAACATAACCGAAGATGCGGTATTGAAATTGCCCTGGAGCATGGAAACGCTGATTGCGGTAGCATCCAGGACCTCCACGGTAAGCTTTCCTTTTTTGATCGAAAGAAGGCCTGACTTGATATATCCTGCCGAGCGCCACAGGCATGTCAGCGTCCTGATCGGCATCGGGAGCAAAAGCTTCGAAAGGTATCTCCTGCAAATCGTATAGACTATTTTGTCCTGATATTCGCGGTTAAGCTCTCTTGAGGTATGTTCGGGAACGAGCTTTTTGATTTCTTCGTTTCCAAAATCAAAAGCGCGCAAAGCGTTGATAATTCTGTCCTTTGCGCCTCTATAGCTTATCACAGCATCACACGTGCGGTCATAGACCGTTACATCCCTTACATCCGGCTGCGATCTCAGATAGTATTCCAGTTCATCAGCCTGCGCGAGGTTCATTCTGCCGCAAAGCATCCTGACGCGGAGCCTTCCGGAATTTTCGTGCATTATCTTACATTTCATTGCAGCAAGCTACTCCGTCATTTTCTTTCTTCGCTGCGAAATCTCCGATTATATCTTCCGCTTCCTTTTCGGCGCGTTTTTCGTTGATTTCCTTTGCGTCTGCGAGGATATCATCGGCATTTTCCTTGATATTCGTCACGGTCGTCATAACGGATTCCTTCGCTCTGAGAGCCGCCGCTGTCGTATGAGTATAGACCTTTTTTGCGTCCTTGCTTCCCAGCACCTTCAGGCCTGCGCTTCCGAACAAAAGTCCGCCTGCGAACAATCCCAATTTTTCTAATTTCATATCTCATTACCTCCTTAATTTTTCCTTTATCATAGTTTATTATAGTTTAGTTTGGCGACTTGTCAAGTCCCATAAATTCAATATTTTGAGCCTGATTGGCGGGCCTTCTAAGATTTTTTTAGGATTTCTTCGATGCGTTTTTCATAATCAAAGCTCCAGTTCATACATTATCATCGCAAGCGCGGCAAGTCCTGCCGTTTCTGTGCGAAGAATCGTCTTTCCCAGTGTGACAAGCTGCACAGAGGCTCCGCACTGGCCGAGCATGGCGATTTCTTTATCGGAAAAGCCACCCTCCGGGCCGATAATCACTGCCACTTGTTTTGCGGAAGCAGAAGCAGAAGCCTCATCGGAATCTGAAGTTTGAGCATTTTGTGCGGGCAGCCCGCGCAGACAATCCTTCATTGTCCGGTTTTCTTCGTTTTCGTATGGACAGATTATGAGGTCGTATCTGCCCTCTGCCCCCTGTTCTTCGCCATTCGTCGATTCCGGGCCGCTGATTTTTCTTAGCATTTCCTCAAATGATATGGGGGCTTCTATCTGCGGAATTTTGCTCCGCTTGCACTGCTTGACAGCCTCGTCTGCTATCTTTTGCCAGCGCTCTAGTTTCTTGCCAAACTGGCCTTTGTCCGTAACCACTGTTCTTTCCATGAATACAGGAACGATGCTATCTATGCCCATCTCTACATTCTTTTGTATTATGGTTTCCATCTTTGCAGCTTTCGGGATGCCTTGATAGAGGGTTACCAGGGTCCTGGGTTCCCGCGCCGGCTTTTGTTTGTCTGTTATCCTGAGGGTCACGCAGGTTTGGTCTACCTCGTCAATCTCAGTTTTGTATTCCCACTCGCCGCCATCGGATATACATACCGCATCGCCGCATTTTGCCCTCAAAACCCGGGTCAAATGCTTAATGTCTTCTTTTTTTTCAATATATATGTTTGAGCCTGCTACCGCCTCCGGCTTCACAAAAAATTTGATCATTTCTGTCCTCTCTACGCTTTGCCTCTTGTGGTTTACACTCTTTCATCTTGTGGTTTCTCTCTTATGTCCTTTCGCCTATATCCTGTTAAAATTTGGCGGCCTTGCCCGTTTTCGCCTTTTGCCCTACAATTTTGCAACGATGGCGCACCACATGCCGTCTTCTCTGACTTCCATGATCTTAAATCCCAGCGCGCGCATCGTATCTGCAACAAGAACTTTCTTTTCTGTCAGTATGCCCGAGGAAATATAGATTCCTCCCGGCAAGAGATGCCTTGCCACGTCTTTGCTTAGCATCATCACAAGATCTGCCATGAGGTTTGCCACGATGACGTCTGCCCGAAAGTCTACGCCCTTCGTGAGATCTCCATATTGCGCCTTTGCAATGCCGCCTGCCCTGTTAAGAGCGATATTTTCATTTGCTATTTCCACGGCAATGGGGTCAATTTCGACTCCAAGCACCTCGGAAGCCCCAAGAAGCGCCCCTGCAACGGACAAAATTCCCGAGCCGCAGCCAACGTCCAGAACTTTTGCCCCCGGCTTTACGTATTCTTCCATGAGCCTGATGCAAAGTGATGTGGTCTCATGTGTTCCGGTGCCGAAAGCCATTCCGGGGTCAATTTCAATGATTTTTTCGCCGGGCTTTGGCTCGTATTCCTCCCAGGTAGGTTTTACCACTATCGTTTTCCCCACCTTTGCGGGCTTGAAATACTCTTTCCAGTTGTCCTTCCACCGGCTGTCGTCTTCTACCTGCACCGAAATGTCGAGGGCGCCAAGGTCAATGTCAGCTCCGAACTCTCCCGCCTGCGCTCTTTCCTTTAGCTGCCGGATCGCTTGCCTGATTTCTTCTAGCTTCGCCCTGCCTTCTTCATTTTCTTCAACGAAAACCGTAACTTTCGGTATTTCATTTCCCAGCTCCAAAACGCTTTCGTCAATATAATCCCAGTCGTAGTCGTTCTTTTTGTCCATCAGATCCGCGATGTCCGCCGGGTCCTCAACAACCGTGTCCGTAATTCCTATCTCAAGCAGCGCCGTAACCACCGGCTCGATCGCCTGCCTGTTTCCGCTTATGTCTATCTGTATGTATTTCATTTTTCCTCCAAATTCCGGCCGCATTCTTGCGCCATAGTGATTATACACCATTTTGGCGATTTTGGATAGGCTTTTGCTCGCTGCAATTCTTGAAAAAATCTTGAAAAAGCCTTGAAAAATCAGCGGAAAATGCAGGATAAAGGACCGTCGTGGAAAAATAATATCAAAATAAAAGGGCTATCTTCTGAAAAATTCCTTGCCAAAGCCCTCATTTTGTGTTAAAGTATTTATTGGTCTTGGAGGATTGACCGAGTGGCTAAGGAGCTTGATTGGAAATCAAGTAAGGTGTAACAGCCCCGTGGGTTCGAGTCCCATGTCCTCCGCCAGAAATGCAAGAGCCCGTCACGCTAGTGGCGGGTTATTGTATTTCTCATGAAAGGCTTGTGGGACTCGGACCCGCGAGGGCAAAATTCACTTCCGCGTTTTCTTTATATGTTGGAATTTCAATGTTTCTCAGGGTTGATAGAGCCACCTCAATTCGGAGGAGTTCTTTGCCTTAGCTTTGAGCCTAGGACGGGATTCTTCCCTCGTACATCACGCTGAATTCTCCGTAAACCTTGCCCCAATTTCTAAGGGGCAGCGTCCGTTTTTTTAGCCTGCAGGGCTGGCAGATACAAGGCTTTAAGGAGCGCCTTTCGCTTCGAAAGAGACTATGGGAAAAAGTCTCATGGAGTACACATCATTTCCAGTTATACATGATTTAATATCTGCTTATGCTCTCAACCTTGTACCGATATCCGGTTACAAATTTTCCCCCTTGATGTTTCTGTACTTCCACGGTTGCAACCACCACTTTTATCCCATGATTCGGACTTCTGTCTGCTATTCCGTCTCTCACTGCATCCCAAGCAGATGTCGACATCAATGCAATAATCACTGCTGCGCCCGTCGCAATTGTAACACCTTGAGTAGCTGCGACAATTGTGATAAGAGCCGAAGCAATAGAAATATCAGAACTTGTAGGAGTAACTGCATCCGCCAATTTTTCATGGCTTATATAATGTGTCCTTCTTGCTACTACATCTCCTACAGCTTGGGGACTAATATTATCATTGGCCGCAATATCAAATACAGAAAATGTTTTACCAGTATATGAGGAATATATTGTTTTCTTATCCCTGTCATAAATGAAAAATCCCTCTTCTACATTGCCCTGCAATTTTTCTACAGATACGATGGTCTCTTTGGTGCTTTCACGAATCTTCATAACAGCGGTTCCCTCGTCATCCGTCATAGTAAAGGTTTCGTCGGAAAGTTCGGTAATGTATAGAGACCCTTCCTCCATTCCAATTTCTGTTTCCGCAAAAGCAACCGAGTCAAAGCTTAAAATTATTGATAAGCCCAGCAAAATACTCATAATCTTCTTCATTTGAATCCCCTTTCTCGCATTAAATAACAAATGCAACTTTTCAATAACGAAAATTAGATGTTAACTTTTTATGCGCCTCCTCACATGGCCTCGGTTCTAAAGCTACATAAGAATCCTAAAGTATGCTGCTCCCAGCCTTCAGCAGGAGCAGAGCAATGGTTATTAAGGTGACGCACACTGCACTTGAGCAAATAACATTCGTTATTTGGCAAACGCCTTTTGACTTGAGATAGCTTGTAGCTAGGCTTACAAGGGCGACTACCATTATTAGAGCGCTTACATACACTATGCCATAAGCAAGGCTGCCAAACCCTCGCGAATCAGTTCTTGTCGCAAAGTAGACTAATGCCAGTATAAATGCTCCCGCGCATAGTCCATACTGCATCCTGCTGTGCCAATTTGCATTAGCGCATTTTCCTCCCTCTGCTAACGCTCTTTCCGACAAATTTAGCCATACTCGATAGCTTGTCAACACTGCTGCCGACGCTAAGGCTACATATAAAGTTATAAAAATAGTCCAGAGCGTTCCATATTCATCTTGAATATTGCCGGAACACAATTTTACTATATTCTGCAATGCAAGAAAAAGCATACCGATTAGAGCTATTGCCTGGCAAGGTATAAAGGTTTTTTTCATTGCGCGGCGGATGCTATTAAGTCTAACCATCTCGTCAGTTTGCAGCTCCTGTTCCACATCATCGCAAGAAAATATCTGCATCTGGTTCCATTCTGCTTCCTTTTTCCAGCCGCTTCGCTCGCACATTTCTTTAAGAAACTGCTGGCCCTCCGTGGGGCAAGGATTGTAATCTGATGAATCTTGACAAAATACAACAGCATATTTTTTATCTTTGGGCATTGTCCGCCTGTACTTCCACAAAAATTTGCCTGTGCTTTCTATTTCCCAGCCTTTAGCTGCCATCTTTTCCAGCCGTTTCTCCACACTTTCATAATCAATCATTGAAAAAAGTGATAATTGATATCTAGTATCGGCAGTCATCATTTAGAAGCCCCCTTTTCTAAATCGCTATACATATCATAATCTTCAATTTGCTGTTTGAGCCGCCTGCATTCATTTTCAAGAATGCTTCTCCCTTTTTCTGTTAAAATGTAGTTTCTCTTTCGGCCTTCCGCTTTTGTTTCTTGTATTATGTCTTCACCTGTAAATTGTTCTATCAGGTTATATAATGTCCCGGAACCGATTTTGACTCTGCCGTTGGTGATTTCGTCTGCCTTTTTCATTACATCTGTTCCGCAGCACTCCTCGCAAAAGCAAAGCAATACATAAAACATCTGCTCGGTTAAGGTCTGTAATTTTTCTCTTGCCATATTCCCTCTTTGTCGAATATCGATATTGTTTGTCTATATTATATATCGAATATCGATATTGTCAAGTGGTTTTTTCGCTTTTTTATGCACTTTTTCATATTTTTTTGCCGCATAGATTTTGTCCTCATTTGACAACTTGGACCAGGAGATCGTGTAACATAAGATGTTCTCCTCCACTCATTACAACCCATATTTCTTAATAATATACTGAAAATAGTTCTCAAGCTCATATTTTGCATCATTTGGGACGCGCCCGTATCTAAGGACCTCCGGGATTTCGATACTTGCGGTCTTCTTGCTGCGGGAGGTCAGATTAAATACGACCCGGAGTCTCCCTTCGAGGTGCAATGTCTTGATTTCGTATCCATTATCAAGCCAGCACTGGCTGATGTTGCCAAAGCCTGTGCGATACCAAAATTCCTTTCTCATTGCCGTTGCTCCGAGGCTATCACCCATGATTTCCTCGATTTGCTTGAATGTCAAAGTCACGGAATTTTTATCGCAGGTTCTAAAGAACTCCGAAAGCGGCATGAGGCGCTGCCCTATAGGCTTTCTTCTGCCTTCGTCAAGCTTCTCAAGCAGCTTCATAACATCGGTAAGTGATGCGGGCACATCATCTGCGTCTATGTAGTCAAATGAGCAATATATGCATCGCTTATGAACATATGCCATGCGCGATGCGAAACGACTTCTTGACGCACAGGCTTCGACAATCGTTCGCTCCTCGTCACGCAAGATTCTATGACCGCAATAATAGCATCTCCCCTCTTGGCGGTTCCATATCGTGCGATATACTCCTACCACATTGGATATTGCCCGCTCCTTAGATCTTGCTTCTATATAGTCGATATCTATATATGGATTTACGTTGGTTTTTACCGGTTGGTAGTCGGTAAGCAACGTGTCCGCAAGGCATTTTACGTGTGTTTCGCGTTTGCTTGGAAGTGCATAGCGATGCCTGCCCTCAAAGTCAACATACCAATACCTTTCGAGTATTTTTTCGCGCGACCATTTCGGATGTTTTGTTTCGCATAGTTCCAGTAGTAACGCGCCGATATAAACATCCATCTTTCGAAAAGCCTCATCGGCTTCGCCTACTTTGTGATAGCTTACCCATCCGTCGATTTTGTGGTTGATTTTTTCGATCAGAGATTTCTGAGACCCTCTATAATTTTCTATCGTTTCTTTCAATGTACCCATAAAACGCTCTATAGACGCCTGCGACGGGCGCGAAAAGACCTGGTTCCCGCGCTTATAATAAGTCCTTGACATGAAATCAAATTCGTCTTTTATATTAACAATTTGGCATTTTTCTTTGGAAAGCTCAAGCCCCCTTTCTCGCAAGAAATCGCTTGCATAGTCCATTATCTTTTCTGCCGTTTCCTTTGTTCTTGCCATGAATATAATATCATCAGCATATCGAACCATGTTGCCGTCTGCGTAGTCGATTTTCCCTGCCGGATAAAGCCTTTCGTAAACATATTCCTGCATACCGTCCAAGGTCATATTCGCTACAATAGGCGAAATCGAGCAGCCAATTCCAACGCCGACATCCGTAGGGAAAAGTTCGCCTCCAAAAACATATCCTGCCTCAAGAAACTGCCAAAGAATGCGGCTCGCCATCGGGATGTTTCTCACGATCCAGCCATGACTTATATTTTCATAGCATTTTCTAACATCGCCCATAAAAACCCATGTGGGCGCATCATCTCCCGATAACCCTTTTTTTATATATTCGTTTAGGTCAAAGAAAGATCGCCCCTTGCGATACGAAAACGATTTTCTGTCTCCCCATGACTCCGCAATCGGATCCAGTGCGAAAGCATAAAGGCATTGCATTGCGCGGTCATAATATGTTTCTATATGGATTCTCCGCTCTTTGCCATTTTTCGATTTCACAAGTAGAAGCCTTGCGGGCATCGCATGATAGCCTCTAGAGTCAAGCGACAGTGCAGCAGACATTTTCTCGTGCGCGCTTGACCATCTGATGCAGTCTACTCCCATTCCGCCTGAATTGCTGCAAACATGCCTAACCGCAAGTAGCTTCGCATCTATTGAAGATACTATCTTCCTCTGCCATTTTTCTATTAGATCAGGATCCCTCGTATATGCTGATTTTGCAAGCGCCATCTGCATCGTTTCAAGATGTTTTTCTGCCTTCTCCCAGTTCACGGATCCCCAGAGGTTTGTCATGTCGGTGCGTTTGATGTGGCTAAGTGGGATGCCTCGCTCCTCAAGACGCAATAAATCGCTATATGTATATGAAAATCTCGATTTTGCCTGGCTCTGCTCCGCAGATAATCCCATTTTTTCTATTTCTATATCGAGCATAATCGGGCAGTGATCCGAGCCAAACACATCCGAAAGCATTGTCGACTCCTTGATCTTTTCTTTGATTCTATTCGAAACAAAAAAATAATCCAAGCGCCAGCCTCTGTTTTCCTTGCGTTTGAACCTTCTATTCGACCACCATGTATATTTTCCCCGTTCATCCGGATGAATATAGCGGTACGTATCCGTAAATCCGTTTTCTACGATTGCAAGGAGCGCCTCCCGTTCGGTGGACTGAAATCCCTCCGCGTTGATTTCGACCCATTTGCTTTCTTCGTAAATATCATCGTCGGATATAGGCACATTAAAATCGCCGCACAGTATTGTAGGCTTTTGGAATCTGAGATTGGTCAGATACTGTATAAGCATAAGATCCCATGTGCTGCGATAATCGCGCCTACTTTCCGAATGCTGTGAGTTCGGGACATAGCAGTTAACAAAAAAGAAATCCTCAAACTCCAATGTGATAATGCGGCCTTCCGTATCAAAGTTTGCATTTCCCATGTCGTAGCGGACATTGAGAGGTTCTTTTTTTGTGAGACACAAGGTCCCGGAATATCCTTTCTTCTTACCGCAAAATGACCAGTAAGCGTGATAGCCTTCGATTTCAATCATCGGAATCGGCTCATCTGTCTTGGTTTCCTGAAAAGCATATATATCCGCATCGCTATCATCCAAAAATGCAGAAAGTCCATGCCCCCATGCAGCCCTGATTCCGTTTACATTCCATGATACTATTTTCATGTCTTGCCTCCTTGCAGTTTATAGGAGGAATCGCAAAATAATTCGTCACGTTTTAATGCATAAGTGGATATTATACCACAGCTCCAAATCGCCAAGCTGTGGTTCAATGGTTCTTACCTTGCGGCAAGGGCGCCCTTATAATCAATAGAGCCATTATACCCCAAGGGGAAATGTCCTGCATATGATATGATATTTCCATCAACGCTTTCTTTCACTGTGAAGTATAACGATTATATTCGTCTATAGCCTCTTGTATTGCTTCCTCTGAGTAACCTCTCTTCTCAAGTTGTTCTCTGATTTTATAAGCATAAGGCACATACTTCTGGAGTGACGCCGGTCTTCCCCCTGCAACCTGTTCCAAATCATCATCCTCTATGCCTGTTTTACCCTCCAAGGCTGCTTTGCCGGTTTTCTCAAATGTCTCCTTCATAACACAGTTCTCCTTTCACTTGCATTTTTCTTATATATTAAAGTATAATTGGGCAGTTGTCAAAACAAGAATTCGATTTTTTCTTAATGTTTTCTCGTACATACACTCACCATCTTTAATCTATACATTTTCTAAAAGCAGCCAATCAATCAAATTTATTGATTTTATGCCATCATATGAGTTTACGGTTCCGACATCCAGCGACAAAATTATTTTCTCGTAATTGTCTTTGATTTTCCGAAGCGGAGCTATCTCCCGCATTCGAACATCCTCACTTGACATGGATTCGGTGACTTGAACATACAATTTATCGTCTGCTTTTGTGGCAATAAAATCTATCTCGGAATTGTCAATCTTGCCGATAGAAACGTCATATCCCCTCCGGAACAATTCAAAGTAAACAACATTTTCTATCGAGTGTCCTATATCGCGATCTCGAAATCCCAAAAGATAATTTCTGAGTCCAATATCCGCAATATAATATTTTCCAAGAGTGCGCAGGAGACCTTTTCCTTTCACATCAAACCGCTTTATCTCATAGAAAAAATACGCATCAAGCAATGCGTTCACATACGACTGAACCGTATGAGCGCTTGGCGAGCCTTTGCGCCCGTCGGCATCAAGCAGCCCTTCGTTTACCAAAACATTGCCTATAGAGGAAACTGATATGTTGCTTCCTATATTATCTGCGAGGAACATGGTAATTTTTTTCAAAAGAATTGGGTCGCTTATCTTCTTTTGGCCCCTGCGGTTCTCACGGTCGATAATATTCCTCATAATTACTGTAGCATAGATACCTTCAAGGAGCATTAGAGCTTTTTCCTGCTCAAGACCCACATCGGCAATACCCGGCATGCCCCCGAACCTCATATATGCGTCGAAGACCTCTCGAAGTTCATAACGCTCACCCTCCTTGTCAAATACTTGCTTGCGAACGCCGCCCAATGCGCTTTTCATTTCCTTGATTTCAAAATCGTGAAAAGTAATAAATTCAGAAAATGAGAGCGGAAATACTTTTATTTCCACACATCTGCCTGACAAGTAAGTGGCATATTCAGAGGATAGCATAATTTTTTAGAGAAATCAAGTTTTTGCATTGAAATGCACAAAAAGAAAAGAATCTGAAGATGAAGCCAGAGTTATGATAGCATGACGGTTTCCTCTCAGTCTTTCAAGCAGCCTGCGGGGACAACATATACTC
>CAVCFO010000011.1:47934-49815 GCA_963601575.1 bacterium
TTTATTTCCACACATCTGCCTGACAAGTAAGTGGCATATTCAGAGGATAGCATATAGGCATTTGAACCTGTAACATAAATGTCGCAGTTAAAATCCACGCGGAAAGAATTGATAGCATCCTCCCAGTTAGCTATGCGCTGGACCTCATCAAAGAAAAAATACATTCTTTTGTTTGGCACAATATGCTGCTGCACATATTCGTAAAAAGAGTCGCTGTTCATGTCCTTGAAAGCATGGGATTCAAAATTCATTTCGATAATCTGGTCGCTTTCTACGCCACTTTGCTTAAGATTAAGGCTCATCAGCTTAAGCAGGCTGGATTTCCCGCAGCGACGTATTCCTGTAACTACCTTTACAGGCTCCGTGTCTTGAAACGCGATAAGCTTATTCAAATATAAATCCCTCTTTTTTAGTTCACGAGTATTGGTCATCCGGAGTCCCTCCTTTTAAGAGGAGTATAGCATAAATTGGGGGCGAAATCAAGTTTTTGCATTGAAATGCACAAAAAGAAAAGAAGGCGATAATTTTTGCACCAAAGTGCACAATTTAGTGATGGAATAGAAAGCCGTGTTTCTTACGAATCTCATCAAGACAAATTTGCACGTGCTCGTCTTTATCCGCCTCTATACTCAGAAGCAAAGAAATATCATCAAAGCATCCCAAGGTTTCACATCATCACTCCCTCAATAAAGGCGGCGACAATATCTGATACGATTGCACTAAATTCTGAAATATCCTTGCCACATCCACTTTCAATCCATTTTTCAATTAACGAGCAAATCAAATTTGTCAATGTAGTGTGCATAGAAGGTGCTACGCTTGACGTTTGCAAGTTTGATGATGTCTGATACTGTTATTTTTGCAAAGCTCTTTGTTTTTAGCAATTCTCGAAAAGCCTGTTTGATTTTATCTTTGGAATGAATTGCTCTTAAATCTTCTTTTCTTGCCACAAATTTCTACGACACTTGTTGCTAATTTGATGGTTGATGGTTGATATTTGATATCTGTTTTCAGTATAATTATAATCGAAATTATTAAATTATTCAGCATATGGTCAAATTATTTATACACCTCAGTTAGTTTCGCATATCCCGAGGGATTGACAGATTCGAGGAACGGAATGTATAATGCAATAAAAGCTTGAAATTGAAGGCGAAAGAGATATAAAGCATAAGGAGATATGCGAAAGCGGCTGTGATGCGGGCGAATACGGAAAGAGACAAAGATATGGAAAGAAGTAAAGATATGGATATGGAGATGAACATAGAATTTCTTAAGGATGCGACTTTATTTTGCGGAATGAGCGAAGAGGAGATCTCAGATTCCCTGGAATTTTTCCGGGCGTATGAACATAATTTCAAGAAGGGCGCCATCATCCTATATGCAGGAGATGTTACGGATAAAATGGGACTTGTTATGCAAGGCAGCGTCACGATAGAAAGCGACGACGCATGGGGTAACAAGACAATTCTAAGCAGTGTAGAGGCGGGGCAGTTTTTTTCGGAAACATATTCGCTGCTTCCGGACGAGCCAATGCTTGTAAATGTTGTAGCAAATGAAGACTGCCGCATCCTCTTTCTAAGGATCGGCAGCCTGAGGCGACTTCAAAATAATACGGACCGGTGGATGCTAAGATTCATCTCAAATCTATTGAGTATTTCTATACACAAGAACCTGATGCTTTCGAGCAGAAGCTTTCACACAGCGCCCAAGACTATTCGCGGACGGGTTATGTCTTATCTAAACTCCGTCTCCATGCAAAAGCATGCCCGCGAATTTAACATTCCATTTGACCGTCAGCAGCTTGCGGATTATCTGAATCTCGAGCGCACCGCCCTATCCAAAGAGCTTGGAAAGATGAAGAAAGACGGCCTCATCGAC
>CAVCFO010000012.1:0-48984 GCA_963601575.1 bacterium
TCCTTAGCGCCGATGATACTTGGTGGGAAGCTGCCTGGGAAAGTAGGACGTTGCCGGTTTTTTTTAGGCTCCATGGTCAAGCGGTCAAGACACCGCCCTTTCACGGCGGTAACTCGGGTTCGATTCCCGATGGAGTCACCAAAAGAAAAGCTCACTTTGCGGTGAGCTTTTCGTATAATATATAAAAGCTATGCGGAAGTGGCTCAGGGGTAGAGCATCGCCTTGCCAAGGCGAGGGTCGCGAGTTCGAATCTCGTCTTCCGCTCCAGCCATATGCGCGATTGGCGGAATTGGCAGACGCACTAGACTTAGGATCTAGCGGGTGACCGTGGGGGTTCAAGTCCCTCATCGCGCACCAAGTAATGCGTCCATTTAGGATGCATGGCTGTGAAACCCAGTCTATGACTGGGTTTTAGCGTTTTTTGACGACGAATTATCGCGTAAATGAATATACCGATTTAGGGATGCAAAACGGGTTTTTCTAAGATTTTCGAGATTTGAACTCCCACGAAATAGGCTCAGCCGAGAATCGGAAAGAAAATCAAGCAAAAAAATAAATATTTTTGAGAAGAAGCAGATAGAAAAGTAACATTTTTTATCTGTTTTTTTTATGCCATTTTGCAGATGTAAAAATGTAAAAATGGAGCAGCAGATAAAAACAACAGAGAAAGCAGGTGAGAAGATGAAAGAAAAAGAAAAGCCAGAGAAGACCACCGACATGGAAGGGGTGCGGCTGGTGGCGAAGGGGCTGCTAAGCAGCGAGATATACGATACCGAGTATGCGCCATTCATCATCAGTCATCCATTCGCAAACAGCGGCATCGTTTTTCTGCCCGGAAAAAACGGACAGGAAATGCTGGATATTACAAGTTCCGAGGAAAACCGCATGCGATGGAGAAAGTATCTGGACAAGCACATCAATCAGGCAGAGTCGGTCTTTCAAATTTGTTGTATGATGAATAAACCTTACCTCCTTACATTTCTAAAATACGCTCAGCCTCACATAGAGAAAAAAGAATTTGCGCAGCTTCTCGGTCTTTGCTGGATTCAAACAGAAGCCCCGAATCAAGATGCGAATGTATCTCAAAAGGAATTTGTGGAAATGTTTCAAAAGGCAAGTGCAGAGGATCTGATGAATCTTGACGAGCGCCGAAAGCTTGCGGAGCTTCCGGATGAACTTGAAATATACCGCGGCGTTACCGAAAAAAACCAAGAGAATATCCTGGCCATGTCATGGACGATGAAACAGGAAACTGCGGAATGGTTTGCAAAGCGTTTTGGAAGCAAGGGAAAGGTATACCGTGCAAAGGTTCGGAAAGAAGATATTCTTGCTCTTTTCAATGGGAGAAATGAATCTGAGGTCATCGTTGATCCGAAGAACCTAAAGGAGATTTCACTATGCGAACCGGCTATGACAGTTGCTGCTAAAACGGCAGCAGAAGAAAATCGATATAAAGAGATAGCGAATCAGGAAGGAGTGATGCAATATGATTTTTAGCGATGATCTGCATAGGCAGGTCTTTCATGAAGCGGCAAAAAAGCAAGAGGAAAAAAACTACGAGCTGCTTGCCGCCTTGTATCTTTTAACAGCCGATGAAAAAGTCTGGAAATGCGCAAAGGATAAAGTCCGAAAGGGGCAGATTTTCTTTGATGAAATCCGGCTGGGCAGTGTAAGCGAGGAAAGCTACTGCCTGTATGCGGCGGCAAAAGACATCTATCTTGGCAGCGGAAACATTCGGCTGCGGGATCTTGGAAATCGAAACATGATGAATCAAACGGTATATTCGCAGGTACTGACTGCAGTTTCCATCTGCAGATTCGGTCTTGCGGTTATCCGGATAGGAGAGACAAATGAGAAAAGATATTCAAAGACTGCGCGAGCAGTATCCAAAGGGAAGCAGAGTTGAATTATTAGAGTCTGTGACGGACCCGTATCATCCGCTGCCTGAGGGCAGCAAGGGCACCGTATGGGCGGTAGATGATGCCGGGCAGCTTCATATAAACTGGGACGAAGGCGGAAGCCTTGCGCTGATTTACGGAATTGACAGTTTTCGCAAAATCGGAAGCGTCGAGGAATGCGAAGCACGAACCGCTATGGAAGAAGGACTTTCGTTTGTGAAATAAAGAGTGGAGGTGAAGGAAAAAACAGAAATGCGGCGGATGCCGTATGTGTATCAAATATTTTGACATGTTTGCAGGAATCGGGGGATTTCGGTCGGGTCTTACAAGAGCCGGAGGATTTACTTGTATCGGATATTGTGAAAACGACAAATACGCGAAAAAAGCCTATGAGGCAATCTATGATACGGAAGGAGAACATTTTTATGAAGATGCAAGAACGATACAGCCGGAAAACCTTCCGGATTTCGACCTTCTTTGCGGAGGATTCCCTTGCCAAGCTTTTTCGATTGCTGGAAAACGGGGCGGATTTCGTGACAGCAGAGGGACCCTATTTTTTGAGATTGCAAGAATTGCTCGGGTTAAGCGACCTGCATTTTTGTGTCTTGAGAATGTTCCCGGACTCCTGTCGCATGACAAAGGCAGGACATTTCAGACCATCCTTCATGCGCTTTATGAGCTGGGGTACGATGTCGCATGGCAGGTGCTTAACAGCAAGGATTTCGGTGTCCCCCAAGCAAGAAAGAGAGTGTATCTTATCGGATATCTTAGAGAGCGATGTCCCGGCGAAATACTTTCTTTCCGAGACACAAATGCGGCGGCTCCTGTGCAGCTCGTCGGCGGATGCGAAGGGAACCGTATCTATGCAGATAGCGGAACCGGGATCACTCTCACAAGCGGCGCCGGAGGCTTCGGGGGAAAAACAGGTCTCTACCAAATAGCTTTGCCGATTAAAGTCGCGACAAAAGAGGGCTTTCAAGAAGCCCATCCCGGTGACAGCATCGACCTGGCCTATCCGAATCTCAATACAAGGCGCGGCAGAGTCGGAAAGCAGATTGCCCACACCGTCCTGCCAAGCGCTGCGCAGGGGTGTTTCTTTATCGACCTAAATGAGGATGCAAAGCTTACCGATCATGCAAGATGCATCACCACAAGGCAGGACAATGCATTCAGTCATCATAAGGCGGAAAAGTCCGGCGTCTTTGTGGAAAGCGAGGCGCCGCGTGCCGTGATCAGTCCTGCAAAGGAAAAGACGCGGCAAAACGGACGACGGATCAAAGAGCCGAATGAGCCGATGTTTACGCTGACCGTTACCGACCGACATGGGATCATTCATCATGGGCGTGTACGGAAATTAACGCCGCTGGAGTGCTGGCGGCTGCAAGGCTTTACCGACGAGCAGTATGAAAAGGCAAAGAACGCAGGGATTCCCGAAAGCCAGTTATATAAGCTGGCGGGAAATGCCGTCAGTGTTCCGGTCATTACGGCGCTCGGCGAAAAGATAAAAAGGATTTTTGAGGAAATGGAAAGGGAGGGACTAAGTTGAGAACGAAAGAGAAAAGAGCGGCTTTGCAGGAAGAAAACCTGCTTGCGGTGGTGTTTGTCGAGCCGCATAAGAAGCCGGTCGTTAGAAAACTTCGCAATGAATATGAAGATATCAGCCGCGCCGTCGGCGGCTTGATTGAACACATCTACCAAGAGGAGGGGACGATTCTCGTGTCCAACGAGGAAAGTAAGAGTCTTGGCATGGATGGAAATCGGCGTCTAAACGACGGAAAAAGCATCCTCGCAGGCCCGTTCTTTGTGGTCGGAGACGACGGCGAGGATTATCGCTCGCTGACTGAAGCAGAAATCAAAAAGTACATGGAGTGCTTTGATGAAATCGAAGAAATCACACCGGAAGAGGTCGCAGGCGATATGTGGATGACAGTCACGACCTTTTCGTGGTAAGGAAGGGGGAAAAACGAAAAAAGAAAAATAGAAATCCGGGATTCCTATGAAATCACCGATCAGCTGGGTTGGCAATAAAAGCAGCATCCTAAAAATTCTGTACGCGCTCTTTCCGTCTGAATACGAGCGCTACATTGAGCCGTTTGGCGGCTCCGGTGCGGTGCTGCTTGGAAAAGAAAGGCCGGACCGCTTTGAGGTCTTTAATGACTTTAACGGAAACCTTGTGAATCTGTACCGCTGCATGCGGGACCGCCCGCTGGCGTTCATCCGGGAGCTTGGCTTTCTGACACTGAATGCGCGCGAAGACTTTCACGAGCTGCGGAAGTTCCTGCAGAAAGAAGAAACCGAAAGCACCTTTGCAGACGAGGAAAGAGGATTGACGCAGATTCTTCTTCCGGATATCACGGAGGAAGAACGAAGGCTGCTTCTGACGACAGGCGCAGGAGACTATGACCTGAAACGGGCGGCGGCTTACCTTAAACTTCTTCGCTACAGCTACTGCAGCGGGGGCAAAAGTTTTGCAGGTGTGCCGTTTTCCATTCGGAGCCTGTTTGGCATCGTAGAGGACTTTGCAAAGAGGATGGACCGGGTGGTGATTGAAAATCAGGATTTTGCAGTTCTGATTCGACACTATGACCGGGAGAATGCGTTTGTTTACTGCGACCCGCCGTACTACACCAGCGAATATGTCTATGATATCGCCTTTCAAAATGAGGATCATATCAGGCTTTCGGAGACCCTCAAATCCATGCAGGGAAAATTCCTGCTATCGTACAATGACTGCCCGGAGATCCGCGCGCTATATAAGGAGTGCAACATTTTCGCATTCAGCCGGGTACATTCGATGGCGCAGCGCTACGAGGCAGGAAAGGAGTTTGGCGAGATTCTGATCGCAAACTATGACTTTTTCGAGCGGGAGCGGGAGCGGCCGCAGCAGGTGAGCCTGTTTGATGAAAACTTGGATGAAGAAAAACGATTAAGGGAGAGGATTTTAAGATGAGAAAAAAAGAAGAAACGATGGAAGTTGTGATGCTGTGCGTGCCGACGGAAATGCTAAAGGAAGCCGGCATCTGCGAGGGGGCTGTGCTGGAGATGTATGTCGATGGAAATGCCATCATCCTTCGAAGCGGAAACGACTTTGCGGATTTTGTCTGTGACAAAGACTGCACGGGCTGCCCGCTTTCCTGCGGCAGCTGTGAAAAGAAAGAAACGATGGAAAGGGGTGCGTAAAGCCGTGTGCAAGAAACCAAACGAAAAGGATGGCGGCACACATGAAAAAGAAGATCTATCTATCAGCGCCGCTTTCTGCGGGAAACTTAAAAACCCATATCGGCCGCTTTCTGCGCTATGCAGGCTATACGATGAAAGAGGGCGTGATTCCGGTCGCAGTCCATTTTTATGTGTTTGGAGAAACGGATGATCTGCAGGCGGACAGCGCTGCAAAGATCTCCTTTGAAGAACGCTTCAGCCTGATCTGGTTCTGCGATGAAATGTGGGTGTTCGGCCCGGTCATCACACAGGATATGGAGCGGGAAATCGAGTTTTGCGAAAATCTCGGTGTGAAGATCCGGTACATTACCGAAAAAGAAGTCACAAAGAAGTTAGGGGAGAAAAAATCATGAAGAAAAAACGAATGCTGATTCTGCTGATCTTGCTGGTGCTGCTGTTTTGCTTTGCGGAGAACGCTTATGCGGCAGGCGATGTGTCCTCTGCCATCCAGCAGACATGGAAAGCCGCGCAGACGCAGGTCAAATCGGTGGTCGAAAATGTTGTGTTTCCGGTCATCGACATGATCCTTGCGGTACTGTTTTTTGTCAAATTATCCACTTCGTATTTTGAATATCGCAAGCATGGACAGTTTGAATTGACGGCACCCTGCATCCTGTTTGCGTGTCTGCTCTTTACCCTGACCGCGCCGCTATATATCTGGAATATTCTCGGATAACTTGAATCTTTCAGTAGACTTTCCCTGCAAAATACGGTATCCTGTGGCTAATCAAAAAAGAGAAAGGAAGAAGGCCATGAATACCATGAAAAGAATTTTCAGCGAGGAGAGCCTGACCTGCGTGCCGAAAAGCAGGGCATACAAAAAGGCGCTCGCATCGCTCAGTGATGCCGCGCAGGATATCTCCGCACTCTTTGCGGGAAGCGATGCAAACAGGCTCTTTGAGCGCTATCAGGATGCAAGCGCCGAGGTGCAGGAGCTGATCTGCACGGAAGCCTTTCGGCAGGGCTTTCATCTCGGCCGGGAATTGCAGGAAGAAATAGCAGAATGGGAACGGGACTGCGAGTAGGCAGTCTTTTTGTATGCAGGAAAAGAGGAAGCCCCTCTTTTTCTGTTTGAAAGATAAAGATAAAACAGGAAAAGGAGAGAGCAGATGTTTGAGTGGATCGGGGATCAGATTGGGAAAATCATTTGGAACAATCTGCTGATGTGGCTGTATGAGACCATCTATCAGGCAGCTGCAGATTTTTTTGCGATGATGGGAAATATGGGGGCAGAAATCTTTGACCTCTCGTGGGTCGCGGCTGTGGTGCAGCTTTTCAGCCTTTTTGGCTGGGCACTCTTTGGCACCGGCATGGTGGCGGCTGTGTTTGATGCGGCCATCGAATACCAGAACGGACGCGGCAATCTCAATATGACGGCACTGAATGTGCTGAAAGGATTTTTTGCGGCAAGTCTGGTAGGTGTGCTTCCGATTGAGCTTTACCGGTTTTCCATCTCGCTGCAAAACACACTATCAGGCGAGCTTCTTGGGATCTTTGCAGAAGACGGAAGCGGCGGCTTTTCGGGAAAAGTCGTGCAGACCCTATCGGGAAACTTCCTGATCGAGGATCTCACAGAAGTGACCCTGCTTGCGGTACTGATTTTAATTGCCTTTGCCTATGCGATCACAAAGGTGTTTTTTCAAAATATCAAGCGCGGGGGCATCCTGCTTGTGCAGATCGCGGTCGGCTCGATGTATCTATTCAGTGTGCCACGCGGGTATACCGATGGCTTTATTCAGTGGACAAAGCAGGTGATCGCGCTGTGTCTGACGGCGTTTCTTCAGACCACGCTTTTGATGCTGGGGCTGATGACCTTTCCGGGGAATAAGATTATTGGCATCGGCATCATGCTTGCCGCAGGCGAAGTGCCGCGCATTGCCGGGCAGTTTGGAATGGATACCTCAGCGAAGATGAATCTGATGGGTGCGGCACACAGCGCGCAAAGCGCCATTTATTTAACACGCATGTTTGCACGACCATAACGAGAGGGGGAAAGCTATGAACCGTATTTACCTATATCCCAAAAACTTAAAAGAAAAGGCAAACCTTTGGCTGTGGAGCCTGCGGGATTTTGCCATTTTAAGCGTGGCGCTTCTTTTTTCTGCACTCGCGCTGGCAAAGCTCGGAATTTTGCTTCCGCTTGGGATCAGCCTTGGTTTTGCGTTTCTGACCATTCGCCTTTCCGCATACACCGTGCTTGAGTATCTTTCATGGTGCATGCGGTTTTTTGCTACCGGACAGCAGCGCTATGACTGGAGGTGAGGGACATGAAAGAAAAAAAGGAGAAACCAAAAAAAGAAAACAAACGAAAACGACATGGTAAGAAAAAAGCGGCTCTGCAGGCGTTTCTTGGGCTAAGTGCTTTTACAGATTACGGGCTGAAAGCAGGAAGCGGCACCTACCTATTCTTTCGGGTCAGTCCGACCAATATCTCGGTATTATCACGGGAAAGTGTGGAGATCAAGGAGCGCCACCTGATGATGGTGCTCTCTGCGCTGCCGGACATCCGGATCCTGTGCATGGATGCCGCCGAGCGATTCGATGAGAACCTTCGGTATCTCAAAGAGCGAAGTAAAGAGCATCCGGATCCAAAAGTCCTGCGGCTTCTGAAAAAGGATATGCAGTTTTTAGACCGGATGCAGATTGAGATGGCGAACTCCCGGCAGTTTCTGTTTGTCAAAAAGATGAAAGAGGAAAACGATGCCGCGGAATTTGCGGAAGCAAACCGCATGGAAAAAATTATCGCAGAGCAGGGGTTTGAAGTACGCAGGCTCCGCAAAACCGAGATCAAGCGCCTGCTTGCCATCTACTTTGATGCGTCGCTAAACGGGCAGGCCATGCCGGACTTTGACGGCATGCAGTATTTTAACTTGGAAGGAGAGGACGAGGATGCGATGGAAACGAAAAGATAGAGTCATCACAGAAGAAGAAAAAGAAGAGATCCGCACCAAAGATTTCTTTGATCTGATCACGCCAAGCGCGCTGCGCTTTTTCACCGGCTACTACATTCTCGGTGATACTTACCGCATGGTATGGGCGGTGAAAGAATATCCGCCGTCGACCGAGGCGCAGGCAGTCTTTTCGCAGCTTGCGGACCGAAACGGCGTGACCTTAAAGATTTATCATCGGCTGGTTGAACCGATCGAGCAGCGAAAGATCATTCAAAACGCTGCGCGAAAAAATAAATTAAAATCCGGCGGCAGCGATGTGAATGAAACGATTGAGGCTGCAGGAAACTTGGAGGATGTTGTGACCCTGCTTGCCAATCTCAGAAAAGACCGCGAGCCGCTCCTTCATGTAGCGGTATTTTTAGAACTCAAAGCACGCTCGCAGGAAGCGCTTCTTGCACTGGCGGGTGAAATTGACATGGAGCTTACGCGTTGTAAGCTCACGGTGGATAAGCTGACGCTTAGGCAGAAGGAAGGGTTTTTATCGAGCCTGCCGTTTGGCGAAAATATGTTTGGCGCGCTCTTTGAGCGGGTGCTTCCGTGCTCGTCGGCTGCAAATCTGTTTCCGTTTAACTTCTCCGGAAAAACCGACCCAAAAGGGCTATATATCGGGCGCGACAAGTACGGTACGAACCTGCTGGTGGATTTTGACCGCAGAGCAGAAGACAAGACGAATTCAAACATCCTGATCCTCGGAAATTCCGGACAGGGGAAGTCGTACCTGTTAAAGCTGCTCCTTGTGAACACCAGAGAGGCCGGAAAGCAGATCATCTGTTTGGATCCGGAGGCCGAGTATCAGGAGCTCTGTGAAAACCTTGGCGGCACCTACCTTGACTTTCTCAGCGGACGGTATATCATCAATCCGCTGGAGCCGAAGATGTGGGCAGAAGTGGATGCAGAGGAGAAAGCAGAAAAAGAAACAACGGATGCCCCGGAAGCGTTTCGAAAAAGCACAAGACTTTCGCAGCACATTGCATTTCTAAAGGACTTTTTCCGTTGCTACAAGGATTTCAGCGATGCAGAGATCGATACGATTGAGATTTTGCTTACGCAGCTTTATCAAAAGTTTGGCATCAATGACTATACCGATTACGCGCGTATGCGACCGGAAAACTATCCGCGCATGCAAGACTTTTATGCGCTGTGTGAAGCGGCCTATGAAAATTACGACGCAACGAAAAAAGAAATCTATACCGAGGAAACCCTGCAGCGGGTC
Organism: bacterium; assembly: GCA_963601575.1. Lineage (GTDB taxonomy): Bacteria > Bacillota > Clostridia > Peptostreptococcales > Anaerovoracaceae > CAG-238. The sequence goes on from CAVCFO010000012.1 coordinate 9,282, forward strand.
TGCCTTGGCATTCACTCGATGTGCGTGGGTGCAGAAAGCCGTTTTTTTAACGGTCATACGAACATCAAAGCAGATGACTTTTTGTGCTTTGGTGTAAAAGGCCTGATGGATACGAATCGGAAGCTTAAGGATGCGATGCTGTTTAACATTTTATCGTATATGTCCAACCTCCTCTTATCCAGAGGAAACACGCTGGCCGCAATCGATGAGCTGTATCTGTTCTTATCAAACATGACGGCCATTGAGTATATCCGAAACGGCATGAAGCGTGACCGGAAAAAAGATTCTTCGATTGCGATTGCCAGTCAAAATGTCGAGGACTTTTTAATCCCTGCGGTCAAAGAATACACCAAGCCGCTCTTTTCGATTCCGACCCATCAGTTTTTGTTTCACGCCGGGCAAATTAATGCAAAAGAATATATGGATGCGCTGCAGGTCGAGCCAAGCGAGTACGAGCTGATCAAATACCCGGAGCGCGGCACCGCCCTATACCGCTGCGGCAGCGAGCGGTATCTGCTGCAGGTGATCGCACCGGATTATAAAGAAGCGCTGTTTGGAAAGGCAGGGGGACGATAAATGCAGATGGTCTTAAAACGGCTGGCACTTACTGCGGTCAACGATAAGCGGATACGGGATACCGTGCTTGCGATTCTGTTAGGGTTCCTGCTTTTTGCTGTTATGCCGGTCAGTGCGCTGTGCGAATTTTTCGCTGAAGGGGAAGATGCAGAAAATTTCTTTGAGACCATCGCAAGTGAGATGCCCGAAGCCCAGCAGAGAGAATATGAAAGAATGGAGTTGGTGTTTTCCGAAATCGAAAAGGCGCTTTCCGAAAGAGATCTTGACGGACGGATAGAAGAGGCCAAAGCCATCTATCTTGTGTTTCTCTATGAGAAAGGGGAGCAGCCGGGCTTTGCGGAAAAGCTTGCAGGCTGTTTTGAAAAGGGTGAGGATATCGATGCGCTGGTCGAAGAAATCCGACAAGTGTTCGGAATTTCGGTTTCGGGCGAAGACCTGAAGGCACTTCTCAGCGCTGCAAGTGCAGATGTTATCAATCTCAGCGGCTATGAAAATCCAAAGACGAAGAATGCGCATGACCTTGCGCTATGGGCAAGACGTGCAAAGAATGCCGGCTGGGGCTATGTCTGGGGTACTTATGGCGAAGTGCTGACCGGACGGGCCTTTCAGCAGAAGATGAAGCAGTACCCTGCGGAAATCGGCGCGGAAAAGAAATTCATCAGCGAAAATTATCTTGGAAAACGCACGGCAGACTGCGTCGGGCTTATCAAGGGCTATCTATGGCTGGATCCGGAAACAAAAAGAATTGTATACGGACGCGGCGGACACGCCGATGTCGGTGCAGATGGAATGTTTGAGAAGGCAAAAGAAAAGGGAAGAATTTCTTCAATGCCAAAGATCCCCGGCATTGCGGTTTGGCAGAAAGGACATATCGGCATCTATGTCGGGGATGGCAAGGTGATCGAAGCTGCCAATACGCGCGCAGGCATCTTGGAGACAAGACTGTCTGCGGGAACATGGACGCACTGGCTGAAAGTGCCGGGCGTCAGGTATGACTAAAAAAATATAAAAAATATAAAAACTTTTTGTTGCACTTTGCAAGTTTTTTCGTCTTACTATTATAGAAGGGTACAAGGAGAAATGAACAGCAAACTTGAAGATGTTAAGATTTATACAAGCAAAAACCACTCCGAAAAAATGAACATACGATACTTGCGCATAAACCATTGATTTGTTAAAATCTTCTTACACAGCAAGTGGTGTGCGAGAGGTATGGTAAATGAGTAAAAAACAAAGCATGGAAGAGATCTACCGTGAAAATCGGCATTGGGTTTATGGTAGTTTCTTTAGAAAGATTGGAGCAATAGAGAATGCAGAGGATTTATCACAGACACTTTGGCTGCATTTCTTTCAGAACTATGAAAATTTGAATTTGGTAAACGAAAAAGTGGTGCGAGCCTATCTTCGTAGCATGATTTTGCATGCAGTAGCTGATTACTATCGGAGCATACAAAAAGCTGAAGATTTAATGAAGGAGCTTGAAAATCTTTTGGATGAAAATAGCACTGGACAAGATACTGTGCACGAGGAAGCCTTTCCTGAAGATGTGATGGACGATATTGAGATTATTTACAAAGAACTCAGCGAAGAAGAGCGGCTTTTGCTTTCACTTAAGTACGAAGGTCGTCATACTAGCAGGGAGATTGCAGAAATTCTTGGCATTTCGCCGTCGTTGGTGCGTACGCGTCTAAGTCGAACTACCGAAAAATTGCGTAACCAGATGAAAAAAAGAAATGAATAAGGGGGTGAGATATGTGAAACAAAAATTTATGAAAGCCTTAGCAAAAAAAATAGATGATGAGTTTGAAAAAGAATACGAGGAGCTTAATGAAGCGGGAAAAGAGTTTTCACCGCAGCTTGATGCGAAGCTTTTGGAAGCGGCAAAGTTCTATGACAAGCAATATGAGGTCGGGCAGAAAAAACGAAAAAGCCGGCAGATTTTGCAAAAGGTGGCGGTTTTCCTTCTCATCTTTCTTTCCGTCAATACCTTTGCAATCGGGACTTCGCACGCCTATCGCCAGTTTGTATTTCGGGTGTTTGAAAATGAAGAGAATCATTCCATTAATTTTCATGACCGTGCAGAGCAGGATATGATTGGTTCGTGGAATGATTACTGGTATCCAACCTATTTGCCGGATGGCTATCAGATTGCTGCGGCAGAAGAAATTCCGGTAAAATGTCTTTTGATCCAGGCAGCTACGGGAGAAGAGCCTCTGCTGATTACGGAATATCCGCAAGGCTCGGAACTGTCTTATGATACAGAGCATTCGCAGATTTCGGACATTCGGATTCACAATTCCATCGGAAAAAGAATCGCTTTTGAAGATTATATTAGAATTGTTTATCCAACTGAAACGATGATTTTAGAGTTTGAATTTGATGCAGGGATTCCAGAGCAAGAAGTTGTAAAGATTGCGGAAAACATGGAGTATGTCACGCAATCCTAAGAAAGTTGGCTTTGTCAATCAAATTTTTAGTGGCAGACTTTCATATTATTCCGCAAAGATCGAAACGACATTTCCTGCATAAAAAAAATTTTTGAAAAAATTAGATAAAGTTTGTTGCATTTACCTCCTTTTTTCGTCTTTATTTATAGAAGGGCAAAAAAGGAGGTTTTTTATGAGAAGAATAATAATTGCTTTTATACTGATGGCAGCTTTTGCACTTTTTAATATTCTAACTGCGTATGGCGCAGAATGGAAAGATGTAGGAAGTGGAATCAGACCACTTTATGAGGAAACTGCATCCTATTTTGCAGACTTTGATATTGATTCGAATGGAAATGCAGAAATAAAAGGCAACCTGAAACTGTTAGGGTCATCTGTAGCGGATAAAGTCAGTGCAGTTGTAAAAATAACAAATACGACGACAGGAAAAGTTCCTTATAACAAAACAATAACCATGACTTATTCCAAAACGCAAAAAAAATATGTCTTAGACGAAAACTATAGGTTGCAGGAAAAAGGAACACATCGGATGTATTTGACCTATAAGTGCTGTAGCGGAAACAAGCTTTTAGAATCTATTCAGGTACCAACTCAATTAAAAGTATATGCTTAAAAAGAAGGACTATACACAAAATTAGCTCGCAGATGCGAATAAAGTATTGAGGGGAGAGTGAAACCGATGTGGAAATAATAGAAAAAAATCGAAAACATCAATGATGAAGATTTATCAAATTTTGGCTCTGAGAAATTTATAGCGTATGATTAGGGGGTGAAAAGATGAAAAAGAAAACAGTAAGCATAATTCTTTGCATGATACTATTTTTTACTTTCACATCTGTTGGCTTTGCAAATGAATTAGAAGCATCTATCGATAAGAACTATGAAAAAATGTTAAATACTGCTGTTAATGAATATTTTAGGATAAAGGAAAGTACAGTAAATAATACATGTAAGTTATCCCAAAATATTTCTGAAGCAAAACTGCTAAAAACGGACGACACCAATGATACTTTGAGCAAAAATATAGAAGTTGAAATGAATTCTAGGGCTAGACTCGAATCATACTATGGGATTAGTGTTATGAATGTCGAAGTTGAATCAGAGGTACGAGATATCCAGTTGGTAGATAACTCAGCGAGAGCAGATGAATATTCTGTGAAAGCATATGAATGGACCTGGGTTGACTATGCATCGGATGAAAGTGGTGTTGTTGATCGGATGGGATATGGAATAGAACATGATATGGTATTTCGTGTTTCTGATACGGAAGTTCCTGTTCTACTTGAAAATAATTATTATGATAACGATATTCTTGGAGAAAGATACCCTGAGACTCGTCGAGTGGAAATTAACTCGGGCTTTACCGAAGAAATGGCTACTAATGATTTAAAAGCAGTGACGCTTGACCGTAGCAATTTAGACATAAACAAGCTCATTGCATATGCTGATCAATATGTTAAACACACTATTGGCCCATCGCCAGGAGGTTATTATAGCAACTATAATAGCGACTACGAGTATTTCCCTAACAATGATTGTGCAAACTATGTTTCACAGTGCTTAAGAGCAGGAGGACTACCGGATGATCGTACATTACCTTCAACGTGGTGGCACGATGGCACGAAGTCTACACAGTCCTGGAGAGTAGTTCCTGACTTGATGGACTATTTTACTGGCGAAGGATTAACAAAATTGACAATAGCAAGCAACTATTCTAACGTATATCCTGGGAATCCAGTTATAACCGCTAATGAAGGGCATGTTGCAATTTGTGTAGGATACAATCACGCAGGAACACCTCTAATAAATGGTCATACCAGAGATGTATATCATCAACCAATTGTGAGAAATAGTACAGATGGTTATTACTATACTTTTAAAATTTTCACAAGCGATTATATGGTGGGAAGTCCAGGAAATGCCACACAAATTTTTCCTAGCTCAACATATAAGTCTATTAGCGCTACAAGTATTCCTGAAAAGCAGAGTCTTTTTTATAAAATAAAAAGTACTAGCAATGATACACTTTCAATTAAATTTGGAAATTCGATTTCAGGAAGAAAAATGTTCTGCGTATTATATGAGGCGCATCATGGCGATATGGATTTATATCAAGTAGATTCTTTTAGCACAACTAGCTTACAAGAATATACAGCCTCTATTACAGGGACTTCAAGTACTCCGAAGTGGTATTATTTGCGTTTTTACCATTACTGGAGTTCGCCGCAGACCTTAAATTTTTCATATAAAATATCTTGAATGAGGTATAATCATGAAAAAAGCAAAAAGATCAATATTCGTTCTGCTTTTATGTGTTGGATTGAGTGCCGCAATGTTTACGGGGTGCGGTCTTAAAGGCAGTGATTCAAGGAATAAGGAGCTGGCAGATCGTTTTTTGACGGAATTCCTTACGATTAACAGCGAAGGAAGAAACGATGAACTGATGACGAATCTTCAAAACAATTCGGAGCTTTTTACCGACGAAGCTGTTTTGAACGATGCTTTGACAGCATATTACAGCGGCGTATCCGCATACCTCACTGATGAGTCTCTCAATCAATTGCTTGCGGAGCGAACGATGTGGAAGCTTGATGCGGCTTTTCTCGGCGTGGGAAGCAATTGGGAAATTTCCGCGTTGGAGATTCAGAATACTTCCGAAGCTGATTCCTACGCTTTTCATGCAGAGCTAAGTGCTGGCGGCGAAGTGAAAGAACTAAGCGGCACGCTTTTGTTTATGTCAGATCATTTGATATCATCTGTTCTGCTTGACGATTATCAAGACCAGTTTGAAACAAGTCATCCCAACTGGGCAGAGGGTCTGGAGAAATACGGCGTCGGTTACTACATCAAGCCTGCGGATTATCAGGCTGCTGTTGTTGATCTTTTCGAAGAAAAAGCATCTGAAAAAAAGATGGAATTACGGAAAGCTGACCTGAGAGAACTGGAAGAAGCAGAGGGAAAAGAACTTGTTGACGAAATCCGCAGGTGGTGTAGCCAAAACGCAGAGAAAGACTTCGACAGTCTGTGTTATCAGAAAGGGAATGACTACTGGATATTATACCGTAACAAGTCTGCCAGCGGCTTATCTATCTGGTGTGAGCCAGAATTGACCGAAGAAATGGAGTTAAAAGTACGCGTATGCTATACCTATCCCCCTGTAGTAAATCAAGCGAAGGGCATATGGTGCCTGGAAAAGATTTCGACACCGATTCCTATAGCGAAAATGATAGGATATGATGACAAAACATATGACATCCTTTTTTACGATGATTTTTCGAAGAGTTCTGCAGAAGAAGATCATCTTAAAGATGCGAGCAATCTTTACGGTATAAACGGCGGCATGGTACCAAGGTGGGACTGCAGATATATTCTGCATGAACTAATCACCGAGGGAACTGTCAAAGGCGATATCGATACATCGATAAAACCTGACGTGATTGGCGATCTTAAGGTTTCGGACAAAGTCAAAAAAGAAATTCGGGAAATCTATAAAAGCGAATGGGCAGGCAAAGACGGTCTTATGGTTCATAAGATAAATGATGTATACTGGATTTATTATTGTGACAGGAATAGTAAGAAGGATGCAGATATCAGCATTTGTTTAGAAGGCAATAAACTTGTGATGAACTGTTATGACAATGCAGAATACTTATTTGATATTGATCCATTCTGCTGGAAACTCTTTGCGGTAAAATCACCGATTGAAATTGAGCAAGTGGAAATAATTATGGGTGATGACAGTCAAACTGTAAATGTTTAAGATTAACGGTCGGCGATTTGATTTTAGATCAAATCGCCGATGATGTTAAGAAGAAAACTTTTTCTACACTTTACAGGGTTTCCTCGTTTTTCATTTATAGAAGGGTAAAAAGCAGCCTTTTATGGGAATTTCGAACCGCATGGTCATGAGTGAATGGAATGATTGTTGGACACTCGAAACTGACGCACATTTCCTGCGAAGCTTGGAGACAATCGAAAAGGTTAATTAACGAACTATACACAACAGAGAATTCTGATATCATAGGATTTAGAACAGGATTATCAAAAGGCGCAAGAAGTTATCAAGCACTTCCTGTGCTTTTTGTTTTTTTGGAAGCAGGAAAGGAGAAGCCTATGGAGCTAAACACAACGCTGTTTCGCAAGGAGCCTCGTTTTGACACGAGGCTGTGCAAAGTAGAAAAAATCTTAGAGTTAAGCGGAAGCGACTTTGTGCATCTAAAAGAAAATCTTTTGGAAGAATACGAATTTCTGATTCAGTATCGCGATCTGATGGGGCTGGATCAAGACGGCATCGCGCACTGCCTGATGGTGCTTGGCGATGGCTATGAGGATGCCATTCTCATTGAGGCAGAAGGCGCAAGCTACGCACGGTATGCAGCCTTTCTGCCGATGGTTCGCACAGCCGTCGAGGCGCAGGAAGAACTTCCGATCGAGCGGTATGAGCCGATAACGGAAAACGAGATGATTTTGGGAGGTCTCAAATGAAGAAAGTAAATATCAGTATCGCATACGAAGAAGAAAAGTATGCGGCGCTAACCATGTACCTTACGCAAAAGGGCATGCGCTTGGAAACGGAGCTGACTACAGCCCTTGACAGTCTTTATGCAAAGCAGGTGCCGCCTGCCGTCCGTGATTTTGTGTCGCAGCGGATTTCTTCCGAGCAGAAAAAAGAAAAAAAGAAACAGGATAAGGCACAAAGGACTGATTCCGTTTGAGAAGTCAGAGATTCGGCATCGAAATGGAAATGACGGGAATTACCCGAAAAAAGGCAGCCGAAGTCATCGCCGCATATTTTGATACACACGAGGTGTATGACGGCGGAAGCTATGATGCCTACCATGTGACCGACGGGCAGGGGAGAAGGTGGAAGGTGGTCAGCGATGCATCCATTCATCCGGTTACGCGCGATGGAAGATCCGCAAGTATTCTATATAAGGTGGAAGTCGTTTCCCCGATCTGCCATTACGAAGATATCGAAACGATACAGGAGCTTGTGCGAAAACTGCGGCATGCAGGTGCCTGTGTAAATCGTTCCTGCGGGGTTCACATTCATGTGGATGCGGCGCCGCACAGTGTGAAAACCCTCCGAAACCTTGTGAATATCATGGTATCCAAAGAAGATCTGCTATACAAAGCGCTTGCCGTCGATGTCGCAAGAGAGGATCACTACTGCCAGAAAACAGATCTGAGTTTCTTAGAGGAACTAAACCGCAAGAAACCGAGGAGCATCGAAAGCTTTGAGCGGATGTGGTATCACGGAGACAGCAGGAGCTATGCCCACTACGACGAGACCCGCTATCATGCGCTGAATCTGCACAGTGTGTTCGCAAGCGGCACCATTGAGTTCCGCCTTTATAACGGAACGATGCACGCAGGAAAAGTCAAAACCTACATCCAGCTCAGCCTTGCTATCAGCCATCAGGCCCTTGTGCAAAAGAGCGCATCACCCAGCCGGACAAAAAGCACGAATGAGAAATATACCTTTCGCACATGGCTTCTTCGGCTTGGTTTGATCGGCGATGAATTTCAGACTGCGAGGAAGTTTCTGCTGGAAAATCTTGAGGGCGGCATCGCATGGAAAGACCCAGCGCAGGCCGAGCGGCAAAAGGAGCGTCTTGCAGCAAGGCGTATGGAAGAAGCGCAAAGCATGCAGGGTGCGGAAATAGAGGATGCGCCGGAACAGGAATGTGAAACACAGCAGGACGAAGGCTTTAGCCTGCAGATGTTTTAATTGGAATGAAGGAGAATGAAATGAAAAAGACGAAACTTTACGCAGCATACGGAAGCAATTTAAACCACGCACAGATGCGGGGACGCTGTCCGGATGCGAAATATCTTGGCTCTGCCATGCTCAAAGATCAAAATTTGATTTTTTGCGGGCAGCCGGATCACAGCTTTGCAACCATCGAAACCATGGAAGGAAAGGAAGTTCCAATCGGAATTTGGGAGATCAGCGCGCGCGATGAAAAATCGCTTGACCGCTACGAAGGGTATCCGAATTTTTATCATAAGACAGTGCTTCCTGCGATACTTGACGGCGAGGAAGTTCATGCGATGGTATACATCATGGATCTTGCGATGCCTGCAGGACTTCCGTCCGTTATGTATTACGACATTGTTGAACAAGGCTACCGGGACTGCGGACTGGATACGGCATATCTCAGAGAGGCACTAAAGACCAGCATGGAGCGTGTGTACGGCCTTACGCCCGTGCAGGAGATGAACCCCGGCATGGAGATACTGTAAGCACGGGGCGTTTCCCAAGAGAAAGCCCCAGATTTGCCCTATGTCCGTTTTTTAGAGGAAAATGGATGTGGTGTAGATGCCGCCACCGAAAAAACGGCGTGTCCGCGCGTTTGGGAGCAAGATGCAGAGCACCAATCGATGCGAAAAAGAAGAGAGCGGCGCTCTCTTTTTTGCTTGCAGGAAAAAGAGGCGGGGGCAAAATCGCCCCTCGCCACGCTTTCCGGAGCCCCGCAATGCGGGTCTCCCAACGACCTTCGGGCTTTTTTCGTTTCGATCAACATAGGGGTTAAAACGCAGGGCAAAAATGCGAAAAGGAGTCAGAGCGGAGAAAACCTGCCGCTGCTTCCGCAAGTTGCAAGAATACGCAAAGGAGTCAAAGCAAATGGAAACACAAAAAAGAAAATTTGCACTGTGGATTCGCGCAGAGACAATGGAAAAAATCGAGGCGCTATATAAAAAAGACAACTGCAGGAGCCGCTCGGAGTTTATCGAAAAAGCAGTCCTCTTTTACAGCGGCTATCTAACCGCCGAGCAGACAGACGGCTATCTTCCCGCGGTCGTGATTTCTGCCATGCAGGGGAGCCTCGGACGCTATGAAGACCGCACCGCAAGGCTGTTATTCAAAATGGCCGTCGAAATTTCGATGCTGATTCACACGGTCGCAGCGACAAACGAGATCGAGGAAGAAAGCCTCAGCAGGCTTCGGGGCATGTGCGTGCGCGAGGTAAAAAGTCTGAAGGGAAGCGTCACCTTAGAAGATGCGGCGGCTTTCCAAAGGGGCGATACAGATGGCTGATATCATCCTAAAATGCCGCTATTTGTCTCCGCGCGCCAAAAGCCATGCCGGAAATCTCATCCGCTACATCGCAACCAGAGAAGGGGTAGAACTCATCGACAAAAGGGAAAATTATGTCGGATACATTGCGATGCGTCCGGGCGTCGAGAAGCGAGGGACGCATGGACTTTTTCATGCAGGGGAAACACCCTTAGCTTTAAGCAAAGTCGCAAGAGAAGTGGCAGCGCATGAGGGGATCGTCTGGACGAATATCCTGTCCCTGACGCGAAAAGATGCCGAGCGGCTTGGCTATGACAGAGCCGAGGCATGGCGAAATCTTCTGAGCGCAAACGCGCACCTCATGGCGGAGGCCATGAAGATCCCGGCGGGTGACCTGGTTTGGTATGCCGCCTTTCACAACGAAGCGCATCACCCGCACATTCACATGGTCGCCTATTCCAGAGGAAAAGAACCCTACCTCAGCGAAGCAGGCATTCGCAAAATGAAGTCCGCTTTTGCACGGGAAATTTTCAGAGAGGATCTGCTGCCGCTTTACGCCCTGCAGACCGAACGGCGCGAAGCTGTCGGAAAAGAAACCGAAAAACTGCTTTCCGAAATCCGAAGCGCGCCTGCCAAAAACCCGGTGCTACTTGCAAAATTCACCGAGCTATCGGAAAGGCTTAAGAGCGTCAAAGGCCGCAAGGTCTATGGCTATCTTCCGGGCCCGCTTAGAAGGCTCGTAGATGAAATCTTAACCGAGCTATCGAAAGAAGATGCCCTTGCCGCCTGCTATGCAGCGTGGCAGGAAGGGCAGCGCAGCATCGAACACATCTATCAGGATGCGCTGCGCAGGGTGCCGCAGAACCTGTCCGAAAACAAAGCGTTTCGAAACCTGAAAAACAAAATCATCACCGAAGCGCTTTCCTTTGCCATGCAGGAGCTGACCTTTGAAGAGCTGCCCGAAGAGGGCGAAGGATTCTGTCCGGAAACCGAGGAAGATGGGGTGTCAAAACGCCCCAAGCAGGCAGCGGCAGGAAATCTCTCACAGCTGTTTGATTGGTACTTTGAAGCAAAAGCATGTCTTTCTGATGATCCGGAAAACGAGTATTACGATCCGGAGAAGGGTGAGCAGGTTCTAAGACTCGCGGCAGCAGGCGGCCTTGCGGTCGCCAAATACCGCCTTGGCATGGAGCTTCTTACCGGAAAGCATTTTGCAAAAGATGCCGAGGAAGGGCTTGAACTCTTATGGGAATGTGCAAATCAGGGAAACCAGTACGCGCAGTATCAGCTCGGCAGGGTCTATCTTGCAGGTATGGATGCCGCACGCGATATCGCCCTTGCAGAGAGCCTCTTTACAAGCGCAGCGGATCAGAGAAATTCCTTTGCCATGTACAGCCTCGCCAAGATGCACCTTGCAGGCCTTGCCAAAGAGGCAAGCGAGGCGCAGGCCATCAAGCTTCTTACAGAGTCTGCGGAGAAAGACAATGTGCATGCCGCGTATCTGCTTGGGAAGTTTTACTTACGCGGGGAGCATGTCCCAAAGGACAGCCAAAAGGCAGAGGCACTATTAAAAAAAGCTGCGAAAAAAGACCACGCGCAGGCAGAGTACCTGCTCGGTAAAACCTATGCCATCGGACAAGACCTGCCAAAGGACATGGCAAAAGCTCTGCGGTATCTCAGGCGGGCCTGCAAGAAGGAAAACCAGTATGCACAGTACCAGATTGGCAAAATGTATCTGTTCGGGCAGGGCATCATGCGCGACGAAGATACCGGAAAAGCATACTTAAGCAAGGCGGCCGCGCAGGGAAATCCCTACGCCAAATTGATTTTGGAAACCTACCGCCCGCATCGCCCAGCGGTGCCTGCCGGAATCCACATCATGCGTCTTGCCGGGTATTTTACAGAGATTTTTCCGCCGGGGAATCTGCGCATACAAAAGCTCACCGAGCAGAAACTGCGGGCAGAAATCACAGAACGAAAACGGGCACGAGGCCTTCGTACATCGCATGGCCAGCAGTTTACAGATGAACCGTAGGAATCATAAGAAAGGAGAATCTATGAGCCAGTATATTCCGTTTACGGAAGAAGAAAAACTCCGCGCAGGCAGCGCGGACCTTGCAGAATTTCTGCGCGAGCAGGGCGAAGAAGTCCGGCACAGCGGAAAGGAACTTGTCTGGATGAAGGATGGCGAAAAGATCAGTATCCGGGGGGAATTTATGGTATAACCAGTACCAACGAGAGGGTGGAAACAGCATTGATTTTGCAAGAAAGTTCTTAAATCTCAGCTACCCGGATGCAGTCAAACTGCTGCTTGGCGGAAGCCGGGAGAGTGCAGCGCGACCTCGATTAAGTGACAGCAATCGTCCAAGAAGCCCGGCGCAAAAGAAACAAGAACAAAAACCATTCACACCGCCAAAGAAGCATCACGACATGAAACGCGTCTTTTCCTATCTGATTAAAACCCGCGGGATTGATGCGGACATTGTCCTCAGCTTTGCACGGATGGGGCTCATCTATGAGGAAGCAGGCTATCACAACGCGGTATTTTGCGGCAAAGACGAAAACGGCGTGATGCGGCACGCCAATAAAAGGGGGACGCTTCGAAACAGCACATTTAAGGGAAATCAGGCAGGAAGCCTGCCGCAGTACAGCTTTCACTACAGCGGAACCTCCGATACGATCTATTTCTTTGAAGCACCGCTTGACATGCTTTCCTACATCAGCCTGCAAAAAGAAAACTGGCGGGCGCATTCGTATGCGGCTGCCTGTTCGGTCTCCGATCAGGTGCTGCTGCATCAGCTGAAGCTGCATCCGAACCTCAAAAAATGCGTGCTGTGCCTTGATAACGACCTTGCAGGCTACCGGGCCGGCGAGCGGATCTGTGAAAAACTTCTCGAAAAAGGCTATGAAGTGGAAGTCGATTACCCAGCCAAGAAGGACTGGAATGAGGAGCTCTTGCACCGGCAGGAACAGGAAAAGGAGCGCGCGCTATGTCAGGCTATGAGTTATTGATCGTGTGCGGCGGCGCGTTCCTTGCACTTTTAATCGTCATCGAAAGCCTTTCCGAGCGAACCAATCTGAATGGGATCAAGGGAAGGACCGTCGGTGACGGACAGCATGGCAGCGCAAGGTTTCTCACAAAAAAAGAACTGCATACCGTTTATACCCGCGTGCAATATACCCCAAAAGCATGGCGCAGCGCCGCAAAGCGCGGCAAAGAAATCCGCCTGCCGGAGGGGATTCTCGTATCCTGCGAGAAAAAAGGAAAGAAGATTTTCGCGCTGGTGGATCCGTCCGATGTGCATACGATGATGGTCGGTGCAGCCGGGTGCGGCAAGACCGCCTACTGGCTGTATCCGAACCTCGAATATGCCTGCGCATGCGGGATGAGCTTCGTAGTAACCGATACGAAGGGAGATCTCTATCGAAATTTTGCGGGAATTGCGAAAAACTGCTATGGTTACAAAGTAGCAGTCATCGACTTTCGTAATCCGACAAGGTCAAACGGAAATAACCTTTTGCACCTTGTCAATAAATATACCGACCTTGCGAAAGAGCATCCGGAAACGCTTAGCTACCTTGCCAAAGCCGAAAAATATGCAAAAATCATTGCAAAAACCCTGATTTTCAGCGAAGGCGATGCGGCAAACTACGGACAGAATGCGTTCTTTTACGATGCCGCAGAGGGGCTTTTGACATCTGCGATCCTTCTTGTCAGCCGCTACGGCGGGGAGGGCGAGCGGCACATTGTGTCGGTGTTTAAACTCCTGCAGGAGATGATCGGAAAAGGAAAAGACGGAAAGAGTGAGTTTCAAAACCTGTTAAGTCTTCTTGGCGAAGATGATAAGATCCGGTGGTTTGCAGGTGCGGCCTTAAACAGCGCGGAGCAGGCGATGCAGTCGGTCATTTCGACCGCAATGTCACGGCTCAATGCGTTTCTCGATTCGGAGATGGAGCAGATTCTCTGCTTTGATACAGAGGTCGATATTGAGGCCTTTTGCGAAGAAAAGTGCGCAGTGTTTCTCGTGATGCCGGAGGAAAATCCGAGTGCTTATTTTTTGGTTTCGCTGTTCATTCAGCAGACATACCGCGAGTTCCTTTCCGCAGCAGATGAGATGGGCGGACGGCTTTCCCGCAAAGCCGCCTTTTATATGGATGAACTTGGAACGCTGCCGAAAATTTCATCGCTGGAGATGGCGTTTGCCGCGGCCCGCTCGCGCAATCTGATGCTCGTTCCCATCATCCAAAGCTATCAGCAGCTTGAAAAAAACTACGGCAAGGAAGGAAGCGCCATCATTCAGGATAACTGCCAGATCACCATTGCAGGCGGGTTTTCGCCGACTTCGCAGACGGCCGAGATCATCGCAAAGGCCCTTGGATATCGTACGGCTCTGACGGGCTCGGTATCGCACGGCAAAGACCATCCATCGCAGAGCCTATCCATGATACAAAGAGAGCTTATGAGTGCAGACGAATTAAAGAGCATGAAAAAAGGAAGCTTTGTGGTCATGAAAACCGGAACGCATCCGTTTATCGCAAAGCTCCGGCTGTATTTTGAATGGGGCGTGACCTTTGATGAGCCAATCTATACCATCGAAGAAAAGAGCCGGCGAAAGACCCGTTACATCAAAAAAGAAGCCCTGCGCACAAAGATCCTGCTGGAAAACAGCAAAATCGGCAGCACAGAAATCGAGGAAGAGGGAAAGCAAAATGAGAAAAAGAGCGTATCGCTTCGCACAAGTTAAGCGGCGCGCATGGAAGGGAGGTGAGAGACTTGCAGGAGAGCAACAGCGGATACCGGATCCGGGACGCAGATATCCTCACGCAAAAAGCGAAAACGATCTATCTGTATCTTAGGCAGCGCTGCGGGAGAAACGACAAAGCCTGGCCCGGCGTCAAGACCATTGCAAGTGACCTTGGGCTTAGTGAAAGCACGGTACGGCGCGGCATCCGGGAGCTTCAGAAAAAGAAGCTCATAACCGTTTGCGCAGCATATCGAGAAAACGGCGGCAGAACCAGCAACCGATATTTTCTTAAATGACATTGCATTTTCCCGACAAGGGGATACTCTAAGTATGCCTTGACAGGGGGCCCCTGTCAAAGCTGACAGGGCCGGAAAGAAAAAGAGAAAGGATAGCAGAAAAAAAGAAAATATCTTAGGGATGTTTCTGCAGTATTTCGTTGACAAACAGACCCTTTGCCTCCATAATGTCGGTAAGAAACGACCAAGCTATGAGGGAAAGGGAGGCGAGAGATGAAAAAGATTCTAAACGGACTTCTGGTGCTGGCTTTGCTTACACAGACAGCTTACGCGGAAAGTCCAAGCGAAAGTGCAGCGCAGATCGTGCAGCAAGAAGCATCACAGGCGAGGGCAGACATCAAAACGCAAAGGCCTGTGCTGAAGGCAGCAAGCTATGATGTGACAAAAATCAAAATTTCATGGGAAATAGTTCCCGGCGCAGACGGATACATCCTGTATCGCAAGGCAGAGGGCGCTAAAAGCTATCAGAAGATCGATACGGCCGGGAGCGGCGAGAGCAGCGCCTACATCGACACCGGACGGACCTGCGGGAAGACTTACCTGTACAAGCTGAAAGCCTATCAGAAAAGCGCAGACGGCAAAGTCTACTCAAAAGTATCGCAGGTCAAGAAGGCTTATGCAAGACCGAGAAAACCAGTCATCACGAGCCTTTTTGAAAAGAAAGAAGGCTTTGGAGAAGTCGAACTGCGATGGGAACCTGTCAGCGGCGCAAGCGGCTATCAGATTGCGGTAAGAGAGGTCGGAACGAAGAAGTGGTACACGAAAAACACCGATATTTTCACCGTCTACCGCAGCAAAGATGGTTATGCGCACATCGGATGCAATACGGACTATCCATACGAATTCAAAGTGCACGCCTATAAAGTGATCCGCGGAAAGCGCATCTACAGCCTGTACTCTGCGCCATATCGCTATCACGAAACATGGACGAACGCGCAGCTGAAACAGGCAATCGAAGAACGGCTGGTAAGTGAGTACGGCGCTGAACTCAGCGACATCTATATCGACGGCGAAGTCAAGACGCCGGAGAACTCTTCATGGAGTACCTGCTGGCCGATGAATCTATCGAAATACGCAAAGCTCGAAGATGCGGTCGACTATGTCTTTGACCATCAGTACACCCACTTCGGCCTCAAAGACCACTGCATCAAGGTATGGATTGATGAGCACGATATGTACTGCAGTGTGTCCTTCCTCGAAGGATAGAAGAAAAAAACAGAAAGAACAAACAAGTAAATCAAAAGACGCAAGGCACTCGGAAAGAACCATCCGGGTGTTTTTTCATGCAAAAAAGCGGAGGTAATACAAATGAATCAAACGAAAAGCAAACGATATGGATATGTACGCGTATCAACGAAAGAGCAAAACGAAGACCGGCAGCTTTTGGCGATGCAGCAGGCGGGAATCTCGATGAATTGTATTTTTATTGATAAGCAGTCGGGCAAGGACTTTGACCGTCCGGCTTACCAAAAACTGTTGCGGGTACTCAAAGAGGGAGATCTTTTGCTGGTCAAAAGCATTGATCGGTTGGGCAGGGACTATGAGGAAATCATAGAGCAGTGGCGCTATATCACCAAAGAAATCAAGGCTGATATTAAAGTCATCGATATGCCGCTTTTGGATACCACCTTAAGTAAAGATTTACTGGGAACTTTCATCGCCGATCTCGTACTGCAGGTTCTGTCCTTTGCAGCCGAAAACGAAAGAGAAAACAGCAAGAGTTTATAATTAAGTTAGAAAAATGATTCTAACTTAATTTTTTTACTGAAATTTCAATGGTTTGAGGGATTTCGACTGTAACATGTCATTGCAAAATCAAAGGGGAAAATTCCAAAAAGAGTTACGATTTTAGCAGCATATTTCTAAAGCAAGAGAAAAGGCATGGAGAATTCTCGGTACAGAATGTATAAGTTATAAAGAAGAATATATAATTTAAAAGTTTTGTTTAGTAGCATAACATATAGTTATTCTATGGATAAACCGGAGAAAAACGAAACCGCACAATACCAATTTTAATTTTAGTCAAAAATAGCGAGAAATCCTAAATTCGGTTAGAACATTCGTTATTATAAGATTGTCTTTTTTTAAAAATAGGTTATGCAGATAACAAAGTGATTTTTGAAAAAGGGCAGATTTTAGCGTGTTTCAAAACATGGTTTACTACTAATTTGCGTGCAGTTTACGCTTTAATAAGGTGAAGTTTTTGAGTAGATAAACTGTTGTTTTTAGGTTACAAAACACAGTTAAATGCCTAAACAAAGATGGCTGAATCTTTTTTCTAACTTTCCCTTGACATTTTTAAGATGAGGACAATCGAAAAATAATATTTGCTTATTTCATCAGGACGTGGTATCATAAAACTAAATAAGCTGAAGGGTAAAACTATCAGAAATGATAGGGCACAAAGTCATAGGATCTAAACGGCGAATGCTGCAAGATAGCCTGGCTGTAAGGCGGAATTGAAAATATAAAACAGCGCACAATGAAGCCGAAGCCTTATCAGCTTAGGTGGAGTTGTGCGCTGTTTTTGTAGAAGGGGGTGATTTGTTATGATAGTCAATAAGAAACGTAAGGTTGGAGTAGTGGTCAGTTTGCTAGTGGCAGTAAGTTTGATTGCTGCAATGAGTTTGCTTGTAGGAGCAACTGAAGGTCAAGAAGCTATGGCTCAGACAGCTCAGAATAATAGTGCGAATAGTTTGCTTGATCACGCCACTCTTATCGACGATGAAAATGATATGTTTGTTGGGAAAGAGGTGGTAGATGATACACCACTTACGGCGACGAAAGGTGCGCAGGCGAAAGCAGATGTTACGAGTGAGATGGAGAGTACCGAAATTGTTGATTCGTTTGCAGAAGGTGTGATTCCACCTGCTAATATGACTGAATTTGTAGCCGAAAACAACATAACGCCTGAAGTGATTGTGCCAAATGGCAGTGCTGCTATTTTTGGTAAAACTGATAATGCGGGCTGGATGTGCTCTGAAGGCGAGGATTTGGTGTATCAATTTGAAAAGTATCCCTCTGAAATTGGTGAGCAGACGTTGGTCGTGGGATATATATTGGATGGTGTAATGTATCCGGGAGAAAAGTTTTTAGAGATAAAGGGGGAATACAAGTGTGAAATTGAACAAACAGGTGAGTATTTTATTTATGTGATAAATGCTTCATCTGATCCGTTGGCGTTAAAGTGTGGTAATGTTCGTTCTTAAAAGAGAGGAGGAAAGATAATGCGTTATACTAAAAGATTATTTGCGATGATCCTGGCGTTGGTAATGACCGTATCTGTGATGGGGGTTTCGGCAGAAGCTGCTATGGTCGAAGGTTCGCCGCACGAGTTGTATTACATTACATACAACGAGAAGAACGAAGTCGTGGATGAGGGGATTATTCCGGTAAACGGGAACGGTCGATATACTTGGAGTGGTTCTATTACCTTGAGAAATGGATGGTACACTGCTTTCCAGAAGCCGGGACCGAAGTCTTTTTATGCTACCAAAGACACTGAGATGACTTTTTCGTATACTCTTGATAGAAAGGCGAAAATTGAATATTCTTTTTATCAGGACACAACGCAGGATACAAATTTCCCGACTACATGGAAGTCCGGAACAAAAACTTCTAGAGGGACATCTATTACATACACGACAAATAAGACTGCTTATTATTTTGTAGGGGTAACAAACGCTTCGTCGGATGATATAACAATTTCGAATGTGTCGTTTGTTTTCTAAGGTTTGCGTTGCAGTTATTATATGTTGTGATTGTATGAATTTCGGCTTGCCGTCCGGCAGCCCTTTCGCAAAGGGCTGAGAGGACCGGGGAGCCGCCTGCAGGCGGCAGGGGTAGCGCCCCTCTGGAACGAGGCAGCGGATAACCGGCAACGCATAGGCCGGTAGCGCTGATTGTCAAGGTAGTTGTCAGTAAAAATATATTTTTGTTCATGCAGGTCATCAGCGATTGTTCTGTACCTGACATGAGTATCAATAAATTAGAGACTGTGAAAAAAAGTCTGTAAATTTAATTAACCGGGAAGTAGCCTTCTATGGTAAAATCAAATTATCATAGGAGGCTATTTTTATGGCAAAGAAAAAAGAAGTTTACAAGGTAAAACCACTAAACGAAAACAAAAAGAATATCATCGCAGCCCTTATCGACGAGTATGATATCCAGACCGCCGATGATATTCAGGCAGCCCTTAGGGATCTTCTCGGAGGCACCATTAAGTCAATGATGGAAGCTGAAATAGATGAACATCTTGGCTATGCAAACTATGAGCGCAGTGAAGACCGTGAACCGAGAGATAATTACCGCAACGGTACCAAGAAAAAGAATATCCGCAGTTCATATGGTGAATTTCAAGTTGATGTACCACAAGACAGAAATAGCACCTTTGAGCCGCAAGTTGTGAAAAAACACCAGAAAGATATATCCGAAATCGACCAGAAGATTATCAGCATGTATGCCAAAGGTCTTACTACAAGACAAATATCCGAACAAATCGAAGAAATCTACGGTTTTGAGTGCTCTGAGAGCTTTATCTCCGATGCCACAGACAAGATACTTCAGGACCTTGACGATTGGCAAAACCGCCCGTTGGATGAGATTTACCC
Source organism: bacterium (assembly GCA_963601575.1). Classification (GTDB taxonomy): domain Bacteria; phylum Bacillota; class Clostridia; order Peptostreptococcales; family Anaerovoracaceae; genus CAG-238. The sequence goes on from CAVCFO010000012.1 coordinate 28,977, forward strand.
AATTATGTTCATAGATGCCGTTCACTTTTCAGTCAGGGAAGATAATCGCATCAAGAAGCTTGCAGCCTATGTAATTCTGGCCATTACCCTGGATGGCAGAAAGGATGTAATCAGCCTGCAAATTGGAGAAAACGAAAGCAGCAAGTACTGGCTTGGAGTCCTGAACGAGCTGAAGAATCGTGGAGTAAAGGATGTTATGATAATCTGTGCGGACGGATTAACCGGAATGAAAGAAGCCATAGGAACAGCCTTTTCTGATACGAAATATCAAAGGTGTATCGTTCATCAAGTCAGAAATACCCTGAAATATGTGCCATACAAGGATATGAAAGCCTTTGCGGCAGATTTAAAGACAATATACCTTGCACCGAGTGAAGAGCAGGGACGGGCTCAATTAGAGCGTGTGACGGAAAAATGGGAACCGAAATATCCTAACGCAATGAAGAGCTGGACTCAGAACTGGGATGTAATCAGTCCGATTTTCAAATTTTCCAATGATGTCAGAAAGGTTATCTATACGACAAACGCCATCGAGAGTCTAAACAGTACATACAAGAAGCTCAATCGCCAAAGATCCGTATTCCCAAGCGATAAAGCATTACTGAAATCCCTCTATCTTTCAACCTTACAGGCAACAAAAAAATGGACTCAGCCGCTAAGAAACTGGGGCAAGGTTTACGGAGAATTTACAGTCATGTACGAGGGACGCATTCCGTGCTAAACTAACAGGGAGATAAGCAAGGACTCCTCCGAAAATCGAAGGAGCCCTTGACATTTTTTGAATCATAGTTTGTATTGTCAGCAAGCAAGGCACCTGCTGAAATGTGAGTACTAAAGCTATCTAATTACCATAGAAGGCTAATTTACAGACTTTTTTTCACAGTCTCATAAATTATCCACATTTACTGGCAATCACGTCAGGAACAGAGCCACACTTGATCACCATCATTTTGAGTGAATCGTTTTTTATGAAACAGCCATCTGTTCATCCGTTTTTTCTGCTCGCTCATGCATCTTATCCGGGTTCAGATATACGATATCCGGAAGAGTCCAGTTACGGGTTGCTCGTCCATTCCAGCGTTCCGGATGCTCTGCTTTAGCGGCTTCGTAAACTTCTTTGCGTTTGGACAATATCTTGTCGGACAATCCGCTTCGGCGTTGATATGGAGTAAGAAAGTTTAGACCACTGTGATGATGATCGTGCTTATACCACTTTACAAACAGGCTGACCCATTCCCGAGCATCTTCCAATGTTTCAAATCCTTTGGGTTGATAATTTGGCCGGTATTTCAGCGTTTTGAAAAGACTTTCGGCATAAGGATTATCTTTGCTTACACGCGGCCTGCTGTTTGAAGGCGTGATCCCAAGCTGATACAGGGTCGCCAACATTGTCGCACCTTTCATGGGTGATCCATTATCAGAGTGTAGGACTAATGGCTCCGTAGTCAGCCGACCTTGTTTTAAACAGATCCTTTTGATTAAACTGCTGGCATAGTCGGCACGTTCTTCTTCGTAGACTTCCCAGCCTACGATACTCCGATCGTAAAGATCTGAGAAAAGGTACAGATAGTAGAACATGCCCTTATGTGGACCATTCAGATACGTGATATCCCACATGTATACCTGGTTTGGAGCTGTCGCGCTGTATGTAGATAGACGATTATGCTTAGGCGCTTCACTGCGGCCACGGTGATTCAGCATTTTTTCTTCCCGCAATACACGGTAAAAAGTTGATTCCGAGGCGATATAGATACCTTCATCGGCTAGTGCCGGAACGATTTCACAAGGTGCCATGCTGGCATATTCCGGGCTGTTGCAAATGCGGATGATCTCCCGACGTATCTCCGCGGGTATCTTATTTGCCGGATTGGAATGATCTGCGCCGGGACGTCCATCTTCATAGGAATCGGTATCTGATTTTCGCTTTTTCCAGCGGTAGAAAGTCCGTTCTGTGATCCCGAGACGTTCGCATGCCTTTTTGCAGGAAGCTCCCGATTTCATAGCTTCATCGATCAGCAGTACAGCATTTTCGCGATCTGAGGCGCTGATCATTCGTCCTTTGAATCCCCCCAGATCGCATTTGCTTTTTTTGACAGTACGAGTAAAGCGGCTGCTTCTGCAAGAGCCTTTTCCTTGCGCTGCAATTCTTTTTCAAGTTTTCTGCGTTCTTTCTCAGAATCCTTGAGTTCGCGATTAAGCCGGGAAGCTTCTTTCGCAATGCCACCGTTTGCATTCACGCAGGCATCCTTCCAGACTTTGATCTGCTCAACATAAAGCCCCTTTTTGCGAGCATACTCGGCAAGCTCCGTTTCATTCATGCTTGCTGTTTCAACGACAACTAAAAATTTATCCTGTGTACTCCAGTTATCAGGAACAGCATCCGTACCGGGCGCAGCATAGCCTCTCTTTCGGGCCTTATCCCGCCAGTTACGAAGTGTCTGTTCCGAGATTCCTTCTTCTCTGGATATCTTGGTAATGGATTCATTGTTTGGTGGAAGCATTCTCCTGAGGAGTGCGTCCTTTAATTCTGGACTATAGTTCATAGTGAAAACTCCCTTCCTGTGATAGCTATATACTACCACAAAAGTAATTGTCTTTCACTGACAACTATCCTAACACATAGGGTCAGCGATGCATCGATTCATCCGGCTGCGCGCGATGGAAGATCCGCAAGTACTTTATATAAAGTGGAGGTGGTTTCTCCGATCTGTCATTACGAAGATATCGAAACGATACAGGAGCTTGTACGAAAACTGCGGCGAGAAGGCGCCTGTGTGAATCGTTCCTGCGGGATTCACATTCATGTGGACGCGGCGCCGCACAGCGTGAAAACCCCCCGCAACCTTGTAAATATCATGGTGTCGAAAGAGGACCTGCTATACAAAGCACTTGCCGTCGATGTCGCAAGAGAGGATCACTACTGCCAGAAAACAGATCTGAGTTTCTTAGAGGAACTAAACCGCAAGAAACCGAAGAGCATCGAAAACTTTGAGCGGATGTGGTATCACGGAGACAGCCGGCGCTATGCTCACTACGACGAGACTCGCTATCATGCACTGAATCTGCACAGTGTCTTCTCAAAAGGCACGATCGAGTTTCGCTTGTTCAACGGAACGATGCACGCAGGAAAAGTTAAAACCTATATCCAGCTCAGCCTTGCCATCAGTCATCAGGCCCTTGTGCAAAAGGGCGCCTCGCACAGCCGGACAAAAAGCACGAACGAAAAATATACCTTTCGTACATGGCTTCTTCGGCTCGGCATGATCGGCGAGGAGTTTCAGACCGCAAGAAAGTTCCTGCTGGAAAACCTCGAAGGCAATATCGCATGGAAAGACACGGCGCAGGCCGAGCGGCAAAAGGAGCGCCTTGCAGCAAAGCGCATGGAAGAAGCGCAAAGCATGCAGGGCATAGAAACAGAGGATGCGCCGGAGCCGGAAAGCGAAACGCAGCAGGAGGAAGGCTTTACCATGCAGATGTTTTAATTGGAAGATAAGCTTTGTGGTCATGAAAACCGGAACGCATCCGTTTATCGCAAAGCTCCGGCTGTATTTTGAGTGGGGCGTGACCTTTGATGAGCCAATCTATATCCTCGAAGAAAAGAGCCGGCGAAGGACTCGTTATATTCAAAAGGATTCCCTGCGCACAAAGATTCTGCTGGAAAACAGCAAAATTGGCAGCGCAGAAAACGAGGATGAGACAAAACCGAATGAGAAAAAGAGCGTATCGCTTCGCACAAGTTAAGAAGCGGCGCGCACAGAAAGGGGGTGAGAGCCTTGCAGGAAATCAATAGCGGATACCGGATCCGAGACGCAGATACCCTGACGCAGAAAGCAAAGACGATCTATCTATATCTTAGGCAGCGCAGCGGGAGAAACGGCAAAGCTTGGCCCGGTGTCAAGACCATTGCATCCGACCTTGGACTCAGCGAAAGCACGGTGCGGCGCGGCATCCGGGAGCTTCAGGAAAAGAAACTCATAACCGTTTGTGCAGCGTTTCGGGAAAACGGCGGCAGAACCAGCAACCGGTATTTCCTTTAGCTGACTTTTCATTTTCCCGACAAGGGGATACTCTAAGTATGCCCTGACAGGGGGTCCCTGTCAGCGTTGACAGGGCCGGAAAGAAAAAGAGAAAGAATAGCAGAAAAGAAGAAAATATCTTAGAGGCGTTTCTGCAGTATTTCGTTGACAAACCGCCCCTTTGCCTCCATAATGTCGGTAAGAAAAACCGAAGAAACCATGAGGGAAAGGGAGGCGAGAGATGAAAAAGATTCTAACAGGACTTCTGGTGCTGCTTCTGCTCGCGCAGACTGCTTATGCGGAAAGTCCAAGTGAAAGCACGGCACAGCTGATGCAGCAGGAAGCATCACAGGCGAGGACGGACATCAAAACGCAAAGGCCTGTGCTGAAAGCGGCAAGCTATGATGTGACAAAGATCAAAATTTCATGGGAACCTGTTCCCGACGCAGACGGATACATCCTGTACCGCAGGGCCGAGGACGCAAAAAACTACCGGAAGATTTATACGGCAGCAAGCGGCGAGAGCGGCTCCTATATCGATGCCGGACGGACCTGCGGAAAGACTTACCTGTACAAGCTGAAAGCCTATCAGGAAAGCACAGACGGCAAAATTTACTCAAAGGTATCGCAGGTCAAAAAGGCGTATGCAAGACCGAGAAAACCGATCATCACAAGCCTTTATGAGAAAAAAGAGCGGTTTGCAGAACTCGAACTGCGGTGGAAACCTGTCAGAGGTGCAAGCGGCTATCAGATTGCGGTAAGAGAGATTGGAACGAAGAAGTGGTACACGAAAAACACCGATATCTTCACCGTCTACCGCAGCAAAGATGGCTATGCGCACATCGGATGCAGCACCGACTATGCGTACGAGTTCAAAGTGCGCGCCTATAAAGTGATCGGCGGAAAACGCATCTACAGCCTGTATTCTGAGCCATATCGCTATCACGAAACATGGACCAATGCGGAGCTGAAACAGGCGATTGAAGAACGGCTGGTACGCGAGTACGGAGTCATTATAAACGACCGATATTCAGCAGGGGAACTGAAGACACCAAAGAACTCTTCCTGGAGTACCTGCTGGCCGATGTACTTATCCAAGTATGCAAGCCTCGAAGATGCGGTCGACTATGTCTTCGACCATCAGTACACCCACTTCGGCCTCCAAGATGCGTATATCAAAGTGTGGCTGCATGAGGAAGATCCGCTCTACTGCGGGGTATCTTTCCTCGAAGGATAGAAGAAAAAATCAGAAAGAAAACAAGTAAATCAAAGGATACAAGGCACTCGGAAAAAACCATCCGGGTGTTTTTTTATGCAAAAAAAAGGAGATGAAATTACATGAGAAAAAGAAAACTCATCAGTATGCTGCTTGTGATCGCCATGATCCTCAGCGTTTTCTCACAGAGCGCGCTTGCAGCGCCAAATGCAAACCGCCCTGCCGTCTGGGATGAGGGCAGCGTACTGACAACTACCGATGGCGATACTTACCGCTTTCCATCATCATGTCTTGGCTGGCATCAAATCTACTGGTACGATAATGCCGGAAAGAAACATGTCGGAACCGCGCAGGAGCTGGCATCGGCCAAGCGCTCCTACATCATCAAGCAGGGCAGCGAGCAGACGCGCGGCTACTGCATTGAGCATGGCGTGATCGCAGAAAGCGGGAAACAGTATACCGCAAGTAAGAGGGATGGAAACGAAATCTTTCAAGGCATGAGTGAGGTCATGCGAGAGAACATCGAAAGCACGCTCCTGTTTGGCTGCCAGACCGGAGACAGCTACAGCGATCTTCGCGCCATGTGCTTTGAAGATTCAAGCTACTACGGAAGGCACCGCGCAAAGAGCGGCGCAGGGTATAACCGGGATGACTGGTATCTGGCCACGCAGGTTCTGATCTGGGAAATCCAGCAGGAGTTTCGCGTAAGCAGCAGCGGAAAGAATAACCTTGAGCGAAAAGATCCGGGACTTTCCTTTACGAATGCAAGCGGAACGCCGAGCGGCAAGAAACTCGGCAAATACTTCTACTACCAGTTTATCAAAGACACTCCGGCGCAGGACATTTACGACTTCATGCTGCAGGCCATGAAGTATCAGAAAGTAATGCCAAAAGCAATGGCGTCTGACAAACAGGAAAAGGCTCCGACCATTAAACTGACGCAGGATGAAGCGGACAAACGCATCTGGCGCGGGAGCGTGCGTGACACCGAAAAGATCCTCAGCGGCCAGCAGCTGAGTAATGAAATCATCATCACCAAAGGAAGCGGCAAAAGCAAACTGTCGATTACGCCGAAGAAAGACGACAAAGGAAGATACTATGAAGTTGTCTTTCAGGGAGACTCCGAAACCGACGAGCCAAAGTGGGATACCCTCTATACCATGCAGAAAAAGCTGCATGGCAAGGAGTGCAGAGACGATTTACTCTTTTGGGGCTGGTCATCCGGCGCGGCGCACCGCCAGACCATTACGACAGGCTCCGCAGACCCCATCTTTTTCTATTTCAAATTAAGTAAGAGTGAGATACCGCCGGACATCCCGCCGGAAAGTGAGCGCCCAGAGCCGGAATATTTTCCGGAGATTGAAATTCCGGTCAGTAAAGAAGATCTGAATCCCGGCTGGGACGGTGATGTGCATACCGGCATGGGCGATGCAGCGCTGTCGGCAACCTATGTGCTGCTCAGGGACGGCGAGGAAGTCGACCGCATCACGCTGGACGCCTATGGAAACACCGACTCTCTTCGAGGTCAACCTTGGGAAGATGCGATGGCGCTTACCATGACGGAAAGCGGAAGCTACACGCACACCACCAAAGACGGCGTGCACTGCGTGGTCAGCCCAACCAAAATCGAGTGGACGGGGAAGGTGACCTATGAAGTGCGGGAGATCCGCCCGGACGGACGCTTTATCGAGCCCGACAGCGGCATCCGGCGCTATGAGATCCGCTATGATGCCGTGACCACTAACAGCCAGACCTGCACTTCAAATCCGGAAAGCTGGAGCGAGATCACCTATGATGTCCGCTGGCAGGTCACAGAAGGGAAAAACACCGAAGAAAACAGCGCGCGCGGAAACCTCAGCGAGGTCGAGGAAGAAAACCCGCTTGTTTATCCGGAGGAAGTCTTTGTAAATGACTGCTACCGCGGCAAGCTGAACCTGACAAAATCCCTTGAAAATCCGAATGTCTTTGATGAGGAAGGAACCTCCGGCGGGCAGGACAAGTCCACCAAGTCCGAGTGGCGCCTTACGCTTAAATCCGGCGGCTATGAAAATCACCCAAATCTTCGGTTTGTCAAGGAAGAACCGCTGAAAAACGGAACGGCCGTCTACCGTGCAGTGCGTGACACCAGCGGCACCGATAATGGAGACGAGACGCTTCTCATCGGCAAAAATGGGGAACTGTTCATTTATGACATCCCTTACGGAACTTATGTGATGAAAGAAGTGCGCGCCGATGATTCGTCCTTTGTACTGGAGGAATTCGAGGTTGTCATCGATGAGCATAACGGAAGCTATACCCCAAAGGACACCTACGATGACCGCTATGACTATGACATCCGAAACAAAAAAATCGAGAATGTGGTCAAGATCATCAAGACGGATGCGGAGACCGGAAAGAAGGTCGCGCTGAAAGGCACGAAATTCCGTATCCGCTATATGGGGAATCCGCTGCTGGATGATCCAACGAAGTCCAAGAATTACGGCAAGCTTCTTCCAAACGCCCAGAATATCAATTCCAGTCTCAAGGCAGACGAGTGGAGCTGCGATGAAAACGGCGAGATTACGATCCCGTACCACTTGGAATTCGGCACTTATCGCTTGGAAGAATTCCTGCTTCCTGCAGGGTATTTTGTCGGGCGATACGATAAAGACGGAAACCAATCTTCGGCAGACTACGGCGAAATCGTAGAAGGAAAAACCGATGCGCCGGAGGGCTTTTCCTATGAAGATCTTGTCAGCATTTATGACGAAGAAGGAAACTTCCTTGCATACAAAAAGGCAAAAGAGGTCTTTAACTATTACACCTTTACCGTCGAAAAACAGGAAACACATACAGACGGAAACTTCGGGCAGAAGGTCGACTATGAGGGAAACATCAGCCCGGCAGATGCGAAATATGACAGTGAGGATTATCCTTACATTCACTATTACAAGGTCACGGCCATGACCAATAACCCGGTCAAAGGCAAGATTCGTATTGAGAAAAGCGGCGAGCTTTTCAGCGGATTTTTAGAGGAAACAAAGAACGGCTATACCGTTCTCACCCCGGTCTACCGGGCCTATGAATCACTGAAAGGTGCGGTGTACGGCATCTATGCGGCAATCGATGAGCTGCTATCCGATGGCAGCGACGGGATACGAATCTACGACAGCAAGACGGATGAAGAAATCAAGATTCCAAAGGAAAGAGCAACGCACAGTCAGAGTGAAAAAACCGAAGTCCTTGACCCGCTGGGAAAGAGCCATCCGGCAGCCATCTATGAAAGCGGAAGTCTCAGCCACGCAAGCGGCGCGAAGCTCTGGTATCTCTTAGAGCGTGAAAAGTCCGAACAAAATAAAAAGAAAATGCTGTATGTATCGCCGGAAGAGCGGGAAACGAAAGCATCGGATCATTTTGAAACGGAAACGGATTCTCTGAAGATCACCTACGACATGCAGACCGCGCTCAGCTTTGAAGCAGGCGGCAGAAACATTACAAAGGTGAAGATCGTCAAGACCGGAACCTTGAAAGAGCAGACCGAAGAAGATACTACGCTTGCCGACCTGATGCAGACCGAGGTGCATACCTATGTCGGTGAGGACGCAGACGGAAATGACATCGAGCGGCCGCTCGGCTCGTTTGAGATCGGCGGCAATATGTTCACCGGAGAGAAAGGCTCGTACCTTGACTATGCGAAAAGTGTAGATGAAACAGAAAACAGCATCACGGAGATCTATGAGGTAAGCTATGTGCAGCAAAAGGGCATGGCTGAAGGCTTTCGCCTGAGCCTGGACGGCTTTTCCATTGCGGCCAAAGCAGATGGTGACAGTGCTGCTACCACGATCATTTTCCTGACAAATACCCCAAGCATTGAAGTCGGCGCAGGCTATACCTATGTACAGGCAGGGCGCACCCTGACCTTTACGGCAGCCGCACCGGAAAGTCCGGTATACTTTCTGAGTCCGGACGGTATCAAGACCGAGATGTACTATGCAGGCGGCAGTCTGCGCGCCATGCTTCGGATTCCAATGGATGCGGTGGACGCAAACTTTTCTGAGGTGGTTCCGACGCTAAAGTTTTCGCATCAGGACGCAGAGGGCGGCATGGAAAGTAAGACACTTGACTGGTTTCATGACCTCAGCTCCGACAATACCGAAGTGACTCTGAAACCATATGACGGCATTACGGTGACGGCGCGCCAGCATGGCGGCACCGCAGAAGATGTGTATTACAGTCTTGAAATTGTTTCTTCTGCCAATGAAGATGCGCCGGTAGAGATCACCTTTTCCGGTGGATACACGATGCAGCTTTACAGCGCAGAAACACCGAGCGGAAATCGTGCAGGCATCTGTGTGCTGAGCGGCATCTATAAAACCAATCGCGCGCCAAAGTCCTCGCTGATTGAGACCATCACGACCGACGAAAACGGACGCGCGGATTCTTCGCTTTTGCCGCTTGGCAGATATTTGGTACGCGAGATCAGCGCGCCGGACGGCTATGTTACGGACGACGAGGCGCAGGAAGTCAGCCTCACCTATGAGAATCAGGATACCCCGCTGGTACGGAAGATTCTGAACCTTACCAACCAACGCTATGAGGTGGAAATCGATCTCAGTAAGGTCTTTGAAACTGCCTACCAAAGCGGAAGCTATCTTCCAGGAGAAGGCGCGACTTTCGGCATCTTTGCAGGCGAGGACATTAGCGCAAAGGGAAGCCTGACAGGTCTTACGAAACAAGCAAAGAAAGACAGCCTGATCGGAAGCATTACAGTAGATCCAAGCGGCAAGGGAAAGGAGCGGATCAAGCTTCCGGACGGCGTATATTATCTCAAAGAGCTGGCTACGAAATCAGGCTACAAACTGAACACAACCCCATTTTATTTCGCAGTGGGCGAGAGCAAAGAAATCACTTCAGAGCCATGCGAATTTGCCTATCCGGCAGACGGCATCAGCGGAAAGCTGATCCTTGCGCGCAGCGGCAAGGTGGACATACAGCTTAGCGTGCTGCAGCGCTATCCGATGCCGGAAATCACGATAGACGGGAAATCCTATGCGCTGACCGAAGATCTTACAGACGGACTGACTGAAATCCGGTGCGAAGAAGATCGCACAGACATTACCGCATCCGTACTTGCAGGAAAGGAAAGCACGATAGCCTTGCCAAACGGAAAGAAATTAAAAGTGTCGGCTTCTGAAAACACCTATACCTACCACCTTGACGGCGCAGAAAAGACCTATATCCCATCCGTATCCTACACCGGATATTACAGCAGCTTTACCTATGAATTTCCAAAGGTGAGTGGCGAGAGCCTGACAGAAACGAAAACAGAAATCTCCTTTAGTGAAGCAGGGAGCAACCCGAACCTCTTAGCAGGCACCATGGTGCACTCTCCAAAGACAAAAAAACAAAAACAGGCAGACGGCAGCGTGAAGATTGTTGGAATACTCGATAAAAATGGAAATCAAGTGTTCACGCATCGCCTTGATTTTACCCTGACAGATGAAAAAGGCCAGCAGGCCGTCACAGGCCCGCTGTATCGAACCGGGACAGACGGCAAAACAAACGAAGAAATTCAAGCAGGCCCGCTCCCGGCGTTTCACATCGCTGCAGGCGAGCAGCTGTCGTTTGAAACGAGCAGCGGTGCGAGTATATCTATGAGCCTAAGTGAAAGCGGAACGCTCACAATCCGCATGGGAAATACGCAGGCAGGTGCAATCACAGATGAAGAAATTCCGAAGGGAGACATCGATGGACAAGATGCAAAGGATGCGGTCTTTTTCACGAAAACCATCACACAGGCAAGGCAGGATCATGCCGAAGGCACCCTCAAGATCAAGATCAACACCTTTGATAATGTGAACGCAGGGGCGATTCCAAACGACCGCACGCCGGGCGAGCCGGGAAAACCAACCCCATCGCCAAGTACGCCGTCCATCCGAACGACCCTTGTCGATGCGAAAAGCGGCACACATGAAGCGGAGTCGGGGCAGGACTTCCTGCTGGTGGACACCGTTTCCTATTACAACCTACCGCAGGGCGAATACCGCTTGGCCGGAACCTTGATGGATAGAGCAACCGGAAAAGAATTTCTGATAGATGGCAAAGCTGTTACTGCAGAGAAAATCTTTACGGCAGGCAGTGCAAACGGACAGGAAAAGGTCGAGTTTACCTTTAGAGCCGAAAACATCGAGGGAAAGAGCCTCGTTGCTTTTGAGAAGCTGTACAGGAGAGTGAAAAACGCAGACGGCAGCATCACAGAGACCGAGATTGCAAAGCATGAAGACCTAAGTGATGACTGGCAAACTGTCACCATCGGCAAGAAGCCGGATGAGCCGGAAAAACCACAGAGACCGGAAAAGCCGAAAAAACCAAATAGACCGGAAAAACCAAAGACGCCGCAGGAAGTGCCAAAGACAGGCGATGCTGCGAATGCAGCAGGCTATCTTCTGCTTCTTGCAGGAGCGGCAACAGGCCTTGTTTTTGGCAGCGGAATGCTCCAAAAAAGAAGAAAAACGAATCGATAACCCATTTACGGGCGGCAGCTTGCCGCCCGTAAATCTAAAAATCTTTCCGTAATCCCTGAAAAGCGAGCAGCTTTTTTTCAAGAAAATCGAGTATAATGGGAGTGAAACCGTACATCGTTTTGCAAATTGCTGATGATTACTTCAATTTTGCCAATACTATGGGTAAAGCGGAGGTAATACAAATGAATAAAACGAAAAGCAAACGATATGGATATGTACGCGTATCAACGAAAGAGCAAAATGAAGACAGACAGCTTTTAGCGATGCAGCAGGTGGGAATTCCGATGAATCGTATTTTTATCGATAAGCAGTCGGGCAAAGACTTTGACCGTCCGGCCTATCAAAAACTATTGTGTGTACTCAAAGAGGGCGACCTTTTGCTTGTTAAAAGTATTGATCGGCTGGGCAGAGACTACGAGGAGATCATAGAGCAGTGGCGCTATATTACCAAAGAAATCAAGGCCGATATTAAAGTCCTCGATATGCCGCTTTTGGACACCACTCTAAGTAAAGATTTATTGGGAACTTTCATCGCGGATCTCGTACTGCAGGTTCTGTCCTTTGCGGCCGAAAACGAAAGAGAAAATATCAAGCAGCGGCAGCGAGAGGGAATCGATGCTGCACAAGCACGCGGTGTGCGCTTTGGCAGACCCGGTGTTAAGATCAGTCCCGAAGTCGAGCATACCATCTTGGAATATATGCAAAAAAAATTGCCCCTGCAAGAAGCGCTTCGGCAAAGCGGTCTCAGCCAGGGAACCTTTTATCGAACGATGAAAGCCATGAGCCTTTGACTTTTCAAAAAGTACACCTTTTGGTAAACAATTCGACAAAATATTTTTTCTCAATTCTTTCATATTTTCGACATGTTTTTGTCAAAATAGGTTGCTTTTTTTGATTTGCTATGATAGGATATAGGCATCCGAAAGGCAGAAGGCTATGTAAAAAGTTCTTTTGCTGACTTACCAAAAGGTGTACTTTTTGGTAAACCTGTCGGAAGAAAGCGATGAAATCGATCACGAAGGTTCATCGTATTCGAATATACTGGATAATATGAGAGTAACTAACGGAATAGGCTGAAAAGCCGACTGTACCAGCAACCGTAATGCCTGCATGACAGGATAAGTTCGGGAGACGAGTTATTGCTCAGATGGAAAATCTCTTGGCAGTAGAATTTCACATCAATGATGAAAAGGTAAGAACGGCGTATAGAGCATTACAGCTACAGCGGCTGCGGTGCTTGCCAATCGGCACTTTTCTAACTGTAGACAGCAAGCATACCGATATACTCACACATACAGAAACATTGATGATTTGAATTTAGAAGGACTGCCAAAAGAGGCAGTCTTTTTTGTAATCTTTTCATCCTTTCAGGGCGATGCTGCGAAGGAAAGCATCGCCCTTTGGGGAACAATACATAGAAGTGTGAAGTAATGCAGAGGCAAAACGAAACGATGCAGGAAAACACAAAAGAAAATGAATACATAGCGGCAACGCTTTGTAGATACGGCGGGCAGTCGCCGAAAGATAATCACAAACAGGTAGGCGCGTTTCGAGTTACTTGTACTGCCATGAGTAGTGAGAAATGCCGAGGGATTTTATTCAGGAGGTATACGCATGAATAAAAGAACAGTGAAAAAGGGACTTGCCATAGTCCTTGCACTGGTGATGGTATTCGCCATGACAGCGACAGCGTTCGCAGAGACGAACCCGTCGGGTAATGTAACTGTCTCTGTTATGCAGAACAATTTCGACCTTTCAGGGAACTATGTCGGAAACGGAAGCAATGTTCCGATCGGAACTGACGAAGAAGGAAATTCAAGGTACATTGCCAACTTTACAGTTCCAATCAGCACGGTAGAAAGTAATATTGCGAATGGATACAAATATCTGTATCTTCCGGCAGAGACTACTGATCCTATGGGCGGAGCCGCAAGTGTACTTGACGCAATAATCGCAGCCCTCGATTTGAATGGAGTTACGGATTTTGACACAGGATGGGATCCTACCAATCTTCCGGAATATGGGTTGACACCGGGAGGCTACATCCATAACATCAACAGTGATGGACGAGTATCCAATACTGTGACATACTTCGCAGGAACAAATGGGAATAAATGGGGACGTTCAGTTGGCTCTGGGTGGAATGTTGCATATGGCACCGGCTCAGCATTAAGTAAGGCGAATGTTTATACAAGCAATATTCCGCTCACCGCAGGAATGCATATTGTCATTGATATCAGCGCATTTGACATGACATGGGATACTTATACGCCTTGGACAGAATGAAGGGCAGCATTGAAGTGACAATGCATAACAGATGATGCTTATACGAGGAAACTGTGAGGGAATTCTCCGCTCACAGTTTCTCGTAACTTTAGCAAAGACAAGGGACAGCCGCACAGTTGATTGATTCAATCAACTGTGCGACTGTCCCTATGATTAGATAAGATACGGAGGTAACAATGAGAAAGCAAAAAAGGGTTTGCCTTAAGATCTGTGCGATGCTCATGTCGTTGATGCTTCTTTGCGTGTTTATGCCGATAGAGGCTTTTGGAGAAAGTGAAGAAAACATTGATATAACAAGCTGGAAAATAACTACGGATGGCAGCTTCAAAGCCGATCTGCAAATTGAAAAAGAGTCTGATACAGGAGAATACTATCTAAACATCCCAGACACAACGGTATCGGACATGAATTCAAAATTGAACATTTTGGCGCCGGAAAGCTATAAGAGATCTGAGTTTAAAGTTACATATGATTCTTTTACGATTGGGCAAGAAGGATACAATGGAAAAGAAAAGACAGTTACTTCATCTAATGGAGCATTACAATTAGCTGATTATTTATTACCGAATGCGATTAGCCATATAAACAAATATGTCTATAGCAAGCAAATTAAATTTACAATTGAGGGCAAGGAATATATTGTAAAAGTAAAGCCGTATTGTGCTCTGCAATCCTCCTTGGCGTTGGTTAATAGTGGAAACAACATATCGCGGCCAAAAAAGCAGCTTTCTGAAAACGAATGGACAACGACAGCTGTAAAAGGGCAGGAATATAAGATTATGGTAGGAGCATTCCATAAAAATAAAAACATCACCATAAACGGAACAGAAATAGAGTCAAACACTTTTGTGTACCAAGAAGAAGGATCAGGGGCAACCATAACTGTTGTCATCAGTTGTAAACCTAACGGATTAGGTGAGTTAGATGCAGAAGCAAGGACATACAAACTGAATATCGAAAATATAGATAAAGATTATTATCCGATTGTTAAGAACTACACTAACAATAGCGGTGTAGAGTTTGCACAATATAGCGATTCGGTTATAACACTGGAATTAGAAAATGTAGATGTCAACACAAAATATAAATGGGAAAGAATTGCAAGAATTGGGGGCAAATTTGTAACTACAGAGTTGGACAGTACATCAAATATTTGCGGAATAGATACAAGGAAAGCATCTATTGGTTTGTTTAATAAATATAAATGCACAATAACCAATACAGTTGATGGTTTGCGTTACTCAACAACGTTGACACTTCCAGTAACGATAAAAGCCTTGTCCGTCGATCCCCCTGAAATCCTCGCAAATCCGAAGTCAGCAGAATACAAAGCGGGTGAAAAAGCAGACAGACTAACTGTTTCTGCAATTGGAACGGCGGGAGGAAAACTGACATATCAATGGTATAAAAATTCAACAAATAGTAATTCCGGAGGAGAAAAGATTCCGGGAGAAACAAAATCATACTATACTCCTGTTGTCAATCATGTTGGAACTACTTATTACTACTGTGAAATTTGGGATACGCAGCAAGGAATCACTTGTAAACAGCCTGCTGTTACAGAATGTGCAGAAATCAAAGTTTCTCAATTAGAGTTGGGGCTAAACGGTGAGGGAACCGAAGAAAATCCGTATCTAATCACAAGTGGAGAAGATTTTGTAAAAATTCGAAAGTTTGTTAATGATGGATACACTTTCGCAGATACGTATTTTCGCCTTAAAAACGATGTACAGCTTCCTGAAGATTGGATCCCAATCGGAAATACAAAAGATGGGAAAACCGATGGAAAGAATGGAACAAATCTGAATCCATTCAGCGGAATTATAGATGGAAAAGATGGCGATACCATTCATACAATCACAATACCGGAAGGCAAATGCTCTCTTCTTAATTATGTGCGAGAAGCAACGGTAAAGAACCTAAATATTTTTGGAACGAAAATTGCGGGATATGGGATAGTTGAAAAATATTCTGTAGATTATGGTGCGGATGGTAACTATAATACAGGAGTTCCGACAAGTATTACGATTGACAATGTAACGCTTTTAGCAGGCAGTGCAACTCTGAAATCTGGATTCATAGGTGGGTTTGCTTCCGGAATGAATCATATCAATATTATGAATTCAAAGATTGAAGCAGGTGTTACCATTGGATATGATAAAAATCAAAAGCATATCGGTTCCTTTGCGGGAACGTTCAATGGAACCATAATTAATTGTGTAAGCGCAGCAAATGTATATGGTACAGATGGCGTTGGAGGGCTTGTCGGTATAAAAGGACAGTCAATGGGACCATGCGTTGTTATAAACAGTTCGTTTACGGGAGATATAGTCGCGACAGGAAACGGTGTTGGCGGCATTGTTGGCTCGGGGTATGCATCTGAATCTGCACCAAATACACCTGTTGTCAGCATCAGAAACTGCTTTGTGAGCGGAAATATTACAGGAGTAGACAGTGTAGGAGGTATACTGGGGACAGAACCAGTCTGCGAATGTTGTTGGGGGAATGGAGCAGGTACAATAAGCAGCAACTGCTTTTACGGAAAAATCAATGCAACAGGCAAAAATATAGGGGGGATTATAGGATTTTTACGGAGTTATAATAAAAACCAAGGGGTAGATAATAATTTCTATTTAGACAATTGTGGCGCAGAAAAAGCAATTGGGACAATAGGAGAAATTATTTACGAAAGCCATCCGATTTATGGAAAGGACTATGGCATCAAAGAGGGGAGCTTTGATGAAAAAAGTGGCGGATCCGCTGCAAATGATTCAGACATTAGAAATGAAAAAATTTGTAATTCGCTTAATAACGGGACAGGAAGCTTGCATAACTGGATTAGGGATCAAAACGGATATCCGATTCATTCTGATAAGCCGGTAGAATACAAAATGGTTTTATCAGGGAAATATAAAACTGAATATTTTGTTGGTAGTAGTTTTGACACAACCGGAATGTCTTTCGTGATTTATTTAAGCGATGGCACTACAAAGAATTTGACGCCAAATGACGTAAACTTCTTCGGATTTGATAGTTCCCAGCGAGGAATCAAAACAATTACTGCAAAATATGATGAACTTGAGACAAGTTTTAATGTGCGATTTTTGGAAGAGCAACCGAGAGGAATCACCGTGCACCTGACATTATACGGGGATAAGATTCACGACAGTGATACTGATGGAGAAAAACATACATTGGCAAGTAATAATCTTGTTACATGGATTTCGAAGACACCTTATTCCGTGAATACAAATGCTACAGTAAAAGATGTTTTAGAGATGGCCATGCGACAAAATGGCATGTCATGGTCAAATCCATCGGGAAATTATATCGAGTCCATTACATATCAAGGGAAAATGCTCGGAGAATTTACAAACGGCAAAAAATCAGGTTGGATGTATACGTTGAACGGCACACACCCGTTGCTGGGCGTTGAGGAGCAATTCTTGAATGGCGGTGATGATATCATTTGGCACTACACCGATGACTACACTAAAGAGGAAGGCTCTGACAAGTGGGGTACGCCGGGTGCGGATGAAGTCAAAGATGTCACCACTTCTGGCACTTCTGGATCCGCGACGACAACCTCTCCAACCGAGGTCAAGGTCAGCGGCAGTACCGCAGCAGCGACCGTCAAGACTGAGAACCAAAGCGAGATCCTTAAGCAGGCTGTTGATAAGAAATCCGCAGAGATTATCCTCGAAGTCAGCAAGGCAGACAGCAAGGGCGCGGACAGCGTACAGCTTTCACTTGATGTAACATTCGTGAAGAATGTCGCAGACAAGACCAACGCCGATCTGACGGTGAACACCGAAAACGGCAAGGTGACGCTCGATCAGGAAACGCTCAAGACGATTATCGGCGAAGCCAAAGGTAATACGGTTATTATCGAGATTACGAAAGTAACCAAACCGACCGAGGCACAGAAGAAGGCTGCCGGCACAAACGGCGACATCTTCAGACTGCTTGTGAAGTCCGGAGATAAGATCATCTCAGAATTCAACAAGGGCAAGGCGACGGTTCGCGTGGAGATTCCTGCGAAGCTGACAAATAAGAAGGTTGCGGCGATTCACATCGCAGAAGACGGCAAGATCGAACAGATGGCGGGCAAGACTTTAACCGTAGGCGGCAAGAAATATTACGAGTTTACTACGCCGCATTTCTCGACCTTCGCACTGGTCGATGCGGAAGAACTGGGACTGGAAGCCGAAGAACCGCAGGTTGACGCCAAGGCGCTGACCGCGAAGCTGACACTGACCGCTCGCTCCGCAAAGACTGCAAAGAAGAATATCAAAATAACTGTCAAGACGAACAGTAAGACGACAGCTGCCATCAAGGAGCTGAAAGACCTTGGCTATACAGTCAAGTATCGGTACTATCGCTCAACGAAAAAGGCATCCGCATATAAGTCCTCAGTAACGAAGTCCACGAAGACATATATCAATACTGCGGGCAAAAAAGGCAGGATGTACTACTATAAAGCACAGGTTCGGATTTACGATGAAAATGGTAAACTTATTGCGAAGACTGCACTCAAGCAGTGCAAGTATGCAAACAGAACTTGGAGCAGATAGGTAAATTACATAACAGGGCATCAATGAATTCAGGAATAAATTGATGTAAATCGAAACTGCAGAGTGGGTGTACGCTTTGCAGTTTCCTCGTTTTTGAAAGAAAACATAGAAAACGCATCTGCAAAGGAAAGTGTGCAGATGCAAAAAAGGAAGGAAGTTATGAGACAAACAACAACCCAGAAAATATAGCTGTTTGTAAGCGCAAACAGTAGCAGGTGATAAACTCCCGCATTTACAACACAGAGAATTACCGGGCCGATTGCCGGAAACCATAAACGGAATTCGATTGTTTTCGTTGACCATTTTAATCAATGCGCCCGTGCGCCTCCTTTCATTCTAAAGCAGCTTTGTTTTGGAACAGAAAGGAGAACGCTATGAATTACATACCGAAAAGGGTGTTTCTGCTGGAATGCGGAAAGTACACGGAGCTCAGCTATGAGGAATTTTGCGAAAAGAAAGAGGAAACCGAGGGCTTCGATGCGAAAAAACGCAAATACATTCTGATTCAAGGAATGCTTTTGGAAGTGGATGAGCCTGCATACCGGGAGCATTATCGCATTTGTCGCAGGATGCGCTATCTGATGGAAATGGAGCAGCAGGTACAGATCCTCTCTTTTGAAGACTGCATCAAAGCAGGACTTGGAAGCATCCTGCCTGCAGAAACCGAGAAATTACCGGATGCCATTGCCGAGGGAAAGGACACGATCCAAAGACTGCGCAGCGCCATCGACCGCCTGACCAATGAAGAACGCGCCCTCATCCTCGCGCACTTCTTCTTTCATGCGACGCAGGCGGAACTGGCAAGGCGGTACGGCATCACACAGGCTGCCGTCAGCCAGCGCCTGCAGCGGATTTTGCGGAAGCTGCGCGAGGAGCTGGAGAGGGCATGAACGCGGAAAAATAGAAGCGTGGGGCTTGTGAATAGTGCGCCTTTATGGTAAAATATTTCTTGGAAAAAGAGAATACAGAAGATGATTTATGTTCTTTCTCCTCAGCGCTTTGGGAAGGAAAGCGAGGCGTTGAGGTCTGAGTCAGGAAACATGCATAGATGAATCAGCCGTATGCTGCGTCGGAGAAACGCAGGAAAGACGGAAGCAAGTATGCACAGTGAAAACGGACTGTGGTCTTTTGGTGTTTTTTCCACACTATGGGGCTGCAGTCCTTTGTTTTCAGTGAAAGACTCCTATAAAAAACAATAAGATATAAGCTAAGTAAATAAAGTAAGCAATAAAAAATCAAAATCAAAGATCATAAAAAGAAGAAGTAAGAAATTGCAGCCCCGAAACAGCGATGAGCAAAAATTTCAGATAGAAGACGGATCCCGGATCCGCCAAAAGGAAAGTGAGAAACGATGGATAACAAAACACAAGAGAAAAACAATTTTTATCGCAGCCTCGCAGGGCAGCTTGTATG
>CAVCFO010000013.1:0-47920 GCA_963601575.1 bacterium
CCGTCTTTGTGCCGTCGGCATTCGTTTTGGTTTCTGACTTTACGGTTGCTGTGGTCTTTTCAACCTTACTGGTTTCTGTAGTCGAACCGGTGTTTGTCGTCTTGTCCTCGGTGGTGTTGGTTACATTGTCCGCGGTTGTTGTAGTCGATGAGGATGAGCCGCCGGATGTTCTTCTCAGTTTCGATATAACGTCAACTTTTGTAGCTTCACATTCTGTACACTTTGAATAACTCAATCCTTTCTCGCTATATGTCGCATCCTTGATAATTTCCGCTGCGTCCCATGCATGAGTTCCGTCTGCCGGAAGCGTCACTTCATGCGTAGCATTGCAGCCTTCTACAGAGCAAGTATATGTTATCTTCCCGGCAGTTTTGCAAGTTGCTTCAACGCAAGCACCCTCACCGTATCTATGTCCAAGTGCTTTGGTCTTGAAAGTATAACCTTCTCCAGAATACGTAAGTGAACCATCTCCTGTGCAGGTTGCTGGAGTCTCTGTCTTTTCCCCGCTATAAGTTTTCTCAATATTTATTTTGTAACTTCCCTCTGTGTCACCTTGGCTAACATTGCAAAGCACTGCTGCACCCTCAGTTCTATTTGTCACATCATTCCAAATAGCACTTTCTCTGAGGAGTATCTTATTTGTTGTAGTATATGCCGGCACACCTACCATTGTTCCGGATTCAATAATCAAACGGCCCCATCCTGTCCATGCTGCAACTCTACCGATAGTTTTCATACCATCGGCATAGTTATCGTTGTCTCCTTCATTTATCCAGATATGTGCCGAAAGATCTTCCTGGCTATTGGTACTGGTTGAAACATTTCCAATAATTCTCCCGGCAAATCCAACTTCTTCGGCCGTTCCCGCCGTCACAGCTGCAGTTCCACCTGAGCAATTCTTAATTCTGCCTTTTGCTCCGAGGCTTCCGCTTACTCCGCCGGCGTGAGTTGTCGCATAAACCGATCCGCTGTTGCTACAGTTTTCAATTATACCACTGTCTACTCTATCGGCGGCCAAACCTCCTGCAATTCCCCCGCCTTCGTTACCTGATGTCACATTGCCTTGGTTAGCACAATCCTTAATCTCAAACGACGCAGTTACAATGCCGACAATTCCGCCTGCATTTGTAGACGCGACGATTTTCCCTGTATTTACACAATGGATAATCTGCCCGCTCGTTCCCATAACATACCCGGCAATTCCGCCTGCATATATTGTGGCATTATTCTCATCATTACTTCCTATTGCCCCGCTATTTACACAGTCAGCTACAAAGGCGTTTGCATTGCAGTATCCTACGATTCCTCCAGCGTTGCCATTGTCTTTTTCATACTTACCGGCGACAGCCACTTCTCCACTGTTATTGCACTTTACAACATCCGTTGTATTTTTTGTTATACAGAGGACGCCGCCAACTTTCGCTCCTTTTCCAGCACCTTTAATGCTCCCGGTATTAGTGCAATTTACAATCGTATTTTTCGACGCATAAGCTCTCGAAAGCACGCCGCCTGCCGCTGCTCCGCTGACGCTAGCCGCGTTGGAGCAGTTGCTTACCGAGCAATCATTTCCAAGCAATATTCCAACAACTCCCGCTGCGGCATCTTTTTCATTATATATATTGCCGCTTGCTATATTCACATTCCTAATAGTAGCGTCCTTCACTGCTCCGAAAAGTCCGGCTCCATGGTTATCGCTGGCATCTCCGGTCAGGCTTACATTTAAGTTTGAAACTGTGTGACCGCCGCCATCAAATGTGCCCGAAAAATAATATTTCTGGTTCTCTTCTGTTACACTTGAGTCTCTGGTTCCATTTCCGATTGGAACCCATGCCTTGCCGTTAAGGTTAATATCAGAAGCCAAAGATACATACTTGCCGCTGTAGTTATTTCCGCTGTTTACCTGCTTGGCAAACCATGCAAGGCCTTCTGCCGTATAGATAGTAACGGAGTTTTCTTTTTCAATATAGCCTTCCGAAGCTGTTGTTGCCTCCCCAAGAGAGCTTACCCAATCAGTTTCGAAAGTAGGCGGTTCCTCCGCAAGCGCCATACTCGGCATAAAGCAAGCTATCATCAGCACGCTCATGATAATTGCAAATAACTTCCTCATATTTTTCCTCCTTATAAAAAGTAATGAATCTTGATATTTGCGCCGTTTTCCCCCCTCGTGTCTACTTCCGGGAGATGCATGTCTACCTTTTGCGGTCGGGCGCGACATGCGCATCGGCCAGAAAAAGTTGATATTGCAAGGCTAGGCGCGCAAATCTCTTATCATTATCATACCCCCCCCCATGTGATTTTGTCAACCGAAATAAGTTTGCATATTTGGGGTATTATGTATGCTAAGCGTGCCTTACTTGCTAGTCAGAAGCGATTTGTGCTAAAGCTAGCTCAATCAAGCAAAGCCACGGGCGCTTCCCGTGGCTTCGATGGTTATGATATTAAATTTTCGCATGGCTGATGCCTGCCCGCCTTGGATTTCGTATTTTTCAGGTGTGCTATTTTTCAAGGTGCGCTACTTGGCGGGGTTCTTGCGCACGAAGTCCTCGATTTCATCGGCGCAAAGCTCGGCATAGCGCAGCTGGGCATATTTCAGCAGGTGCTCACGCAGCGGTGTTGCGGAGTGAAAGCGCAAGAACCAGTGCAGCTTTTCCTTTCGCTCTTCCGCATTCTCGCGTATCTGCGAGCGCAATTCTTCGTATTTGACCAGGATCTCCTTCTCCTTTGCGAAGGCTCGAACCTTTGCAACTATGTTTAGCGAGTAGGTTACATCTACCGAGAATACTCCGAAGAATACTCCGATAATAAACGAAAATTGCAAATTGTGCGACAGCCAGTAGAGCGCATTCAAGATATGCGGATGAATCAGAAAATAATATACCGCTCCCAATATCGCCCAATATATCGAGAATCTGAGGCAGATGATCCCCTGAAAATTGAATTTTTCCTTGCTATAATCCCAGAGCTGAACATGAAGACCCTTTATGAAGATCACTCCGGCGATGTACTCAAAGAGCGTCATCACGAGTGCCATGACTATAAAGAGGATGATTTTGCTCCCTGCGGTAACTTCTTCGATGAGGCTCGTGTTCTCCAGGCATGCCAGCAAATACAGCCCGCATAGTCCGAAGCCGTAGAGCGGCAGATATGGGCCTACGAGAAATCCCGGATTTACCCACTTTTTGCTTATATTTTCTTTTTTGTACCTTCTATATATCACTTCTATTCCCCAGCCGACGATGCAGCCCATGAAGAACAGAAATGCAAGTACCAAAGCCTCGCTCATCTATTTTCTCCTGTCATTCTCACGTTATTTTCTCCCGTCAAACTTGCCATTCATAATAAGCTCAATTGCATGATGCTGGTTTATGACCCTGATTTCTTCTGCGCCCTCCTGGTATTCGCCGTCGAGCGTCCAGGACGTATCCTTGCTCGCGCGTATGTTAAACTCGG
The DNA here is from genome assembly GCA_963601575.1 of bacterium. Classification (GTDB taxonomy): domain Bacteria; phylum Bacillota; class Clostridia; order Peptostreptococcales; family Anaerovoracaceae; genus CAG-238. The sequence continues at coordinate 3,451 of CAVCFO010000013.1, forward strand.
AGGCATTGATAAATGTCAGCATCTCGTCTTCGTAATTTTGCGTCGTGAGCAGATGTATGATTGCCCCAAGCTCCACAAGATCCCGCGGTGCCTTGACAAGGAGCAGTTCAAATTCTCCGTCGCTCATGTCCACAAGCTCGGGCTTGAGCGTAAGTATTCCGCCCACGGAGGTTGAGTTGCTGATTGCCCCGAAGATATAGTCATCCTCGTATTTCTTCCCGTTGACCTCAAAGAGCATGTGCTCTGCGCGGATCGAGGCGATGCTGTTTATCCCCCCGAGCACATAGGCAAGATGCCCAAGCGCGTTCTTTACATTCTGCGGGGTCGCATAAGAGGCTTTCGTAAAGGCGCCAAATGAGGCGACATATGAAAAGTTTCTGCCATTAAAGTTACCCACATCAAGCGACACAGGCTCTCCATGCACGATATCGCGGGCCGCCTTGACGATGTTCTTCGAAAGGTGCAGGCTGCTTGCAAAATCGTTGGTGCTGCCTGCCGGGATATATCCGACCGGAACGCGGATGCCGCTTTCCATGATTCCCGAAATGACCTCATTATATGTCCCGTCGCCTCCGATGCAAACTATGAGATCTACCTTACTTGCATAATTCTTCGCATAAATTCTGCCGTCACCGCGCTTTGTGGTCGTAAGAACGGTAGGAATGTAGTCACTAACCGTAAATATGTTCACAATATCCGTGAGATATTTGTTCGCTTTCATCGTCCCCGAACAAGGATTTATAATGATAAGAACCTCTTTTGACATAAAAATCTCCCCCTAAAAAATATTTATCGGCTTACGCTTTGCTTCTGCCTCTGCCGCAATCGGAATCGCATCCCTTTCTCTTGTTGCCCACCAAACGCGATTGATGGTAACCCCAAGGCACATAACCCACGAGACAAACCAAAACCAAAACATCAGCACTACGATATTTGAGAACGAACCGTAGAGAATGTTATAATTTTGGCTCAGCTGAGTATATAGGTTATAAAAATAGCTCACAACCAAGAAACCCGCCGATGCGAATATGCTCCCCGGCACGATGTCGCGGTACTTTACCCGAAAGCTCGGAAGCACATAGTAGTTATAAGAAATCATAAGAAAATACATTGCCGCGGCAAGCGGCCATCTGAGCGCAAGCCAGGCCATTTCTGTCGTCTTCTCGCCGAGGACCTTGCCGAATACGAAGTTGAGTATCAGCGGGCCGTAGACCAGTATGATTAGCGCCGAGGCAACCGTAAATACCGTTATCAATATCGTCTTGATTGAGCGTATCCTGTCCTTCAGGTACCCCTCGCCCGTCATTTCTCCGTCCGTAAGCGTATAGTTCGTGACGCGGATCATCGCAAATTGCATGCGCGATGCCGCCCAGATAGCCGTAAATGCGAGGAAAATGCTATTCATCCCAGATGGACTATAGTTCAGCATCCTGCGGAGCGTATCGGCACCTGTGCCTGTGATATTGATGTCCACCCAGTCCTCGATGCTCGACAGCGAGATCGAGAAAAACCCCAGCACCTGCGAAAGCAATATGAAAGTCGGCAGTATCGACAGGAACATGAAGAATGCAAGCTGCGCGGCAACTCCCTGATAATACGGGTCCTGGAATTGCTGAAATCCAAGCACGAGCATCTTCTTTGCACGGAGGAAAATCCTCTTGTTATTTTTCTTGATCTTTTGAAGCATCGGCCCCTGCCCTTTCTCTCAAAAGTCTTTCAAGCTCTTTCAGCGCGCACGCCCTGTGGCTTATGCGATTTTTCTCATCTGCCGAAATCTCCGCGAAGCTCTCATCATAGCCATCCGGCACGAAGAGCGGATCGTAGCCGAAGCCATTCTCTCCTGCGGCCTGCCTGAGGATTCTGCCCTTGCATTCGCCCCTGGCTACGAGGCTTTCGCCGCTGGGAAAGACCATGGTTATAACCGATACGAACTTCGCGGCGCGCATATCCCCTTTCGCATTTTCCATGAGGAAAAGGAGCTTGGCATTGTTTTCGGCATCCGTTGCATTCTCTCCTGCAAATCTTGCCGAATAGACACCGGGCGCCCCGTCCAGATATTCCGTCACGAGCCCGGAATCGTCTGCGAGCGTGATTTTGCCGCATGCCTTCATGATTTCGTAGGCCTTCTTGTAGGAATTTTCCTCGAAGGTTTCGCCGTCTTCTTCTACCTCGAACTTCGGCACACCGGCATCGTCTCTTGATATGAGATTCATGCCGAATTTGGCTGTTATTGCCTCAATTTCTGCTATCTTGTGCTTGTTTGCCGATGCGGCAACTATTATATTTTCTTCTCTTATATTTTTCTCAGATGTATTTTTATTTACGTTCATTTTTTCTCCAAATTCTAAAATAATGTGTAGTATATTTTAACACAGAATTCGAAAAATTTCAAAGAAATCCTTTGGAGTGCGGGGCTTTTGTGATATACTATTCGTGCAAAACAGGAGGTAGACATGAAAATTGTAAATTTAGACGCATATACGATTCATTTGGACGATCTTGACTGGCCGGAGCTGGCAAAACTCGGGGATCTTACGACATACGACCGCACGGCACCGGGCGATGTGATCGATGCGATAGGCACAGAAGATGTTGCGGTTTTCACATCGAAGGTAAAGATCACTCGGGAGGTTATGGACGCCTGCCCGAATATAAAATTCATCAATGTCACGGCAACAGGATATGACAATATAGATATCGCAGCTGCAAAAGAAAAGGGCATCGCCGTATGCAATGTCCCTGCTTATTCGACGGAATCGGTCGCGCAGCACACCTTTGCGCTGATCCTGGAGATCACCAACAATGTGGGTACATATACGAAGCTCATCCATGAACATAGATGGGAAAATTCCGAGGATTATGCATTCATCGAAAAGCCGCTCATCCAGCTTTGTGGCAGGAGCCTTGGCATCATCGGATATGGCGCGATCGGAAAGCGCGTCGGCGAAATCGCATCGGCCTTCGGCATGAAGGTAAATGTTTATAGCAAGGATCCTGAGGCTGCGATAAAGTCCGATATCATCAGCCTGCACTGCCCTGCAACGCCCGAGAATGCGGGCTTTGTGAATAGCAAGTTCATCTCGCAGATGAAGGACAAAGCGATCCTCATAAATACGGCGCGCGGAGCACTTCTAAACGAAGAAGATGTTGCGGAGGCTCTGAAATCGGGCAAGCTCTCCGCGGTAGGCATCGATGTCGTAAACGGCGAGCCGCCGCGCAAGGGGCACCCGTTCATAGGCCTCGAAAATCTATATGCCACGCCGCATATCGCATGGAGCTCAAAGGAATCCCGCCAGGTCATAGTAAAGACGGCCGCCGCTAACCTTGCAAGCTTCCTTGCGGGCGGCACCCTAAATAGAATAGTATAAAAAATCCAAACAAAACGCAAGGAGAATTGCAAACGGGATTGCAAAAGCAATTATCTTGTTGCGATCAAATCCTTGATAACCTCGCCGGCGATTATGAGCCCAGCTGCCGATGGCACGAAGCTTATGCTTGCCGGCGTTCTGTTTGCCGTCTTCACGGGTTCTTCCTCAGAGTAGAGGACCTTCACGCCGCGAATGCCGCGATTTCTAAGCTCCCGTCTGACGACTTTTGCGAGAGGACAGACCTTTGTCTTCTCTATATCTGCCACTCGAAAAGCCGTAGGATCGAGCTTGTTTCCCGTTCCCATGGAGGAGATAACGGGCACGCCCGCCGCCTTCGCCTTGCAAATTATCTCTATCTTTGCGGTGACATTATCCACCGCATCCACTATGTAATCATATCTTGCAAAGTCAAATTCCTCCGAGGTTTCCGGCAGGAAAAATAGCTGCCTCGCATCGCAGCGGACCTGCGGATTGATGGACTCCATTCTGGCCTTGCAGACTTCAACCTTTGGCAGTCCGATAGTATCTGTGGTGGCGATGATCTGGCGATTGATATTTGTAATGTCAACCACATCCTTATCTACGATGTCGATCCTGCCAAGTCCGGCTCTTGCAAGGGCCTCGCACGCGTAGCCGCCCACTCCGCCGACACCGAAGACGAGCACCTTCGCTTCGGCAAGCCTTGCTACCGCAGCCTCTCCTATCAGCATCTTCGTCCGCTGAAAGCGATCGTCCGTGCCCTGCACATTTATGTTATTCATATGAGCCATCTTTCTCCTCTGTATTTGCTTTTATTTTCCCTCTGAGTTCGGAAATCACGCCATAAATTATGGCAGGCGCAAAGCCCTTCGCAGAAAGGCGTCTTGCGACCCTTGCGAAAAATTTCTCATCTGCAGGTTTTCCCTCGCTTGCCAGCGCAGCTGCCATTTTCGAGGCAAGCGCGGTCGCAATCGCCCTGTCATCCGGGAATTCTTCTTCTATAGATTCCTTCGCATCTTCTATTGCACTCTGCGCAAGCGCGGGTGGGATTCCCTTTTGCGCGAGCTCCTGCAGGATCCTTGCATCTGCCTTCGATTTTCGTTTCGCATATCTATAGTACTCGGCACAGTATTTTGCATCGTCGATATAGCCATATTCCTTCAGCTCGTCTATCGCCTCGTCTGTTTCATCGCGGTCATATCCTGCGGATTTCAAATAATCTCTGATCTCCTTTTCTGTTCGCATACGGCAGGAGAGCTTCTCGCATGCCGCCTCATAAGCAGATTTCAATGTCATCCTCCTCGCCGCCTGTGCAATAGGCGCAGATTATGTCCTCAGCAATCGGTAGATCCTTGAGAAATCCGTCCCATACGGAGTCGGCGAGCCTTCCGTCTGCATCCACAAATGCGGGTTTTTCCCCGTAAAATCCGTCGCCTATATATTTGCCGAAGGCCTCTCGTCTTACCCACAGCCTGAAAAAGCCGGATATTCCATACTTTCGAATGTAATTTTGCTCATCCTGCGTAAAATATCGCCTGCTTATTTGCTCATACTTGCAGTCCCTCACCGTCTGCAGGTCAATTCCGCATTCCGCCTCCCCTACGATACATACCCACATGTTTTCGCTATGAGACACATTGCAATATACATCCTTTTCGGTTCCGTAGATATATGGTTTGCCTTTTTCCGTGCGGACAAGCAACATGCCGTCACAACCGATTTCGTGAGAGGCGCAGTAGGCACTCACCGCATCGAGAATCAGTCCTTCTCTAAATTCCGGCGATGATAGATCGCCCTCGTAGATGTAAATTTTGTATTTCATTCTCATCACCTCACATGAAATCATATAGAAAAACGCCCGCATCGGGCGTTATGGTTACAGGTTTTCTTCTTGTTCTTTTAGCCTTGCGAGCACTCTTCGGTATCCATCCGCGCCATAAACGAGGCACTTGTTGATTCTGCTGATCGTTGCCGTCGAAGCGCTGGTTAGGTTTTCGATCTCGTTATATGTCTTCTTCTCGGAGAGCAGCTTGGCAACCTGTAGTCTCTGGGCGATCGCATGGATCTCGTTGATCGTGCAAATGTCCTCGAAAAACCGGTAGCAATCCTCGATGTCATTGAGTGTAAGCACCGCCTCGAATAATTCGTCAATATCCTCTCTTTTGAATTTTGATTCGTATGCCATGGTCTCCCCTCCTTTTCGATAGAATTATAACACCAAAAAAAACAATAGTCAAACAAATTTAAGTATCACAGCGCTGCATCCATGAGACCATAAGCTGCAGGCGTTTCGTGCCCTGCCATATCTGGCAGTCAAGTGAGCCTGCGACGGCTGATGAAAATCCGGAGGTCTGAAGAATATCTGCATATTCCTTCGCCTTGCCGAAGAGGACGCAGCTTATACTTTGCCCGCCCTGGGAAATTCTGAATCGAACATGCTGATCCTGCTCGCCCATATATCTAACATCTGAGATTTCAACATCCCTTATGCAAAACATCGGCTTCGGATTTTGGTTTCCAAACGGCGCCAGCTTTGCAACCGCTTCGGCAAGCTCGATGCTCATATCTTCTACATTTATTTCTAGGTCAAAGGGCTGCTTCTTCTCGAAAAGCCCCGGGTTTTCTTTTTTGAGCCCTGCCATGTCCGAAAGCAGCCCCATTTTCAGGTCTTCGAAATGCTCCGCATCCATCAGGAAACCGCAGGCGCCTGCGTGTCCGCCGAATTTTTCGAAATACTCCTCGTGTTTCTTGAGGATGTCGTAGAGGTTCACACCCTCGATGCTCCTTCCGGTGCCCTTGAGATACTGTTTCTCGCAGCCCGACGGGGTGAGCAGGACGGTTGGCCTGTTGTATCGCTCCTTTATCTTGCCTGCCACGATGCCCGTGATGCCCTCGTGAGCATTTTCCAGGCGCAGCAGAAGGAAATCATCTACCTGTGTAATATTCTCCTCGCAAAGGTCGAATGTCTCCTGCTGGAGTCTCTTTCGCTCGCGATTCTTGCAAAGAAGATCCATAACTATCCTGTCGACCTCGGGGCTTGCCGCAGGTGCAAGCAGCAGCTTCACCGCCTGAGATGCATCCTCCATCCTGCCGGATGCGTTCAGATGCGGTGCGATCACAAAGCCTATGTTCTCCGCCGTGATTTCGCCGAGCCTAAGCCCCGCGCCCTCTGCCAGCTTTCGCAGTCCGTATCTATGGCCCATATTGATAACCCTCAAGCCGAATTTTACGAGGGTTCTGTTTTCGTCAAGCATTGGCATTATGTCGCCGATGGTGCCAATCGCCACCAGATCAAGCAGCTCCGAAAGCACGGACTTCGGGAGGCCTGCCCGTTTCTGAATGAGCTGCGCCGTCTTGAAGGCGACGCCGCAGCCTGAGAGCCCCTTGAATGGATATTCGTCATCATTTCGCTTCGGATTTATCAGCAGGCAGTCCGCCCTGTCGTCCGTTATCGTATGATGATCGGTAACAACTATCTTCATGCCAAGCTGCCCGGCATATTCCACCTCAGCAGGGGAGACGCTTCCGCAATCGACGGTGATGATAAGCCCCGTGCCACTGTCTGCAATATGCCTTACGGCTTGCATGTTCAGCCCGTAGCCCTCGTCGAACCTCGATGGTATGTAATAATCGAGGCTATCCGGTGAGGCGATCTTTCCGAGAATGTCGAGCATAAGTGCCGTAGCCGTGATGCCGTCCGCATCGTAGTCGCCATAGACACATATTTTCGTGCCGCGGGCGATTTCTGCCAATATTAAATCCACCCCCGCCTGCGCATCGGCAAGCAGGGATGGGTCGTATGTCAGTTTGGGCTTTTCCGAGAGAAATTCCGTAATTTCTGCTTCGGTTGCAATTCCGCGATTATTAAGTAATTCTTTTATTATCTGATAATTTGTCATTTATCTTTTATCTTTTCCGTTCCGATTACTTGAAGTACGACATCGGATCTACATATTCGCCGTTCTTACGAACCTCAAAATGCAGGTGAGGTCCTGTGGATCTGCCGGTGGAGCCGACCTTGGCTATAACATCTCCGCGAGTTACGGTCTGTCCGTTGCTTACGCAAAGCTCCGATGCGTGTCCGTAAAGTGTTACGATTCCGCCGCCGTGGTCGATCATTACGCAGTTTCCGTAGCCGCCATACCAGGTTGCCATAATGACGGTTCCGCTGGCCGCGGCCAAAATATTCTTGCCGCTTGAGCATCCGATGTCAACACCCGTATGATAGATCCAGGTATTCAAAATCGGGTGGAGCCTGTTTCCGAATGAGCTTGTTATATATGTGCTCGCAGGGCAAGGCCAGGTGAATTCGCCGCCGACATATTTGCTATTCTGGCTGGTCAGCTTCTTGATCTCGGAGGTGAGCCTGTCGGCCTCGGCCTTGAGGGCATCTTCTTCTTTCTTGAGAGCCGCCTTCTTTTCTTCGAGAGAGGCCTTCTCTACCGCAAGCTCATCCTTCTGAGCTGCGAGGCTTGCACGCTGCTTTTTCAGCTCGGCCTTGGTCGCCTCGAGGGCCTTCTGCTCCTTCTCGAGGGTTTCGAGAACCTCCATATCGTTCTTGTAAATTTTCTTGATTATTTCGATATTTGAGACAAATTCGGAGATGCTCCCCGATCCGAGAAGCACATCGATGAACCCGAGCGAGCCATTCTTATACATAACCTTCAGGCGCGCGTTGAGATTCTTCTCCTGCTTTTTCATCTCTTTTTCTTTTTTTTCTATTTTTTCTTCGGTATCAGCGATTTCCTGAGCGGATTTGTTGATCTTTGCCGTGAGGGCATCAACCTTTGCCTGAACATCCTTTACATCCTGTTCTATATCGGACATCTGCTTGCTGAGCTCGTCCTGCTCCTGCTTTACGTCGCTCAGATCCTCTCTGAGGGATGACTCGGTTGCCGCGAGTGCAAGGCCGGAGCACGAGAAAACCGTCACCAGTATCATGCACATTATGAGCGCAAAGCCTTTTCTCCCAAATTTCTCCATGTTTTCCCCTTTTCCAATTCCTTATGTATCTAAGAATTTGCGCATCGAAATAATGCTTCCGCATGCGCCTATGCTCATGCCCAGCGCAAGGAATATTATGAGCATATTTACCGTCATGTACTCGGTCCCTATCAGCGGCATCGAAACGATGGCAAGCACCTGCGGGCCAATTGAAGCGATCAGCTCCTTATAAATCAATGTTATCAGCCCCGTGGATATGAGTGCCGAAAACATCCCTATGATTATGCCTTCTGCGAGGAACGGCCCTCTGATGAACCAGTTGGTCGCCCCGACATATTTCATTATGCGGATTTCCTTTGCACGGGCAAATACCGTAAGCTTGACGGTATTTGAAACTACTACCACAGAAACCACAACCAGGAATGCCATTATGATCAGCGCGCCGGCCTGAATGAAGTTCGTTATCTTTGTGAGCTTCTCAACTGTTTCCTGATAGTATTGCACATCCTCGATTCCATCCAGGGTTCCGGCAAATGCCGCCACCTCCCCGGCGTTATCTAGGGATTCTACGCTAATCAGGATCGAAGCCGGAAGCGGGTTGCTCCCGAGGGAATCGAGAAGATATGCACTCTCGCCCCATCTTTCTTTCAAAATCTTAAGGGCATCGTCCTTGCTGCGGTATTCCACCTCGGTGACGCCTGCGTGAGCCTTTATCTTGGCCATCAACTCCTGTGCCTGCGCCCGGTCCGTATCGTCCAAGAGATAAACCTCGACCTGGTCATAATCCTGCTTCACAACCTCGGTAAAGAGATTGATATTCATTGTGATTACAAAAAACATTCCCAGGATCAGCAGCATCGCGAGTATCGAAAATATCGACGCAAGACTCATTCCCTTGTTTCTAAAAATCTGGAGGAAGCCCTGTTTTATGTTATAAAAAAAACTATGCACCAAAGTCCGTTTCCTCCTTATATCCGTATTGTCCCTGTTCGTCTCTGACGATTCTGCCCTGTTCGATGGCAATTACACGCTTGTTCATCCTGTCAACTATATCCTTTGCGTGGGTGACCATCACGATCGTGGTGCCGCGAAGGTTGATCTGCTCGAGCAAGTCCATGATTTCCCAAGCCGTGCTCGGGTCAAGGTTTCCTGTAGGTTCGTCTGCGATCAAAACTATCGGATTGTTGACGATAGCCCTTGCGATCGCTACTCTCTGCTGTTCACCTGCGGAAAGCTCATCCGGATACTTGTGCGCCTTGTCGCTTATTCCTACCAGGCTCAAGATCTGCGGGACCTGCTTTCTGATCTGCCTCGGGGTCTTGTGAAGGACCTCCATGGCAAAGGCAACATTTTCGAAAACCGTCTTCTTGGGCAGAAGTCTGAAATCCTGGAACACCGTTCCGATCTTTCTTCTAAAAATCGGTATCTCGCGGTTCGAAAGGCTCGTGACATCGAACCCGCAGGCCTTTATCTTCCCCTCGTCTGCATCTATTTCTTTCAGTATCAGTTTGATGAAGGTCGACTTGCCTGCGCCGCTTGGGCCGACCAAAAAGACGAAGTCGCCTTTTTTTATGTCGACGCTGACATCGTCAAGTCCTATATTCGTACGATATTTTTTCGTAACATGATCAAATGTAATCATTCTTTCCCTTTCGTAGCATAAAAATCAACATATATCTTGTCTTTTCAATGTATACTCATTTATTATACTACATTTTACGGCAAAATTAAATAGCAAAATAGCGAATTTCACAATATCGGCAAAAGTTTGCGTATCCTCTGCGCGATGGCAGCCGTTTCGGATACCGCTGCGCTTCTCCCGTTCTTCTCATCGCCTCCCGGCCTTTCGATTGCCTTGAATATCGGCATCCCGGCATATTCTGCGCGATAAAATTCTGCCGGGTCTATCATGGGGATGACAAAGTCAAACTTGATCCTCATGAATTTTTCGAGCTGACGATGACGAACCTTCGGATTGTCCTTATTCAGCACCCAAAGGCAGGGCGTGGGATTGTTCATCGCCGGCGCGAACCTGCGCCCGGTTCTGATGCGGTTTTCTCTGATTGTGCGGATAAGCTCCTCACCTGCAATCACGGCAGACGGAAGAGGATCTACCACGCAGATAAGAAGGTCCATCTCCTTTAGACTTTCAGGTGGCGGCGAGTCGATAACCATATATCTTCCCGGGATCTGCTCGTAGGGGATGCGACCGAATTTTGCCTGTATCCTCGGATTTTTCCTGCGAAAAAGTTCAAAATCCGTGATTGGATTTTCTATGCAAGGGCTTTCCCCCTCATCTTCTGTCTTCCTCCCGTATGGACTTCTGAGCACCCAGTTTATATTCTCGAAGATATTTCTCCTGCTCCCTGCGCCAAACCCCTCCTCCCAGCTTGCGAAATAATCGCAAAAGCGTTCCTTTTTGAAGGTGCGCGCCATCGCAAGGCTGTGAATCGCAAGCACCTCGCCTCCTCCTGCCTCCACGAAGCATACGCCCTCGCTCTCCTGCGAAAGTTCATAGGCTATGCGTGATGCGATGAATGTGGCTCCCGCGCCGCGGGAAATTCCGAGGATGCCTATCTTGACCTTCTCTGCGTCCGAAAAGACGCCTTCGCATAGCGACTCCCAGTCCCTATCGCAACGCCTGATGCTATCGAAATGCCTGATGCTGTCGAAACTCCCGGCAGAGCTGGATTTGCCAAAACCGAGGCTCATACTTTTCCCTCCTCTCGCATATTTCGCGGAAATCCCAAAATGTAACTTTGCGTTTATTTTTACATATTATATCATCTTCGTTCTTATTTGTAAACACTTTTCCCAAAATATGTTTGTCTAAAAAACGCTGCTGCGCATGAATCGAAATTGTGCATAAGAAAGTCGGCTTCGCCGATCAGATTTTTAGCGGTAGACTTTCTTGTTATTCCGGAAATATCGAAACGATATTTCCTACATGATAAAAAAGACGCTCCCTTTGGCGTCTTCTTTGCTTTCATATTTCTTATTTTTTTCGCGTTCTGGAGTTCAATTTGCAATTTTTGCATTTTTTGGAAATACGGCGAGTTTTGGCTAGATGCAGCAGATTATCGGAAGGCCCATATGTCCGCCGCCGCTGCAGCACATGCTCATGCAAACTGCCGCCGCGCATGCCTGCATGCAATAGTTACTTCCCTGCATGGACGGATTGCCACCGTAGCGCGCGCTGCGCTGCTGGTAGCGGCTTTCGCCGCCTGTGAGCCCGTTCAGAAGCGAGCGATAATATGGATTGTCCGGTTCGAACTCGCAAGCGATCCTCGCATGGTCAAGCGCGATGGCGTTGTTGCCGACGCGATAATTCGCAAAGGCGCTATAATAATACCACGGCCCGCGCCTGTCTTCGACCTGCTCGAGCACATTCAGACCCTCTCTGTAATATCCATTCCGGATGTAGCCGATAGCAGAGCGCATATATTGCTCGTCCTTGGTTTCCGTCCGCTGGTCCTGGGCGCCCTGCCCATAGCCCCCGAAGCCCTGGCTGCCGCCGAATCCCCAGAAGTCTCCAAATCCGCCGAAACCGCCAAAGCCACCGAAGCCGCCGAAATTATCCGCTTCGCCCTGCCCATAGCCTCCGTAGCCCTGCTGCGGCGCTGCCTTGCCTTGCTTCTGATCCATAATCATGCTATATGCCTGCTGAACTTCTTTGAACTTTTCCTCCAGTTCCTTTTGGTTCGGCTTTCCGACATTGGCATCCGGGTGATATTTGCGGCTCAGCGCCCTGTATGCTTTTTTTATTTCATCCTCGGTGGCGTCATACGAAACGCCCAGAACTTTATAGGGATCCATGAACTGTTTTTTTCTCTCTTTCCTTGATTTTGTCTGCCTTTGTCTTGCCGTAGCGCACCCAAACGCCGGAGTACAAAATATTTCTCAAAATTTCAACATTATCTACAAGCGGAAGCCTCTCGAAGGCATCCGTCGCCTCGCCGATCATCAGAAGCAGCAGATTAAGCACCTGCTCGTCGAATCCGGCTCTTGCATAAAGCTCGCGGAATGGGTTATAATCTCCGGTCTTGATATCCTTTTCGATATCTTCGTATGCGTCCAGCAGATATATGAATTTGCCGAGATAGAAGCCGAGCTTATACAGATCATCCTTCCAGAAATCGTCCCTGTATACGAAGACCTCTGCCATGATCTCGCCGAAAACCTTTGCGACCTTGTCGATGGGAAGGTTCTTGGCATTCTCGACGATATCGAGCATGTTCATTTTTTTCTCGATGAATTCAGCCTTCTCAGGATAGGCGGCTGCGACCTTCTTTGCGTGGCGGGATAGTGCTGCCATGCAAAGCCGTGCCCTGAGTTTGTGCTCGTCCTTCCAGTCGTCCTTGCACTTGTAATATGCCAAGAGGACGCACATATCTGCGCAATAGTCCGTCACCTCGGTGCAGACCGAGCAATGCTTCTTTAGCGGATGCACGATGCAGCGCTTGCAGCAGGTTTGCTGTTTCTGGTCATATAGATCCGCCAAAATCATTATCAAAAATGTCATATCGTAGTTTAAGGTCAGCCTGCCGGCGAGTCCGTGCCGTTTCTTTAGAGTGCGGCAGAGGCCGCAATACCAGCTTCGATATGCATCAAATTCCTTTATCTTTAGTTCCGGTTTATTTACCAGTACATAGCCGAACATTATATCTCAATTCCTTTCATCGCCTTTTCGGTTCATCCATTATCTTAAACCGAAAAAGCACACTGTGTGTGTGCTTTTGATGAATTTTTAATGTCTTTATTTCGGCTTTTTTCAAGGTTTCTCAGGCCTACTGGCGGCTCTGGCAGCCGTCTACTCCGCAGCTGGCACAATCGTGAGTGCAGCCATCGTTTGCCTCGGGCATCCCGTCATGCTTATTTGGATTTTCCGCGGCAAGGCATGCAGAAACCATGTTATCGAGCCAGTCACCCTTTATGTCTTCGACTCTGCCCTTGTCACAGGCCTTTGCAATCTCAGGATTGATAGGAATTTCGGATATAGTCCCGATTTCGTATTTTGCGGCTACCTCGCTGACATGCCCATCACCGAAAATTCTATGGTTCTTGCCGCAGCCCGGGCATGTGAAATATGACATGTTCTCTACGATTCCGATGACGGGAACATTCATCAGCTGCGCCATTTTGACGGCCTTTTCGACGATCTTGGAAACAAGCTCCTGAGGTGATGTTACGATTACGATTCCGTCGAGCGGAAGCGACTGGAACACGGTCAATGCCACATCGCCTGTTCCCGGCGGCATATCAACATACATCACATCGATGTCACCCCAAACGACATCATTCCAGAACTGCTGGATTACGCCCGAGAGCACGGGTCCGCGCCAAACGACCGGATCCGTGTCGTCTGCCAGCAGGGAGTTTACGGAAATCGCCTTGATGCCGGTCTTCGATATAACCGGGAAGATCTCTGTATCTGTACCTTGCGCCTTGTCCCCGAGGCCGAAGGCCTGCGGGATCGACGGACCTGTGATATCCGCATCCAGAACTGCTACCTTATATCCCAATCTTTGCGTCGATGATGCCAGCAGCGAGGTTATGGAAGATTTGCCGACTCCGCCCTTGCCCGACACAACGCCGATTACTTTCTTTACATTGGATTTTCCATTCATTTTTGTACCTCCGACAAAATCATTCTGATTCTATTATACACCTATTCGCGGCAATTTCCAGCTGAAAATGCAATTTGCACGGGCACGGCGCTTCTTATCGTCTCGACGGCTTCTGCGATCAAAGCCGAGGTGGACTTATTCCCGACGCCGACGATTATATTGTCACATTTGTTCACCGGGAGGAGAATTTTCTTCGCGGGGCTTTGCCCGATGGCGGCTGCCATCTTCGGTGTTACCTCGCCCAGCAGTGAGTCTGCGATCACGATCCCTATCGGGCCGACGATTATGTCCGCGCTGCGGGATGCGACCAAAACCGGATTCTCACCGGTTGCGGCATTATCGGCTCCCGCCTTTAGCATGCTTGCGGTTGCCAGAGTGTTCGTGCCGATTGCGGTGATATCTGCATTTGGGATCATCTTTCGCACGGCCTCTACCATTTGCTTTCCGAGCATTCCACCCTGACCGTCCACGATCATGACATTTAGCTTCTTCAATTCAGCTTTGTCTGCACCTGTTCTTTTTTCTTCCATTGCTGTCTGTCCTTTTCAATATTTTCCTTTACAATAGCGATTTTTTTGCTGTATTTGTCCGAATTTTCTTTGTCACCCATCTTATTATATAGGTTGACGAGATTCGTCATACACTCTATATTGCTAGGTGAGTACTTGAGCGCCTCCTTGTAGCAGGATATTGCCATATCAGTTTCCCCGAGCTCGCCGTAGGCTGTCCCAAGGTAGAACCAAAGCGGCCACCACGAGGCAAACTCTCCCTTGCGATATTCCTCCAATACCGCGATGCCTTCTTCGTATCTTCCGGAAATGATGAGATTATATCCCTTTTCGATCTCGACGGGCTTTTCGAGGCTTGCGAGCCTGCCTGCGATTTCTTCGATGAGTTCCTTCTTTTCCTGTGAGCGGGGCATCTCTTCTGCGAGCTTCAAATACTCGTCCCAGGTCAGCTTTGCCTTGATATAAAGTCCCATGTTTAGATATGCATAGCCGAGAAAATAGTAGGCATCCGCAAGCTTCGGATTCTTCAATGTGGCAACCTCGAATGCCTCTAGAGCTTCTGCCTTGAATCTTCCTATGAGTTCCTCCGTCTCCTCCGAGAGTTCGCCTTGCGCTGCTGCCTCATAGATATCCTTGCATGCTCGCCCGTAGCAATAGTAGGCATTTGCATTGCCGGGCTCAAGCAGCATCGCCGCGCGGAAAAGCGCACAGGCATAAACATGGGCGCCGTTTGCGGCGGTTTCGACCCCTTCTGCGATCAATGCCTCCGCAAATCTTACCTCGAAGGTTCTGTTTATATATGCTATATAATTTTCTTTGTACTTAAATTCCGGGTCGCATCCGATCACAAATGCCATGCACTTTGCAATGGTCAGCGTCGAGATCTTGCCAAGCTCGCTCTTTCGGAGCGGCACAGGCACCCCGGTCAAGATGTCCGCAATCCCCGCCTTCTCAAGATATGCGTCCGAAAGCTCATCAAAAACTATTTCGGAGAGCTGCACCTTTAGATATTGTCCGATCCTGTCTTTTTCTTCTATATTCATATTCTAATGTTCCAACCCTTTCGTAAAAATCTCTTAAAATTCTCCGGATTCATATTCTTTTCGGCATCCTGCATAAGCCTTGCGCGGGCTCTTTCTGCGAGCCCGGATGAGCCTGTTTTCCCTTCGGCAAAGTCCGCGAATGCATACAAAATTCTATACTGATCGTCCTTTTTCCTATCCCTGTTCTGATATCCGGCATCATAGTAGAAATCCGCAAGCATCTCATAAAATCCGAAGGCGCCCCTCCCGATCTCCTCGATCAGGCATCTGAGTGTCTCCGAAAATCCGCCGCGATTATAGAATATATCCAGCATGTTTTCTATCATCTTGAGCCTTGCAAGCTCTGGTGCGCTCATCCAGTCGGTAGAAATAACCTCGTATGGCGCCCTGTCGCGATGCACGATCCCGTATTTCAGCTTTGCCGCGGCAAGCGGCGTTCCCGCAAGCACCTTGAGGAATCCAAGCTGCATCGCATCCGCCCCCAGTCCGTATACCTTGTCGAATGACCTCCGGAAAATTTCATAGCTTTCGTATGGAAGCCCCGCGATGAGGTCAACATGAGTATGGATGTTCCCAAGTGCTATCAGCCTTTCTGTATTATAAAGCACCGGATAGACATTTTCCTTGCGGCCCACGGCCATAAGCGTCTTTGGGTTTGCGGACTGAATGCCGATTTCCATCTGAAAAAGTCCTTTGCGAGCTGCCGCCAGCAGCTTTAGCGTATTATCGTCCAGAAGGTCTGCACATATCTCGAAGTGGAAGTTTGTAATCCCGTTGTCATTTTCTATCAAATATTTGAAAATCTCATAGGCCCTGTGCTTATCGTAGTTAAATGTCCTATCGATAAACTTGACCTGCATGACCTTCTTATAGAGAAAATATCCAAGATCCGCCTTGACGCGCTCCATATCCAGTGCGCGCACGGTTTTTTCCGTGGCTGAGAGGCAGTAGGCACAGCCGAACGGGCAGCCCCTTGCGGATTCGTAGTATACAACCTTGTCCTCCTCACATTCCAGCATCGAATACGGGAACGGTATCTTGTTGAAATCCAAAGGCTCGATGCGGCTGTTTACGAATATCTTGCCATCCTGGCGATAGATCAGTCCCGGCACTGTATCGAAGGGTCTATCCGCCTCCCGTATGACCTGCATGAACCGGTAGAATGGATATTCTCCCTCGCCGCATATAATGAAATCCGCCCATTGGTTTTCTCTCATGAATTCCGAGCCGCAAAAGCTTACCTCAGGGCCGCCAAGAACGATGATTGTATCCGGCAATGCCTTTTTCAGATCGGATGCCAATGCCTTTATCTGCTCGATATTCCAGAGGTAGCAAGAAAAGCAAACCATATCATAGTTTGCTCTTACAAGTTCAGTATAAATATAATTCGGGTCGTTATTTATCGTAAATTCCCTTACGTCCAGATCGCTATACTCACCTGCCGTAACTGTATATAGGTACTTCAGGGCGAGATTCGAGTGAACATATTTTGAATTCAGTGTCGTAAGTAATACTCTCATTTCGTCAAATTGCAAATTTCTTTTGCGTAGCGCTACAGCATGCGGAATCTTTCGTCTTTCAAAAGTCCGTGATCCTCCATGCATCTCTTCAGCGAGGCTATCATGGCATCGTTATCCTCCGGCAAATTGCCCCGAAGCGATACATAATTCGAGGCGTGGTTGCTCCTAAATATGCAAGATTTCGATGGTCTTGCATACTTCAGCATGAGGCAGGTCTCCGCCAAAACCTCTTCCGGCGTGAGGAACTTGAATTTTCCCTGCCTATAGTCCTCCAGCATCGGAGCCGGCGGTTCGAGCATGAGCGTAAGAAGTCCCACATAGGAGGCGTTCATCTTGCTGATCATTATTCCGGTCTGCACCGCGTGCTCCTCCCAGAGCTTGGGCCCTGCAAGCCCGCTGATAAATGTCACGGATGCCTTGATCCCCACCGCTTCGATTCTGTTCACGGCTTCTATGAGCTCCTCGCATGTCTCGCCCTTCTTGACCATGTCGAGAACCTTTTGGCTTCCGGACTCGGCGCCGATATATATCATCTCCAGGCCGAAGGAACGAAGCTCGCGGAGCTCATCGTCGGTCTTTCGCATGATGTCAGATGCGCGTCCGTAGGTTGATACCTTTTCGCATTCCGGGAAATTTTCCTTTATAAATTCAAGTATCGTAATCAGTTTGTGGTTTGCAAGGCAAAGGGCGTCTCCGTCGCAGAGGAAGATCTTATCCACCACGCGGTACTGGCGCCTGGCCCATTCGAGGTCTTCCAGAATTTCTTCCATTTTTCTGACCTTGAACTGCTTCGCCTTGAACATATTGCAAAATGTGCATTTGTTGTGCGAGCATCCGATTGTAACTTGAAGGAGGAGGCTATATGCCTCGCTCGGCGGTCTATAAATATCTCCTACGTATCTCATCAGTTCTCCTCTCTGCTTAGCTCCGTTAGGATTTTCGTAAAGTCGTGTGAAATCGGAATATTCGCTACATGCGTTCCGGTGCCTGCATCCCGAGCAGTGCCAGCCCGTTTTTGATCGCGGTCTTTGCTGCAATCACCAGCGCAAGCTTTGCCAGTCTTTCATCTTCGTTGTCGCAGAGTATATGCTCATCGTGATAGAAGCGGTTGAAGCTCTGTGCGATGTCAACGATATGTCTTGTAACAATAGATGGTTCATATTTTTCGCCGGCCTCTACTACAACCTGCGGGAAGCGGTAGATGAGCTTTGCGAGTTCATATGCGCTGGGCCCTGTGATAAATTTCGGGTCAGCCCCCGCGCTCTTTGCTTTCTCCGTGAGTTCTTCTCCCGCATTTCTGAGGATGCTGGCCGCTCTCGCATAGGTATATTGTACATATGGGCCTGTCTCTCCGTTGAAATCAAGTACTTTTTTCCAGGAGAAAACATAGTCCTTAATTCTGTTATTGGAAAGCTCGTTGAATACGACTGCACCGATTCCGACCTGTTTTGCCGTTTCTTCGATATTGTCCGTGGCAACGCCCTTTTCGTTTATTATATCCCTGGTCTCATCGATTGCCCTATTCAGCACGTCCTCGAGGAAAACTACTCTGCCTTCGCGTGTTGACATGGTGCCGTCTTCGAGGCTTACAAGGCCAAAAGGAACGTGAATGATGTCCTTTGCCCACTCAAATCCCATGAGCTCAAGGATTTTCTTGAGCTGCTGGAAGTGCAGGTTCTGCTGGGATGCAACAACATATATATTTTTATAAAAATCGTAAGTGTCTTTTCTATATTTCGCACAGGCAAGGTCGCGGGTTATGTAGAGGGTCGACCCGTCTGATTTGAGGATCGGCGCCGGTGTAAGGCTGTATGGCTCAAGATCAACGATCATCGCACCCTTGGACTCCACGAGAAGGTTCTTTTCCCTAAGGTCTTCTACGATGGCCGGCATCTTATCCGAATAGAAGGATTCTCCCGCATAGGAATCGTAGCTGATTCCAAGCATGTCATAAACCCTGGTAAATTCTTTGAGAGATTCGTCTCTGAACCACTGCCAAAGCTCAACTTCTTCCTTTTCGCCATGCTCAAGTCTTGCGAAGGTCGCCCTTGCCTCGTCGTCGAGCTCAGGATGCTTCTCCGCCTCTACATGGAATTTCGTATAGTAGCTGAGGAGGGTCTTGATAGGCTCATCGATTACATCCTGCTTGTTTCCCCAGTGCCTGTAAGCTACAATCATCTTGCCGAACTGAGTGCCGTAGTCGCCGAGGTGGTTGATACGAGTTACCTTATATCCCATGGCATCGTAAATCTTATATAAGGAGTTTCCGATAACCGTGCTTCTGATATGGCCAATATGGAAAGGCTTTGCGATATTTGGCGAGGAATATTCGACTATTACGGGCTTTCCTTCTCCGACATTTGTCTTGCCATAGTCATCGCCCTTTTCGAGGACATCGCAAATAACATCCCCTACGAGTTCTTCCTTGGAAATGAACATGTTCACATAGGCATTTACCTGCTCGACCTTTTCGAACATTTCATTATCCGAAATCTTCTCGGCAATTCCCTTTGCGATGAGCGGCGGCGCCTTTCGAAGCGTCTTTGCAAGCTTGAAGCACGGGAATGCATAGTCTCCCATCTTCGAATCCTGCGGCACTTCGATCATTTCGCGGATTTCCGAAATTTCCAGATCGCTTACCTGCTCTGCAATGAGCCTTGCAATCTCGTTCTTAAAATCTACCATTTTATATTCTCCTTTTCAGTTATTACTTCTATCCCTTGCGCCTTTAGCATAGTGGCGAAAACGCCGTTTCCCTCCCTAAGCCTGCCGCTGAATGTTCCGTCATATATTTTGCCTGCGCCGCATGAGGGACTATTTGCCTTGAGGATTGCCCCTTCTATGGGCTCGTTCTTCAGGGCCGCAAGCTGCATGCATGTCTTCAATGAGATTTCTGCGCCTTTTAGGAACTTTTCCGTCAGGTCATCTCCGTCCTTACTCATGATGCGGCTCCCGACCTTTTCGGCCGGCGGCCGGGGCAGCGGCAGGTTAGCCGCGCTCTCCGGGCAGACCGTGATATATTCGTGATTTTGGCAGAATTCTATGACAGCCTCGTTTCGGTTGTTTCCGCCATTATATTTGCAGTTATGCCCCAGGAGGCATCCGCTTATTATAAACATATTTACTCCTTAAGTTTTACGATCGTGACACCGTCGCCACCCTCGTTATAGGCACCTCTTCGATAGGATGCGATCAGTTTATGGCTCTTGAAGGCTCGCCTGAGGCCTTCCTTGAGGACGCCGGTTCCGTTTCCGTGAATCACGGTAACTTTCTTTAGGCCTGCCATATATGCGTCGTCTATATATTTGTCGACGCTCATCAAGGCTTCCTCCAGGTTCTGGCCCTGGACATTCACGGAAGTTGATATGGTCTGCGCCTTCGCGCGGTACATGCTCGCATAATTTCTCGTTCTTGCCTTTTTCTTCTTGCTTCCGTCGTTTATAAGCGCAAGGTCTGCAATATTTACATTTATCTTCATTATCCCGACTTTAACCGTCAAATCCCCTTTGTCGTCAGGCAGGGTGAGTACTTCGCCGTTCTGGTCGAGGGTAAGCAGCTTCACACGATCTCCGATTTCAAGTTCCTCAGGGCGCACAGGGCTTGCGTTTGTTTGCCTTGCAATGCCGTCTGCATAGCGATTTTCGCTTTCGCGAATCTTGCGCTTGCTCTTTTCCAGGCGGCCGGTTCGCTCGCCGAGGCTTTGGATCTTGGATAATTCTCTCAGCTCCTTCTGAACCTCGCTCGCGGTCTGCTTTGCTTCTTTTATGATGGCGCGAGCCTCTTCCTTAGCCTCCTTGATTGCCTTGCTTTCGCGCTTTTCGAGCGCTTCCTGCCTTTCGTCGAGGTCGCGCTTTTTCTTTTTTATCTCGCAAAGAAGCCTTTCCGCCTCGTCTCGCTCATCGCGTGCCTTCTTCTTATCTTCTTCGATTGCCGAGAGCACATCCTCAAATTCCAGGTCGCGCTTCTCGATAAGTTCGTTTGCCCTATCTATTATTTGCGGCGCAAGTCCGAGCTTTCTTGAAATCTCAAAGGCATTGGATTTGCCGGGGACTCCGATTGCGAGTCTATATGTCGGGCTGAGGGTTTCTATATCAAATTCCATGGAGGCATTTTCGACGCCTGCCGTAGATATTGCATACTTCTTGAGCTCGTTATAGTGCGTCGTTGCGATGGTATGCGCTCCCTGCAGGTCGAGCCTTTCCAGGATTGCGATAGCAAGAGCCGCTCCCTCTGTGGGATCGGTTCCCGCTCCCAGCTCATCAAGGAGAACGAGGCTGCCTTTCCTCGCCTTTCTCACAAGATATACCGTATTTTTCATGTGGGATGAGAAGGTGCTGAGGCTCTGCTCTATGCTCTGCTCATCTCCGATGTCTGCAAATATGTCCTTGTATATCGGCATTGTGCTTGTAGATGCTGCGGGTATATGCAGGCCGCTTTGGGTCATCATCGCAAGTAGCCCGACGGTCTTTAAGGTGACTGTTTTGCCTCCGGTGTTCGGGCCGGTTATCACAAGCGTGCTATAGCTTTCGCCGATCGAAACATCTATTGGCACAACCTTTTTCGGATCTATAAGAGGATGCCTTGCATGCCTCAGGTCGAGAATCCCGCCGCCTGTTACATTAGGCTCCTCTGCGTGCATCTTTACGGAAAGCTTGCCCTTCGCAAATATCACGTCGAGCTCCGTCAGCAGCTTCTGGTTGTTTATGAGCTCATGGAAGTGCTCTGCTACCGCCGACGAAAGCTCTGCGAGTATCCTTTCGATTTCGACCCTTTCGGCAAGCTCGAGCTCCCTAAGCTCGTTGTTGAGGTTCACAACCGCCTGTGGCTCTACGAAGATCGTTGCGCCGCTAGATGACTGGTCGTGAATTATTCCAGGGACCTTTGCCCTGTGCTCTGCCTTGACGGGCACAACATAGCGTCCGTCTCGCATGGTAACTATCGCATCCTGAAGCACGGATTTGTTATCCGACGAGTTGAGTATGTGGTTCAGCTTGCTTCTTATCGCTTCGTTCTGCCTGGCGATGCTCCTTCTTATGTTCTTTAGCTCAGGCGATGCGCTGTCTGCCATCTCGTCCTCTGAGATGATGCAGCGATCGATCCTGTCTGCGAGCCTATCGAATGTCGCAAGAAGCTCTGCCATTCCCCGTACAATCGGTGCATCCTCTATGTCATTTTTGAGAAACGTTACGACATTCGATGCGACATTCATATTATATAGCACCTGCAGGAGCTGGCGCATCGTCAGACTTCCGCCCTTCCTCGCCAGGTGCAGCGAATTATCTATGTCGTAGATTTCGCCAAGGGGTATCGCACCCTTTTTTACGATGATCTCAGCCGCCTCGCTGGTCTGTGCGAGTCCGTCCCTGATTGCATGTATCTCGGTTTGCGGCAAAAGCTGCGCGAGCCTGTCCCTTCCCATCTGCGAGGAGGCCTGGACCTTTAGCATTTCGATTATTTTGTTATACTCTAATACCTTTAGCGCTTTTTTGTTCATCTATCTTTCTTTAGCTTTTCGAGTTCGTTTTTGAGCCGGACATTCTCCATCTGCAGGTCAAAATATGAGCTTTCGAACTCGTTTGCCTTGTCCTGCAGCATGCGGTACTTTTCTTCGCTCTGCTTTCTGTCCTCTGCGGATTTTGCGGCTTCTTCCTTGTATTGCATGAAGCTCTTTTTTGCCTCGTCCCACATCTTCATATAATGCCGGGCTTCCTTTTCCATCTGCTCGGTCTTTTCCTTAAGCTCGCTGACCCTTGCCTGCGACTCAAAGAACTCGTCGGCAATATTCACAGCTGCCAGAACCGCAAGCGAGCCCTGCGGGCCGCCTGCAAAGAACTTCGCGATCTCGCGCATTTTCTCGTCGACGTAAGCTGCGATTTCTATAATATTCTTTTCGTCTCTTTCTCCGGATATGGTATAATCCTGTCCGTAAATTTTGACACAGACTCTCTTGTCTTCCATCATTTTTCTCCCGATTACATCTCTCTCAGGTTGATATTGAGTTTCTCCTTCAATGCGTCAAGCACCTTTGCGTGAGCCGCTTGCACATCCTCGTCTTTGAGCGTCTTGTCATTATGTCTATAGGTGAGGGTGAATGCCACGCTCTTCTTGCCGGGGCCTACCTGCGCGCCTCTATATATGTCAAAGAGCTTGATATTCGTAAGAATTTCGGCTTCTGCTCCCCAGATTACCTTTTCGATTTGGCCAACCGTCATCGTCTCGTCTACAACGAGGGCGATGTCTCTTGTCATTGCAGGATATTTCGGCAGAGGCTTATACTGTTTTACCGTATTCGAAAGTTCTACCATGGTGGCGAAGAAAAGCTCCGCGCAGTATGCTCTGGTTCCGATTCCGTATCTTCCGGCAACATCAGGATGCACTTCGCCCATGATTCCAAGCTCTACCTCTTCCTCCTCAGGGCCGTTCTCAAGCTCTGCCGTGTGGCGGGCAATGATTCTTGCGCATCTTCCCGGATGATAAACTCCATATTCGCTCTCCGCAATAAATTCCAGGTCTCTTATCCCCAGCTTATAGAGGAGCTCTTCTACGATGCCCTTGAGGGTGAAGAAATCCTCATCCTTGCCATAAATTCCGATTGCAATGTTGTCGCTTTCGAACGGAAGTCCAAGCTGGTTTGCCATGAAGGTATTTCCGATCTCATATGCTCTCATGCTCTCGAGGTTTCTGGAATAGTTTCTGCCCATTACCTCCAGCATCTGCGGCGTGAGAATGGTTCTCATAACCGAGGTATCTTCTCCAAGAGGATTTAGGATCTTCACAAAGTCTCTTTCCCATGAGTCCTCTTCAATCCCGACATTGTCAACACCCTTCGGGCTTACGAAGGAATAGGTCTGGATTTCGTTTGCTCCCATAGCGCACATTACATCTCGCGCCAGGTCCTTTATATCTCTGTCATATGACTGGCTTGCCTGGTTATTTCCCTTCGGAATTGTAACCGGAAGGTTGTCATAGCCATAAAGTCTTGCGACTTCTTCTATGATATCCTCTTCGATCTCGATATCCTGTCTTACGGTAGGCGCCGTAACATACATGTCGTTGCCTTCGCCTTCGACCTTCATTTCGAGGCTCTCAAGGTATCCTACCATCTGCTGTCTCGAAAGCACGATGCCAAGAACATGATTTATTCTCGATACTCTGGCATGAACGGTCTTTGCTTCTGCTTTCTCAGGATAGATGTCAACGCTTCCGGATACAACCTTGCCGGCTCCGATGAGCTCGATCAGCTTGCAGACTCTGTCCGCTGCAGCCTCGCAGAGGTTCGGGTCGATGCCCTTTTCGTATCTGCCGGAGGCCTCCGTTCTGAGGGTTAGCCTCTTGGATGTGGTTCTTACGCTATTTGCCTCGAAGTTTGCCGATTCGATTACGATGGTCTTCGTATCGTCCGTGATTTCGGAGTTGAGTCCGCCCATAACGCCTGCAATCGCGACGGGCTTTGATGCGTCATTTATCATGAGCATTCTGTCGTCGAGATTTCTTTCTGTGCCGTCCAGGGTCGTAAATTTCGCACCCTCTGATGCCGTATCTACGATGATCTTGTGACCGTCGATGCTGTCGATGTTGAATGCATGCATCGGCTGGCCGTATTCGAGCATTACGAAGTTTGTAATATCTACTATATTATTTATCGGTCTCATTCCCGCATGGATGAGCCTTCTCTGAAGCCACCAAGGTGAATCTTCGACCTTTACATCCTTTACGATTCTGGCAACATATCTTTTGCAAAGCGGTGATTTCACCTCGACGCTGATATAATCCGCCGCATCGCCTTCTTCGCTTGCGCATGCCGTCTCAGGATATTTGAGCTTGCCTCCGAAGGTAGCTGCCGCTTCTCTTGCCATTCCTATCATGGAGAGGCAGTCAGGCCTGTTAGGCGTGATTTCGAAGTCAACTATCGCATCCTTTAGCTTGAGAGTCTCCGCAAAATCCGCTCCGAGCGGATATTCGTCTTCCAAGATCCAGATTCCGTCTCTCTGATTTACCGGCACGACCTTGTCCTCAAATCCGAGTTCTGCGAACGAGCATAGCATTCCGTCGGAAAGGACGCCTCTGAGCTTGCCCCTAGTGATGGTAACGCCGCCCTCCTGTTTGGGCTGTCCGTGGATCGGTCCCGGGATCTTGCTGCCGTCCAGTGCAACGGGTACATATGCGCCCTCGAACACGTTCGGCGCTCCCGTCACAATCTGCACGAGCTCTTCTCCGCCGATGTCGATTTGGCAGACAACGAGCTTATCCGCATCCGGATGCTTTTCTATCTTGACGATCTTGCCAACCACGACCTTGTGCATGTCTTCGCCTGCGATTTCAAGGGTTTCGAGGTTCGAGCCCGACATTATCATCCTGTCGCAGAACTCCTCGGGGCTGACATTTATATCTGTATAATCTTTTAACCATTCTAATGATACTATCATTTCTACCTGCTACCTCCTAATTATTTGAACTGCTCGATAAATCTCATGTCGTTTTCGTAGAGAAGTCTGATGTCATCGATGCCATATTTTAGCATCGCAATTCTCTCAACGCCAACGCCAAATGCGAAGCCGGTATATTTCTCTGTATCAACTCCGCCTACCTTGAGTACGTTAGGATGTACCATTCCGCAGCCCAAAATCTCGATCCAGCCGCTTCCCTTGCAGACTCTGCAGCCTCTGCCGCCGCACTTAAAGCACGATACGTCCATCTCTGCCGAAGGCTCTGTGAATGGGAAATGATGCGGTCTGAACTTTGTCCTAACCTCTGAGCCGAACATCTGCTTTGCGAAGCTGTCGAGCACTCCTTTTAGGTCTGCCATGGTGATCCCCTCGTCAACGACAAGACCCTCTACCTGGTGGAACATCGGCGAGTGGGTAGCATCCGGCGTATCGCAGCGGAAGCATCTTCCCGGTGCGAATACGCGAATCGGCGGTTTCTGGCTGAGCAGGGTTCTTACCTGTACCGGCGAAGTCTGCGTTCTTAGCAGCACCTCGTCGTTTATATAGAATGTATCTGTCCAGTCTCTTGCCGGATGGTTTGGGCCGGCGTTGAGGGCATCGAAGTTATTGAATACGGTCTCAATCTCCGGTCCCTCGGAGAGCGAAAATCCCATGGACTTAAACACCTTCGAAACCTCTTCGATGGTGATAGTAATCGGGTGCTTCGTTCCCATATTGCAAGCCTTTCCGGGCTCTGTTACATCTATCTTTTCTGCCTTGAATTTGGCTTCTTTTGCCTTATTTTTGAGCTGCTCAAAGGAATTTTCAAGCATCTTTTCGATTTCTGCGCGGGTTTGGTTTGCAGCCTTGCCGAATTCCTTTCTCTCCTCCGGATCCATCTTGCCCATGGATTTGAGCATTTCGGTGAGCTCGCCCTTCTTGCCGAGGACCTTGATTCTGACCTCCTCAGCATCCTGCAAATTTTCGATTGCCTTGAGCCTTTCTCTGGATTTCTCAAGTATTTTCTCGAGTTTTGCCTTTCTTTCTTCCATTCTTTCTAAAATTATATCCTGCATATTTCTAACCTTTCCTGCCTCGCACTGCCTCATACATCAATATCCCGGCCGCTACCGACGCGTTCAGAGACTCGATGTTGCCTTGCATAGGTATTTTTATTTTTAGATCTGAGCTTTCGATGATCTCCCGGCAAATCCCGTTGCCCTCGTTTCCTATCACGAGCGCGATATTGTCCGTGAGATCTTCGTCAAAATAGCGGCGATCCGTATCAAAACAGGTTGCCACGAGCTTCTTGCCGGCTGCCCTGGTAAATTCCACAAGCTCTGAATTGGAGTCCATGAAAACAACCGGCATTCTAAAGAGTGAACCTGTCGCCGCCCTTACCGTCTTCGGTGAGAAAATATCCACCGTGCCCTTCATCACTATTGCAAGACCGTATCCTGCAGCATCCGCTGTCCGAAGAATCGTCCCGATGTTCCCTGGATCCTGGAGCCTGTCAAGCACCACGAAGTTTCCGGGGGAATCTATGAACTCCTCCTTGCATCGCTCGGGCTTTTTGACTATCGCCAGGATTCCCTGGCTGGTCTTTGTCTGCGCCAGAGCCTCAAACAGCCTCGCCTCTAGCTCGAATGTCCTGTCCTCAAGGCCCTCCGGGATCTTGCTATAGCCTTCTCGAACGATCAAAGTCTCAATCCCGGCACCGGTCTTTGCTGCCTCCTCTATTAGATTTTCACCCTCCAGCAGATATTTCCCCAGCCTTTCTCTATATTTCTTTTGCGAAAGCTTGCCGCAGAGTCTATATATTCTGTTGTCCTTTGATATTATCTTTCGCATTGCTTACCTTTGTTTTAACAAAAGCCGGTTTGCACCGGCTCGTTTTTTCTAAAGGAATGATGGAATCTCGAATCTTGATGTTCCCTTTTCCTCGCCCTCTTTTTTGAGGATATCCTGCAGTGTTACCTCCGTGCCTTCGATGCCCTCAACGCTTCCGAAGATGTCTCCGCTTGACGCCTGCGTTCCGCCAAGTCCTGTAGTCTTGTCCGGGCTTTCCTTTCGGTCTGCATCAACCGGCTCAGAATGTTTCGTTGGGAACTCCAGCCCCTCCGCAAATCCCGTTGCGATAACCGTGATTGCAACCTCGTCCTGCATCTCCTCGTTAACAGCAGCGCCGAAGATGAGAATGCAATCTCTGTCTGCCTGTTCCTCCACGAGGCTTGCGATTTCGCTGACCTCAAGCATTCCGAGGTCATATCCGCCTGCAACATACAGCAGTATCGCCTTCGCGCCGTCGATGGTAGTCTCAAGAAGCGGGCTTTCGATAGCTGCCTTGACCGCATCCTGGGCTCTGTTTTCGCCCTTGCCGCGGCCCACGCCCATGTGCGCAATGCCTCTGTCGGTCATTACGGACTTGACATCCGCAAAGTCCACGTTGATGAGAGCATAATCCGAAATCAGATCCGAGATGCCCTGAACGCCTTGTCTGAGTACATCGTCTGCCATCTGGAATGCCTGTACCATCGTGGTATTCTTCTGGCTGTTATCTATGAGCTTGTCGTTAGGAACGATTACGAGCGAGTCAACATATTTTCTGAGGAAATTGATTCCAAGCTCCGCCTGCTTGCGTCTCTTGGCTCCCTCGAAGTTAAAAGGTCTGGTGACAACGCCCACCGTGAGAATTCCCATGTCTTTGGCTGCCTTTGCGATTATAGGTGCAGCTCCCGTTCCGGTGCCGCCCCCCATGCCTGCGGTAATGAATACCATATCCGCTCCGTCAAGGTGCGCGGTGATTTCGTCGAGAGTCTCCTCTGCTGCCTTCTGGCCAACCTCAGGATTTGCTCCTGCGCCGAGTCCCCTCGTGAGTTTTTCGCCAATCTGAATTTTTGTCTGCGCAAGGCATCTGTTCAGAGCCTGTCTATCTGTATTAACCGCGATAAAATCTACTCCCTTCAGCTCGGCCTCTACCATGCGATTCACCGCATTGCAACCGCCGCCGCCGACGCCGATGACCTTGATCATCGCAGCTTTTTCCATATTTGTCTCAAACTGTAGCATTGTCCTTTGTACCTCCTCAAAGTCTCCCAATCTTATCATTTATTTTAACATAAAATCTTTTATATTGCACTCTTTTTCATAAGTTTTTGCCTGTTTTTTTCGTGAAAGTCAATCGATTTTTGGCGTGAAGGAAATATTGGTATCTCCGCTTATCTTTATCGTGCCTCTTTCGATTTCTTTCTCGAAGAGTTCTTCGGTGACAATCTGGAGTTTTCCCTCCTCTATCGCCTCCGTGATGTGCTCTGCGGTTCCGCTGCATACAAGATTGTCCAGAATGTATGCGCTGGTTGAGGTTTTGCCTACGGAAATCCTCTTGAAGTACATCCCGTTTGCGTCCATGGCATTAAGCATCTCCAGAGCCTGGCGGAAGAGCACCTTTTCTTCGACCTCTATCGTCTCGCCGACCGCAAGCTTGCTTATAGTCATGCCGCTTATGATCGTAACCTTCGGATCGACCTCGGTCTTTCGCAGCACCGTTCCCTGCCCATCGATGACCACATATTTTTCGCCATAGACTATTGCGCCGATCTGCTTTCTCTCTGTAAGTTCAATGGAAATGGTATCCGGGAGCACTCTTCTGACCTTGACAAGGGCCATATATGCGTCCTTTTCGAGCCGCTCGCGTATGTTCGAGCAATCCGTGCCCCAGAAAATATTTTGACCCGTCTTGCAATTTCCCATGGTAAGGATTTCTTCATCAAGATAATAATTGTTGCCCTCGACGGTAAAATTTTCAACATCAAATACCGGTGAATTGAGGAATAGAAATACACCCACCGGTATCAAGATGATAATCAGCAATTTGAGAAACGGATTCATTCGTTTTTTTCTTCGTCTGGCCTTTTTTTTCTCTTCGTTCAGTACTTCCACATGGACTCCTTATCCTTATCCTTGCGCTACGCGCATAATCTCATCATAAATTATATCAAGAGCCCTCATCGGCGCGCATGCCTTCGCCGCCCGGCCCATCCTTTCGATAGCCTCCGGATTATTTTTTAGATATATTACCTCTTCTATGAGCTTTTCCGCTGTCAAGTCCTTTTCTTCGAGCAGTATCGCGCCGCCCCTGTCGGCAACGGCCTTCGCATTGAAATATTGATGGTTTCCGGTCACATTCGGCGATGGAATGAGTATGCTCGCCCTGCCGCATACGGTCATCTCGGCAACGGAAAGTGCCCCGGCTCTGCTTATGATAAGATCGCTTGCCGCCAGGTAATTTTCCATGTCGTCGATATAGTCCTTGATATGAATATTGCCTGCAAGAGAAATTCCGCCCTCTTTCGCCTTTTCTATGATGCTGTCATAATACCATTTGCCCGTGCCGAAGACCATTCTCGCATTTTCGTGACCGTTCATGACGCGCATGAGCTCAAAGGCCACCTCGTTTATCTTCTCCGCGCCGAGGCTTCCGCCGAATGACAGCACCACGAAGTCTTCCTGTGGAAAGCCCAGCTTTTGCCTTGCCTTGGATTTTTCTAAGTTAAAAAAGCTCTTGCGCACGGGATTTCCCGCTTCTACCATCTTCGACGGATCCTTGAAATATTTCGCCGCATCCGAAAAGCCGAGAAAAATCTTGTTTACGAACCTCTCAAGCGTCCTGTTTGCAAGGCCGGGATATGCATTTTGCTCGTGAAGGAATGTCTTCGCGCCAAAGCGATTTCCTGCCACTATTACCGGAAAGCATACATATCCTCCGGTTCCGATTACGACATCGGGTTTGAATTTTCGCATAACACGGCCGGCCTCCAGGATTCCCTTCGTAACCCTCGCGCCGGTCTTTATGAGCTGCCATGGGTTTGATTTGTCGAGCCATCTTGCATCCACCATCGCCATCGGATATCCGGATTTTGGGACCACATCCTTTTCTATGCCCTCTATGTTTCCCACATAGAGTATGTCTGTATTGCTATCCTCTTCCTTGAATTTGTCTGCTATGGCAAGCGCGGGATATATGTGTCCGCCCGTGCCTCCGCCCGTCACAATTACTCGCATATTTTCTCCTAAATAATATATCGCTTAACCCTTGTAAATATTCTTAAATATTCTATAATTTTGATGATTTCGAAATGTTTATAAGAATTCCCATCGCTCCCATAAAAATCAGGAGAGCGTTTCCTCCATAGCTTACGAAAGGCAGAATTATGCCCGTCGGTGGCATAGAAGAGGTTACGACTGCTATATTTATCACAACCTGCAGCCCTATCATCATTATGATTCCGGCAGCAAGCATCATCCCCGTATAATCTGCGGCATTCATCGCCACATGGCAGCCCCTCCAAATAAGAAGAAGATATACCACCACAAGGCAAAATATCCCTGCGAATCCCAGCTCCTCACCAATGATCGCTAGTATAAAGTCGTTTTGCGCAAATGGCAGATAGAGATTCTTCTGCACGCTGTTTCCAAGGCCAAGTCCCGTAAGGCCGCCCGTTCCCAAGGCAAGCAGCGACTGAACTACCTGCCAGCCGTCTCCGAGCGCATCCGCAAATGGATCAAGAAAGCTCGTAAATCTGCTATATCGGTATCCATCCCGGTCCATGAAAATGAATGCCCATCCTGCGGCTCCCACTGCTCCCAAAAGAATGCCAATATGAGAGGCTCTGATCCCGGACACGAGGAGCATCCCGCCGGCTATGAGCACAACCGTGAATGCCGTCGACATATTGGGCTGCTTCATGATAAGCCCGGCATAGGTTCCTGCGACACCAACTATCGGCAGGACACCTTTTACAAAGCTTGCGCTCCATTTCGGATGCCTCGAAAAATATCCCGTGGTAAACAAAATCATTCCCACCTTTGCCAGCTCTCCCGGCATGATGGTAATGGGCCCTACCTGTATCCACCTTTGAGAACCGTTAGCCTCTGCCCCCAGCGGCGTAAGAACCAGCACGAGCAGGATAAGGCAGATCACAGGCACAATAATCCATAATCTCGCCCAAAAGTGATAATCCACCCTAGCACAGAACCACATCCCGATGGATCCCGCAGCGAGCCATATAAGCTGCCTTTTCAGGTAAAAATATGGGTTGTAATAGTTGGTGCTGGATGGGTAATAGCTCGCGCTAAAAATCATGATCGTTCCGAATATCACGAGAATTGCCACCAAAAGCGCGATCGACAGATCTCCTGTTTTTTTGCTGCCCTGAAGAAATTTAATCATATACCCAGCCTCGTTACGCATTCTTTGAAATGCTTGCCTCTCTGCTCGAAATTATCATACATATCCCAGCTTGCGCATGCAGGTGAAAGAAGAACCGTATCCCCTGGCTCTGCCGATGCATATGCAAGCTTTACGCACTCGTCCATATCCTTTCCGTAGACAAAATTCGTGAATCCGAGGCGCATAGCGGTACCCGCGATTATTTTTCCGTCACGGCCGATGAGAACAAGCTTTTTGACCTTGCCATCAAAATTTCTTATAAGCTCATCAAATTCCTGTCCCTTGCCGTCGCCACCTGCAATCAGCACAATTTTATCCTTTATTGCACGCAGCGCAATGACCGCCGCGTCTACGTTCGTACCCTTGGAATCGTTGTAGAATTTCACGCCGTTAAGCTCTCCTGCGAATTCGATCCTGTGCTCGACGCCGCCAAAGGCAAGGAGCGTCTTTGCGATAGTTTCCCTATCTATTCCCGCAAAGTAGGCGATCGCTGCTGCCGCGAGGCAGTTTTCGACATTGTGCTCGCCGATTATCTTAAGATCATTCTTATCGCAAATTTTTACAAGCTCGCCTGCCTCGTTTCTGATGGCAATCATATCTCCGTCCAAAAATGCGCCAAAATCGAGCTTTTCCTTGCGCGAGAAAGGCACAACCCTTGCCTTGCAGCCCTTCGTTAGCGCAAAGCAGGCCTTGTCGTCATAGTTTACCACGCAATATCCGCTCTCGTCCTGGTTTTCGAATATCTTCGCCTTTGCCTTGCCGTAGGCCTCCATCGTATGGTGGCGGTTCAGATGGTCCGGAGTGAGATTTAGGATGGCAGAAACCTTCGGCTTGAAGTATTTCGTCGTCTGAAGCTGAAAACTGCTTGTTTCTGTCACAAGCCAGTCGTCCTCGTCCGCCTCCAGTGCCTTGGAGATCACTGCAACGCCGATATTTCCGACAACGAAGGTCTTTCTCTTCGCATTCTTAAATATCTCCCCTACGAGAGTGGTCGTGGTTGTTTTTCCGTTAGTCCCGGTTATCGCAACGAATGTTCCGCGCGCGATTCTATAGGCGATCTCAAGCTCGCCGATGATTTCCGCCCCGCCTGCCTCTGCCTCAGCTATGAACGGGAGCTCAGGATCTACGCCCGGGCTTAGGATCAGCATATCGAAATTTTCGACATGCCCCGGGATTTCGTGAAAATAGCACTCGACGCCCTTTCCCTCGAGGAAATTCAGAAGCTGGCCGTCGATATGATCAGCATCCTTGGAATCCTGCACGCAGACCTTAGCCCCCAGCTTCAGCATCGCCTGAACTGCCGCTATTCCGGACTTTCCGAGTCCTACAATCAGGACCCTCTTTCCATTTATATTGTCTAAATTTAAGTTTTTCATAACAATCCGTCCCTTAAATATTCTTCGCAGCTATTGCCAATATGCAAAATAGCAATGTAGCTGCCCAAAACATCAAAACTACATTTTTTTCTTTCATCCCGCAAAGCTCAAAATGATGGTGAATCGGCGCCATTTTGAAGATCCTCTTGTGGGTTTTCTTGAAATATGTCACCTGAATTATAACCGAAAGTGCCTCCAGCACATATACAAGGCCTGCGATCGCCAGAATAAATTCAAGCTTCATCATGATCGCCCCTGCCGCAAGCATCCCGCCGAGCGCCATCGAGCCCGTGTCGCCCATGAAAATCTTTGCTGGGTTCTTATTGAACATCAAAAACCCAAGGCAGCCTCCCGCAAGGGCGCCGTAGCATACCGGTTCTGCACCAAGTCCTGTGAACATGCCAGTGCCCACGATCACCATGCAGAAGCTAACCAGCGCCGTTACTCCGGAGGCCAGGCCATCAAGGCCGTCTGTCAGGTTTACCGCATTGCCAAATGCCAGCATCACGAAGACCACGAACGGTATGTAAAAAATACCAAGATCTATGCACTTGTCGATGATAGGAATCCATATTTGGCTCCCCGTTTCCGGCGCCTGGCCTATCCCGGATCTAAAATATGCAAATATCGCAAATCCGATGGAAAATGCAAGCTGAAGTGCGATCTTCTGCTTCGGGCTGATCCCGGCATTGTTCTTTTTTATTGCCTTTTCGTAGTCATCGATAAAGCCTATCAAACCGAAAAGCACCATCACAACGAGGATTATCGCAAGGTTTGCGATATTCGTCAGATCCTCTCTGAAAGCGATCGCCACCGCCGCTGCCGATACTATCGTCGCGCTTATAATTGCAATTCCGCCCATGCTCGGCGTTCCTGTCTTCGAAAGATGGGACTTTGGGCCTTCCTCTCTTACGAACTGCCTGAACTGCTTCTTCTCCAGAAACGGTATCAGCATTTTCGTGAAAATCGCTCCCAAAATCCAAGCTATCGCGAGCGCGATTATCGGAATCAAT
Source organism: bacterium (assembly GCA_963601575.1). GTDB lineage: Bacteria > Bacillota > Clostridia > Peptostreptococcales > Anaerovoracaceae > CAG-238. The sequence continues at coordinate 37,485 of CAVCFO010000013.1, forward strand.
ATTTTGTTCATTTTTGCCGTCTCCTATCGTTGTTTGTCTATTGTCTATCTTTCAATATTTCGCTTGCTACTTCTTCCATCTTCATGCCGCGCGAGGCCTTCACGAGAACTACATCGCCATCCGCAAGCAAATCTCCGATCTTTGGCAAAAGCTCTTCCTTCTCCTCAAAGTAGAGAACCCTTTCTGCCGGCAGAATCTCTCTTGCACCTTCTGCATAGCCCTTTGCAAGCTTTCCGACCGCGATCACAAGGTCAAGCGGCTTATCTGCCGCATATCTTCCGACCTCTTCGTGAGCCTCCTCGGCCTGGCTCCCAAGCTCATACATATCGCCGATGATGGCAATCTTTCTGCCGCCTTCGGTATTCTTTAGCGTATCTATTGCCGACATCACGGAGGCAGGGCAGGCATTATATGTATCGTCGATTACCTTTATTCCGTTATTTTCCTTGATGTTCAGGCGTTTTTCCGTGAGTTCTGCATTTGCAAGGCCTGCGATTGCCTCCCGGATTTCTATTCCCATCCTGGCGGCCGCCGCGATTGCAAGAGTCGCATTGAGAGCATTGTGCGCTCCGGGGATATTTAGATTGACATCATATTTTTCGTCATTATGAATCAAAGTGTATTTTACACCCTTGTCGCCAAAATCGCAAATGCCGGTTACGATATAGTCATTTTGGGGCGCGCTGCCCACCGTTACCAGGCTGTAAGGCCCACTGACATTTTCCGGGCAGAGCATGTCACAGTCCGTATTTACCACAAGAACCGAGTCCTCGTCAAAGCATGAGGTAACTTCCATCTTTGCCTTTAGTATTCCTTCGCGGCTTCCGAGATTCTCGATATGCGAGATCCCGATATTGGTTATGAGCGCTATGTCAGGCTCCACTATATGTGCGAGCTTTTCGATCTGCCCGAAGTTATCCATCCCCATCTCGAGCACCGCGACCTCCGTATCCGGCGCAAATTCCAATATGCTCAGCGGAAGCCCAAAGCCGTTGTTAAAATTCTTCAGGTTTCTGCCGGCCCTGTATTTTGCACTCGCGATATAATACATCATATCGCGGGTGCTGGTCTTGCCGACGCTGCCGGTTATTGCAATTTTATGTTTCAGCGGCAGCGTTGCAAGATAGTATCTAGCCAGGTCCTGCAAAGCCTTCGTGGTATCTGAAACCAGAATTACGGCAGGCCATGCCTCTTTTCCTGAGGCATCCTGTGGGAGGCCGCCGGAGCGAGGCGAGCCTTGCGGAATTTTCTTCTCGTCCGAAATTACAGCTGCCCTGCAGCCTCTTTCAAAAACCTGCGCAAGATAATCATGTGCGTCGTTATTTTCGCCTATGAGCGCGAAAAAGATATCCCCCGGTTCTGCTTTTCTGGAATCCGTGCATATTCTCAAAACCTTTTCCTCGCAGCCCCCGCAGAGGAGCCTCCCGTCAAGTGCCATAAGAACCTCGGCAATCGTAAATTCTCTCATTTTTTCAGTTTATCTCCTGATTTTATCTCTATTTCTATTTTTTATTTATATCCCTATTCTCTTTTGGCTTTTCTATTCTTTTTTATTCTTTGTATACATATACGACCGAATTTTTCTTGACCTTTGTACCTGCCTTCGGATATTGATCCACAACCGTGAAATCGTCGTCATCCTGCGCGGACTTCGGCCTGCTGTATTTCAAATCCTTGCCGCCGATGATGCCCACCGCATCGCTGAACTCCTTGCCGACAACATTCGGCACGGTAGTATATCCGCTCTGCAAAGCCTTTTTCTCTGCTGATGTATATTCCGGCGTAACATTTAAGTAGCGGAGCGCATTTGTCAGTATTTCCTTTGCGATAGGCGCCGCTACCATCGAGCCGTAATATGCACCCTTGGGGCTATCCACGATCAGCAAAATCGAAATTTGCGGATCGTCCATTGGCGCCATCCCTATGAATGAACTGTAATAATATTTGCCATATTTTCCGGTGCCGGCATCTATTTTGTTTGCCGTTCCGGTCTTTCCTCCTACGCGGTAGCCTGCTATCCTCGCATTTCCGCCGCCGCCTTCGTCGACTACATATTGCATGATGTTGCGCATCTTCTTTGCGGTTGTAGAGGAAATCACCTGACGAACTACAGTCGTATCGTAGGATTCAACCACATTTCCGTCGCTGTCCGTGAGAGCCTTGACATAGCGCGGCTGAAGCAGCACACCGTCGTTTCCGATGGCATTTATCGCCGTCAAGAGCTGGATCGGAGTCAGGGAAATTCCCTGTCCGTAACCGATGGTTGCAAGCTCAACGGGGCCAACATTATCGATGCTTTGCACTATCGCGCTAGCCTCGCCCGGATAGTCAACTCCCGTGGTTTCCGTAATCCCGTACAGGTCGAGATATTTATAGAGCCTGGCCTTTCCCAGAAGCTCTGCAACCTTTGCCAGCGCAGGGTTGCAGGAATTTCCGATAGCCTCTTTTATCGTCTGCGTTCCGTGAGCACCGCTGGTCCAGCAATGCAGCCTTATCCCGGATACGCTGAAGCTTCCGGCACATTTGAATGTCATATTCTCGTTTATTACCTTCTCCTCTATCGCCGAGGATGATGTTATAAGCTTGAATGTCGAGCCGGGTTCATATGTATCGCTGACCAGAGGATTTCTCCAGAGACTGAAGAGATATTGGTTCTTCTCCTCTGTGGTCATCTTGGCATATTTCTTGGCATCCTTTGCCAGTGGCTCTGTGGCATCATTCGGGTCATAGCCCGGAGTCGATGCGCTGGCAAGGATTTCTCCCGTCTTCGGATTCATCACCAGACACATTATGCGCTTTGCCTTGGTTGTTTCCATGCCCTCTTCAAGCGCCTTTTCAACATAATACTGGATTGCCTCGTCTATTGTCATTATGACATTCAGTCCGTCCTGCGCCTCGTAATATTCCTCGGCGCCCTTTACGAGTTCGTTCCCGAGCAGGTCGGTATTCGTAACCCATCTTCCGGATACGCCGCTGAGGTACTGGTCATATTGGAGTTCAATTCCTGTTCTTCCAACTCCGTCATCGTTCACGCTTCCGAGAACCTGGGATGCGAAGTTTCCCAGAGGATAATATCTCTTCGTGTCTTCTGAAAGCTCGATTCCGGAAATTGTTAGTTTGCGCAGCTCATCAGCAGTCTCCTTGTCGAGATATTTTGCAATTCTAACAAGCGCCTGATCCTTTGTGATGCCGGCATAGATTTCGTCCGCATCGCCGTCAACGATCTTTGCAATGGATGCCGCATATCCCTTGATTTCCGCCTCGGATCTTTCCTCGCCGTCATCGAGCTTGATCTGCGAGGGCCTTGCCCAGAGGGTGTAGCATGTCGTGCTGGTCGCAAGCTCCTTGGCATTTCTGGCATATATCGCTCCGCGCTTTGCGTCGATTGGCGTATCCTGGGTCTGCTGGTCGATGGCCTTTTGGCCAAGCTCCTCTGCATCGACGATCTGAATCCACGCAACTTTGAAGAGAAGTAAAACAAGCAGCCCCGCGATAAAAGAAAATCCCAGAGCTATTCTTCTTCTATTTGTTTTCGTTACCTGCGCCCTCATATTCCTCCTTCAAGCAGAAAGCCAGACCTAATTTTGGTATTTAGTTGTCTGGCTCTTTTTTTATGAAATTATATATTGTATATTTTGTATTTTTCTCTAACTTTTTATTTTATTTTTTATATTTTGTTATTTATATGCTTTTTCGCGGATCATGTCAACAAGACTGTCAGAAGGCTTGGCGTCTGATTCCACATATATGCACTGCTGGGATTTCGGATATTGCATTCCAAGCTCATCCGTGGCATATTCTTCGATTGATTCGATGCTGTTGGCACTTTCTACCTTTATGTCGAGCATCGAAATCTCGTTCTGCAAAAGGACATTGTCACTTTGCATCTTATTTATCGAATATTTGATCTCGGTGGCCTTGGCACTCATCCATATGGTCGTGATGAGAATAGCGCCGACAAATGCCATGAAAATTATCGCTTTCGCAAGCATCTTGTGCGTGATGATTGCCTCTTCGGCTTCTTGTATAATCGTATTTTCCGGCTGCGGTCTTTGTCTGGTGCGCTTTACCCTCTTAGGCTGCGGTATCTCCGTAGGCCCCGCCTGCACTTTCGCAGGTCTTGCCTGCATTCTTACAGGCCCTGCCTGCACTTTCGCAGGTCTTGCTTGCACCTTCGCAGCTGCCGCCTGCATCTTTGCAGATCTTTCCTGCAGCGCCGCAGAGCTTGCCCACTGACCCGGTACATACACGCGCCCCAGCGTTGAATATTCAGATGTGTACGCTCTGCTAGCCTGCGCCATGTTTTCTCCTCGCAAAATTACTTTTTCTGTGCAATGCGAAGCTTCGCGCTCCGCGCTCTCGGATTTCTCTCAATTTCCTCAGGCGATGGCAAAATCGGCTTGCCCGACTTTTTCTCGATATCCCCAACTTTGCCGCATACGCATACCGGAAATTCCTTCGGACAGGTGCAAGGGTTGATCCTCTTGTTGATGATTTCCTTGACTATTCTGTCCTCTAGAGAATGGAAGGTGATGATGCAAAGTCTTCCCCGCGGCGCAAGTACATCGCAGAACTCGGATACAGCCCGCTCGAGCTGCCCAAGCTCATCATTTACCTCGATTCTTATCGCCTGAAATGTGCGTTTCGCCGGATGCGGACCCTCGCGTCTTGCCGCTACCGGAATCGCCGCCTTGATTATCTCCACGAGCTGCCCCGTGGTCTTGATCGGCTTTTCCTTTCTGGCCCTTGCTATGAAATCCGCAATTCTGGATGCCCATCTCTCCTCGCCATATTTTGTTATTATTCTTCTCAGCTCATCCTTTTCGTAGCCGTTTATCACATCATAAGCCGTGAAATCATCGTCCTGGCTCATTCTCATGTCAAGCGGCGCATCCTGCATATACGAAAACCCCCTCGCAGGATTGTCAAGCTGAAACGAAGAAACACCCAAATCCAAAAGCGCCCCGTCGATCTTCTCTATTTCAAGCTCATCCAAAACACCTTTTATGTCCGAATAATTGCTTTGAACAAAGTATTTGCGGCAGTCATAGCCGGAAAGTCTTTCCTCGGCGGCCGCCAAAGCGTCCCTGTCGCGATCAATTCCTATCAATGTCCCCTCTTTGCCAAGACGCTCGCATATTCCGCTGCTGTGTCCGCCGCCCCCCAGCGTGCCGTCCACATATATACCGCTTGGGTTTATATTCAACCCCTCCATGCATTCGTCAAACAGAACTGAAGTATGTCTAAATTTCATCAGAAATTATATTCCTCCAATGCTTTTGAGAAGTCCTCAGGCTCCATCTTGCTGCCGTTACTTGGCGCTTCCCAAACTTCTCTTGCCCAAATTTCTATCTTGGTCATCGCACCCATGGTCACCAGCTCTTTTTCTACTCCGGCATAGGCTCTGAGCTCCTGCGGGATCACGATTCTGCCTTGTCTGTCAAACTCGCATTCCGCGGCATTTGCGCAGAAGTGTCTGATGAATGACCTGACCTTCGGATCCGACTCCGGCAGCATCGCAATCTTATCCATCTGCTTCTGCCAGCTCTCCATCGTGTAAACATAAAGGCATCTGTCCAGACCCTTGGTAAGAACACATCTTTCGCCCAATCCCCCACGCATCTTCGAAGGCACTATCATCCTGTTCTTCTCGTCTATTGAATTGTAAACGGTCCCCATAAACATGGAAAAATGCCTCCCTTCTTGCACATATTTTGAGCGAACTATAACTATGTCATTGTACTATCACCAATATACACCACTTTCACCCACTTTTCAATAGAAAATTTGATTTTTTTATCATTTTTCACCACTTTTTTCTGTAACAATTGGAGGATTTTATAAAATCCCGGGTGCCGGTTTCATACGCAAAACAAAACCCCGCGCCGGGCGGGGTTTTGATACTCTCAGCATTATAAATATTTGTCGTTATTCTTTCCGATGCGGCTCTTATATTTGTTCCTGCGGTGGCTAAAAATCGTTGACTTTCGCGGGTTTACGCCCCTTACGATCTTTGCTGCAAGAAAGATAAGGAGCCCGATGATGAGCGCCACTACGATGACAGCGGCTATCGCAGCGATGATCTCATTTGTCTCCCAAACGCCGTCTATATTAACATTCAGTTTTTCCATCAAAAAAGCAATCATAGTCTTACCTCATAAATCTCAGTCAAATAATCGCTGCGTCATTCTATTTCGAAACTGCTTCGCATTCTGCAAGCACGATTTCCGCCTCGATGTTAAGCTCTCCATCCGGTTTTTCTGTCCTGAAAATGTACTTTATGTCCGCAGGCACGCCATAGGCCTGCTTTTCGTCATCCGAAAGCGAGATTGGCCCCGTCGACATAATATGCAAGGTCTCGCCCAGCGGCGCCTCCTTGCTGTAATGGATCCGCAAGAAGCTTGCGCGGTGGGCTCCGGCCGCAAGCTCCGGTATATAGTCACAGAGCATGTCCAAATAGTAGGTATTATTCATGTGGCCGTTATAGTCGAGGTCACTATAGCAAACGGTTTTGCTTCCGACCTTCCGCATGCTCTCTTCGATAGCCGGTGATATCTTAAACTTACCCTTCATTAGCTGCCTGTGCTCGCCCATCCAGTACCCGGAGAAATCCACCTCTTCTACCTTGAGAATTTTGCGGCTCGCAAGGTCTACGAGGCTCCACTGCGTATCGGCAACCGCTGCGATCTTATCATTCCTCAGCAGGACATAATTTCGCAGGAACGTTGCTCTCGTGCTTTCGCAAGGCCAGGAGCTGGATATCAAACTTTCGTTTAGAAATATCTCCTCCGGTATGGCTAAATCCACCCTTGCCAGCATGAGCGCCTTGCCCTCATCCAAAAGATCCGTATACGAGGGTCTCTGCTCCTCCATCTGGTGGCAGGCCGTCTCTTGCATCAGCTGCCATATCCCAGATGCCTTGCCTATCTTTTGGGGATCTACTCTGTATGTGTCGAGGTAGCAGCTTTCTTTATATTGCTTCTTTTCCATTTTGGTTCCTTCTTTTGCATCTTGTATTTTCGTATATTCATCTATTCGCCTATTCGCCTGTCCGCCTGTCCGAGGTTTTGTGCCTGTATTTTGTGCCTGTATACAGGTCTATTTTGCGTCCGAAAGCAAGAGCTCAACCGGGCAGTGGTCGGAACCTGGGACTTCCGTATGGATTTTGGCTCCTGCGAGGCGATCCTTTAGCTCCTCGGATGCCAAAAAATAGTCGATTCTCCAGCCAGAATTTCTTTCTCTTGCCTTGAAACGATAAGACCACCACGAATAAGTATCTGTCAAATCAGGATAAAAATATCTGAATGTATCTATGAATCCGCTTGCCAATAGCTTCGTCATTTTCCCCCGCTCTTCGTCGGTAAATCCGGCATTATGCCTGTTTGTCTTCGGATTTTTCAGGTCGATTTCCTCGTGGGCGACATTCATATCCCCTGTTACAATCACCGGCTTTTTCTCTCGGAGGTCAAGGAGATACCCCCTGAATGCATCCTCCCAGAGCATCCTATAATCGAGCCTTGCAAGCTCATTCTGCGAGTTCGGTGTATATACATCTACCAGGAAAAAGTCCTCAAGCTCCAAGGTGATCACGCGGCCTTCCCTATCGTGCTGTGCAATGCCGATCCCGTAATTTACGCGAAGCGGCTCTCTCTTTGAGAAGATCGCAGTTCCCGAATATCCTTTTTTTTCGGCATAATTCCAATATTGCAAATATCCCGGAAGCTTCATTTCGATCTGGCCTTCTTGGAGCTTAGTCTCCTGCAGGCAAAAGATGTCCGCATCCGCTTCCTCGAAAAATTCCATAAAGTTTTTGCCCATAATTGCTCTGAGTCCGTTCACATTCCAAGATATAAGCTTCATTTTGCCTCCAATATATTTGCATTTATACTTACATTTGCGCGCGGCTTGACTTCCGCAAATCGTCCGCTAGTGTATTCCAATTATATCAGCTTGAAAGGATTTTCGCAATTATTCAGAAGATTTTTTTCTGTTTGGATAAAAATTTTGCAAAAGAACTTGAAATCGCCTGCAAAAAGTGCTATTATAATCAAGTCGCAAATAGCAAAATCGTATTTCGGGATGTGGCTCAGCTTGGTAGAGCGTTGCGTTCGGGACGCAAAGGCCGCTGGTTCGAATCCAGTCATCCCGACCACATTGAAAACCCTGAAATTGCAACAGTTTCGGGGTTTTTTATTACCCTCATATTTTCCATTTTGTGTCAAAAAAAGAGTAAAAATAGTGCCATTTGGTGATACTAGGTGTGACACTCGGTGTGACACTTTTTGATTAAAGGCACGAAAAAAGCCGCCCTTGCGAGCGGCTTCTTCCCCAGAAAGTTGTCTGTATAATATGACTGCAGGAAATATAGATGATGCTTTATCCCCTACAATTTAAGATTAGTCAAAAAAGTTTTTCTTGTCAAGCGTTCTTTGCAAAATGCCGCCGCTGCCACTGATTATTTTTTTTAGGCGCACAAAATACGCATATTTTTTCAGAATGCTATTGACATATGCGCATTACGGGCGTATAATAGCAAATGTAATGAGGTTAGCAAATGAAAACGAAAGACCTTATCGAGCTTTTAGAGCGGAACGGTTGGAAGTTCAAACGGCACGGCGCAAATCACGACATATATGCAAAGGATGGCCAAAGAGAAAGCGTCGTAAGGCATAAGGAAACCGACGAAGAGTTAGCAAAAGCAATCATCAAGCGGCGCGGGCTGAAATAATCCCGTCGCTATTGACGATAATATATATAACACATTTTAAGGAGGTATTCAAAATGAAAAACGCGTATCCCATCATTATGACGCAGAGCAAAGAGTTTATCGTGGTATTTGTACCCGATTTCAATATCAATACGCAGGGAGAGGACATTCCGGACGCCATCGAGATGGCGCGGGACGCAATCGGGCTTATGGGAATTGATATGCAGGATGACGGCGATGCCTTGCCGGAACCGTCGAGCATTGCAAGTGCACAATCCGAAGCGCCGTCCGGCGCGATAGTTTCGCTTGTCGATGTTGATTTTGCGGAGTACCGCAGAAAGAACGATATGCGCACCGTTAAGAAGAATTGCACGATTCCTTCGTGGCTTAACTTTGAAGCGGAGCGGGCTGGCGTGAATTTCTCTGCCGTTCTGCAAGCGGCGTTAAAAAACGAGTTGAACATCGCAGCAAGATAAGCAAGCTCGAACGAAGGGCGGCATTCCCGCCGCCCTTTTGTCCGCTTTCCTACTCTTCTTTTTCTGTTTCCGTATCTGATTCCGCGCTCTTTTGCGTTTGCGTACCGAAGTAGAAAGCAATGATTACGGAATACACCACCATAAAATCCTGCGCTTCGTCTATAATTAAAAGGTCATAGCCTTCGCCGAGGCCACCTTTGGATGATCTTGTTCTGAAATTTAGGACGCCTTCATTGTCCAGCATCTCAATTGATTCAAGCCCCTGCTGTTTTAGACTTTTGAAATTTTCTTTTTCGATATATCCTGCCTTTGCGAGCAGCTTGCATATTCGCTCCCAGGCGGCGTGTGACGTGGAAGTTCTATGCGCCGTGTGCAATATTCGTTCGCCGTTCATTAGCCCCCAGAGTTCCCTCATTATGACGACTTCGTTCTTGCCGTTTCGTCTGGGCACTGCGTAGCCGAATTTAGTATGTGTCCACAAGTCCTCTTCATTTCTTGCCATCATGTCGTATATCAGAAGTTCTTGCCACTCCTGCGCCGTCCTGCCGGTCTTCTCGTATGCCTTTATCGCTTCGGCTCCGATTGTTTTTTCATATGGCAGCACAAGGGATTGCGTAGGCGTTTGATTTCCGATTCGTTTTTTCGGCATGGTTTTCTCCTGATTCCCTGTTGATTTCTTTTGTTGGATGTGTTATATTGTTATCGGGAAGTTTGATTCCCTTCAAGGCGGTGTCGGCTTGCCCCTTCTGGCAGGTCGGATACCGCCTTCACTATTTCTCAATGATCTTTAAGATTTTATTGCCTTTTTTAATTATCAAGCTAACATTTTTTAGGAATTTTTCTCGTTTCAGCCTATGTTCTGCCGCTTTGATACAGTCTTCTGTCGTACTTTTCTCGCAATTAAGTGTGATAATAATTCCTCCCGGGTCGACTCCTTCCATGCTGGATATTTGGTGACAGGCTTTTCTAACATTGCGATCGATAGATGTAACACTTGAAGCTGTCTTTTCCTCCCACGCTTTACCATTCCATAAAAAGTCTGGCATTTGGTGTACTTCTGCTTCATTTAGGCATTTTACTTTTCCTCCGAACATTGCTGACATCCACTCGGCGCATTCTATTTCCTGCCTATGTTTTCTTTTTTTATAACCTTCTTCAAATTGAATATTTTCTTTTGGCCTTTCATGTTTCCGTACCCATTCTCTTATTGTTTCACCGTCTTCAGCGTCATTCTTGATTGCTTCTATTTTTTT
>CAVCFO010000014.1:0-39967 GCA_963601575.1 bacterium
TAATATGCGGTTTTGTTCTTTCGAATTTCTGTTTTGCCATTTTGTAATTCCTCCTGATTATATAACGTTATTTTTTGGAAGCGCAGACTTGGGCGTCCCCAAATCTGCTAATGGGTTTTGCTCAAACCTATTTCTAATTTTATCATATTGGGGGATGTTTGCAAGTGATTTTTGCAAGTTTTCATCCCTTTTCATCCTTTTTTCGCCTTTTCGTCGGGTCTTTTTCACAGGTATTACCGATGGCATTTCTATAAAAAAATCCCTCGCAGCTCGATGACCGTCGCCGCAGGGGATTCTGATGGAGCTGTTGAGCAGGCTCGAACTGCCGAACCTCTTCCTTACCAAGGAAGTGCTCTACCTACTGAGCTACAACAGCATATTTTTTGTCGCTCCGTTATTATAGCACAGACCCATTGTGTTTGTAAAGGACTTTTTCACAGCTATTCTGCGAAAAATCGAATAACCTTCTTCTTTATCCTCTGAAGTGCGTTATCTATGGACTTTGGGGATTTGTCAAGGAGCGTGGCGATCTCTGTATATGAGCGGCCTTTGAGCTTCTCAGACCAAACCCTCCACTCGAAATCGCTGAAGATTCCGCTGTCCTGCGCCTTGAGGCATTCTACAACCTCTCTAACGAGTGTTAGCGCCTCCGGGTTGTTTTCCTCGCTGTCATGGAGCAGGTTTTCTGCCGTGGTCTCCCAGTCGCCATCGATGACCGTCTTGCTCAGCGAAAGAGATTCGTTGAGTGGCTGGTGCTTCATGCGGTTTGCCTTCTTTATGGCAGTTATGATCTGGCTGTTTACGCAGGTGTCCGCATAGGTCTTGAAAGAAGCCTCGCGTTCAGGGTCATAGCTTCTGATCGCCTTGAAGAGTCCGATCATGCCCTCCTGCACCACATCCTCGGCCTCTGCACCGACTATATAGTAGATCTTCGTCTTAGCCCTAGCGATACCTTTGTATTTTTCAATCAAAATTTCCTCCGCCGTCGTGCTGCCTTCTTGTGCCATCTTGGCTAGCTGCTCGTCGGTAAGGATATGCACCGTGCTATTTTCCATCTCTTTGTTTCCTGACTTCATACATGATTACCGCAGCGGCGTTTGAGGCATTCAGGGAAGTTATTTTCCCCACCATAGGCATGGAAACCACAAAATCGCACTTTTCGCGAACCAGTTTGCTTATGCCAAAACCTTCGCTACCGATTACAACTGCGAGTCTGCCCCTTAGGTCGGCTTTGTAGTATTCCTCGCCGCCCATGTCGCAGGCCGCTACCCAAATGCCTTTTTCTTTGAGTTCATCAATGGTCTGGGCGATATTAGTGACCTTTACGCAAGGCATATATTCGATGGCTCCCGCCGAAGCCTTTGCAACGGTTTCCGTAAGTCCGCAAGCTCTGCGCTTTGGAATGATGACTCCGTGGGCGCCTGCGCATTCGGCGGTTCTCATAATCGCCCCCAAGTTATGAGGGTCTTCCAAATTGTCGAGAATGATTATAAAAGGCTCTTCATTTTTCTCTGCGGCTTTTGCAAATATGTCTTCCATTTCCGCGTATTCGTAGGGGCTGATATATGCGGCTACACCTTGGTGCGCCTGCCCCGGTGCGATTCTGTCCAGCGCCGCCTTTTCGGCTTTCATGACCGGAATGCCCTTTTCCTTCGCCATGGCAAGGATTTTTATCATTGAGCCTTCCGTGCTGCATGCGACCAGTTTATCGATCTGTCTGCCGCTTTTGAGGGCCTCTGTGACCGGATTTCTCCCTACAATCAGGTTTTCGCCGGTTTCCGCATTCTCTGCGAAGGCGAAAGTGCCGCCTATTTTTCCGATTCCTGGCGTATCGTTTCTGCTGCCGCTTTCCGAATCGGCGCGTCTTGCCGCAGGCTTTTTCTGACCCGCTTGGCCCGAGCCCTCATTTTGATTTTTCGGGCCGTATCCGTAGCCGTATGTTCCCCGTTTTGTGGTGTGATTTTCTCTCTTGTTCTTTACTTTTGCCATTCTTATCTCCTGATTTTGCGCCTCATCTATGCTTTCCGCTCTTTCCGTGATTTACGCTTCTTTCGATTTCTTACGCCCTTTTGCGGTATTCGAGGAATTGATAGCTTATGCCATTTTCCTCCATTATATCGCTTTCCCAAACAAGCTCGAAACTCCGCATTCTGTCAACATTCATAAGGTGCTTGTCGGCGTCGAAGCTTGCGAAGATTTTTGTAATAAAGAGCCTCTCGCATTGCCTGATGAGCTGCATATAAATCTGCTCCCCGCCGATTATCATCACATCCTCCGGGTCATATTTTGCGCACTCCGCAAGCAGCTGCTCCATGTCATTGACAATGACGCATCCCTCTTTTTCGAAGCTTGTATCCCTTGTCAAAACAATATTTGTTCTTTCCGGCAGCGGTCTTCCTTTCGGCAAACTTTCGAGGGTTGCCCTGCCCATAACAACCACTTTGCCTTTCGTTTTTTCCTTGAAATATTTAAGGTCGCCAGGCAGGTGAGTAAGAAGCCCCCCGTCTTTTCCGATGCCCCAGTTCTCATCTGCGGCTACTATCAAATTCATTTTTCTTCCTTTCGTTTCTCCAAGCTGTATCTCACAAATTTCGCCTTCAACTCCTAAATTTCAGCAGCATCGTCAAATTGCGATATTCGCTTCTTGGATTCTTCGGATATATCGTCAAATCGCGCTGCTCTTTTTATCATCTTTCAAGCCACATCGTTAAATTGCAATAGGTATGTTAAGCACCTGCGGGTTTGTCTGATAATCTTCCACTATAATGTCCGCCGTGGTAAATTCGTAAAAATCCTTCACCTCCGGGTTTAATCTGACCTTCGGCGCAGGGTACTGAGGTCTTTTTATCAGCTCTTCGATTACCGGAACGTGCTTGTTATATATGTGGGCATCAGAGATTACATGGACAAGTTCCCCCGGTTGGAGCCCGCTTACCTGGGCAAACATCATCACGAGCAGTGAATATTGCACGACATTCCAGTTGTTTGCTGCCAAAATATCCTGTGACCGCTGGTTGAGAATTGCATTAAGCCTATTACCTGTCACATTAAAAGTCATGCTGTAGGCGCAAGGCTCCAGATTCATTTCGGACAAATCCGCAAAGTTATATATGTTCGTCATGATTCTCCGGGATTGAGGCTGATTTTTGAGCTGCCAAAGTACATTGTCAACCTGATCCATTTCTCCTTGGGCGAATTTATATTTTTTTGCCATCTGATAGCCATAAGCCTTACCGATGGAGCCGTCTTCGTCTGCCCACTCGTCCCATATATGTGGCTTCAGGTCGTGGATGTTGTTGGATTTTCTCTGCCAGATCCAAAGTATTTCGTCCATGGCGGATTTGATCGCCGTGGGTCTTAGGGTTAGCGCCGGAAATTCCTCCGAAAGGTCGTATCTGTTTACGACTCCGAATGTTTTGATTGTATATGCCGGCGAGCCGTCCTCCCAGCGGGCGCGAACTGTCTCCCCCTCCGTGGAAAATCCCTCCGTGAGAATCTTCTCGCACATATTTACAAATAGTTTATCTGCTTTGCTCATGTCTGTTTCCTTGTTATATATTTTATTTTGCTTATATATCAGTATACTTGATTTTACGAAAATAAACAATAAGAAATGTAAAAGCGGCTCAGGAGAGCCGCTTTTCGTATGTTTTCTTTTTAGCGAAGTGGAATTGCTGCCGCAATTTTGTCTCTACGCCTTCCGTCCATTTCTCCTCAGCGTCGTTGTAATGCGTCGAAAAAACTGTTCGCGTGGAGGCTTCGAGGACATAAATTGCTCTGGCACGCGTCCTCGGTGCAAAGGCAAATGCCAGTTTGAGTGCAATACGCACTCGCCGGCGGTGGCTCGCAAATTTCACTTCAATTAAATAGGAGCCGGCAGACATAAATTGCTCTGCACTTAGTCCTCGGTGCAAACATTTCTTGTTTGCACCTGCGGAATCGTGCTGGCGCAATTTTGTTGCCGGCTCTTCATATGTTTCTTTTAGCGAAGCGGAATCGCTCCCGCAATTTTGTATCTCCGCCTTCTGTCCGACCAAATCTAGTTATTTAATTCTGCAAGCGTATTTGCATTGTTTCAAAGCTGTCTTTGCAACGAACTTTCCGCTGTCGTCATACACTCTCACCTGCACCTTGTAATAGTACTTCGTGCCCTTCTTTCCGCTGGTGTTGGTGTACGATGTTGTCTTCTTCGTCAGCGCGGATTTATAGCTTGCAGACTTCTTCGTTGAGCGATAGAAGCGGTATTTTACGGTATAGCCTGCGTCCGTAAGCTCGCTTATAATCGCCTTATCGCTCTTATCGAAGTTTGCCTGCACCTTGATGTAGCCCTTGGCGGTCTTGGCGGAGCGGGCAACCGGTGTGAGTTTTGCCACCAGTGCAGCCGCGTCAATTTCCTCCTCTGTTTCGAGTCCAAGCTCGTTAGCATCTACCAGTGCGAAGTCGGAGAAGTGTGAGGTTGTGAACTCGTAGCACTTCTTGCCGCCAACTTCTCTGCTCTTTCCCGGCATTTGCTCGATCTTGCCGTCCTCTGCGATGTGGATTGCGGCCACTCTCTTATCCTGCAATGCCGTTGAAATAGCAACGGTCACGGTAACTTTTCCGGTCTTGAAGTCCGAAATCGTCTTATCGCCGGATTTTACGGTGAGGCTGAGAATCTGACCGCTCTCGCCGGCTGCTTTTTTCTGAACTTCCGTCGGACTTACCACGCTATTCACATCGAGAGTGATGGTCGTGCCTTTCGCCTCGTCAAGTACGGTCTTGATGGTGCTTTGGTCGAGACTTACGGTGCCGTTCTCGGTGTTTACGGTGAGCGCTGCATCTGTCTTATCGCTGATATTCTTAACGAAGGACACATCAAGCTGTAGCTGAATGTTCTGTGCGTCGGCAGCTTGCGTGCTTGCAACTTCAAGGACGATTTCCGCAGATTTCTTGTCCGCAGCCTGTTTGATTATTTCCGTCTGGTTCGCGGCAGAAACCGTTACGGCTATCGTCTTTTCTCTCGTGCCGTCGGCATTGGTCTTTTCAGTTACCTTGGTTTCCGTTGGTGATGTTGTGGTCGTCGAAGCTGTTTTGTCGCCCGTAGTGACAACCTTGCTTTCTGAGGAGCCGCCGCCCCAGCTGCCCGCGTGATCATCTTTCGTGTAATCGGATGTATAGTAAAGAACGATCTTATCGCCGTCTTTCAAGTAATACGAACCCATATATACTTCAGGCAGCTTGCCGTTTACGGTATAAAGCCAGCCGCTGTTCTTGGTGTCCGTATCGGTCAGGGTCACGCCGCCGGCGTCGGTAACCCCGCTGATGTAGTCGCCGAAGCTGTCGTACTTATATCCGGACTTTGTGAGTGCGGCTGTAACCGCATCCCATGCTGTCGCGTTTCTGCTAAGACCGCTTACGGATATTCCCGATGTAGATTTGAACCCGTTCACATCCTTGCCGTCTACGGATACCGTAGCGCTAAGCGTCGTCGGTCTTGAATCCGGATTAGGGTCCGCACCCTTTTCGCCCTTTACGGTAACTGTCACCGATACAGGCTGCTTGTAGAACTGTGCAAACTGTGCATAGTCTTCATCTGACTGGAATTTCTCCCAATACTTACCGTATATATTGTCCGTAAATACGCTGTCGATCGTCACCTCGGTATCATATTCCGGCGTTGTCACAAACAATGTCTCGCACTCGATAACGCTGTTGTAGTCGCTTCTGAATTCTCTCCACGGCTGGCTTTTCATCGAATCATATCCCGGCAGATCATCCACATCAATACCGGCAAATGTGATGTTTACCGTTCCGCGGACATACTCCACGCTTCCGTCTTCGCCCCTCAGAATTTCCTCAAAGGCCTTTAGATTGCTTGTAACATTATTCTTGTCTGTATTTTCTCCCTTGATTCCGTTCCAATATACCTCCTCTGTAGTCATCTTTGCCATCCAAGCTGCTGCGTCATCGATTTCTTTCTGAGTCAACGGCTGTACCGTCATTTCAAAGGTATTTTGCGCAAGCACGTTCTTTGTCCTGCGGTCAGTAATTGTAACCGTATATTCTACCGTGACAGGATCGCTTCCCGGAAGCGGACGATAGATCACCGCGTGATAGCCGCTGAACTCCAATACATCCGTGTTGCTGCTACTCATCGTAACCTTTTGATTGTAGCTGTCTGACATAATGCCATTATCCTCCAAAACAGCAGGTCGCGGTAGCTGCAAGTCGGCCGTAACATTTGCCAAATCCACGCTTTGCGTCTTATCTACAAAGTCTCTTATAAGCCCCGGATATTTTGCGACGAGAGCCGCCTTCATATCAGCCTTTTCTTCTTCTGTACCCTCTGCAATGGTCACATCGAAGAATTTTTGCGCGATAGCGGGCTCCGTTGCTGTACCTTGGGATGTCATCTCGGATACCGTGTAGTCATCCCAGAAAGTAAATTTTGCTGTCGCTGTCAGAGTGATCTCCTTATCATTTGACTTCTCTCCTTCGTCTGCCTTAGGAGGTCTTTGGAGAATGCCTGTAAGAGTGCCGTCGCTGTTCTCCTCTGCATAGATATATTGTGAATCCTCATAATCAAGTGTAGACCAGGAAATTTCCGCAAATGAATACTTCGAAAGCTTTTGCGGCAGCGTTAGATTCTGATCAATGCTTCCGGATACAACAGTGTGCGTCCAATCATTGTCTACTCCGCTGACATTCTTATCCTCTGAGGTATTCTTGTTGTCTCCCTTTATGGTATCCCATGTGACTTCGTCGAGCACCTTTTCGAGCATTTGCTCTACATAGAAGACATCCCAGCCGATGTGCACTCGCATTGTGACTTCTTTTTCTTTTCCGTCAAGCGCAAGCTTGAAGTGTACATCATTATATATAGCAGCATTTGTGCTGAGTCCCGCAGTTCCCTCATAGTAGCTTGTTATATCGCCATTTGATGATATATAATCCACGCCGTCACTTGGAAGTGCCTTGCTGCCGACTGAAACGAGGCTTACCTCAATTCCCTTGCCGTCAAGACTCTTCACCTCGTAACCTTCTCTTGCGAGGTACTGCTCCATCGCCTCTGTGATATTTTGATGGTCATACATCTGCATTGGTTGGATGTATGTGCGGGACGCATCTATCTTCGCTGCTATAGCCTCAAGTTTTGTCTCCGCCGCACCGCCCGCCGACTTTATGAGAAGCGTAAACTGCTTCGTTTTAGTGACGTTTTGGTTTTTCACGCTTGCCGTTAGTATCACTGTTTTATTTTCACCCTCCGGTCGTCTCACCGTGGCAATCGTGCCTGTGCTCGCCGTGCCGGATGCTATATTGACAGTCGCAGACTCACTGCTTGTCCAGCTAATCGTACTGCCCTTTTCGCCGGCTGTCGGCAAAAGGATTTCCGTGCATGTCTCCGGAATGTTGTAGATGCTGCTTCCGTCCATGCTCAGGGTGCCGTCGTTCGTAAGGTCGATGCCGAAATAAGCATAAATGTCGTCCCAGGTGAGCTTTGAATATTCCGGATCCGATTCATCTTTTACGAAACCTTTCCAAAGTTCAAACGCCGCATCTTCTGTTGTAATTTCTTCGTCTCTATACAGGAAGTATTCATCCTTCTCTGCTTCAAGCGCATCCGCTCTGGTCTTGTCCTTGATTACGATGGCATTCATATCTGCCAGGGCATTCTGCTCAAACTCAGGAACTACCGGAGATGTACCGCCCTGCCATGTCAAAACCGGATAACCGTTGTTAATATTTGCGGAATCCTGATTAAATGCACCACCTAATGTGTAAGCAAAGAGGCCAGTTTTCATATCAGCCGCAGCATGTCCCGTAGTGCCGGCGGTGCCTGCCCCTCCGTCTTCCGAAATCGCCTTGGCGCAAATGCCGCTCAGGTAGTGGACATTGCTTACGACTCCGGCAGGTGTATCTGAATATGAGGAGGCCGCTCCCAGCAGTCCGATCACTGCGCCTATACCTGCAGCAGGCCCCGTAACCTTAGCTGTGGTATAACAATTTCTGAGCACAGCTCCGTTATTCAGGGCACCCACAATTCCGCCGATAGCCTCGTTTGACTTATCAGGATTTGCATATATGGTGCCTGTAAAATAACAATTTTCTACTGTGCCATAGGTATAGCCTGCGATCCCGCCCAAGTTCAAAGTTTGGATATAGCCGACACCCTTACATGCGATATCCGCATCGCTTACGCAATTTTTAATCGTATTGCCATTCTTAGCTCGTCCTACGATACCCGCTGTGCTTCCGCTCGAATAATTGTTTGTTATTTTTCCGCTAAACATGCAATTTTCGATCGTACCCTTACTCGTATTCGCAATTCCTCCGATATTGGCTGAGCCGGATGTTGCGCTTGCGGTTTCAATCGTGCCGAACACGCTCAGATTTTTTACAATGCCGCTTGGTGCAATACAGTCGATAAGTCCGCTCTTGCCAACAAGGCCGCTGATGATATAGCCGCCACCGTCGAGCGTACCCGCAAACCCGGAATTATTGTTACTGTAGTCATACTTGCAAAATTCTGTCCATGTCTTACCGTTAAGATTTATATTTTTTGTTAGCTTGCCGCTGATGGTCGGTGTTTTATTTGCCTCATTCGCAAACCATGCAAGCTCCGCAGCCGTACCGATCTGATATACGTCTCCCGCTTTACTTGGCTCGGTCTTTGTCTGACCGTCCCAGCCTTCGCCGGCGTAGGTCAATGTTTTGCTGACAGTCATGTTATCTTCGACCGTAAAAGTACCGCTCTCCGTAATGTAATTTCCCTTTTCGACTGTATATTTGTAGCTCTCGCCTACCGGCAGGCTGTAGCTGCCATCCGCTGCCGGCTCAATTGCTCCCTGTTTTTCGTGTGTCACCGTAACAGCGGCATCGCTTGGAGTTACCGAGAATGTAATGGTCTTTTCAGTGAGCTTTGTTAGCGCAGGCACCGTAATCTCCTGATCTGCCCCCGCGACAGTAAAGCTATCTTCCCTGCTCTCATAACCGTACTGCGAAGCCATATAGCTGTATGTGCCGTTTTCGAGGGTGTACTTACCGTCTGCTCCCGCTGTAATCACTTTGCCCTGTCCATCCTTGACAACAAGTGTGGCATCCGCTGTCCCGAGAGAGAAGCTTGCCGTGTACAGCGGAGTTACGGTGAAATTTCTTACCCTTATGAGATTGTCGTATGCAGAGGAATACGAGCTAATATAATAAGCGTTGTATCCTATCGTAACAACGTCATCCTTGTCGCAGACCACGCTTATCTTTTCCCAGCCTGTACTTTCTCCGTACTTCTGGAACTGAGCTGTCTCATTCTTTTTTACAATCAGGCCGTAATCAGCACTGTACCCTCCTGAGGATACCCATGCTTCAAGATCGAGCCTTGCAGCCTTTTTTATAGTCAGTGAAATTTTTGATTTTGATTTTGATGTATTATTTGTCGACTCGAGATAATTCCCGGCCTCATCTTTCACCGCTTTGAAAGGATTCGCTACATCGTCCGTCGCTTCAAGGCTGTCCGAAAGCTCGGCAAAGATATCTTCAAATACGAGCTTTCTTTCGAGTGTAATTGACTGATTTACATCGGAGGCCGCAATCGTTAGACTGCCCGTCACCGTATCACAATACGGATGTGTGATCGTGTAGCTGTATTCTCCCGCCGGAAGTATATAGCTTCCGTCTGTATTCGCGGTCATAGTTGTCTTGCCACTCTTAAGTTCGACACTCGTATCGTTGCTGTCAAGACCCTCCGGAAGCGTGATGCTAAATGTCGCCTTGTACGTGGCGAGCTTTGTCATTGCGACTTCTTTGTCGATATCGGCACCGTCAACTGCTATCTCTCCGGTCGCGTCCGCATATCCAAACTTGCTTACCGTGTAAGTATAAGTTCCGTCAACCACATAATACTTTCCGTCCGAGTCCGCACTGATCGCATTGCTCTCTGAGTCCTTAAGAACGATAGTCGCGTCTGCAATATCGGTCGCGTCATCCTTTGGGCTGATGCTTATGCTATGCATTTCCTTGATTTGGAAGTCTTTAAGCCATACGCAGTCAGAGCCTTTTTCGCCATTACTATCTTTTACATATGCGATAGTAACGGTATCGCCGCCTTTGACAGTAAGCTCTTTTGCTGTCCAGTCAATCGTTCCACTAAGGCTTTTGCTAGTTTCACTATTTATTTTCAGATAATCATAATTTTTTTCAGAGCTTACCTTATATTGGAATTTTAATTTCGATGTTTTTAGATCACCGTTAAATTTTATCGTAACGGTTACTCGCGAACTATTCATTCCTGCGCTGTTTGATTTAAGTGCGCCCTCAGTGCTGTCATCTATAAATTCCTGTCCGTCTTCACCGGTAAAGGATGTATTATGCGTATATTCAACCGTGGCCTTTCCTTTCAACCCGTTAAATACGCTGCTTGGGAATAGCTTCTCGCCGATTCTGACTGTATATGCGGCAGTCTTGCCCTTGTAGGATACCGTAATGGTCTGGCTTTCCGCCACAGCGGATGAATCAAATCCCGTTACGGTGCAATCTTCAATGCTCACTTCCTTCGTTGCCTGATTTGCTCCATCGCTCAACGCTGCTGTCACAACAAGCCCGGTGGTGTCAATCTTGTCCCCCTGCACATATTCCGTCTTGTATGTACCGCCGAGAGTGATTCCGGTCACCTGCTTAAGCGTAATGCTTTTTGAATTTCCGTCCGTATCGAAGCAATATCTGCCGATTTCTTCTTCATATCCATCCGCGGTCACCGTGTATGTATACGTCTTATCTTTGAGCACCTTATAGGCTCCGCTCTCCTGCGCGGTGAGGGCTTCCTCGCCGTCCTTAAGGACAAGCTTTGCTTTCGCAGGAGTGATGGTAAAGTTTACCATGCCCCATTTGTCCGCATCCTCGGAAAGAGATACATTTATGGTATCAAGCGATGCTCCGCTGTTTGCCTGCTCCTCCGTCACCGTCAAGCTGCCTTCTTTGCTTACATAACCCTCACAGCTTACTGTATAACCATATCTTCCGGCTGCAAGCGCAGCGGTACATGAGCCGGTATATGTTTTGCCGTCGATGCTGAGCGTAGCACCGGCAGGAGTAATATCGAATGCAGCCTTTGCGGTAGGCGTCTCCCACGTAAGCGCGGGATAGTCGCCGGCTTTTACCATAAATGCACTGCCGAGAGTGTCTGCAAAATCCGCGGATTTCATTTCAGCTATGGCTTTATATGCATATGTTCCGCCCTCAGCAATGCCTGTTGTGTATACTAAGTCACTGCCTTCGCCTGCACAATTTTGAAGCGCATAACAATTAGTTATCGTGCTCTTATCTTTGGTACTTGATTCCGACCCTGCTCCACCGATAATTGCATATCCTGCGTTTGTCGATGTGCCATAGGCAGTGATCGTGCCTGTTGTATAGCAATTCTCAACGCTCACGCCGTATGCGCCCCTACCGATTATGCCCGCATAGTTATTGAAGCCGGTGATATTTCCGGTATTATAGCAATCCTTTATTATATGCGTATTTTCAAAATTACCTACGATACCGCCCACCTGATTGTTTGAGCCTGTGACGGCGCCGGTATTTGCGCAATTTTTAATGGTCAAGCTATTGTCTGAACTTACACAGTATCCGAGGATTCCGCCCACGGCCTTATTTCCGGACACAGAAGCTGTATTCTTGCAGTTTTCTATTTTTATTGCACCTGCATACGTATTAGCAGATCCAGCTACGCCACCCACATAGTTGCTGCTTGCGGACACGTTTCCGGCTGTCGTCACATTTTTTACGACAGCTCCTCCCGCAAGGCTTGCAAACAGACCCACCTCGCCAATTGTCCTTTCTATCGCAAGCGTCACGGTGTGTCCGTCGCCGTCAAAGGTGCCGGTGAATTCGCCTGCATACGGCGCTGTCACGGTGATGTCAGCTGTCAGTTTATAGCTTCCATTTGCACTCATAGTCGCAAATTCTTCTGCGCTGCTGACTGGCTTCGGTTCAGTAGCCCAGGCCTTATCGGTGCCCCATGTGCCGCCGGGCATATAGGTAAATACCATGATAAATGCCATGAGCATAACAAGCCCTCGTTTGAAATAACTTGTTCTTTCGTTGTTCATTCTAGTTCTCCTCTTTCTTATTTCGCATAGGTCCTGCGGGTGCCTTGGTTCCGGCTGCCGCGCTCCTCTTGCGATATCTATGTAAACACCCTTTTGTGTGTAGTGGACGATTTTAACAAGCATTAAAAAAGCAGGCTGCTCTCTCTAACAGTCTGCTATCATCATCTTTTTGCGCACAAAAACGCGCAAATGTCCGTAAAGTGCCGCCGGACAAGCTCACATATCGCTGTAATATGAAAGCTCTTCGCGCCCCGCTTACCTTTCGGCTCGTGATGTCATTTCCCTGCTATAGAGGTCGATTTACATCTGAGCGATAACTCGTCTCCCGACTCGTCGCTGCGGCTTTCTGCCTCTCGCGCATCTCGGTTGCTCGCCAGTAGGGGAATCTCACCCCACTTCCGTTAGTTATCCTCGTTACAATATTTATTTTTATATGCAAAAAGACCTCACATTTTCTTTCCGAAATCTTCAAGAATCATTCTACACTACGCCGCCGGCTTTGTAAAGGGGGAATTTTTATTCTTGCTTTAACCGCCGCCGGGGAGGCCGGCCGCGACTAGCCGCAGGTGGAGGTTCCTCAGCCTTCGATTATCTCAAAGGCTCGGAGGATGATTTCTTCGGCGCGGCGCCTGCCGCCTGCGGCGGCAGGCAGGGGCTGCCCTGCGCCCGGCTGGTCTTGGGCCTGTGGCTCACAGCTCGGGCGCTGCCAAGCACCGCCCGGCAGCCCCTGCGCCGGCGATTCGGCGCAGGCCGAATCGCCGCGCCGCGCCATCAGATGCCAAAATCCGATCAGCGCCTCAAAGGCTGTGGCATATTTATAGTCCATGGCGTCTGCGTTCTTCGGCTTGGATGCTGATTTGTGGTTGCGGGCGCGTCTTACAATGGCTTCTTCCTCCGCTGTCAGAAATCCCTCTGCCAGCATCGCCTTTATGGCTTTTGCCTGCCCGTCTGCCCGAACATAGCGAATCGCCTGTCTGTGCAGGGCATCCACATGGGCGCCGAAAGCCTTCTGCCCTTCGAAAGCCTTTTGTCCCCCAGAAACTGCACCGGATGCCGTAGTGGAAGCTGCGCCGCTCTTCTCACCGGAGGCAGCTAAAACGCGTTCTCTCACATATATTTCATAAACGGCGTCGCCTATATAAGCGAGCGCCGTCGTATTGATCTCTTTTGGATTAAGCTTTTTCATATTTCCCTTGTATTCTCGTCTTCGCTAAGCCTTCAGCACCTGCACGCCCTGCGGAGTGTCCTTGAGAACTAGGCCGCGAGCCTTGAGCTGATCTCTGATTTCATCGGCTCTTGCGAAGTTTTTCTCTTTTCTGGCCTGCTGTCTTTCTTCGATGAGGGCGGCAAGTTCGCCGTCTATTTCAACCTTGTCTTTAGCTTCCTGCTGAAGAAGTCCAAGCACTCCGCAAAGCTCCATGAGGGTAGCAAGCGACTTTTCGGCAAATTCTTTGCTCACGCCGTCCTTCACCGCGGTGTTGATCGCCGTAACCAGCTCAAATACCGCCGAAATCGCGTCCGCCGTGTTGAGGTCATCGTCCATTGACTTGATAAATTCCTGTTTGTATTTATCATAGCCTGCAAGCTTTTCCTTTTCTTCCTCTGTCATGGCGCCGCTTCCCGTTTCAATCAGGTGGTTCAGGTTCGACTTGGCGTTTCTCAGGCGGGTCATGGCATTCTTTGACTGCTCCAGAATTTCGGAGTTAAAGTCGATAGGCCCTCTGTACTGTCCGCTCAGGATAAGGAAGCGCAGTACCTCGCCGTCGTAGTGCTGCAAAAGATCGCGAACGGTCTTGAAGTTTCCGAGAGATTTTGACATCTTTGTTCCGTCGATATTGATATAGCCGTTGTGCATCCAGTAATGGGAAAATTCGCAGCCGTTGTGAGCCTCTGACTGCGCGATTTCGTTCTCGTGGTGCGGGAATTGCAAGTCCTCGCCTCCTGCGTGAATGTCTATGGTCGAGCCGAGATATTTTTTCGCCATGGCCGAACATTCGATGTGCCAGCCCGGTCTTCCCATGCCCCAAGGTGATTCCCATGCGATTTCGGAGTCCTCCTTGCGGGCTTTCCAAAGGGCAAAGTCCAGCGGGTCTTCCTTTTTCATGTCGTCGGCGCTTCTTGTTCTTTCGCTTGCGCCCTGGATCAGCTCGTCGATGTTCTTTCCGGAAAGTTTGCCGTAGCCATCGAATTTGCGTGTTCTGTAATAAACGTCGCCCTGGGATTCGTAGGCATAGCCCTTGTCGATCAAATCCTGCACGAACTTGATGATATCGTCCATGGTCTCCGAAACCTTCGGATGAACGTTTGCTTTCTTTACGTTGAGAGCCGCCGCGTCTTTATAATATTCTTCGATGTACTTTTCGGAAATCTCCGGCGCGGTTACGCCCTCCTCCTTGGCTCTGTTTATGATCTTGTCATCCACGTCGGTAAAGTTCTGAACGAATTTTACCTTGTAGCCGCGATATTCGAGGTATTTTCTCATGGTGTCGAAAACAACAAAGGGTCTTGCGTTTCCGATATGGAAATAGTTATATACGGTAGGCCCGCATACATACATCTTTACCTTTCCCTGTTCAATTGGCGTAAATTCTTCTTTTTTTCTCGTAAGGGTATTATAAATCTTCATCTTCGCTTCCCTCTTTCTCCTGGTTCTTTTCGTTCTCGCAGGTCTTTTCGCTCTTCTCGTTTTTCTCACGGATAACTTCCATCAGCGTTTCTTCCAAATTCGAAGCGCCGGCGCAGTCGATGCAGCCCGCCTCGATTTTGTGTTCCGTCTGCAAAAGCTTTTCGAGTTCCATTACGCGCCTTCGCAAGCATTCGATCTCCACCGCAATAGGATCCGGCAAATCCACCTGATTGAGATCCTGGGTGGTGCTTTGACCGTTTCGTTTAACTATGGTTCCGGGGATTCCCACAACCGTGCAGTTTGGCGGAACTTCCTTGAGAACCACCGAGCCTGCGCCGATTTTTACATCGTCCCCAACCTTGAAAGGCCCAAGGACCTTTGCGCCGCTGCTGACAACCACACGGTTTCCGATGGTTGGATGGCGTTTGCCCGTGTCCTTTCCGGTACCGCCCAGGGTAACCCCCTGGTAGATCGTCACGTCGTCTCCCACCTCTGCCGTCTCTCCGATGATTACCGCCATGCCGTGGTCGATAAAGCATCTCCTGCCGATCTTTGCACCGGGATGTATCTCGATTCCAGTGAAAAACCTGGTCAGCTGAGATATGACTCTGGCAAGGAACGGGCAGTGGTGTTTATAGAGCCAGTGGGCGGGTCTATGCCAAATCAGCGCCCAGATGCCCGGGTAGCAAACCAGTACCTCAAGACCGTTCCTGGCCGCCGGGTCCTTTTCCACCATATTTTTTATATCTTCACCGACTTCTCTAAAAAAAGCCATCTGTTTCTACTCCTCTACGATAGTTATTGTCCTTATTTCCTGCTTTTCGAGCGGGCGGTCGCTATAGTCTCTCTTTACGCTAACAATCTTGTCGGCAGCTTCCATTCCCTCGGTTACCTTGCCGAAAGCCGCATACTGTCCGTCAAGGTGCGGTGCATCCGCAACCATTATGAAAAACTGGGAGCCTGCCGAATCCGGATGCATTGCTCGTGCCATGGAAAGCACACCTCTCTCGTGCTTCAGGTCGTTCTTAAAACCGTTCATGGTAAATTCGCCTTTGATGGTATACCCCGGACCGCCTGTGCCGTTCCCTTGCGGGCAGCCGCCCTGAATCATAAATCCCGGAATTACTCTGTGGAATATCAAATGGTCATAAAAGTGGTCGTTAACCAAGGACTCAAAGTTTTCTACGGTTGCCGGCGCGATCTCAGGATAAAGCTCGCCCTTCATAACGTCGCCGTTCATCATCTCTATTACAAATTTTTTCATATCTATAAGCCTCCGTCTATAATATCCGATATTTTCGATTTTCCTGCTTCGAATTTATTTTGATTCGAATTTATATTTATTCGATTTGATTTTTTCGATTCTATTTCATATAGTTTCTGCCGTCTTTCTCGGCATTTACGATGGCGATCGCATCTGCAATTGCCTCATCTATGCTCTTATCGCACTTGTCAGCATCGCGTCTTAGCTTGTACTCCACAAAGCCCTCGCCTGCGCGCTTTCCGACGGTGATACGAACCGGAATCCCGATAAGGTCAGCATCCTTGAATTTTACTCCCGGACGCTCGTCTCTGTCGTCCCAGAGAACCTCGACTCCGGCCGCAGCAAGCTCGTCATAAATCTTCTTGCAAACGGCATCCTGCTCTGCGTCTCCCGGCTTTACCTCCGTGATGATAACGTGGTACGGCGCCACGGACATAGGCCAAATTATGCCGTTTTCGTCGTGATTTTCCGGCATGTCGATAATTGCCTGGAATGTACGGGAAACTCCGATTCCGTAGCATCCCATCCATATCGGCTTATCCTGCTGGTTCTCGTCCTTAAAATATGCGCCCATCGGTTCGGAATATTTGGTTCCCAGCTTGAATATCTGTCCAACCTCGACACCTCTTGCATATTTTACCGGTGCGCCGCATATCGGGCATTCGTCACCTTCTTTGAGGAGTTTGATGTCGCAAACAAGGTCGCCTTCGTAGTCGCGTCCGTAGTTCATATTGATATAGTGGTGGTCAGTCTCGCAGGCTCCCGCGCAGAGGTTCTTTAGGCCAGGAAGCTCGCTGTCTACTACGATCTTGCAATCGTGAAGATGCATAGGCCCCGTAAATCCGCCTACGCAGCCGGTAGCCTTCGACATTTTTTCTTCGTTTGCAAATTCGATGGCATATGCCGGTATATCCAGGGCGTTTACGAGCTTGGTCATGTTAAGCTCCCTGTCGCCGCGGATAAATGCCGCAACGTATCCATTTTCCTTTCCCTCTTCGTCGTAGGTCACAAAGAGCAAAGCCTTTATGGTCTGTTTCTTATCGAGTTTAAGGTAATCCGCAACCTCGTCGATGGTCTTCGTTCCCGGCGTATATACCTTCTCGAGCGGGAGCATTTCAATATCATCCTGAGGAGCCGCATCCACGCAAGATGCCTTTTCTACGGTAGCCGCAAGGTCGCAGCAGTCGCAGTATGCGATTTCGGACTCGCCATATTCGCAAAGCGCCGTAAATTCGTGGGTGTTCGAACCGCCGATTGCGCCGGGATCTGCCTCTACCGGGCGAAAATTCAGGCCGCAGCGCAGGAACGAGTTGGTATATGCCTCGAACATCTTGTTATAGCTTTCATTCATGCCCGCAGGATCCTTGTCGTAGGAATAATTATCCTTCATTATGAAAACTCTCGAGCGCATCATTCCGTATCTAGGGCGCGCCTCATCTCTGAATTTGTCCGTAAACTGATAGAGCATTCTCGGTAGCTGCCTATATGATGTAATGTCATTTCTTGCAATGTCAGTATAGATTTCTTCCGCCGTAGGCCCGAGGCAATAGTCTCTGCCGCTTCTGTCCTTGAGTCTCCACATCTCAGGTCCGTATGCTCCCCATCTTCCGGATTGAACCCAAAATTCGCCCGGCTGCAGGACCTGAGAATACATCTCTTCTGCGCCCTGTGCGTCCATTTCCTCGCGGACGATTTGCTCGATTTTGCGGATGGTTCTCCATCCCATAGGCATATAGTTATATATGCCCGCAACGGTTCTTTTGATCATTCCCGCTCTGAGCAGGAGAATATGGCTTGGTATTTCTGCTTCGTTTGGCACTTCTCTGAGCGTCCTAAAGTGCATCTGTGATAATTTCATTTCGTCACCTCATATTTTAGTTTCTGTTTTTAGTTTCTGTATAATATGCAAACCGCCTCCGAAGCAATTCCTTCTTCGCGTCCGGCGAAGCCCAGCTTTTCGGTGGTTGTTCCCTTAATATTGATTTGGCTCTGGCTGCAGCCAAGCGTTCTTGCGATATTTTCTTGCATCTTCGGAATGAACATCGCGATCTTCGGTCTCTGAGCAATTATCGTGATGTCGGCATTCCCAAGTGAATATCCTTCTTCTCGCAAAAGGCTTGCTACTTCTAAAAGAAGCTTCAGGCTGGAGATCCCGCGGTATTTTTCGTCGGTATCCGGAAAATGTCTTCCGATATCTCCCATCCCCGCAGCGCCCAGCATCGCGTCCATTAGCGCGTGCAATGCCACATCCGCATCCGAATGCCCAAGGAGCCCCTTTTCGTGCGGTATATCGACTCCGCACAAGATGAGCTTTCTGCCTTCGACGAGTCTATGTACATCATATCCTGTCCCGATTCTCATTTCGGTCTCAAGGTCCTCTCTCGTGGTGATTTTGCGGTTCGCCGCATCGCCTCGCACCATGCTGATATTTATACCCAGGTTTTCCGCAAGCGACGCATCATCAGTGCCGCAAAATCCGCTTTTTCTCGCATTTTCTATGGCTTCTCTGAGGATGGATGCACGGAAGGCCTGCGGCGTCTGTACTGCCGCAAGACATGCCCTGTCGAGGGTGGCGCTCCCCTCGTCCGAAATCTGTCTTATCGTATCCTTTACCGGAACGACCGGCACCGTGGCGCCCGCCTTGCATGCGCTTTGGATGACAGCATTTATGACCTTATCTGTAACAAAGGGCCTTGCACCGTCATGCACCAGCACTATGCTTTCCTCATCCTGCACGCGCGAAAGAGCTGCGGCCACGGAGTCCTGTCTTTCATCGCCGCCCGGCACTATCGCGCTGATTTTCGAAAAGCCCCGGCAGATTTCTTCTGTGAGTACCATATAATCCGGATTTGCGGCAATGATTATCTCATCGACCGCCCCGTTTTTTTCGAAGGCAAGAATGGCCATTTCAAGTACCGTTCTTCCCCTTATCTTCAGAAATTGTTTCGGCAAAGAGCTGCCGAGCCTTTTCCCTCGGCCGGCAGCTACTATGATTGCAATTACTTTATTTCCTTCTATCATATTTTGCTCTTAACCATGCTCTTCTCAGATTCTTCTCAGATTCTTTTCCGATCCTCTTCAGATCCTTGTCAGGCCCTTACAAGTTCCCCTTCGGATCCTTTTTTGACCCTCTTCGGGTGCTTTTTAGCCTCTTTTCAGGTCCGCTTCAGATCTTTTTTAGTTCTTTTTCAATCCTTTAGCCTTCCGAATATCATCCGGCCTGCCGCCGTCTGAAGCACGCTGGTAACATCGATCTGCACGGTTTTGCCGATCTTGCTGCGACCATCCTCGACTACGATCATCGTGCCGTCGTCAAGATATGCCACCGCCTGGTTTCTGTCCTTGCCCTGTTTGATCAGGGTTACCGTCATGTTTTCGCCCGGAATTACCATAGGCTTCAGTGCGTTGGCAAGCTCGTTTATGTTGAGCACAGCAACGCCCTTGATTCCGGCGACCTTGTTGAGGTTAAAGTCGTTTGTGACAACCTTGCCTTTGATTATCTGGGCAAGCTTGAGCAGTTTTACGTCGACCTCCGGAATTTCCTTGAGAGATTTTTCGGAATCTGTATTATAAATCTCAATGCCATACTCCGTCTGGATTTTTTTCAGGATGTCAAGGCCGCGTCTTCCGCGGTTTCGCTTCAGGCCGTCGGACGAGTCAGCAATATGCTGAAGCTCGATCAGCACGAACTCCGGTATCACGATGGGGCCTTCGAGAAATCCCGTCTTCATGATTTCCAAAATCCTGCCGTCGATGATAACGCTGGTATCCAGGATTTTTGGCACTCTGGCGCTCTTCTTGTCTTTGTCCTTGGCCGTATATCCGTAGCCGTTCTCCTCCGTGGATGCCTTTGGCTGCGGCGCGGTCTTTCGCGTAGAAAGAATGAGCATCTCCGAGAGCTTTTTGTTTCCGATAACCGCCCCGAAGAATCCGAGCGCCAGATACATGAATATCGTAATCGTAAGATAGAGCGTCTTCTGGCTTATAACATCCTGATAGATCTGCGTGAGCAAAAAGGCGATAACAAGCCCAATCACAAGGCCCAGCGCGCCGCCCATCAGCTCGCTCGGGGAGACTCCCTGCAGGTCGTCTCCGATGTTGTCGGCTACCTTTCTGCTCTTTCTAGAAAGCGCCGGGGATATACGAAAGAATAGTATTCCAAATATAATAACGAAAAATGCCGCAAACCAAACTTCCTCTGTGGCCGAAATCGCAACAGTCTGACTTCCGATTTCTGTCTGTGTCATAAGGAATTTGAACAGCACAAACAATTCGTATCCAACCAGCGCTCCCAAAAATGTAAAGCAAGCTCTGAATATTTTCTGTAACATCTTTTTCCTCCTTTCCTCTGAATTTTATAGATATATTCCGGTTCAAAGCGTCCATATTAAGCTCAATATTCTGCGAGCTTAATACCGGAATCGCTTATGCCGGTTTCCATCATGTCCGTTAAATCGCCTCGTCGACCGTGGCCTCGGCCTCATCCCAGCTCATGCCCATGGATAGAACAAATTCGCTGATGAGAATTCTCCTTGCGCCCGATAGCAGTTTCCTCTCGCCTGTCGAAAGCTTCCTGGTCCTGTCGTTTCTGACAAGATTTCTGACAACCTCCGCCACCTGCTCTATGTCGCCTGTCTTTAGCTTATCCATATTCTCACGGTAGCGGCGATTCCAGTTGGAATCCATCGGTGTGCTGGCTGCGGCGAGGATTTTGAGAACCTTCTGCATTTTTTCTTTGCTAGAAATCTCTCGGATCCCGACACTTTCGCCGGAATCAACGGGGATCATGATGTTTATATCGTTGCACGGTAGCTGCAAGGTATAATACTGCCTTGTCTGTCCGAGGATTCGCTTCTCCTCGATCTTTTTTATTATGCCTGCGCC
The DNA here is from genome assembly GCA_963601575.1 of bacterium. Taxonomy (GTDB): domain Bacteria; phylum Bacillota; class Clostridia; order Peptostreptococcales; family Anaerovoracaceae; genus CAG-238. Next base: position 20,855 of record CAVCFO010000014.1, read on the forward strand.
CTGCATCGGATAAACAATTCTATCACCCACCGAAAACATGACATACTCCCTCCATTCTATATCTATAAATACAGTATAAGGTTTTCGCGGCCTTCTGTCAAGGACTCAAAAAATTTATCATAATATCACAGAGTTTTTACTGTGTCAATATATATTTCACCTAAAATATTGACTGAGAGATTTTTTATGGTAAAATTAACTCAAAGAATTCCCGGGAGGAGGAACAGATATGTATAAAATTTTGGTAGTTGACGACGAAGCAAAGATTCGCGAGGTTATAAAAGAATATGCCGAGTTCAGCGGCTATGAGGTAACGGAGGCTGAGGACGGGATGAGTGCCGTGGGCCTTTGCAAGCTCAATGACTATGACTTGATCGTGATGGATATAATGATGCCCAAGCTCGACGGGTTCTCCGCATGCAAGGAAATCAAGAAATTCAAGGACATTCCGATCATAATGCTTTCGGCAAGAGGCGAAGAATATGACAAGCTCTTCGGTTTCGAGCTAGGAATAGACGACTATGTTGTCAAGCCGTTCAGCCCAAAGGAGCTCATGGCCAGGATAAATGCTGTCATCTCGAGAAGAAAATCCGCAGTGCCTGCCATGCAAGAAACGATGAAGTTTGACGGCCTGGAAATCAACATACCGGCCAGAACCGTCACCGTTGACGGCAAGAAGGTTGACCTCACGCCGAAGGAATACGAATTGCTCTTCTACCTCGTAAAGAACAAGAACATCGCCCTCTCCAGAGATAAGCTCCTGTCCGATATATGGGGCTACGACTTCTTCGGAGACGACAGAACGATCGATACGCATATCAAAAATCTCAGGAACAACCTTGGCCCTTACAGAGATTTTATCGTTACGCTCAGAGGGGTAGGTTATAAATTTGAATACGAAGATTAAGTTCGATGCCAAGAGCATAAAATTCAGGCTTTGGATTTACTTTGTGGCGCTGGCTGTCGGTATCGTGCTTTTGATCTGGTTTTTGCAGATTTTCTTTCTGAATAATTATTATGAGCACATGAAAATCTCGGAAGTAAATCAGATCGCATCGTCCATCACCCATGCCTATGAGCGCAAAGACGATGATCTGACCGAGAGGATCCAGGAGCTTTCTGTGAGCAACGACTTCTATGTGATGATGGAGTCGGGCGGCCAGCTTCTGCTATTTGTTCCTGAGTCCGACAGCATTTTGCCCGTATATAAGTACAAGGATCAGATTCCGCAGCTCAAAGAAAAGCTCGCAAATTCCAAGTCAAACAGCGGCTGCGTTTCGTATAAGATAAACTCGGGGCTAGAAAATTATAGCACTCTTGCATACGCGCGCTATCTGCGCAAGGCTGCAGGCAATGAGGTTTATCTATATATTTTCTCGCCGCTATATCCGGTAAGCTCCACCGTAGACATACTTAAGGATCAGCTCTTCTATGTAACTCTGATAGCTCTCATCGGAGCGTTTCTGAGTGCGCTTTACTTTGCAAACAGAGTTTCGAGGCCGATAAAGAGCATCACCACCACCGCAAAGGAAATGGGGCATGGCAATTATGATGTTGCATTCCGCGGCAATTCCTATTCTGAGATCAACCGCCTGGCGGAGACACTCAACAACGCGGCATACGAGCTTGGGAATGCCGACGCGCGCCAAAAGGATCTCATCGCAAATGTTTCGCACGACCTCAAGACGCCGCTTACGATGATTCGCTCATATGCGGAGATGATTCGCGATTTGTCCGGTGATAACCCGGAGAAGCGAAATGCACATCTTCAGGTCATAATAGACGAAAGTGAGCGAATGGGAAGGCTCGTCAGTGATATGGCAACCATCTCTGCGATGCAAACAAAAAAAATCGTGCTTCACAAGGAGGTCTTCGACCTGTCAGAGATGGCAGCCTCGCTCCTTGCATCCTATGATATCTATCAGGAGCGCGATGGTTACGATTTTGTCTTCAATGCGCCGAAGGAATGCATGGTATTTGCTGACCCGGACAAGATTTCGCAGGTTATCGCAAATCTCACAAGCAATGCGGTCAAATATTGCGGGGAGGACAAGTATATCGCCCTTGCGATACGAAAGGTCGGCCGCAAATACAGGCTGGAGGTTTCCGACCATGGACCCGGAATCAAGGAAGAGGAGCTTTCGCATGTTTGGGAGCGTTACTATAAGACCAGTACAAACTATGTCCGCGAGACCAGCGGCACAGGACTTGGACTTTCTATAGTAAAGGAAATCCTTCTCCTTCACAATGCCGACTATGGCGTAGATAGCAAGGTCGGAAAAGGAAGTACGTTCTGGTTTGAACTTGATATCGCAAAGAAAGAAAAGGCAAAGGACCGCTACGAAAAGCCAGATAGGTTCGAAGGACCTGAGGAATAGAGCCTCAGGCCTTCGCGGAGTAGCATCTCATGCTTTCGCGGAATAGAGCCTCAGGCCTTCGCGAAGTAGCCGCCTCATGCTTTCGCGGAAAATGCCGCGATAGCCTCCGAAATATTCTTTGCGCCTATAATGCGGCAGCCTTCAACTCGGCTGCCGATTTTTTTTGCGTTGCCAAGCGGCATGATGATCTGCTCGTAGCCAAGTCTTGCCGCTTCTTTTGCGGTCTTTTCTATATTCTGTACGGAGCGCAGGTCGCCCGTAAGCCCGATTTCGCCCAGCGCCAGCGTTCGCCTCGCGCAGGTAATGCGCCTCCGAGACGAAAATATGGCAAGAGCCGTCGCAAGGTCAGCGCCCGTTCCCTCCGGCCGAAGACCGCCTACAACATTCACATATACATCCTGATCTGCCAGCGAAATGCCCGCTTTCTTTTCGAGGACCGCCAGGATCATGTTCAGCCTCGTATTATCTATGCCGACGGATGTGCGCCTTGCGAATCCGACATTTGCAGGTGTTACGAGGCTCTGAACCTCGAACATAAGCGGGCGGCTGCCTTCGTATATGGCGGCAGCCACGGTGCCTTCGAGAAGCTCCTCCTTGTTCTCGAGGAAGGTAGCAGAAACATCGGACACCTCCTGGAGCCCCGCCTCTTCCATCCGGAAGGCTCCGATTTCGCTGGTAGTCCCAAAACGATTTTTATAAGCCCGCAAAATTCTGAGCTCACCGTCGCGTTCGCCTGTGAAATTCAGTACGCAGTCCACCAGATGCTCCACCGTCTTTGGCCCTGCCAAATCTCCGTTTTTGGTTACATGGGCGACGATAAAAATCGCACAGTTTTTCGTCTTTCCCAGTTTCATAAGCATATTTCCGCATATTCTAACCTGCGATACGCTTCCGGGGGCCGAGTCAAGCTGACTGCTGTATAGTGTCTGAATAGAGTCTATGACAAGAAAATCCGGCTTTATATTATCGAAGACCGTTTCGACATTTTCAATATTCGTCTCTGGCATCACATAAAGGCTCTCGGGCAGGCTATTGCATACCCGGTCGGCACGCATCTTTATCTGCTCCTCGGATTCTTCTCCGGAAATGTAAAGAACGGTCTTCCCCTGGGATGCGATTCTCCCTGCCGCCTGTATGATGATTGTGGATTTTCCGATTCCCGGCTCTCCGGAAATGAGCACAAGCGAGCCCTTCACAAGGCCGCCTCCCAGCACACGATTTAGCTCGCTGCTCCCGGTATCTATACGGTCATATTCGCTCGTTCCCACATCGGAGAGCCTCGAGGCTTTGGCACTGCCCGCCGCGCTGCCGGTTCTTCGCCTTGCATCCTCTGCCTCCGCCGGCAGCACCTTTTCTTCGACAAAAGAATTCCACGCGCCGCAGATGCACTTTCCCATCCATTGCGAGCTCTCATATCCGCACTCCTGACAGACAAAAACCGTCTTCGCTTTCTTTGCCATTTTCTTTCCTTTCTTCTATTCCAATGGGCCGCTGCCGGCGCTTTTTATTTTTCCGGCCGGCTGCCGCCGGTATTTCTCTAGACCCCGGCCGTCCGCGCGCAAATCACCCGCGGCAGCCTTCTTTTGCGAACATCTGTTCTGGGATGATTATATAACAAAACCCCTGCTTTGTCTACAGGGGTTTTGAAGAATTTTGTTCTTATTTTTATTTTGCAATTTCGAGATTATTTATCCTCTTCCTCGGCCTTGTGAGCCTCGATGATCTTCTGAGCGTTCATCGCAGGGACTTCTTCGTATCTTGCGAATTCCATCGTGAAGGAGCCTCTGGCCTGAGTCATCGAGCGAAGAGCGATCGCATAGTCGAAGAGCTCTGCCTGCGGAGCCTCCGCATGGAGGATCTGTCCTCCGCCGATCTGCGGATCCATACCCATTACGGCGCCGCGCCTCGTAGGAAGATCGCCCATAACAGCACCTACGAAATCATCCGGAACCGTGATATCGAGCTTCATGATAGGTTCGAGCAGGCAAGGCTTAGCCTCTGCGATACCCTTCTTGAATGCCAGAGAAGCCGCGATCTTGAATGCCGCTTCGTTGGAGTCTACAGGATGGTATGAACCATCATATAACGTAGCCTTGACGTTCTGTACCTTGCATCCTGCAAGCGGGCCTTTTTCCATACATTCCAGGAGGCCTTTTTCTACCGCAGGAACGTACTGCTTTGGAACGGAGCCGCCGAAGAGTTCTTCGGTAAATTCAAACTCCTGCTGTGACGGCGAGAACTTGATATGAACGTCGCCATACTGGCCGGAACCGCCGGACTGTTTCTTGTGCTTGCCCTGTACGTCGGAAGTTCCCTTGATGGTTTCTCTGTAAGCGATCTTCTGCGGAACGATATTTACGGATACGCCGTATTTGTCCTTCAGCTTGGCAAGTGCGATGTTGATCTGGCTTTCGCCCTGTCCGCCAACCAGCGTCTGGCGAGTTTCTTTGTTTCTCTGAAGAACCAGCGACGGGTCTTCTTCTGTAAGTCTTGCAAATCCGGTGGAGAGCTTGTCGTCTGCGCCCTTATCTGCGGATTCGATAGCCACAAACAGCGTCGGCTGCGGGAAGCTTATCGGTTTGATAGTGATCTGATTATTCTTATCGGACAAGGTATCCCCTGTCTTGGTAAATTCGAGTTTCCCCAGAGCGACGATGTCGCCTGCTACCGCCTCAGGGCATTCGCCCTTGTTCTTGCCTCTGATAAAGAATACGGAGCCGAGCTTTTCGTCCTTTTCTACTCTGAAATTATGCAAGGTCATGCCTGCGCTCACCTTGCCGCTTACGACCTTGGCAAGAGAAATCTTTCCGAGGAATGAGTCTGCAAGTGTCTTGAAGATGAATACAACCGGTTTTGCGGAAGCGTCCGCCTTTACGATTATCTCTTCTTCTTTGTCGTTAAGTGCCTTGTAGCCTTCGATTGTAGGGTTCGGAACGAAGTCGATGATTTCCTGAAGGACTTCTTTTACACCTTCGCCTGTGATGGATGAGCATTTGAATACCGGAACGATGTCGCCCTGCAGGATGCCCTTTGTGAGGCCCTTGCTGAACTGCTCGTCGGTGAACTCGCCCTCGCTGAAGTAGATGTCCATGTATTCTTCGTCAACCTCTGCTATCGCCTCCGAGATTGCGTCCTTGTCGTCGAGCGTAACAACGGCCGTTCCGAATTTCTCCTGAAGTCTAGCGATGGTAGCATCGACATCAACGTTTTCTTTGTCGATCTTGTTTATGATAAAGAATTTAGGCGAGCCTAATTTCTTGCATGCATCCCAAGCCTTCTCGGTGCCGACCTGAATGCCGGCGGAAGCATCTACCAAAATCGCAGCAGCCTCAACGCCTCTGAGTGCGCCCTGAACCTCTCCTGCGAAGTCAAAGAATCCCGGCGTGTCAACGAAGTTGATTTTTACCTTGTTATATTCAACCGGTACCAGTGTAGTGTTGATGGAATAGCCTTTTTCGATTTCCATCTTGTCATAGTCGGATACTGTCGTTCCGTCTTCAACTTTTCCCAAACGTGAAATTACTCCTGTTGCTAAAAGTGCAGCTTCGAGGAAAGTCGTCTTACCACATCCGCCGTGTCCTAACAATGCAACATTTCTGATCATTTCGCTTGTATAGCCTTTCATCTGTTGAGCCCTCCTAAATTTTTTAGATCGTCAATATTATATCAAACCGCCTATGAAAATACAATAGCTTTTATCTATTCTTTTATCTTTGCGACGATTATGACCGAGGAAAGTATGCAAAGGCAGCCGAGGAGAGTCCTCAGCGAAAAGCCTTCGTTATACACAAGAATGCCGCAAGTCACGCTTGTTATCGGCTCGAATGTGCTCAAAATCGATGTGCTCTGCGGCCCGATATATTTCACTCCGCTCTGGTAGCCGAAAACTCCGATGAAGGAAGCAGAAACAGCCATAAATGCAGCTACAGCCCAGCCGGTTAGCGTCAAATCTATCGTAAAATCGCCCATAGCAACGGACATCACAAGCATCATAACAGAGCCTGCCGTGTTGAGATAGAAAATAAGCTTCATTGTATCCATCTCCTTCAGGCTGCTTTCCTTAAGATAAACCGTATAGAATGCGTATGTCATGCCGGATATGAAGGCTATCGCCATGCCCATCGCATTTACAGAACCATCGGCGTTATAAAAGAACAAAATCCCGCCAAATGAAAGCGCAACCGCAACTAACTTCGCCGGCATTACCTTTTCGTGAAGAAAGAGCAGGCAGCCCATAATCGTAAAAACAGGATATGTAAAGTGTATCGTTGTGGCCATTCCGAGGGGAATATATGCATATGAGGAGAATAGAAGCACTGTCGTGCCGCCGTAGCCAAAGATTGTAATCAAAATGATGTCCCTAAGCTCTCTTTTGCTGAGGCCCAAGGGAATTTTTTTAACTTTTAGATAGATATATAGTGCAGGAAGCGAGAGCAAAAAGCGATAAAAAGCAGCGGCGAGGGTAGTACCTCCGCAGCTGCATATTACCTTTACCATAAGCGGTATAAATCCAAAAAACGTTGCCGATATAACCGTCGCCAGGAAGCCCTTTGTCCTTGTGTCCATCGTAAATACTCCTAGAATTCCGCAGTCTTGGGGGTTCTCGGGAACGGAAGCACGTCTCTGATGTTCTGAACGCCGGTTACATACATGATGATTCTCTCAAAGCCCAGTCCGTAGCCTGCGTGCTTTACGCCGCCGAATTTGCGGAGATTGCAATACCACCAATAATCGTCCTTGTTAAGTCCCATCTCTTCCATTCTCTTTTCGAGAACATCGAGTCTTTCCTCTCTCTGGGAGCCTCCGATGATTTCGCCTACGCCCGGAACCAGAAGGTCAGCCGCCGCAACGGTCTTGCCGTCGTCGTTGAGGCGCATATAGAACGCCTTGATGTCCTTCGGATAGTCCGTAACAAAGACCGGCTTCTTGAAAATTTCTTCCGTTAGGTATCTTTCGTGCTCGGTCTGAAGGTCGATTCCCCATTCAACCGGATACTGGAACTGCTTGCCGGATTTTTGGAGAAGCTCCACAGCTTCAGTATAGCTTACCCTGCCAAAGTCAGAATTTACGATATTGTCAAGCCTTGAAAGAAGAGTCTTGTCAACGAATGAGTTGAAAAATTGCATTTCCTCCGGCGCCTTTTCGAGGACGAAATTGATTATATATTTGATCATATCCTCGGCAACCTCGAGATAATCATCGAGATCCGCAAATGCCATTTCGGGCTCGATCATCCAGAATTCCGATGCATGGCGCGCAGTATTGGAATTTTCGGCTCTGAATGTAGGCCCGAAGGTATATACGTTTCTGAACGCGAGCGCAAAGATCTCCGCTTCCAGCTGCCCCGATACGGTGAGGCTTGTCTTCCTTCCGAAGAAGTCCTGGCTGTAATCGACCTTCCCGTCTTCTGTTCTTGGCAGATTGTCAAGATCGAGGGTAGTTACCTGGAACATTTCGCCTGCGCCCTCGGCATCGCTTGCGGTGATTTCGGGAGTATGAACATATACAAAGTCCTGATCCTGGAAGAACTTGTGGATCGCATAGGCAACCAGCGAGCGTACGCGAAATACCGCGCTGAACATGTTTGTTCTCGGGCGCAAATATCCGATTTCTCTGAGGAATTCCATCGAGTGGCGCTTCGGCTGGAGCGGATAGTCCGGAGTAGAGGCCCCCTCGACGGTTATGGCCTTTGCCTTGATTTCGAAAGGCTGCTTTGCGTTTGGCGTAAGGCTCACAGTGCCAGTAACCGCAAGCGCCGCGCCGACATAGGTCTTTGCGATTTCCTCATAGTTATCGAGGAATTCTTCTTCGTAAACCACCTGGACGGATTTGAAGAACGATCCGTCGTTTAATTCAATAAATCCAAACTTGTTGGAGTTTCTGTTGTTTCTTACCCAGCCCTTCACAAGCACTTCCTTGTCTTTATATTCGTCTGTGTTTCTAAAAAGCTGTCTTAGCAATACTTCCTGCATTTTATCATTCCTTTTCTAATAAGTATTATCTCTATTATAAGCACTCCGGCGCCGAAGCGCAAGGGGTATTCCTAGCATTATTATTCTTGCATTTGCGAAAGGTCGATTTTCTTCTCACGAAGCCTTGTATAAACGCTTCTTCTGATGAGGGCATATATGACCGAAAACAGCGGGATGAAGAGTATGATTCCGAACACGCCGGAAACCTTGCCGCCCACAACCACCGCCAGCAGCGTCCAAAGCGCAGGGAGCCCCACGGAGCTTCCTACGACCTTCGGATAGACGATATGACCCTCGATTTGCTGTATGATGAAGAAGATTATTATAAACCAAAATGCCTGCTTGATGTTCACCACAGCCAGCAGGAGCGCGCCGAAAATCAGCCCGATGAACGCTCCCACGAACGGAATCAGCGACATGCATCCGATCACCACAGAAATCGTTCCCGCATAAGGGAATTTTCCGATACCAAGGGTCACAAAGAACATCGTCCCGAGAATTACTGCCTCAAGGCACTGCCCGGACAGGAAGCTTGCAAAGGTCTTATATGACAGGCTCGCGATGTCGCAGGCCTCGTCCGCCCAAGACTTCTTAAGATATGCATATGCAAGCTGCTTTGCCTGAAGTCCGAGCTTTTTCTTGTTCAGCAAAATATATATTGCAAAGATCAGGCCGAAGAGGATATTTGCAACGACCCCGAAAACATTGGTAGCCGCCTGCCCTGCGGTAGAGATGATTTCTCCGCCGTGTTCCCTGAGATTTGCGATCATCGTATCCCAGTCGAAATTTTCCATCAGATTGCTCACATAGCTCATGTCTAGGCCGTAGCTCTCTGCAAGAGCAATCCAGGACTTGTAATTTGCGCTCACTATCCCGGCAATTTTCTTGCCGGACTCAACAAGGTTCGGGAAAATAACATTGCCTATGAGATATATGCAAAGCACAAACAGAAGCAGCGTTATGATGAGGCTCAGCGCGGTATTTGCCTTTTGCAGTGCTTTCGACCGGCTTCTATCCGCAAGCCACCGGATTTTGCGCTCGAAGAAATTCATCGGCACATTGAGTATGAATGCGATGATGCCGCCCGCAATCAGCGGCATAACCAGGCCAATCAGCGTTCCCATAACACCTGCCACGGCCTTTAGATTCATCAGCGCCACCAGCAGCGTTACCCCCAGCGCCACGAGAATTATATTTTGTTTGAATTTATTTTCCGGTTTATTTTCCGCTCTGTTTTCCATTCTATTTTCCGATTTGTTTTCCATCTTATTTTCCGGTTTGCTTCCCATAAACATCCCCCTTGTTATCTCTATCTATAATATTTACAATCTCTCTATCCGAATATCGAAACCTCGATCGGAAGCAGGAACAGTGCCGCTAGCTGCAGCCGGATCCTCTCAAGCGGCATGACTGTTTTCTTGCAATTATTATACACTCTGCGCCGGCGGATTTCAACAGAAAACGAGCGTCTCATTTGAGACGCCCGCTTTCCTTGGTAATATATTATCCTACAAAGAGAATATCCATTTTTGTTTGCCGTTTTACCTATCCTCACGGAAGTAGTTTAGACCCAGGCTTTGCGGTGGCTGGTCTTCTCTACGCTGTCTCATGGAAACGATGACAAGCACAAGAGCCGTTACGATATATGGCACCACCTTGTAGATCTGCGTCGGCAGGAACGGAATCGGAAGTCTCAGATAAAGTATCAAAAGTCCTCCGAAAAGGATCGAGCCCCAAAGTGCATTGAGCGGCTTCCACAGGCAGAAGATTACGAGTGCAACCGCAACCCAGCCTTCGCCGGAAAGCCCGGTATGGTTCCAAACGCCGCCTGCGATCGTCATGGTATATACCATTCCGCCGACGGCGGAAATTCCGCCGCCAATGGTAGTCGCAAGGTATCTATATTTCGTAACATTTATTCCGGCAGCATCCGCCGTGGCAGGAGATTCTCCCACCGCGCAAAGATTAAGCCCCGCCCTTGTTCTTCCCATAAAATATGCCATAGCAATCGCCATCGCAAAACCGAGATAAACAAAGAAGTTATAGCTAAAAAGCACCGGCCCAAGCACCGGAATGTCCTGCAGAAACTGCGGGAGCACAGGGTCTGCGAAAGCTTCCTTGAGAGCGTTGCTTACGGTTACGTTTCCGCCGACCTTGAGTCTCATAAGCTCGCCCACGAACTGCCCCACGCCCGTTCCGAATATCGTAAGCGCAAGACCGGTGACATTCTGATTCGCGCGGAGCGTTATCGTCAGGAAGCTGAAGATCAGCGAACCGATCACACCTGCGATAAATGAAGTCAAAAGGGCGATGACAACCGCAACAGCGCCCACCGCGCCATCTCCTGCGATCTGGCCATAAACGAAGGCTCCGCAAAGTCCGAAGGCTCCGCCCATGAACATGAGTCCCTCAACTCCGAGGTTGAGATTTCCGGATTTTTCCGTCAGAATTTCTCCGGAGGTGCCGAACAAAAGCGGCGTGCCGTTTAGTACAGCGGCCTTGATCAGTCCTATGATATTAAAGTCCATCAGCACACCTCCTTCTCGCTGCGAGAGCGAATAACGAGCCTATAATTTATGAAGAATTCACACGCAAGCATGCAAAGAAGTATTATGCCCGTGATAATATCCGAAATGGATGCAGGAACCCGAAGGCTCGTCTGAAGCCCGCTTGCTCCCTTGTCGAGAACCGCAAGCAGGAGCGAAATTGCTATCATCACGAAAGGATTGAGCTGCGCAAGCCACGCTACAACGATCGCGGTGAATCCGACGCCGCCCGCAACATCGGCATATAGCGTCATGTTCGCACCGGAGCAGACCATAAATCCCACCAGGCCGCAAATCGCGCCGGAAAGGCAGGCCGTCCTCATGGTAACCTTCGTGACGTTCATACCTGCATATCTTGCGGTATTTTCCGATTCGCCAAGAACTGCAACCTCATATCCATGCTTCGTATAGCGCATGTATATAAACATCAAAACTGTCAATATGAGCACGATTATCCAGCCGCAATGAACACCAAGCACCTTCGGAAGCACCGCCTGCTGATCGAACATCGGGATGATCTGAGAACCCGGCTTTCCTTCCCACGGGCCGCCCTGCAGCCAGCCTACTATGCCGATTGCTATATAGTTCATCATCAGCGTGAAGAGGGTTTCGTTGGTGCCCCAGCGTGCCTTGAATGCCGCAGGGATCGCCGCCCAAACGCCGCCGAATATCATGGCGAAGATTCCCATCAGAAGAAGCAATATCGGTGAAGGAATCGACTGTGCATAATTCAGCGCGAAGAAGCTCGCCGCCACCGCGCCCATCGTGATCTGCCCTTCGCCTCCGATATTCCAGAATTTCATTGCAAAACAAGGCGCAAGAGCAAGCGCCGTTCCTAGGAGCGGAACCGCGATCTTGACAACCTGCTTAATACCTGTTGCCTTTCCGAGGGAGCTTGCAAGTATTGTCCCGTATGCCGTAAGCGGATTTGCACCGGCTATGAGGAAAATAAGCGCTCCCAGCAGGATTGCGATCAGAAAGGCTATGGCTCTTATCGCCCATGCCCTTGATCTTGGCATGTCTTCTCTCTTGCTGATCCTGATTACAGGAGTTTTCTCGGTCATCTAATTTTCCTCCTTTCCGCCTAGCTGCGTCATCAGCAGGCCCACCTCTTCCTTTGTTGTGGTCCTTGCATCGACGATTCCCGATACCTTGCCATCGCAAAGCACGAGGATTTTATCGCAGAGCTCAAGCAAAACGTCCAGGTCCTCGCCCACGAAAATTACGGCAACGCCCTTCATTTTCTGCTCTGTCATCAAATTATATATGGTATATGAGGTATTGATGTCAAGACCTCTGACAGCATATGCGCTCATAAGTACAGACGGCGCGGATGCGATTTCGCGCCCGACCAAAACCTTCTGCACGTTTCCGCCGGAAAGCTTGCGAACCGGATAGTCGATTCCCGGAGTCTTGACCTTAAGGTTTTCGAGTACGCTTTCTGCGAGTTTTTCGGGTGCCTTGCGGTCTACGAATATGCCCTTGCCCTTGTTCCAGGAGCGGAGCATCATGTTGCCCGTCATGCCCATTCCGCCGACGAGGCCCATGCCGAGTCTGTCCTCGGGGACGAATGCGAGTGCAACGCCCGCATCCTTGATTTCCATCGGGGTCTTGCCTACGAGCTCCTCCGGAGTCTTTCCCTCAGGCGAATAGATGATTGAGCCCTTCGACACATGTCTGAGCCCTGCCACCGCCTCCAGAAGCTCCTTCTGGCCGCTCCCCGCGATCCCCGCGATTCCGAGGATTTCGCCGCCATAAGCGATGAATCCTACATCGTCGAGCTTCGTGAGGCCTTCACTGTCGCGGCACGTAAGCCCCGCGATGGCAAGGCGCGGCTTCGGATTGACAGGCTCGGGTCTTTCTATATTCAAAGAAACCGTATGGCCTACCATCATCTCGGTAAGCTCGGCTTCGTTTGTTTCCGATGTTCTGACCGTTGCGATATGCTCGCCTTTTCTCATAACTGCAACTACATCCGAGATTTCCATTACTTCGTTGAGCTTGTGGGTGATGATGATGATCGACTTGCCGTCCTGGCGCATCGCCCTGAGCACCTTGAAGAGTTTTCTGGTTTCCTGCGGGGTGAGCACCGCCGTCGGTTCGTCCAGGATCAGCATATCCGCGCCCCTGTAGAGAACCTTCAGGATTTCTACGGTCTGCTTCTCAGAAACAGACATCTCATATATTTTCTTATCGGGATCGATGTCAAACCCGTATTTTTGGCTGATTTCTTTTACCCTTGCGGAAACCGCCTTGCGGTCGAGCTTGCCCTTTTCTTCGAGCCCGAGCACGATGTTCTCCGCTGCCGTGAACACATCAACAAGCTTGAAATGCTGATGGATCATGCCGATTTTGTTGTCATAAGCGTCCTTCGGAGAGGAGATCGTCACGGGTTTTCCGTCAATATAGATTTGCCCCTCGTCCGGAAAATAAATTCCTGCGAGCATGTTCATAAGCGTCGTCTTGCCCGAGCCGTTTTCGCCAAGCAGCGCCATTATTATGCCGCTGTCCAGATAAAGGTTGACGGCATTGTTTGCGACATTGCTGCCGAAACGCTTGGTTATGCCCTTAAATTCTACTGCATGCTTTCTTTCCATTGTCTGATGTTCCTTATAATATATTACCTTGCTATGAAAAGGCCAAAAGAGGACTCTTCGTCCCCTTTGGCCTTATAGTTTTGAATTCTATCCTTAGTATTCTTCGTTGATAAGCTTGATTCCGTCGATCCTGAGGTCGAAGCTCGGAGCCGACTTGAAGGTTGATTCGTGATAGTAACCGTCGAAGATCGCATTGTAGTCTTCTTCTCCCTGGAAGTCGCCGTCCATGTCAACGAGGCCCTTTGTCGGAGTCTTCCCGTCCACGGTGAACGTGCTGGTGTCGAATACCTGAAGGCTTCCGTCTGCAAGAGCAGCCTCAACCTCTGCGAGCTTGTCAGCTGTTCCTTCTGCTGCAACCTTTTCGTTGAGAGTAGTTAGTGCAACATCTCCTTCTGCAAATCCGTGACCCATGTAGTCCTGATCAACGGTTCCGCCGCTTACGATAGTTTCGATTACATATACGAAGTAGTTTGTCCAGTCGATTCTGGAAGAAATGATCGAAGCATCCTCTGCAACGTCAGTCATGTCAAGGTTATATCCAACATGATATACGCCGGCAGACTGTGCGGTGGTTGCCGGAGTCGTGGAGTCGGAGTGCTGAGAAATCAGAACTGCGCCCCTGTCGATCAGATCCTGAGCTGTGGTAGCTTCCATGGTCGGGTCTCCCCATGAACCGATGAACTCAACCATCATAGTTACGCTCGGGCAAACGCTCTTTGCGCCGAGATAGAAAGCAGTATATCCTGAGATAACCTCAGCGAATGTATAAGCGCCTACATAACCGATAACAGCTTCGTCTTCTTTGATATCGCCGTTTTTGATCATTTCAGCGAGCTTCATGCCTGCTGCAACGCCTGCCAGGTAACGGCCTTCGTATACGCTTGGGAAAGCGTTAACCGTGTTGTCCAGATCGTCTCTCTGGGAAGCCTCGTTTGTAAGAGCTGCGAAAACCGTATCCGGATAATCGGCAGCTACGGTCAGCATTGCAGGCTCCATTCCGTATGAGTTGTTGAATACTGCGATGCAGCCCATCTCTGCGAGCTCTCTGTTGTCCGTTGCAACAGGGTCGCCTTCCGGATGATTGTATGTGTAGATCCATTCGATGTTGATGCCTTTTTCTGCGAGCTTCTCCTTCGCAGCGTCTGCCGCATTGTAGAAGTTTCTGTCATAAGCAGCATTTTCGTCGCCGATGCAAACCATGCCTACTTTGTAGACCTCATCGCTTGTTGCGCTATCGCCGCTCTCGTTGCTTCCGCAAGCTGCAAGCGAGAAAATCATTGCCATTACGAGTAAAACACTTAAAAACTTTTTCATTTTCCTCTTCTCCTCACTATTCTTTAGAAATCGTTATCACTCGAATCCCGAAATTCCTTTTGTATATAGATTATAAGTCCGAAATTTCACGAAAACAATATAAAAGGCGAATATTTGCTTATTATTTTTTAAATAAAAAGTTCAATGTTCGCATGTGCACGAACATTGAACTGGTTTCTAGAATTTTTTATTCGGATTGCGTGCGCTGAATTCTGCTGCCCGCAAGCCCGCAAGATAGTATACGCGAATTTGGTTCTGCCGTCCGCAACGGCGGATTACGCAAATTCGATTTCGCCGCCTGCAAGATAGGAAACAGAGGCCAGGGTCTCTACCCTGTATCCGCGCTCCCGGAGCTGTCCTTTGCCCCCCTGAAAGTCCTTGCTTACCACTACTCCGACGCCTGCAACCGATGCGCCCGCCTGCTCGATGATATTGCATAGCGCAAGGGATGCCTCGCCATGAGCAAGGAAATCGTCTATGATCAAAATATTCTCGCCCCTCTTCAGATATTTTTTCGATACGCGAAGGAGGTTATTCTTCTGCTTCGTGAACGAAAATGCCTCGGCAGTATAGCAGCCATCTGTCATGGTACTGGGCGCTGCCTTCTTGGCGAAAACTACCGGCACGAAATCGAAATATCTTGCTGCGGATATTGCAATCGCGATGCCGCTTGCCTCGACGGTGAGTATCTTGTCGACCTTGACTCCTTGGAATCTCCTTCCGAACTCCTGCCCGATCTGGTCCATGAACTTTGTGTCGATCTGATGGTTGATGAATCCGTCAACGCTGATTCTGTCTGAGCCCAGGGCTATGCCTTCTTTTTTTATTCTCTCTTTAAGTGCTTGCATTTACGTTCCTCTGTGTTCCTTGTATTCTTGGTTTTTTATTCTGCAGGTTCCTCGCAGGTTTTCATCGCCTCGAGGGTCTCTGAGAGGAGCTCATCAAGCTCCCAGCCCAGCATCTCCGCTCCGCGCTTTATGACCTCTCTGTCGCAGCCTGCCGCAAAATGCTTGTCCTTGAACTTTTTCTTTAGGGATTTCAGTTCCATATCCTGCACGCTCTTTGAAGGTCTCATCAGCGCCGCCGCACCGATAAGTCCGGTCAGCTCGTCGCAGGCAAAAAGCACCTTTTCCATCTCATGCTCAGGTTCCACGTCTACGCAAAGCCCGTAGCCGTGAGAAACGATAGCATGGATCATGTCTTCTTCTATACCGGCTTCTCTCAGAAGCTCAGGAGCCTTCTTGCAATGCTCCTCCGGCCACATCTCAAAGTCAATATCGTGCAAAAGTCCGACTATTGCCCAAAATTCTTCTTCTCCGGCATATCCTAATTTCTTTGCGAAATATCTCATTGCGCCTTCTACCATTCTGCCATGGTGCAGATGGAAGGCGTCCTTATTGTATTTTTGCAACAGCTCGTAAGCCTCATCTCTTGTGATCATATCATCACCCCTATTCATCGTCGATTTATCTATACATATTAGCAAATATCCGGCTCTTTTTCAAGGGGTAAATACAAATAAACTGTTACCCGCCCCTCGCAAAACGCCGAGAAGGCTTGAAATTCCAAGCGCAAAAAAGCCTCCCGCAGGCAAGCTGCGAGAGGCTTTCAAATATTCTGTTTTTATGTTTATTACATTTCGGAGAAATTGTAATATTCTTTCTGCTAATCTTAGCAATCTTTCATTTATTATTTTGTTTTGATCGATCTCCAGCCGGACCAGTTGCCATAGTATGTGAGCTTCTTGCCGTTGTCGTTATAAACCTCTGTTACGGCGCGAACCTTCACATAGTATGTGGTTCCTCTTACGAGATTCTTGATTGTGGTCGACTGAGTGGTATAATCGTTAACTGCTGCGTCGACCGACTTGGTGAGGTAGGTTCCGGATGCGAAGCTCTTGTTTCTGGAATATCTAACTTCGTATCTGGTCACGCCTTCCTGCTTGTCCCAGCGAACTTTGATCTTGCCGTTTCCGGTAGTCCAAGGCTTCTGGGTCTGAACCGCTTTGTTTGGATAAACCTTGATCACCGTGGAGTATTCCGCAGGATCGTATTTTTTATTTCCTGTGGTCGTGATGGTGATCTTGGCTCTTCCTGCCTTCAGCGGAGTTACAAGGCCTGTTGAGGATACCGTTGCAACCGAGGTGTCGCTTGAGCTGTAGGTGAAGGTTCCTTCTGTTGCCGACGGGGTCAGCTGGAATGCCTTTGATGTTTTATACTTCCTATAGCTTGAGGCAACGCCTGTGATCGATTGAGATTTTCCTACCACCTTGAATGTCGCGCTCGTGGTGCCGGAGTACTTGCCGGCGCCCTTAACGACTACCTTGTAGGTTCCGGGAGCCGTGATGCTCGTAACCGTCTTGCCGTCCGCATCCTGGTATGTATATGTATACTCGCTCGAGGACAGGGTCGATGAGCCGCTGCTTACCTTAGTAACCTTCGGGAGAGTGATTGCAGAACCCGTTGCATCGATGCTCGTCTTGTCGAGGGTTACCGTATATGCGGAAATGTCGTTTCCTTTGATGGTGAAGGTCTTTGTTGTTTTGAAGGTTCCGTAGCCATAGCTTGAGCTATTTTCGATGGTCATCGTATATGTGTCTGCATCCTGCATATATGATACGGTTTTGCCTGCGGAGTTTTTGTAGCCTACGGTATATTCGTAGGAGCTCAGGTATCTCTTGTTTGTGCTGTCATATACCGTGAGGTCAAGATAAACTCTCTCGCCGACATAGTTTATCGTGTCCCCGTTTGTGAGGGTAATTTTCTTTTCGCTACTTCCGTCCTTATAATAAGCTCTTGTTACGGTCACGCTGACGCTGCTTGTTGTCGTCTGGTCGATGGAGCCCGTATAATTGAAGTCTTTATAACCGTTCGATGCATAAGGGCTTACCGTTCCTTTTTCGAGGGCGCCTGTTGACTTGGTAGTCTGAGTGTCGCCTGTCTGAGTCTTTCCATATGTGTCCTTGGCAACCGGGGTGATCCTCACATACGGCGTTACATATGAAGAATATCCGAAGAGGTTGTACTCTACGCTATAATCCGTCGTAGGAACCACGGTATTTGAGCTGTAAGCTTTGAGTGTAACCGACGGGACATATTTTTTGACATCCTTATTATATATAGTCGATCCGAAGGATACATAAACCTGGTCGAGTGTGATTGGGTTTATCGTAAATGTTGCCTGCACGGTGCCCGCATAGTTTCCCGTTCCCGTGAGGGTCGCGGTATAAGTTCCGACTTCCTTTGGAGTTACGACCTCGCCGTCCTTTGTATATGTGATCTTATAGTTCGAACCGCCTTTTTTGAGGCTCACGCCGATGGACTGACTCGAGCCCGTATACATAACGCTGGTGTTTGTCCAGGTGACGTCGGAGCTTGTTATCTCATAATCTCTGTCCACAACTCTGAATGTTACATTGAAGCTCCCGGAATAGTTATTTATCCCCTGAACATTTACCGTAGCCTGCCCCGCGGTATTTATCGCTGTATCCGAATAAGTATAATCGGTCCCCTTAGTTAGCACGCTGCCGCCTGAAACTACTTTTATGTTCGGGCTTGAACCAACTAAAATATTTTCTGCAGTTATATTGTTGCTGCTCAGCGCTTTTTGGGCAATTTTGTAGGTTCCATTTTTAGTCCCAGAATACCTATTTATACCTGTTATAGTTGCGGAGGCCGAGTCACTTGCGTTTATATTGCCTGAATACCCGGTCACTTCATAGTCTTCTCCTTCGGTAAGCGTAGTATTATTTAATTTAACCGTGAAGGACGGCTTCTGAGCCTTGCCATTGTATGTTAGGCTACCGCTCTGCGTAACAGTCGCGCCTGACAAATCGGTCTTGATATAGAAAAGTTGACCGAAAGAACCGGTCACGTTTCCATTTCCCGACTTTTGAGTTGCGGTCACGACAAGCTGACCGTTTTTCGTTTGAGCATCGGTTTGAGAAGCCGTGAGGGTCACATCCCCACCTTCCCCGCTGATCTCGTTTTTGCCTAGATAAACCTTATAGTAGGTGTCCAATCCAGATCCACTGGTTGGGTAGGATGTTAACGCGGTGCTTGTCTCTTTGATGGTCACGTTGCTCCCAAGGGATGCCGGAGCCACGGTGAAGCTCTTGCTCACAGCTGAGCCAGTCAGGTTCGGACTAGTGCGGCCTTCACCGGTGGTGTGCGGAGTGACCGTCACGGTGTATGTGCCTGCGTTTTTGAAGGTGTCCTTATTCCATCCGCTATAACCTTCCCAGCTCACGGTATAGTCCGTGTCCTTTTTATAGTCCGTGTTCCCACTCTTGACCGTAACCGTAGGC
>CAVCFO010000014.1:39977-44323 GCA_963601575.1 bacterium
CTATCGGTCGAGTAGGATGCCAGTGCGGTTTCGGTTTCCTTGATGGTCACGTTGCTCCCAAGGGATGCCGGAGCCACGGTGAAGCTCTTGCTTGCGGAGCCAGTCAGGTTCGGAGTAGAGCTGCCGTTACCGGAGGTCTTCGCAGTGACCGTTACGGTGTATGTGCCTGCGTTTTTGAAGGTATTCTTATCCCAACCGCTGTAACCTTCCCAGCTCACGGTATAGTCCGCGTCCTTCGCATAGGTCGTGCTCCCTTTCTTGACCGTGACCGTAGGCGTGAATGCCGCCCCTGTATATGTGCCCGGTACATTTGTTATTGTAATCATTTCCTCCGTCAATGCAACGGATCCATCCGCAAAGGCCGTAGCAGCCGTCGCCGGAATCATACAAATAACAAGAGCCAAGCTAAGTAAAATTGCTAAAGTCTTTTTCATTGTACTTTTCTCCTTTTCATAATCTCAAAATTCGCCAAACACGCACGCTGTATGGCTTTAACTGTATTATACGATTTTTTCCGCTAAGTAACAAGAGAAATTTGAAGGAAATCGCAATTTTTTTGAAATTTTGCCGCCGGGCGGGCGCGCGCGGGCGGCAGGCCCTAGGATAATTTGCCTTCGAGGCGCGGGGCGCGCCGCCCTCCCTAGCGCATTTTGTTCTTACATTCCGTCTTTTGAGGCGACCGTCCCGGCATACTTTTCTTTTGCTTTTGAGCTTCCGAACTGCGTCGCCCGCCCTAGCGCAAAATCCGCTAGCTGCGCTCTCCTCAAAATTCGCCTTCTGCGATGACATTAGCAAGAAACAGTTGTAAAATAAAATTATTACGTGTGCCCATGCGATGTCATGCGCACCGAAGTGTTTTTCGGTATTTTCTAAGGAAGGAATTTACGATGAGCTGTGAGTTCGGAGAAAGGGTAAGGATTGCAAGGGAAAATTGCGGCTACTCGCAGGCCGCGCTTGCAGAGATGATCGGTATGTCTACAAACCATATCTCTGCGATCGAGAGAGGGCTTTATGAGCCGCGAGTAAGGACGCTTGCAAGCCTAGCCGGCGTGCTCGGAGAAAGCGCAGATTATCTCCTGTTTGGGACGCCAGTTGATAGCTCGCGCCTGTCGCGGCTTTTTCGCAGGGTAGCTAGTCTCCCGGAGGATGAGCAGAGCCGCTTCGCCGACTACATCGATGCGCTCTTTACTATCCGCATCATGCGAAAATGGCAACGTCCATAAATAGCAACGCCCCTTTTTTCTTTTTTCTTCTTATTTTTTCTTTTTCTTTCTCATTTTATTTATATTTCAACCTCTTCATATTTGCGCAGAAAATCCTTGATGATAGATAATATTTTCTCGCAGCTTCCTTCGCTAACCTCTATATTGAGCGGCATGATAGGATCGTGAAGCGATTTGCGAAGCAGGCACCAGCCCGTAGCCTCTGCCATGCGAAAGTTCAGGCGGACTCCCTCGTAGTTAGGCTCAGCAAGCCAGATCCCATCACCTGCCTGCGGCTTTTCTTTCGCCCAGGCCGCAAGATCCGAGAGGATCCTCTCGCCGCGCTCTGCAAAATCCTCTCCTCGCAACGGAAAGCGAATTTCTATTGCCTCCTTCGGCTCCTCGAGTGAAGAAAGAAGCACATCTATTCCGGCGCCGGATTTTGCAAGCTGTGCCGCCTTGATTACGATCTTGGTGGCAAGATATGCTCCGTCGTCCAGAAAATAATTTTCCTTATATGCTGCATGGCCCGAGGTCTCGATGGCAAGCTGGCAGTCCGTGCCGAACTCATTTAGCTCTATCGCCTTGTTTATCACATTCTTATATCCTCTCCTATAGCGAAGATGCTTTAGCCCAAGGCATTTCTCAAGATATACCGTAAGCTCATCGCTTGTGATGCTGTCGGTCACAACGGTTGTCCCAGGGTGCTCCCTTGCAATCAGCGCCGCTGCCATTGCAACGATGGCATTTCTGCTTATCTCCTTGCCGTTTCTGTCAACCGCGGAGGCGCGGTCTACATCCGTATCGAATATGAGGCCAAGGTCCGCGCCCGATTCTATCACGCGCTTTGAGATCGACTCCATCGCCTCCCTGTTTTCAGGATTCGGCTGATGGTTCGGAAAATGCCCGTCCGGCTCCAGGAACTGGCTAGCGGATACATCCGCTCCCAGCGGCGCGAGAATTTTCTCTGCATAGAATCCGCCGGCGCCGTTACCCGCATCCACTACGATCTTAAGACCCGCCAGCGGTTTTTCTGCTCTGCCGGCGCTGCTACATCTTCCCATCCCAGCGCTGCTACATCCTTCCATGCCAGCGCCGGCAGCACCTGGACCTGCACCTGCACTTGCACCTGCATTTGCTTCGGTGTCGCTCCCTGCTTCCTCTGCCGTCTCCGCGATGATCTTCTCTCTAAGATGCCTAGAATATCTTTCGATGAGGTCTCGCTTTTCGGCATGCTTTGCTCCGGCGCCGGGCTCCTGCCCTACCTTTTCGGCAGCCTTTGCTCCGGCTCCGGTCTCCTTTCCTACCTTTTCGGCGGCCGCATCGCAAGCCGCATCGCAAGCCGCATCGCTCTCTGCGTATGCTATAATCTGCGAGATGTCGGACTTATCCAGCCCCCCGTCCTTGCCAAAATATTTGAATCCGTTGCGGTTATATGGAAGGTGGCTTGCGGTTATCATGATCGCGCCGTCGCAATCATATTCCGGAAAAATCGTCGACATGAACATGGCCGGAGTCGACGCGAGGCCGCAGTCATAAACCGTTATGCCGAGGCTTACGAGGGTTTCTATAATTATATTCTTTAGCTTCTCTCCCGTCAGGCGGCTGTCGTGACCTACCGAGATCGCAAGCCCTGCTACGGGTCTTGCCAGCTTCTTTGCAAGATGCATTGCGAAGCCTCTTGTAAGCCTTGCGGTTTCTTCTGCTCCGAGGTTTATATGCTCGCCCCTAGCGCCTTCCATTGCTATTCCTCTGATGTCGCTTCCGTTTTGGAGTTTCTTATAATCGTATTCTTTCACTTGCTACCCTTTGCTACCCTTTCGTTTCTTTTCTTTTCTTTAGATATCTTTTCTGCCTAGCGTCTATACCGGCGGCTATTCTTCTGACCATCTGTTCATCCCGCCGGTCGTCTATACTGCCAGTCATATATCCTGCCGGTCATATATCCTGCCAGCAGCATATTATTAGCTATAAATATGCGCCTCTTCCTGCCCCGAGAGGATTCGCTCTGCGCCCCTGGCCAGCGCTCCCAGCTCATCTTCGCCCGGCATCATGACGAACTCGCCTATATGCCCTGCATAGTCTCTTACCATATCCGTAAGCATCTTTGAGTTCGCGGCGCCTCCTGTGAGAATCACCGCATCTACCTCTCCTTTCAGCGGAACGGACATCTCGGCTATGCTCTTTGCGACCTGATATGCCATCGCCTCGTATACAAGCTTTGCCTTCTGGTCGCCACCGGCAATCAGCTTCTCGATTCCGCGGCAGTCGGTTCTGCCTAGATAGGAATATAGCCCGCCTTTGCCGCAGATGAGTTTCTCTGCTTCTTCCTTTGTATATTTTCCGCTATAGCAAAGCTTCGTCCACAGGAGCAGGGCGATTCCGCCTGTTCTCTCCGGGGACATCGGACCGTCGTCATAGGATGCACCGTCTATGATCTTGCCGTCCTTGTGAACGGTTACCGAAATGCCGCCGCCCATGTGGCAGACAAGAAGGCTCAGATCCTTGTAATTTTTGCCGATTTTTTTTGCGTAGTTCATCGCCTGGGCACGCGCGTTCAGGACATGGTAGCAGCCATATCTTTCGATGCCGCAAAGTCCCGAGATCTTCGCAATC
Organism: bacterium; assembly: GCA_963601575.1. Taxonomy (GTDB): domain Bacteria; phylum Bacillota; class Clostridia; order Peptostreptococcales; family Anaerovoracaceae; genus CAG-238. Next base: position 43,796 of record CAVCFO010000014.1, read on the forward strand.
TCCGTCAGTTCGCAGCCCATGGTCGAGTCGTATATAAACGCCGGGATCCCGAGGGGCTGTGCAATCTCATATGCGATCAGCGCGCCGAGGCTCGATGCGTGCTGAGGGTTCTTCGGATCCTTCATCGCCTCGCAGAGCGCGGGATTTACCAGGTAGCCGCCTCCGGAAAGTCCGATAACCATTCCGCCCCTGCCTACGACCGCCTTGAGCCTCGATATATCATACTTCTTTTCTTCTAGGACCTTTCGAAGCACCTCTGCCCGGTACGGAAGCTGCGCTCCTATGCTGCCGTATGCCAGGAGCTTATCCGGCTCGTGCCTCAGCGTCTCCTCGAAGGCGAGCCCTGCGCTACCAAACAGCCCGATCTTCGTTGTCGTTGATCCTGGATTTATAACCAAAATATCCGTCTTTTCCAATTCTGTCATCTCCTTGTTTTGCAAAGCCCTCTGTCACCTGCTCTTGCCTGCCCGGCCTGCATGATCAGAAGCGCTTTGCCACCTATGCTTTTGTTATTCTCAAATGTATTTT
>CAVCFO010000014.1:44333-45640 GCA_963601575.1 bacterium
TCGCCACTCCTTCTGCGCGAATTCGCGGGAAAAGTTTAGTTTTTGATGTAGACCTTTTCTACATAAGGGCTGGTGGCGAGTTTGAGCATTGCGCCGTATTCCACGGTAAATGTCACGATATCGCCCACCTTGTAGTCCCTCTCCGTGTGGGTCAGGTCAAGAATCGTATGGTCGGAGGAGCCGCCCATGATTTCGATCTTAGGGTCAGTTGGAATCATTCCGCCAAGGTCTGTGTCCTGCTTTCCGACTGCGATAATTCCGCGTTTCATGATGCCTCTGTCTTCGTAGTATGGCTTCTGCCCGAAAGCGTCAACTCCTACTTCGCCGATTGGAAGAGACGGTTTTTCTTTTAGCTCCACGATCTGAGCCTCGAGCGTAAGTGTGTCGTGGACGCAGCCGGGAACAGCCCCGCCATAAGCTGTATCGTTTCCGAGCAGGAAAGATTCTCCAAGTCTCAGGTTGTTTATGCCTTGCGGAAGTCCATCTTGCCATATAAGGTAAACAGAACTGGAATTTCCGCCGGAAATCATGCGAAGGCTTATGCCGAATTTTTCTTCGATTTTGCGAGCGATTGCCACAAGGCCCCCGAGATTATCCTGTTTCGGAATGATGGCGCCGTAACAGGTAAGGTTTACGCCCACGCCGTAGAGATTTATGTTTTCCATGGTGAGGATCTCGGAAACCGTCTCGAAAATCAGATCTTCGTTCTGATAGAAAATGCCCTCCCGAAGGTCGCCCATGTCGATCATCAGCAGGATATTGTGGACAGTTCCTGCCTTCTTTGCTTCTTCATTCAGGAGCCTTATAGTCGAAAGCTCCGAGTTGAAGCTGAGGTCCACGTATTTTATCACTTCGCTGACCTCGCAGTGCATGGGGATTCTGAGAAGAGCGGTTTTTTTTCCGGCAGCTCTTGCTTCATCCGCATAGGTTTTGATATTTGCGATGCGGGAGTCCGCCATAAAATCAACCGCCGGGTGGGCGGCAATCATATGCGCCATTTCTTTGTCCGCGCAAAGGCCTTTTGTTACGATCATAAGGCTCATTGGGCTTGCGGTGCTCGCGCCTGCGCTCGCGCCTGCGCTTGTGCCCGCTTTTGCGTTCATGCACGCATCTCCCTTCACAAGCCTCGCGCAGGCGTCGAGGTTATTTCTTAGCTTTTTCAAATCAATTACAAGTCGTGGGTACATTTTACCTTTCCTTTCTATATGGGCAGTGCTTTCGCATGCACGCCCAACATTCGTGATTGCAGCTGGGCCTTCCGTCCACTTCGCCGCAGGCGCGCATTACATGCTGGGCGCTATCATAGT
>CAVCFO010000015.1:0-1963 GCA_963601575.1 bacterium
GGCCTGGACAGCGAGGAGGCTTTCTTCTTCAACTAAATTATTTACGCTTGTTAGGTTATACCCCAAATCATACAGGTCGTTCGAGGAGATCGCAAGGTAGAGCCTCGCGGTAGCTCCCCAAGTCTGATTCGGGGTCACGGCTGGCCCGACCTCAACGGTCGCAAGATCGGCATAAACGAAGTCCTCGGCGTTTTTAACCGTTTCTTCGACTTTCGAGTCGTCGTACTGCTTTACTCCGCTCCGATATTCTGCTTTGAGTTTGCTACCCTCTGTCACCACTTCGTCGTACTTATCAGCGGCCTGCATAGCAGCGTCCAGGGTCTTGAAGAACGCTCCGGCATCAGTGTGGAGCTTACCAGCGTTATTCTCATTTTCGTTCGCGTTGTTGATCCAGCTGGTCACGATCGGCTTTGAGTTGTCGATCTCTTTGATGATCTCGTTGTACACGGCAACGGCCTCGGTTCTAGTCACGTTTTTGATGTCTCCGATTGCAATTCCGAAGAGTTTGCCGGATTTTGAGGTGCTTGAGCTTGCGGTCCAGAACGGAGCCAGATCCGCTCCGCTGTCAACTTTTTCACTCCAATCCATTTTGGTTGTCGAGCTCGCGTATCCTTTAGTTAACTCAGCAGCGTACCCATACCCGGCGTTTGCGTAAGTGTTAACCAGGGCAGCAACGGAGGTGTCCGAGGTGATGTCGTTGAAATCTTCGTCTGCCTTGGTCTTCACCTTAGCGAGCTGGGTCTTGAACTCAGTCCAAACGGCCTCGTAGGCAAGTCTTTGGGACTCAGCAACACAGCAGTTCTTATCAACCGTAGCGTCGTCCGCTTTGTTCAATGCTGTTTTAATGCTGTCTTTGAGTGCCTGGACCGCTTCTGCTGCGGAGAGTTTTGTCGTCGAACCTGTCGTGCTTACGGTGTCCACCCATTTGCTTCCCTCATTCCCGGCAGTCAGGTAATACTGTGTTGTTGCCCCTTCGTACTCTAATTCCGACACCGCGGCAACCGCGGCCTCGATGTCTGTTCTTGTCTGCGGAGCTTGCTTTTTGTTGAGCTCGATTTTGTAAGTGCTTCCGCTAGTCGGGTCCTCAGTTTTCAAGATCACCTTAGCCAGGGCGTCTGCGCTTGCCACATCCTCTCCTAGCACGGTAGTCACCTTATCGTTAGTGTACACCGCCATAGCTTCTGCTGCCGAAGGGCTTCCAATCAGGTTCCCGTTATTTAACTTATCTCTTCTAGCGGTGTTGATTTGAGTCGTGATGTCTTCGATCACCTTGTCAGCTGCTTTTTCGATCGCGGCAGCTGTGAAGCCGGTGATTCGCTCGTCCGCTTCGATAGTGTCATCTGTTATTTTGCTGAACGCGGTCCCTTCAGCACCTACATAGCCAAGGGCGTTCTTGTCGAGGTTCACGTTCGAAAGAAGCGTAGCCTTGTACTGCGCGAGGTTATTCAGGATAACCTGTTTCTGGGCATCCAGGGCTGCACTCCAGTCGTCCTCTGCGTCTGCCCACGCCACTGTGCTGCCAAAGCTGAATGTGAACATAACAGCCAGTGCGAGCAGCACTGTTAAAAACTTTTTCATTTTTTGAATTCCTCCCTTTTAATTTTTTGCTCATATTGCAAGGTCTTGTGAAAATGGACATAGTCCCACAACATATCACAATATGAAATAATTCCGTAATAGTTTACCAAAAGGTCATTTGCTTTGCAAGTGTTTTTTGTGAAAATCCCGAAGCTTTAGGGATTTTCGCGGATTATTCCCCCTCCCCGCAAAGGCTCTCATCTTAACCCTTCACTAGTAACTCGGCTGAAGGGGCCAAAAGGTTACAGGGGGATGCAATTTTTCTTAAAAATTTTTCCGGGGCTGCGGGCTCCTTCGGAATTTTCAAAAATTTCGAAGAATTTTTCAAGCTTTTTTGAACTTTTTTGAACTTTTTTTAATTTTTTTTCATTGTAAATTCTTTTTG
>CAVCFO010000015.1:1973-25303 GCA_963601575.1 bacterium
CGCTTTTCGTATTTCTTCTTTTCAGCGAGGCGGAATCGCGCTTCCGCAATTCTGTCTCTCCGCTTCTCCTTTCATTTGGCATGCGCAAAAAACTTTCTGAGAGGCGAAGCTGCTTTTCTTCCCACTTGCCTTCGCCCACATAGAATACATAGAATTCTGGTGCCGGGAATTTGATGAGGTTTCTGCCATAGAGGTTGTCCTTTCCGACGAGGTTCTCAAGTGTTCTGCTTACATAGCCCAGGCAGCGCGGCTAGCAAAAAAACAAATATGCGAGGCGCAATGTCTGCGTCCCGCATATCCGTCTTCGCAATTAAATGTACTTCCTATATTTTAGGAGAACTTATATAATATCCGTTTCCGGTTATTAACTCTGGTGGCCATGCCTTGCGAGCGCCATGCCCTTGGTGATGGAATCGTATTCTGCCATCGCCTGCCTGCCAACAAGAATATTTTTCTCGAACGGCTCTATTACCACACCGCAAATTTCATCCGGCAGGTCGATAAAGATATTCCTTAGCTTCGGGAAGGCGAATTCCACCAATTCGTTCTCGAGAAAATCCCCTATGCGCGAGCCTCTGGAAAAAAATGCCGGCACGAACTCCTGCCCATTTTCGTTTATGAGCATCCGCAGCAGTACCTGGCCGTCCGCGCTCTTTGCGCAGGGGATGAACAGGCTCAGGCCCTGAAGCGCCCTGTAAAATGTCTTGTTTCTATGCTCGATTCTATGCTCGATTTTTTCCATGGTTATACCTTCTTTCTCTTTAATCCATTATCTATTCTCTATTTTGCAAATTATCCATAGATGCAATATGCCGGATAAATATCGCATGCATGGGCAAGGGCATAAAAAAACCGTAGCCTAACTGAAATACATCAATCAAGCTACAGTCCGTTTGCACTGCGCTATTTCTGGCCAAGCGTTCGTCCGACGCTTGGAAATTCTCAACCTATGCATGTCTCCTGACTCAGCTATCAACACCTCGCTTGCCTTCCCAACGAAAATGAAAAAAATTCTGCTCGTCAGTGGCGTCCAAAGTAAGGCTCCCTCAATACAGTGGCGGGACCGCGCAGGACTCTAACCTGCTTCCATCTTAGCTTCATTCCCAAGGTCCGTACCAGGCGAGGCCCCGCGGATGAAGAACATAAGTATTATTAAATTCTCTTAACACGGATATTCTATCACGGCGCCCAGGGAATTTCAAGGGGTATTTTGGGAAATATTTTTGGCATAGGCTTTTTGGAAATATTTTGGGGCATAGGCTTTTGGGAAATATTTTTTGCATTGGCTTTTCGGAAATATTTTTTGCATGCTAGATTTTTGCTATATTTTTGTTTTAGTTTGGCAGCATACTTTTTTTTCTAGCGGGCTTGTGATAGAATGTATCTGTTGAGTTAGGCGTAGAAATGTTACAGATGTTACAGATGTTATAGGGGCATTTATGAAAGAAAATTTTTTTGTTGCGACATTTTCGAAGGATGCGATAAGCCTTGCCCGGGAGTATGGGGTGGGGCTAGAGATAAATCATACCTGCATCTCGCAGGCTCTTGATGAGGTTAATCGCAAGGAGCTGCTTGGGAGCATCAGATCTGATGCTGCGCTTTCCGGTATCAAGGACCCTGCGGGGCTCTTTCTCCACGGGCCATTTACGGAGATCCACCCGTCTGCGATCGATCACATGGCGCGGGAGCTTGCTATGCGCCGCCTGAACGAGGCTTATGATGCAGCGCGCGCGCTTGGGATAGGCCGCATGGTGGTGCACACTGGGTGGCTTCCGTTTATATACTTCAAAGAATGGTATGTGAAGAAGGGCGCACAGTTTTGGGAGGAGTTTATGCATGACAAGCCCGCTGATTTTTCTATCTATATAGAAAACGTGCTTGAGGATGAGCCATATATGCTGCTTGAGCTTATGAAAAATATCGAAAATCCCGCGATCAGGCTCTGCCTAGACATCGGGCATGCTAACGCGATGACCTCTGCTGAGGTTCCGGTCACAAAATGGATCGAGCATCTGGGATCTCGCATCGGGCATTTTCACCTGCATAACAATGACGGCAGAAGCGACAGCCACGGCGCCTTCTGTGAGGGAAGCATGGATATGAAAGAGATCTTCGGGCGGATCTCGGACTTTTGCGCGGAGGATACAACCTTTACGATCGAGGCCCGCGATGCGGCATCGTGCATTGAATGGCTAAAAAATGAGTACGCGGCGCGATGGTAAGGCGAATGAGAAGAAGAGGGGTACCAAGGCGAAGGCAAAGGTATGGCGAATATAAAGACAGACGCGAAAACGAATGCGAGCGTGAAAACGGATGCCAACATGAAAACGGATGCGAATGTGAATGTGAAAACGAATGCGAATGCAAATGTGAATGTAAAACCGAATGCGAATGCAATATAAAAAGGAGATATAATATATTATGGAAAGAAAAGATTTTGGGGAGCTCAGTATGCGCCTCGGCGAGATACTGGACTCAATCGATGAAATGGGAGATCTAAGCTATGATGCGATGGAGAAGGCAAAGGCCCGCCAGGAGGTTCTGGCAAAGCCTACCGGGGCGCTTGGGAGGCTCGAGGATATATCGATTCAGCTTGCCGGAATCACCGGAAAGGTAAAGAACGATATGAAAAAGCAGGCCGTTGTTATATTCTCGGCAGATAATGGCGTGGTTGAAGAGGGAGTAGCCTCCGCCCCGCAGTCGGTTACTCTCTCGCAGACTATCAACTTCACCCGTCATCTGACCGGAGTAAGCTCCATGGCAAAATACTGGGACATCGGCCTTCTGGTCGTTGATGTGGGCGTAAAGATGAAGATCCCTGAGGCGCTATATTCTGCCGAGATGTATGAGCACGAGTGCGCAGAAGGCGGCTGCCAGAAGGGCCTTGCCACCAAGATCGTAAACCGCCGCATCGCAGATGGCACAAAGAACCTTGCAAAGGAGCCTGCCATGAGCCGCGAGGAGGCGCTCACGGCTATTCTCACAGGCGTTGAGGCGGTCGAGGCGATCAAGCGCTGCGGATATGATATCTTCGGCGTGGGCGAAATGGGAATCGGAAATACAACTACCAGTGCCTGCGTGCTTGCGGCGCTATGCGGCAAATCCGGAGCGGATGTTGCTGGCCGCGGAGGCGGGCTAAACGACGAGGGACTCGCAAAGAAAATCCGCATCGTGGACGAGGCTGTCAAGGGGCTCGCGCAGGAACAGGATAAGGGGCTCGCGCAGGAACAGGATAAGGGGCTCGCGCAGGCTCATGACAAGGAACAGACCCTAGATATCCTCGCTAGCGTAGGAGGATTTGATATATGCGCTATGGCGGGGGCGTTCCTCGGGGCGGCATACTACAAAATGCCTGTAGTTATCGACGGATACATCTCTGCGGTAGCTGCACTTGCGGCATCTGTCCTTGCTCCGAAGGCAAAATCATATATGCTTGGATCCCACCAGTCGAAGGAACAGGGGTATCTTGTCGCTATGGATGCTCTTGGAATCGAGCCGTATTTTGACCTCGGTATGAGGCTCGGCGAGGGGAGCGGCTGTCCGATCAGCTTCAAGATCATAGAAACCGCATGCGCTGCGATGAACGGAATGGCGACCTTCGCGGAGGGCGCAATCGATGCTGATTATCTTGAGGAAGGAAAGAAAGGAAACTTCTTCTAATGAATATCTTTATAAGCGGCGGCTGCAAGAATGGCAAGTCCTATCATGCGCAGGAGCTTGCAAGGGGCATGGCGCGGGACATGGGGCTTCCGCTATATTATCTTGCGACGATGATCCCGCGTGACGATGAGGACCTGGCGCGAATAGAGAGGCATCTTGCCGAGCGCGAGGGCTGGGGGTTTGAGACGATCGAGCAGGGACTTGACATCTGCGATGCTCTCACTTCCCAGACGGCCATGGGACGGCCTGTCGATCCGCGGGGCGTATTTCTTCTTGACAGCGTGACGGCGCTTTTATCTAACGAGATGTTCAGAGGTGACGGAAGCGTTGATTTTGGTGCGCCGGAGAGGCTCGCAGGCGAGCTCGCCCGCTTTGCCTGCGCAACGGGAAATTCAATTTTCGTTTCGGATTATATATACTCGGATAGCTTCGCGTTCGATGATTTTACCGAGCCGTACAGAAGGGGCCTTGCGCTTATCGACCGGAGCCTTGCTAGGGCATGCGATAGCGTCATCGAGGTAGCATACGGCTTTAGGTATCGATATAAATAGGAACGCAAATAGAAATTGATTAGAGATTGATTTGGGAAAGGAGACTGACGCATTCTTGCGGTCAGGAGAAAATATATGAAATACTTTACAGGTTTTATGATGGCATGGGGCAATTTTTGCTCGCTCCCCTGCCCGTCGAAACGCTGGGATCAGAATTATCAGAGCCTTATGCTGGGGTTCCTTCCGCTTGTTGGGCTTATCATCGGGATAATCTGGGCTGCTTGCTATTTTGCCCTTGTTTATATCGGGTTTCCGTTCCTTGCGGCGAGCTTTTTGATAAGCATCATTCCGTTTGCGCTGTGCGGGTTCATGCACATGGACGGGTTTATGGACTGCTGCGATGCGATTATGTCGCGGCGGCCGCTAGCGGAGAGGCAAAGGATACTCAAGGATAGCTCTGCGGGAGCGTTTGCGGTGGTAGGCATGATATTCTTTGTGCTTGGATATTTTTGCTTTCTTTCTACTGCGGTAACTACGGGGGTTGATTTTGTCAATATGGTAATGATCGTAGTTATGAGCCGCGCGGTTTCCGGGCTGCACGTTCTCATCGCAAAGCCTATGGCGCAGAGCCAGTATGCGGGGATGGAAGGTGAGAAAACCGGCGCGAAGGCCGGGATTTTGCTCCTGCTCGCACTGCTAACAATAATTGCGGCGGCGGCATTTCTCTGCTCTTCTTTGCGGCTTGCGACTCTTATCGTCTGCGGATTTACGGCGCTTGGGTGCCTTGTTTCCATTCAATATGCGAAGAAAAATCTCGGCGGCATGAGCGGCGATATCGCAGGCTACGGAATACTATGGGGGGAGCTTATGGGCGTATTTTCGCTGGTGCTTTGCTAAAGGAGGCTAGAAGAGGAGGCTAGAATATGATTTTGATTTTTGGAGGGGCATATCAGGGGAAGCTTGCATATGCCAAGGAACACTGGGATATAAGCGATGACGATATATTTTTCTGCGACGAGTCACTTGCAATCGACCTGTCAAAAAAGGTAATCTTTGGGCTTGAAAAATTCGTCTATGCCTGCGTTCTTGAGGGCGCAGAGGCGAAAGACGTTCTGAAAATGTATGATGATGAAAATCCGCTTCGCGAAAAGATCTGGATCGCAGACGACATCTCGCAAGGCGTTGTACCTATCGACCCGGACAGGCGGGCATGGCGCGAAAGCGTAGGCAGAACGCTTCTTTGGCTCGGGAGGGAATCGGACGAGGTTCACCGGGTATTCTGCGGGCTGGGGCAGCGCCTCAAATAGCTTCAGAGATTATTTATATGAGGAGAAAATTTATGGGTTCATATATGTATTTTATTCGCCACGGCATCACCGAGGGCAATTTAAAAAACTGGTACTATGGGCAGATGGACATTCCGCTTGCTCCGGAGGGGTTTTCGCTCATAAAAAAGCTTTCGGCGGAGGGTATCTATCCATCTGCTGCGGGTGCAGACTGCTATACCTCGGGGCTTCTGCGTACGGAGCAGACATTTGAGATAATATATGGCGATACGCCTCACGAGGCTCTGCCGATGCTTCAGGAGATGAATTTCGGTGCATGGGAGGGCATGAGCTTTGAAGAAATCGAAGCTGCGGACACATACCGCGAGGAGTTTAATCAATGGATGAGCATGGGCGGCGATGAGATTCTGTTTAGCTTTCCTGAGGGTGAATCCGTAAATGACTTTCATGCAAGGATCCGCGAGGGCGCAAAGGAGCTTATGGCAAAGCATCGCCTGAGGGAGCTTGCATGCAGGCACAGCGGGAGGGATGCTGTTTCGATCCTTATTTGCCACGGGGGAGTTATCGCCGCAATTATGGAAAGCTTTTTCCCGGGCGAAAAGGAAAGCTTCTGGTCGTGGATTCCAAAGCCGGGCCACGGATACGAGGTGAAATTTGAAAATGGTGAAGCTACCACCCACAGGGAGTTTTAGCAAAAAATAAAAAGTGGCTGCCGCACAGCTTGTTAAATTAACTGGCCGTGGCGGCAGCTCTTTTGCGTCTTACTCTCTTGCGGGGATGGGAAATGCCTCTACGTCGTACTCCCTGCCTGAAATCGGAGACTCAAATCTTCCTTTTGCGCTTGTTTTCGGTATCTGGGTCGGATAATTTCCGTCGAAGCATGCTGTGCAGTACTTTGCGCCGGTCATGCCCTTTGCAATCTGTTTCGCATTTTCCACGCTCAGATAACCCAGCGAGTCTACCCCGATAATCTCTGCAATCTCGCTAGTCGTATGATTTGCGGCTATCAGATTCTCGCGCGAGTCGATATCCGTGCCGTAGTAGCAGGGGTTCAAAAATGGCGGCGCTGAGACTCTCAGGTGAATTTCGCTTGCGCCTTCTTCTCTCAAAAGTTTGACAATCCGCGCACTTGTCGTGCCGCGTACAATCGAATCGTCGATCATGACAACGCGCTTCCCTCGAACAACATCTGCGATCGGATTGAGTTTGATCTTTACCTTATCCTCACGGCTCTTCTGCCCCGGCTGAATAAAGGTTCTTGCGATATATTTATTCTTGATAAATCCGATTTCGTATGGGATCCCGGACTGCTTGGCATATCCTACCGCCGCATCTATCCCCGAGTCTGGCACGCCGATTACGACATCCGCCTGCACAGGATGCTCAAGCGCAAGAAACGCCCCCGCGCGCATACGTGCGGCATGCACGCTGCAGCCGTCGATGACAGAATCCGGTCTTGCAAAATAGATATATTCAAATACGCACATCGCGCCTTCTGCCTTGCCGCAGTGCTCGTTTATGCTTCGCACGCCATCCTTATCAAAAATTACGATTTCGCCCGGCCTTATATCCCGGATAAACTTTGCGCCAACAGCATCGAGCGCGCAGCTTTCGGATGCTACCACGAACCTTCCGTCCTTTGTCTTTCCGTAGCAAAGCGGGCGAAAGCCGTTCTCATCTCGCGCTGCGATCAGCTTGGATGGCGACATGATTACAAGAGAATATGCGCCTTTGATCCTATCCATTGCACGGCTCAGCGCCTGCTCGATGGAGGGAGCCTTTAGCCTCTCCTTTGTGATTATATATGAGATGACCTCGGTATCGCTGGTGGTGGAAAAGATAGAGCCCGCAAGCTCAAGCTCGCGGCGCAGCTCCTGGCAGTTTACGATATTTCCGTTATGCGAAAGCGCCATTCTGCCCTTGATATGGTTGACGACTATGGGCTGCGCGTTGGTGCGGTCGTTTGTGCCTGTTGTTCCGTAACGCACGTGGCCTACTGCCATGTTACCCTCGCCGAGGCTCTCTAAAATTTGCGGCGAAAAGACATCGTTGACAAGCCCCGTATCCTTATATGTCCGAAATAGCCCCGCATCGCCTACTGCTATGCCGCAGGACTCCTGCCCGCGGTGCTGGAGCGCAAACAGGCCATAGTATGCGGTGCTTGCAACATCGGATTTTTCGGGCGAAAATACTCCAAAAACTCCGCATTCTTCTCTCAAACTGCTCATGCCTAGCCTCCCTTGGGTTACTTTCCGAATACGCGATTCATCATTTCGTTATAGGCATCTTCCACGCCGCCCATATCTTTGCGAAAGCGGTCCTTATCAAGCTTTTCGTTTGTCTTGCTGTCCCAGAAGCGGCAGGTATCCGGTGAGATTTCGTCGGCTAGAACGATTGTGCCGCCTGCGAGCCTTCCATATTCCATCTTAAAGTCAACAAGCTTTACACCTCGCTCAATGAAGTATGCCTTCAGAATTTCGTTTACGCGAAAGGCATATGATTTGATCGTCTCGATTTCTCCTTCCGTTGCAAGGCCAAGCGCGATCGCATGATACGCGTTCATCAGCGGGTCGTGCAGCTCATCATTCTTATATGAAAATTCAATCGTCGGCTTATCGAACGCGATGCCTTCTTCCACGCCGAACCTCTTGGCAAAGGATCCTGCGGAGATGTTACGGATAATAACCTCAAGCGGCACGATCGAAACCTTTTTGACCAGCGTATCGCGGTCAGAAAGCTCCTTGACAAAATGCGTCGGCACGCCATTTTCTTCGAGTATTTTGAAAAGATGATTTGACATCTTGTTATTGATAACGCCCTTGCCTTTTATCGTTCCCTTTTTGAGTCCGTCCAGCGCGGTCGCGTCGTCTTTGTATGATACGATTACATAATCGGGATTGTTTGTGCTATATACCTTTTTTGCTTTGCCCTCGTAGAGTTGTTCCTTCTTTTCAATCTTTTCAATCTTTTCACTCTTTCCCATCTCTTACCTCCTCCGAAAAACGATTCTGCAAATAAATATAGTATGTTATATCACCGGTCGAATGATTTGTCAATTCTTCTTGGGAATGTTCGCCGTATTTTCCGTATGTTTTTTTGATTTTTGGGCAAAAAATGCGCCAAACACGGACATTACGCGGCTGCCGGGTCAGAAAAATACGGATGCCCGCAATAAAAACCGCCGCGCTCCTCATTTCTTCTTCTTTTTTTCATTAGAAAAGGGAGACTTTGCGGTGCTTTCCGTAGTATCTCCCAATTGTTGTGTTCTTCTATTATCTTTTGCCTACGCGATTATGCTAGCCCTATGCTTTGCAAGGAGTCTAGTCATGGCGCCGATTACAACAAACTCTACCGGAATCATAATCAGGCATTGCACGATACGGGTCGCAAGGAGCGCCTCAAAGGAGGATCCGTAGAGAATCGAGATCCAGAAGGTGTTGAGAAGAAGCCCAAGCACGAGCTGGATGATAAGTACTGAAATGAGAATGCGAACCTGTGTCTGCTTCTTTCTCAGAAAAATTCCGTATGTAACGCCCTGAAGCGCGCAGGTCAGCGTAAAGCCCGGAAAATAGGCTCCGATCGGAAAAAGGAGCGCTCCGACAAGATCGGCTAATCCTCCAACGGCCGCGCCCTTAGCAGGTCCGTAGAGATAGCCCGCCAGGAAAACCGGAATGAATGTAAATCCGATTTTCAGATTCCATGCGTTTATGGACAGAAACCTCGAAAGCACGATGGCGGCTGCTATAAGCGCCGCGCAGCAAACCATGGTTTTGACATCAATTTTTTTCATAAAAAAACCTACTCTGTCTAATTTTTAGTGTATGCAGAGGGTTTCGCCGGAGCGATAAGCACTCTGCGATAGTATTGTACCACAAAAATATCGAATTTTCAACTTTTTGAAAATTTTAGGGGTGTGGCGTATTGACACCATATATGATACCATATATAATATAAGCAGGAGGTAAAGCAAATGTCGAAATGGGATAAACTGATAGCGCGCATACTCACTTTGTCGAAAGACCTCCGGTTTGATGAGTTATGCAAGGTGTTGGAAAGTTACGGTTACAATATGAACATGCCCCGGGGCGGAAGCAGTCATTGCACATTTAGAAAGCAAGGCTGTATGCCGATTACGATACCCAAGCATGAGCCTATAAAAAAAGTATATGTCGAAATGGTGCGGCAAATTGTAGAAAGTGAGGAAAAGAACGATGAATACTCTGAATGATTATATGAAAATGCCCTATCGCATGGAAATTTTAGAAGACATTGATGAGGGCGGATTTGTTGTTTCATATCCGGATTTGCCCGGTTGTATTACCTGCGGGGAAACTGTCGAAAGTGCAGTTGCAAACGCTTTAGAAGCGAAGAAAGCTTGGCTTGAAGCTGCGCTTGCGGATGGTGTGAAAATTTATGAGCCAGGCAGTTTGGAGGATTATTCAGGGCAATTTAAGCTTAGAATTCCTCGAAGCCTGCATAGAACGCTAGCGGAACATTCTCAGAGAGAAGGGATTAGCATGAACCAGTATTGTGTCTATCTTCTTTCCAGGAATGATGCTGTGATGGCAAGATAAGAGATGCTACGCCCTTTCGGGTTCGACTCCCATGCATTCGTATAAAAACTAAGAGGATACCTAAAGGTATCCTCTTAGTCCTCTGCATGCAAACGAAAGCGCCCATCTTAGATGGGTTCATGAATGGGGCCCCCGGAAAGCGTTAGCTTTTTGGGGAAAGGAGCAGCAACGGAACGCATGAAAAAACCGGCCTTTACGGCCGGTTTTTGATAGCAGCGTAGTTTGCTGCGACGTGGTGCGGTCGAAGGGATTCGAACCCCCATGGTTTCCCACACGGACCTGAACCGTGCGCGTCTGCCAATTCCGCCACGACCGCAAATATTGTGTTCGGCGGGGCGAGCTCGCCGAACACATAATATTATACAACATATCTTTTGCGAATGCAATGAAAAGATTTGCGAAACGCGTTATTTTTCGGAATTTTTATGCTTGCACTTCAGCATTGCATCACAGCATCTGGGTTTAGTATACCTTGGCTCCTGCCGGGATGCTACCATCGAGGATGATGAAGTTTAGCATTTCTCCACCGTCGTATTTGTTGATGCAGGACAGGAGCATGCCGTTACTTTCTTCGCCCATCATCTTTCTTGGCGGGAGGTTTGTGATGGCAACAGCTGTTTTTCCGACCAGCTTCTCCGGTTCATAATATTCGTGGATTCCGGAAAGGATTATTCTGTCTGTGCCTGTTCCGTCGTCGAGTACGAACTTCAGGAGCTTCTTGCTCTTTGGAACCTCTGTACATTCTTTGATCTTGACCGCTCTGAAATCGCAGGCTGCGAAGGAGTCAAAGTCAACATATTCTTCGAAGAGCGGCTCTATCTCGATTTTTGTTTTGTCAAGAATTCTTGGCTTCTTCTGCTCTGCTTCTTGCTTCTTCTCGGATCCTTGCGGCTTCATGGTCGGGAAGAGCATGATGTCTCTGATGGACGGCTGGTCGAGGATGAGCATGATGCATCTATCGATGCCAACGCCCAGGCCGCCTGTCGGCGGAAGTCCAACCTCGAGCGCGTTTACGAAGTCGAGATCCATAGGATGAGCCTCGTCATCGATGCCGCAGTCGAGCTGTCTTTGCTGCTCTGCAAATCTCTCGTACTGGTCGATAGGGTCGTTGAGCTCCGAGAATGCGTTTGCAATTTCCCATCCGTTGATATATGCTTCGAATCTTCTGGTGATCCTAGGGTCTTTCGGGTCTCTCTTTGCAAGAGGCGAAACCTCTACCGGGTGGCCGATGACAAATACAGGTCCGTCGAGGTATCCGGGGATGTCTTCGCAATATTCTTCGAACATCTCTGCGAGGATCTTGCCTCTGGTCTGTTCCTTAACCTCTTTTGGATCCATTCCCTGCGCGATAGCCGCCTCTCTTGCTTCTTCGTCCGTTTCGATTGTATCGAAGTCAACGCCTGTGATCTCCTTGATGGCATCTGCCATGTTGAGCCTTCTCCATGGCGGGGTTACGTCGAACTCCTTGCCTTGATATTTTATGATCGGTGTGCCGTTTACGGCCATCTGTGCCTTGTATACCATCTGCTCGGTAACTTCCATGACAAAGTCCATATCCTGGTATGCGGCATAACATTCCATGTTGGTAAATTCCGGATTGTGGCGTCTGTCCATGCCCTCATTACGGAACATCTTGCCCATCTCATATACCCTGTCAAGTCCGCCTACGATACATCTCTTGAGGAAAAGCTCGTTGGAAATTCTCAGCTTCATGTCGAGGTCAAGGCTGTTGTGGTGAGTCTCAAAAGGTCTTGCGTTGGCGCCGCCCGCAACGGTGGTAAGGATCGGGGTGTCTACCTCGAGGTAGCCATAATCCTCTTCGAGTACCCTTCTGAATTCCTTGATAATGGATGCTCTCTTCAGGAAAACATCGCGAACCTCCGGATTTATGATGAGATCTACATATCTCTGTCTGTATCTCTGATCTTGGTCTTTTAGCCCTGCCCACTTGTCCGGGAGCACCTGGATCGACTTGGAGAGGAGAACCACCCGGGTTGCATGGATGGAAACCTCGCCGGTCTTTGTCCTGAAAACCTTGCCTTCGATGCCGAGGATGTCGCCGATGTCGTATTTTTTGAACCATTTGTAGTCCTCTTCACCGATATCGTCTTTTCTTACATATATCTGGATTCTGCCCTGCTTGTCCTGGATGTTGATAAAGGAGGCCCTCCCCATGTTACGGAATGCCATGATTCGGCCTGCAACTGAGACCTCCTGATCTTCCATCGCCTCAAAGTTATCCTTGATATCCATGGAGTGTGCGGTCACGTTCCACTTTTCGATGAGGAACGGGTTTCTGTCTGCTTCTTGCAGATTTCTTAATTTTTCTCTTCTGATTTGCCGCTGCTCGCTGAGTGCTTCTTCCGAAATCCCCTCAGGCTCGGCCGTAGTCTGATTTACTCTTACATCTTCTGTACTCATTTTTTGTATTTCCTCTCTTATTTCCTCTCTTTGTCTTGTTCTCTGCTGATCTTTTGCTTGTTATCTGCTGATTCTTTGCTTGTTATCTGCTGATTCTTTGCTTGTTATCTGCTGATTCTCTCTATGCTGTAGTGGAGAGTCCCATCCGGAACGATTATCTCTGCTACTTCTCCTGTTTTCTTGCCGATCAGGTGCTGACCTACGAGAGATTCGTTGGAAATCTTGAGGGCGAAAGGATCCGCCTCGGTGGAACCTACGATGGTAAATTCCATCTCCTCGCCGCTATCCAGGTCTTTTACGAGAACCTTGGAGCCGACTCCCACGAAGTCGTTGGTCATCTCATCTTCTTTGAGAACCTTTGCTTTTTTTATCATATCTTCTAGCTTGAAAATTCTTTCTTCAAGCTCTGCCTGCTCATTTTTGGCCGCGTCATATTCGGCATTCTCCGAAAGGTCGCCGTAAGAAATCGCTTCTTTTAATTTTTCGGAAATTTCCTTTCGTCTTACGGACACAAGCTCCTCGTGTTCCGCCACAATTTTGTCATAACCCTCTTGGGTTAGCAGCAATTCGTCTGCCATTTTAACGTCCCCTCCGTTTTTTTAGAATATTTATCTAGATATTTTAGCATTTTTGGCGCGCTTTATCAAGAAAAAGTTCACCATTTGCACAGATTTTTCGGGGGATCGCGCGGTTTGCACTCCCCCGCCTTTTGTGCTATACTCTATTTATACTCTATCTTATCACAAATGAACGAATTTTCAAGGAGTTAATGATTCTATGAAGAAAAAAAGAGTTTGCATTTTATATACCGGCGGCACCATCGGAATGGTCCCAACAGAGCTTGGCTATGCGCCCAAGCAGAAATATTTTTCGAGTCTTTTGGACGAGATTTCGCAGCTAAAGAATAGGGATATGCCATATTGGGATGTCATCGAGTTCGATCCGCTTCTGGACTCTGCGAATGTGGCTGTGGAGCAATGGGTAAATATAGGCAGAGAAATCAGAAATCGATATAATAACTATGACGGCTTCGTTGTGCTTCACGGTACGGATACCATGTCATATACGGCATCTGCCCTTTCGTTCATGCTGGAGGGACTGGATAAGCCCGTTGTATTCACCGGCTCTCAAATTCCGCTTTGCGAGCTGAGAAGCGACGGCAGGGACAATCTCATAAACTCGATGCTCATCGCAGCAGACGGGGTTGCAAACGAGGTGTGCCTTTATTTTGCCGGGAGGCTCCTTAGGGGAAATCGCTCCACAAAGGTCTCATCCGATGAGCTGATGGCATTCGCATCGCCTAACTATCCGGTGCTTGCAAATGTAGGAATCGATATTATGTATAACCATCAGGCTCTCATCATGCCAAAACAGGAGGAAAAATTCTCCCTTACCGAGCTCAAGCAGGTTCCAATCGGGGTCCTTAAGATTTTTCCGGGCATTCAGTTTGAGCTGTTTGAACAGATAATGACAGAAAAGCTTGACGGCGTGGTCCTTGAGACCTTCGGCGAGGGAAATATCCCGAGCAACAACCGCGCGCTCGTAGACAGCATCAGGCGCGCCTCTGAAAACGGCGCTATCGTGTCGGTTTGCTCGCAGTGTTACAGCGGAAGCACCCGGCTCGGGACATATGCTACCAGCAACGCCCTCAAGGAGTCGGGCGCCGTAGGCTGCAGCGATATGACAACAGAGGCGACCGTTGCAAAGCTCTATTATCTATTCAGCTGCGGCTACCCGAAGAATATGATCAAAGGGCTCATGACCCAGAATCTCAGGGGAGAAATCAGCGTATAGGGCATACAAAGCATACGGAGCATATGGATTGCAAGAGGATGCCAATTGCATGCGGGTGCAAGTTGCAGATGGGCGCAAATTGCAGCAAATCGCGGCAAATTGCGACATGCGCAAATAAATGCGATTTTTGTATTGTTTTGCGAACAAAAATATGCTAAAATATTTTTGGCAAGCAGAAGCTGCCGCACCGGTGCAGAAGCGCCGGCATCGAAAATCGCAATGCGAAAATAATGCAAAGCTAAAGCAAAACGATTGCGAAATAATGCAAAACTAAAGCGAAACGATTGCAAAATAGTGCGAAGAAACCGCAAAGGCAAAACAAAAATGAGATAAAATAAAGTTTTATATTTATATATGTTATGTATCGTATGCACAGAAGGCACACACATCCTCAGAAGAGGATATGTGTGCTTTGCTTTTTTTGAATTTTGTTTTGTTTATTTGAAAATTGATCAAAATTGACCTGATAATTGATCTGAAAATTTGAAATGATTTGAAATGAGGTGAGAAAAGTGACTTTAGAGGAATTTTTCCGGGAGCATCCGAAGGTCGGGATCGCATTTTCCGGCGGCGTTGATTCTTCGTATCTTCTCTATGCGGCGAAAAAATATGCAAAGGAATTTTGCGCATATTATGCAAATTCCGAATTTCAGCCGGCATTTGAGAAGGAGGACGCAAGGCGGCTTGCGAAGGAGCTTGGCTCTCCGCTGAAAATCCTAGACTTAAGCATTTTGCAGGTTAGGCAGGTATGCGAAAATCCTATCGATCGTTGCTACTATTGCAAGACGGCGATTTTCACCGCCATCACGAAGGCGGCGGCAGAGGACGGATTCTCGGTAATCTTGGACGGAACAAATGCTTCTGATGATGTGGGCTCGAGGCCCGGGGTCAAGGCTCTGCGAGAGCTTTCGGTGCTTTCGCCCTTGCAGACCTGCGGTCTTTCGAAGGACATGATACGGGCGGCCTCACATGAGGCAGGGCTTTTTACATGGGATAAGCCTGCTTATGCCTGTCTTGCTACCAGGATCAAAACCGGCGAGGAAATCACGGCGGAGAAGCTGTCAAAGGTCGAAGCTTCGGAGGCCTTTCTCTTTGACCTTGGCTTCAGCGACTTTCGGGTTCGCACGGAGTGCGGAAAGGCAAAGATCCAGCTGAGAGAAAAGGACCTTCCGCTGCTTCTTGAGATGCGGCAGAGGATTTTGGAAAAACTTACCTGCTATTACGATTCGGTTGTTCTTGATTTGGAGGTGCGAGGATGAATGAAGATATACGAAATTTGCTTGCGGCTGTCGCAGAAGGCGGCATTTCTGTGGATGAGGCGATGCTGAAGCTGAAAGTAAAGCCGTTCGAGGACATAGGCTACGCGAAGGTGGACATGCACCGAAAGCTCCGGCAAGGTGCGGCGGAGGTCATCTACGGGGCAGAAAAAACGCCTGATCAGATCATCGGAATTGCGGGCGCTATGCTAAAATCAGGACAGGATACGATTCTAATCACGCGGATCTGCCCCGAGGCGGCGGATGAGGTTAGCAAAGCTCATAATCTAAAGTACTACCCGGAGGCTCGCTGCGGGATCATCGGCTCCTTGCCCGAGCCCGACGGGATCGGCAAAATCGTCATTGCCACCGGCGGCACCTGCGACATTCCCGTTGCGGAGGAGGCGGCACTGACTGCTATGGTTCACGGAAACGAGGTTGTCAGATTATATGATGTAGGAGTTGCGGGGCTTCACAGAACCCTGTCCCATCTTGAAGACATAATGGACGCAAGCGTTATCATCGCAATCGCGGGGATGGAGGGGGCGCTGGCAAGCGTTCTTGGCGGCCTTGCGGACTGCCCTGTTATCGCGGTTCCGACAAGCGTCGGCTACGGAGCTTCGTTTCACGGGCTTTCGGCGCTGCTCTCGATGCTCAATTCCTGCGCCAGCGGCGTTTCTGTGGTGAACATCGACAACGGCTTCGGGGCGGGCTATCTTGCGAATATGATAAATCATCCGAATGTGTGGAAAAGTAAATAGATTATAGAAGAGCCCGCAGAAAAATGTAAAAGTCCGCGCGAGCAGAACGCGCGGGCAGAACTATACGAAATTGTAAAAGTCCGCATGGGTCGAATGCGCGGGCAGAAAATGTAAACATTATAAATAGTTGAGAAAGATGGTAAATAGAGATGAAAACCTTATATATTGACTGCGGCATGGGGGCTGCGGGGGATATGCTCTCGGCGGCTCTGCTGGAATTGATTCCCGACAAAGAAAAATTTATAGATGAGCTAAACGCGCTCGGGATCCCCGGCGCTATCTATAGCGCGGAGCCCTCCGAAAAATGCGGGATCAGAGGAACGCGGATGGTCGTGACGGTAAACGGTACAGAAGAAGAAAGCTTCGACGAGCACCGCCACGAGCACGAGCATGGGCACTGCCATGAACATGAGCACGAGCATTGCCACGAACACCACCACGAGCATGGGCATGCGCACGGACACGAACACGAGCATGGACATTGCCACGAGCATGAGCATTGCCACGAGCACGGACATGAGCATGAGCACGGACACGGACATGAGCATGAGCATTGCGGCATGCACGGACATTGCCTCGAGCACGAACATAGTCATGAGCATGAGCATCACCATGCGCACAGCGCCCTTTCTGACATCGAGCATATAGTATGCGAGCATCTGCCCCTCTCTGCAAAGGTAAAAGAGGACGTTATGGCGGTTTACAAGCTGATTGCGGAGGCGGAAAGCTGCGCCCACGGAGTTCCGGTAACGGAGATTCACTTTCACGAGGTGGGAACGATGGATGCCATTGCCGACGTTACGGCGGTCTGCCTGCTTATGGAAAGGCTGGCGGCGGATGAAGTTGTCGTCTCCCCTATCCATGTAGGAAGCGGCAAGGTAAGATGCGCCCACGGAATCCTGCCTGTACCTGCTCCCGCCACGGCATATATCCTAAAAGACATCCCTATTTATGGCGGCGAGATTCAAGGCGAGCTTTGCACCCCTACCGGCGCGGCGCTGCTGAAACATTTTGCTGACAGGTTC
The DNA here is from genome assembly GCA_963601575.1 of bacterium. Lineage (GTDB taxonomy): Bacteria > Bacillota > Clostridia > Peptostreptococcales > Anaerovoracaceae > CAG-238. The sequence goes on from CAVCFO010000015.1 coordinate 19,242, forward strand.
GGGTCTATGCCTGTGATGAGGCCGCAGGCGGCCGGCTACGGCATGGGCAAGAAGGATTTCGAAGCGGCAAACTGCGTTCGGGCGATACTCGGAGAAAGTGAAAATGCGAAAAAGGCAGGAAATGGGGCCGAGGGAGCAGCCGAGGGAGCAGTCGCCGCTGCCGAGAGAGCAGCCGCGGGAGAGGCGGCTGCGGAGCCTGCAGCAGGCGCAAAGGGCGCGGCAGCCGGAGGCACCGGCGCCGGATCAGATGGCGCAGAAGATATGATCTGCGAGCTTTCTTGCAATATCGACGATATGACAGGAGAAGCGATAGGCTTTGCCATGGAGCGGCTTTTTGATGCCGGGGCGGTTGATGTTTATACTGTTCCCATCGGCATGAAAAAGTCTCGCCCGGCGGTTATGCTCTGCGCGATGTGCCGCGTATCTGAGAGGGAAAAACTCATCACCGCAATCTTTCGGCATACAAGCACCATAGGGATTCGGGAGAGTCTCTGCCGCCGCTACGTGCTATCGCGCCGCGAGGAAACAGTTCAAACTCCTTATGGCCCGGTCCTGCGCAAGATTTCTTCCGGCTACGGCGTGCAGCGGAAGAAATATGAGTATGACGATATTTCGCGCATCGCCGACGAAAACGGACTTTCGATGAGAGAGGTTCTTTCCGAAATTGAAAACAGAAGTAACGATTAGAATGAAATCGAAGAATATTATAAAGATGTTATCAAAAATGCATATAAAATTAAAAATGCGCGGGAGAAAATCTCTTGCGACCTTTCTTGCGATGCTCCTTACCCTCTTGCTTGCGGTGAGCGCCACGGGCTGCGGCAGCGATGCGAAAGATGCGGCAGATGCGAACGCGCAGAACGCGCAGAAGAGCGGCGTGGTGATCGCGGTGGGATCAGAGCCCGAAAGCCTCGACCCGATTCAGGGCTGGGGACACGGAAACTCCCCCATCGTCCAAAGCACCCTCGTAAAATACAATTCGGAGCTTGCACTTGAGAACGACCTTGCCACAGATTATTCCCTGTCCGAGGACGGGCTGACCTGGACATTTACGCTCAGAGGCGACGCATATTTTACCGATGGCGAAAAGGTATGCGCTGAGGATGTGGCTTTTACGCTGCAGCAGGCAAAGGCTGCTGCGAGCGCCGTTGACCTTACATATATAGAAAAGGTTTCGGCACCGGATGATTCTACGGTAATAATCGAGCTTGCAAGGCCTACTTCTATACTCCTGAACACCCTGGCTTCCGTTGGGATCGTGCCAAAACATGCCTATGGCGATGATTATGGCAGAAATCCAATAGGTTCGGGGCCTTATAAGCTTGTGGAGTGGACCCCGCAGGAGCAGATTATCCTGACGGCTAACGAGGACTATTATGGGAAAAAGCCGGCGATAAAGAATGTCACCGTCGTGTTTATGGCAGAGGATGCGGCTCTTGCGGCGGTGCAGGCAGGAAAGGTTGACGCGGCATATACAAGCGCGACCCTTGCAAATACAAAGGCCCGCGGCTATCACGTTGAGGCTCTTGCCTCGGCGGACAACCGGGGCTTTACCCTGCCGATGGAAGCCGATACCGGAAAAACTACGGAAAGCGGCGCGCCTATCGGAAATAATGTAACATGTAATCTCGAAATCAGGCAGGCCATCGCCTATGCCATCGACCGCCAGCTGATAGCGGACACGGTTCTAAGCGGCTTCGCAAGGCCCGCTTATTCCGAAAACGACGGTATGCCCTGGAATAATCCTGAGGTAGAGATAAAAACCGACATAGAATATTCAAAGAAGCTCCTTGCGGAGGCGGGCTGGGAAGACAGCGACGGGGACGGTATCGTAGAGAAAAACGGTCTAAAAGCAGAGTTTTCCTGCCTTTATCCTGCGGGGGACTCTGTGCGTCAGGCGGTTGCTATGGCTGCCGCTCAGCAGGTTGCGGCAATCGGAATCAAGATAAATGTTGAGGGCAGGAGCTGGGACGAGATCTCGAACCTCATGTTTTCTGAGGCGGTGCTGATGGGCTGGGGCGCGGCAAATCCGAGCGAGACATATTATCTATATCGCTCAGATGGTGCGCTCCTGGATGATTATTACAATCCGGAAGGGTATGCGAGCGATGTAACCGATGGGTATCTCGAGGCTGCCATGACTGCCCTTACCCCTGAAGAAGCCAACGAGAACTGGAAGAAGGCGCAGTGGGACGGCAAGACCGGCACCGCTATGCAGGGCGAATGCCCCTGGGTTTGGATCGTAAACCTTGACCATGTAACATATGTCCGGGACGGGCTTTCTATTGGCAATCAGCCGATTCACGGTCACGGCCACGGATTTTCTCTGATACAAAATTTGAACGAATGGGCTTGGAGTGAGTAAACTTATGGGCGGAGCGATGAACGAGATAATCAGCAGGCAGAAGGCGAAAAGCGATACAATCAACAGCGAAAGAGTGAAAAGCGATACAATCAGCAGCGAAAGAGTGAAAAGCGATACAATCAGCAGCGAAAGAGTGAAAAGCGAAAAAACAAAAAGCACTGCAATGCGGCTTTTGCATATATTTTCCGCAGGCGGCATCAAAATCCTGTCGCTTCTGTTTGCTGTGAGCATAATCGCCTTTGCGCTTGTATGCGCATCTCCCGCAGACCCGGTGCAGCAATATATATCGGGGCTTGACAGCTCCGTATCCCCTGAGCAGCGGGAAAAGATCGAAGAATACTTCGGAGCAGGCGAGCCTCCCGTAGAGCGTTATCTATCCTGGGCGTCTGCTGTTTTGGCGGGGGACCTTGGGGAGTCATCTCTATATCGCAGGCCTGTTGCCGATATCATAGGTGAGCGCTTTGAAGGCTCACTTGCTTTGATGTTTTCGGCATGGGTGATGGCTGGGATTTTCGGCTTCTTTCTCGGCTGCGTCATGGGTATGCACGAGGGGCGGTGGCAGGACAGATTGCTAAAGAAGTTCTGCTATGTTCTAAGCTCCACACCTACCTTTTGGCTGGGGCTAGTGCTTCTTCTTATCTTTAGCGTGAAGCTCGGCTGGTTTCCAATCGGATTTTACTCACCTATCGGAGTTCTCTCAGGTGATGTGAGGCTATGGCAAAAGCTTTATCATCTGGCGCTTCCGGCTCTTACCCTGAGCCTGACATCCTTTGCAAATATCGCCTTGCATACGCGGCAAAAGCTCATCGGCGTTCTGGCAAGCGATTATGTTCTATTCGCCAAGGCGCGTGGAGAAAGCCCCGGGATCATATTGCGCCGCCACGGGATGCGGAATATATTGCTTCCGGCTCTAACCCTGCAATTTGCGTCATTTTCGGAGCTTTTCGGCGGCTCGGTTCTGGCAGAAAATGTTTTCAGCTATCCGGGTCTTGGCAGTGCTGCGGCAGAAGCGGGGCTTGCGGGCGACGTTCCGCTGCTACTTGGCATAACCCTCTTTTCGGCGCTGTTTGTATGCGCAGGCAATATGATCGCAAATCTGCTCTATGGGGTCGTCGATCCGAAGATAAGGGAGGCTCGCGAATGAAGATGTCAGAATTAAAATTAAACGGCAGGACAAGGCTTTTGATTCTCACCGCTATAATTTCTCTCGTGCTTATTTCCGTCTATGCCTGCGGGCTTTTGATCCCGGAAGAAGCTGTCGCGGGAGATTATATGAGTGCAAGCCTTCCGCCATCGGCTGCGCATATTTTCGGCACGGACGCTCTGGGGCGGGATCTGTTTCTGCGGACTCTGAAAGGGCTTTCCGTGAGCATAAGCGTCGGTATAGTTGCTTCTCTCATAAGTGCCGTTATTGCGGTTTTTGTGGGAATTGCGGCGGCCTCGGGCGCAAGACGGGTGGATGCTGCGGCAAGCTGGTGCATAGACCTTGTGATGAGCGTTCCTCATACGATTTTGATTATACTGATTTCGTTTGTGCTGGGTCGGGGTCTTATGGGTCTTCTTGTTGGTATCGCCGCAACCCATTGGTGCAGCCTCGCGCGGCTGATTCGGGGAGAGGTCTTGCAGCTTCGGGGCGAGCAATATATCGCTGTCTCCCGTAAGCTTGGAAAATCCCCGGTCTGGATCGTGCGAAATCATCTTTTGCCGCATCTTCTGCCTCAGTTCATCGTGGGACTTGTGCTGCTCTTTCCCCATGCGATCTTGCACGAGGCATCCGTCTCGTTTTTAGGTTTCGGGCTGCCGCCGGAAGAGCCGGCGATAGGAATTATTTTGTCGGAGAGTATGCGTTATCTTTCGGCGGGGATGTGGTGGAGCGCGGCTTTTCCGGGGCTTACGCTGGTGTTGATCGTGCTGCTTGTTGACAAATTGGGAGAGCAGCTTCGGCTGATTCTCGATCCATATAGCGCGCAGGAATAAGGAGGAGAAAATGAAGCAAAAGAGCGAAACGTTGCTTGAGATACATGATATGTCTGTTTCCTTCCATATGTATGAGCATGGGATGCAGCATAGAGACTTAAAGGTGATTTCGAGCCTGCATCTTCGGGTATATCCCGGTGAAATCGTTGCAATTGCCGGCTCTTCCGGCTCCGGAAAAAGCCTGCTGGCATCTGCTATCCTCGGCATTCTTCCTGAGAATGCGACGGTAGAGGGGCATCTTCATTACAAGGGCGAGGAACTGACTAGGGGGCGGCAGAAGGAGCTGCGGGGAAGTGAGATCGCCTTGGTTCCGCAGTCTATAGCATATCTTGACCCTTTGATGAAGGTCGGCGCGCAGGTAGCGGGGCATCGCAGCCTGAATCACAAAGAACCTGCTATCCGGTGCTGCAGCTTGCGGGGCGGAAAGCCTGCCGGCGAAAAAATCAAGCCGGCTCCTCCCGAAAAAACGAAAGGGCTCTTTGAACGGCTCGGTCTACCCGAGAATACGGCAAAGCTTTATCCTTTTCAGCTTTCCGGGGGAATGGCAAGGCGGGTGCTGGTGTCCACGGCGCTGATTGCGGATGCGGAGCTTATTATCGCAGACGAGCCTACGCCCGGGATGAGTCTCGATCAGGCAATGGAGGCGCTGAAGATGTTTCGGGAAATGGCAGATGAGGGAAAGGCCGTCATATTGATTACGCACGATATAGACCTTGCTTTTCAGTTCGCGGATCGCGTGGCCGTTTTTTATGCGGGCAGCACGGTTGAGATAGCTCCTGCTTCTGACTTTAGAGAAGGCCCTGAGAAGCTGCGGCATCCTTATTCCAAGGCTCTTTGGAGAGCTTTGCCGCAAAATGACTTTGCGCCGATTCCGGGGGCTCAGCCCTATGCGGGGGATCTTCCTGGCGGGTGCCTGTTTGCGCCGCGATGTGTGCTTGCAAGCAGCAAGTGCAAAAGAGAAATTCCGCCTGTTTGCGAGGTTCGTGGCGGAGAAGTGAGGTGCTATTATGCCACTTGAGGCAAAAAATATTTATTTTAGATATGACAGGAAAAGCCCTTGGGTCTTGGAAAACAGGAGCCTAAATATAGAAAAGGGGGAGGCTCTTGCGATCTTTGCTCCCAGCGGATACGGAAAAACCACTCTTGCCATGCTGCTTGCCGGATATCTAAAGCCTGATGCCGGGGAGGTTCTTTTGGATGGGAAACCGCTGCCGGGGAATGGAGTCTGCCCAGTGCAGCTCATCTATCAGCATCCGGAAAAAGCCATAAATCCCCGCTGGAGACTTGGCCGGGTGCTTGAGGAAAGCGGCAATATCGACGATGAGATTTTAGATGCATTCGGCATCGAAAAGGCTTGGCTTTCACGCTTTCCACGCGAGCTTTCCGGCGGAGAACTTCAGAGGTTCTGCGTGGCAAGGGCGCTTATGGCGGATCCCGAATATCTGATTTGCGACGAGATCAGCACGATGCTTGATGTGATAACTCAGGCGCAGCTTTGGAATTTGCTCCTTGATGAGGCGAAAAAGCGGAATATGGCGCTGATCGCTGTTACCCACAATAGGCAGCTTGCGGCAAGGATCGCGGAAAAAGAAATCGACCTTTCGCTGTGAGGCGACCGGCCGATTTTTTTATTTTATGATCGTGTTAATCCAGCAGCGTTCCGGCTTCGTATGAGCATTTCAAATAGTCCGGACTGCTGTAGTATACGCTTGAATTGTAG
>CAVCFO010000015.1:25313-40590 GCA_963601575.1 bacterium
GTATTTGCAGCCTTCGAATATGGTGTCGAAGCGGCAGATGCCTTTGTACTGGCAGAAGGCGCAGGCTGAGGTGTTCTTCGTCTTCATGGGATGGGCCTGCAAGCCGCCGTCTGCAAGGGAGTTACAGATTTCTCTGACCTTTTCTCCTACCTCCCCGCGAAGCTCGTCAAATTCTTCTTCTGTGAGCAAGTTGCCTTCTCCTGTTCCGCTTATGAGGCCTTCTTTGTTTATTCTTATGGGCGCCACGCAGGATATGCCCGAAAATTCGCCGGCGACGCTTCTTATCACATCAGGGCTATCCACGATTACGCCGTTTAGCCTAAAGCTCTTTTGGATCTTCTCTGCGATCTCCTCTTCGGCCTGCGCTGTGCCCGTCGTATCAATCATCGGCTCGCTTATCTTGAAATAAAATACTCCGGCAGGCTTTCTCTTATGTTCTAAAGCTGCCTCAAGATAAAGCATGAGCTGGAGCCTGTAGCCAGCCCTCGCTTCAGTTATGCTGAAGCTTTCGTCTCCCGTCTTGTAATCGATGATTTTTACCCTGCCGGCGGGCAGATAGTCTATGCGGTCGATTTTTCCTTCGATATATACCTGCCTGCCTCCCGAAAGTTCCACGATAATGGGGCTTATCTGCCTGCCGCGCCCGAAGGAGGCTTCGAAGGCTGCGCCTTCGATTTCGCCTGCGCGTACCTGAGATATCATCGCCCAGCAGGCCTTGTCGCATATATCGGTGATCCTCCCTGTGCGGTACTTTTCTTCGTTTCCGGCCGAAAGGAGCCCCTCGCGATATGCGCATGAGTTGCTTGCGATTATCTTCTCGACAAATTCCTTGCACTCCTTGCGGCTTATGGTCATCCACGGAGATGCGGGGTCTGTTATGGCAAGGCCTGATGCGGTCAGGTGGCGGGCAATTTCCATCAGACATTCGTGATAGATGTCTCCGATTTCCCGCGGCGCGATCTCAAAGATTCGCCTTTCCTCCGGTCTGAGTCCGTATTGCACGAAATGAGCAAACGGGCAGCGGGAAAATCGCTCCAGGCGCGAAGGGCTGAGGGAGAGGGCGGCGGGCGGGGGCGCGGAATATGATTGATTTGGGGCGCTCGGGGCGCCTTCAGTGCCGGAGAAGCTAGATGCGCTTTCGGTTGGAGAGAGCGGCGCACTTCCAGTTTTTGGTAGTCCTGGCATTGGCGCACTTGAGGAGCTTGGGGCGCTTCCGGTTGTCAGTGTGCTTTCTGGGTCTGTGGCGCTTCCAGTTGTGGTTGCGGGATTTGGTGCGCTCCCGGGTGTGTTTTGAGGGGCCAATTCGCTTCCAGTTCTTGGCATTTCTGGCATGTAGAGCGCCAATGCCAGCTCCCGCCCCAAATCCTCCTGTTTGTTGGTAAAGGAAAGCCCCTTGCGGATCGGCACGAGTGCCTCCGGGTTGTTCTTCTTGTACCAGTCGAGTGTAGCCTGCCAGTGAGGCGCGAGGGGCTTTCCCTCGCAGGCCGTCTGCAGGGCCTCCGTCAGGTGCCTAAGCCCTGCAGGGCCCGCGACCGCAAGCTCGGCGTCAGACTCGCGGTTCAGGGCGTCGCGGGCCACCGGCGTGTTGCCAAACTGGCGCGCCAGTTTGGCAAACACGCCGGACGGCCTGCTAGGGCCGCCATCTGCGTCCGACATGCTGTAACTTATCCAGAGCCGCTCGCTGGGCCTTGATAAGTTCCGATATATACCCATCCGCTCTTCAAGGACCCTCACATCGTCAACCTTGCAAATTTCGATGCCCTTGTCCTTGAAGAGCTTCCTTTCGTCGCTTGCAAAGAGTCCCGGGGCCTGCTTTTCGCTCGGCAAGATACCTTCGTTTGCGCCTACAACCACCAGCGCCCGCATCCTGCCTGTTCTACTCCTCTGCATGGTTCCCATCATCAGGCCGTCCTGCGTCGGCGGCAATATCCCGATCTTGACCTGAGAAATCCCGACCTCAAACAGGCTCCGAAACGCCGCCGCCCGGAATTTTTGCCCGCCCATGATCTCTGCCATCTGGTCAAAAATTCCGATGACCTTGCCCCAAATCTGCGCGGTTTCCTCCGCAAGGTCAGGACGGCCCTGTCCCGTCTGCAACTCTATGAGTTCCTCAATTTTCTCCGGCAGCTTCACCTTTTCGTACAAAAAACCATAAAACCCGTCTATAAACTCGCCGCAGGTTTCTGCCTTGAAAATTGCCTCAAGTTCCGGCATGAACGCCAGCACCTTTTCCCGAACCAGATTCATGCCTTCCATGGCTTCTGCGCCATACTCGCTCTCACCCCGCAAGAAAGGCTTCTTCCACATGTTTCCGCGGATTTTGTATTTTATAGCATAGTTTTCAAGCTCCGTGATTTCGTCGTTTGTCACATCGCCAAATCCAGATTTGAGCATTTTCATAACGATGTTCGTCCTGCATTTTTCAACGATTACGTCCATCAGCGCCATGATATATTGCACTATGCTGCTTTCCATTATGTCCTTGCTAGTATCAGAAATAAGGTCTATGCCGTACTCCTTGAAAACACGCTTCAAAATAGCCCCGCGTGTCTCCTGATCGTTACAAATCACCTTGATATCGCTATACCGGTAGCCAAAATCCCGCACCAGGCTCAGCACATAGCAAGCCGCGCTTTCGGCTTCATTGTATAAATTCGCCGCCGCAACCAGCGTCAGGGAATCCGCGTCGCCGCCATCGTACTTCCTTGCAGGCAGAGCATAAAGTTCCCGTTCGATGAACCTGATTTTCTCTGCCCGTTCTGCCCGGTATTCTTTCGGAATCGCCTGTTTTTTTACTGCCACGCCTCGCTTTTCTGCCAGCTTTTCAAAATTTCGTATCACGACTCCCGCAAGGGCAAACAGCTCCGCGTCCCCTGTCTTACCTTGCGCCCCACGGCTTCCCTGCGCCCCCTGTCCGCTCTGCGCATCGCAATTTTCATCGTAGGTAATTACCAGGTTGACCTCCGCCGCATATTCAAGCATCTCTCCGATGACGGACATCGCCTTCGGTGCAAAGCTGTCAAAGCCGTAAATCCAGATGTGATTTCCTGCAATCAGCTTCGACCGGCTGATTTTCCCGATAAACAGATCGATATAATCCTCGGAATCCGTATATTTTCCGCGAATTGCTTCCTCGTACTCGCTGTAAAGCAAATACAAATCCTCCAGCTTTCTTTGGGTATACGAACCCTCCGGAGCACTCCCCGCAATCTCCGCAAGTTCCGCCGCCCCGCAGTTAAACTGCTTCATTTCAGAGATGAAGTTGTTCACAAGCTCGATGAAAGAGTTCTTCTCCTCCAGCCCCTTGAACACTTGAAGCCTGTCCCGTTCCCTTGCTGCCACAGAGGACAAAATCATATGCCTGCCATACTTATCTATGAAAGTCCGCTTGCTGCCCCCCAGCTCCTCAAGCAGGCGGTAGCCGAGCCTCGACATGGAGATTACCTCCACGTCCATAAGCGCCTTCGCTCCGGAATGGGCAAACAGCTCCCGCTCCGCCTCCAATGTAAATTGGTCGGGAACCACAAGCAGCGCCCGACCTCCGATACTATCATATATGAATTTTTCTTTGTCGAGGTTCTCCCGGCCATAAAAAATGTTTAACATATCTCCTTCAGCACCGTCATCAAATCCATCGGCTTTTCAATCTCAAAATCGGCTCTGGCGTCGGTAGCCTGCGATGCACAGCCCGATGTGATTCTCCAGCCCACCAGCACGGATTTTACCCCGGCATTGTTTGCGCATTTCATGTCGAAAGGGCTGTCTCCGATCATAATCGCCTCGTCCCGCGTAATTCCAAGCTTTTCAAGGCAGCAGAGAATCGGCTCCGGATTCGGCTTGTGAATCGTCGTATCCTCGCAGGAAACCATGTCCTCAAAATACCCGTCGATCCCCAACATATTCATGTATCGGTTTGCGGATTCCCTCGTTCTGGAAGTTACAATCGCGATTCGAAAGCCCGCCTTTTTCAAGGCCTCCAAAAGCTCCGGAATGCCGTCGAATACCTTGACAAGCTGGTCGGTATTTTCTATCTGAAACCGTCGATACACCTCCGCCGATTCCTCCGGCTCCACTCCCGGAAACTCCCTCGCCATGGTAATCAAAAGAGGCTCCCCAAAGCAGGAAGTTATATGCTCAAGGCTCGCTTCCCTTCCGGTATAATGCACATATGTATGCTGCCACGAGGCGATAATCGCGTCGTTGGTGTTTACCAAAGTTCCGTCAAAATCAAAAAGTACAGTATTTATCATTTCATTCCTTTCATCGTCAGCCCGACACGCTTCTTGTCGTAGTCAATGGAAATAATCTTAACTTTCACCGTGTCTCCCACGGAAACCACGTCCATCGGGTGTTTTACATACTTATCGCTTAATTGCGATATATGCACAAGACCGTCGTTTTTTACGCCGATATCCACAAAAGCGCCAAAATCCACCACATTTCGCACGGTTCCTGTCATCTCCATGTCGATTTTCAAATCCTCAAACTGCTTCACATCGTTTCTGAAAACCACAGGCGGCGCGTCCTCACGAGGATCCCTTGCGGGCTTTTTCATTTCCTCGATGATGTCGGCAAGGGTCATTTCGCCGATCCCAAGATCCTCTGCCATGGCGCTCATGCTCTTTGCAAGCGACTGTGCCGGATAAGCTTTCTTTATCTTCTTTTCCATGTCCTTGTCGCCGCCTGCTCTGATGGTTTCAGGTTCTACACCGAGTTTTTCCATCATTGCATTTGCCACATCGTATGATTCCGGATGCACGGAGGTTGCGTCCAGCGGGTTTTCACCGTCTGCGATTCGCATAAAGCCCGCGCACTGGTTAAAGGCTTTTTCGCCAAGCTTCGGGACCTTCATGAGCTGCTTTCTTGCCGTAAACTTGCCGTTTTCTTCTCTGTATTTTACGATATTCTTCGCAATTCCCATGTTTACCCCTGCGATATAAGAAAGCAGGGATGGCGATGCGGTATTAAGATCAACGCCCACTCTGTTTACGCAGTCCTCCACCACGTTGGTAAGGGCGCCTTCCAGAAGTTTTTGGTTTATATCGTGTTGATACTGCCCCACGCCGATGCTCTTCGGATCGATTTTTACAAGCTCCGCCAGCGGGTCTTGGAGTCTCCGTCCTAGTGACATAGCGCCTCTGGTGGTCACGTCAAGGTCCGGATATTCCTCAGTTGCAAGCTTCGAAGCAGAGTATACCGACGCTCCCGCCTCATTTACAATGGTATACTGGATGTCATATTCGTTTTTTCTCAGGAAATTCGCAACCACTTCCTCGGTTTCCCTTGAGGCCGTTCCGTTTCCGATTACGATGATATCGGTATGGAATTTCTCGATAATTTTTTTCAGCACAGCCTCGGTCCCCGCCACATCGTTTTTCGGCTGGGTAGGATAGATGGTCGTATAGGCTTTCAGCTTTCCTGTTTCGTCAAGCACAGCCACCTTGCAGCCGGTTCTGTAGCCTGGGTCGATTGCAATAACTTTCTTGCCGCGAACCGGCGGGGTCATCAGTAGATTTTCGGTATTCTTCGCAAAAATCTTCACCGCCTCGGCTTCCGCCCTCTCCGTCAAAAGATTTCTCATCTCACGCTCGATGGATGGCGCCATGAGCCTCTTGTATGCGTCTGCAATCGTGTCCGTCAGCAGCTCGTAGAAAATCGACCTTTCGTTCTTCAGAACGGATTTTCCGATTACATCGTGCATAAGCGCAGGATCCACGGAAATCTTTACTTTCAGCTTCTTTTCCTTTTCGCCCCGGTTGATTGCAAGCACCCTGTGGTTCGGGATTTTCGCCAGCGCCTCCGCGTGGTCGTAGTACATCTCGTAAACCGTCTTTTCCTCCGGGTCCGTCGCCTCAGTCAAAACCGTCGCCGAAGCAAAGGTCTTTTCTCTGACATCCTTGGTAATTTCCGGATCGTCGGCTATCATTTCGGCGATAATGTCGCAGGCTCCCGCCAGCGCCTCCGCCGCAGTGTTTACTTCCTTTTCCGGGTTTATGAAAGGCTCCGCCGCTTCCTCCGGCGTTCCATCGGTCTTAAGCTGGGCAAAGACAATCATGGCAAGAGGCTCAAGTCCCCTTTCCTTTGCCTTTGATGCCCGGGTTGCCTTTTTCTGCTTGAAAGGCTTGTAAAGGTCTTCAACCCTCTGCAAAACCTCGGCTTTTTCGATTTCCGCGCGTAGCTCCTCCGTGAGCTTTCCCTGTTCCTCGATGAGGCGGATAACCTCCTCTTTTCTTTCTTCGAGATTTCTCAGGTATTTCAGCCTTTCGTCGAGATCGCGAAGCACGACGTCGCTGAGGCCGCCCGTAACTTCCTTTCTGTATCTGGCGATAAACGGGATTGTGTTTCCTTCGTCGATGAGTTCTACGGTGTGCTCTACCTGAGCCGTCTTGATTCTAAATTCTGCCGCTAACTTTGCAATTATGTCCATCTATTCTTCCTTCCATTTTAGCTTTTCGTTTATAAAATAATCTATGTCGCCGTCCATGACCGCGTTCACATTTGCCGTTTCCGCCCCGGTCCTGTGGTCTTTTACCATGGTATAAGGCTGGAAAACATAGGAGCGAATCTGAGCGCCCCAGGTTCCCATTGAATAGTCGCCCTTTAGCTCCCGCAAATTTTCCTTGTGTTCCTGTTCCGCCAGTTCCGTCAGCTTTGCCGTAAGAATTTTCATCGCCATTTCCTTGTTCTGGTGCTGGCTGCGTTCGTTCTGACAGGTTACGACTATATTGGTCGGTAGGTGGGTGATTCGTATCGCCGAATCCGTCTTGTTGACATGCTGCCCTCCTGCGCCGCTGCTTCGATAGGTATCGATTCTAAGGTCCTCCGGATCGATTTCCACCGTAATTTCGTCGTCGATCTCCGGCGTGACCTCAAGCATGGCAAAAGATGTCTGCCTTTTCCCCGCCGCATTAAACGGAGAAATCCTCACAAGCCTATGCACGCCCTTTTCATTTTTCAGGTAGCCATAAGCGTTTTCACCTTCGCAAAGCAAAGTCGCGCTCTTGATTCCGGCTTCCGTATCGTCCTGCAAATCAAGCATCTTCACGGAATAGCCTTTTTTATCGCACCATCTCGTATACATCCTAAGCAGCATCTGCGCCCAGTCCATGGCATCCACCCCGCCGGTTCCCGCATGAATGGACAAAATCGCCCCACAGTGGTCGTACTTGCCTGTCAGCAGCGTCTTTAGCCTGAGTTCTTCCAGCTCGCCGGAAGCAGCCTCAAAATCCGACCGTATGCTCTCCGCGGTTTGGCTCAAAGCCTCACCATCCGCGCAGGCCTCCTCCTCCATCTCGGTAATCTCAATCATTTCCTCGATATCATCGAAAGCCTTTTCCAATTTTTCGTAATTTTCCACGGTCTGCTCCATGGATTTCTTTTCTTTCATCACTTTCTGGGCATACTCGAGCTTATCCCAAAAACCGGGCTGTTCAATCTCCCGGTTCGTTCTTTCCAGTTCTTCTCTCAGCCTTGCAAGGTCAAAGAGAGTCACCGACTTCAATCAGCGTTTCCCTGAGCCTTGGGATCGCCGTTTTGATACCGTCAAGTTGTATCATCGTCTCACTCCTTTTCTTAAAGTCATAACTCGCTTAAATAATTGCGAAGATATAGCAAATCATACAGAGGCACATTGGTCATCCAGTCCTGCTGCCTAAAATCCGACATGGAACTCCTCACCGCAAAGTGCGGCTTATATTTCTCGCAAAAAGCCCGCAAACTCCGTGCTTTCAAATTTTCTTCCGCTTTTACCTCAAGGGGAATCACATCGGTTTCTCCCTGAAGCAGAAAGTCGATTTCTCCTCTCGAATTTGGCGTAGAATAATAATATGGATTGGTTTTAAGCTCCGACACAAGCTGCTGCAAAACATACTGCTCCGTAAGTGCTCCCTTAAACTCCGTAAAAATCCGGCTTCCGTCCAGAATCACCTTTTCGCTCAGATCTCCCATCGCCGCCAAGAGTCCTACGTCAAGCAAAAACATTTTGAAAGTATCAAGTTCCATATACGCTTTGAGGGGAAGCTCAGGCTTCGATACTCTGTGCACCTTGTGGATCAGCCCGCAATCCAGCAGCCACTGGATAGCAAGTTCAAAATCCTTTGCCCTGGCGCCCTCTCTGACCTGACCGTAAATATATTTTCGGTTTTCCTTTGCAAGCTGCCCCGGAATGGAATCCCAAACCAAATTCAGCCTCGGTACCAAGTTCGTCTGAGCGTGTTTGGAAAAATCCTGCTTATAATAGTCCAAAAGATTTTTCTGAATTTCTCTCACCTTTTGATAATTTTTCTTCTCTATAAATGCCAAAACCGCTTCGGGCATCCCGCCGACAAAATAGTATTCCCTCAGGCGCTCAATATACTTCGATTTAAACACGCCTATCATATCAATGTCATTGTCATAAAGCAGTTTTGCAAAGCGTTCCTCCCCCAAAGCCTCCAAAAACTCGGTGTAGGTAAGAGGATATAAGTCCATAAAATCGACTTTTCCCACCGGAAAAGATGTTCCTTGGTGGATTGCGACTCCCAATAGCGATCCTGCCGCCACAATAGTATATTGCGGTGCGTTTTCGTAAAAATACTTTAACGAAGTCAACGCTTTCGGGGCTTCTTGTATCTCGTCGAAAATCAAAAGGGTGTCCTCAGCCCGTATGTCAACTCCGGTTTCCGCGCCAAGTCCCAAAATCAAACGCTCAATGTCAAAATCCATTTCAAACAGTTCTTTGGCTCTGTCATTATTGTCAAAGTTGATGTATGCGGTTTTTTCAAACTGCGTTTTGCCAAACTCTTTCATTAGCCAAGTTTTGCCCACTTGTCTGGCGCCCCGGATAATCATGGGCTTTCGTCCTTTTGAATCTTTCCACTGCTTAAGCTTTTCTATCGCATGTCGATTCATTCCATCCCTCCCGTCTTTTTCTCGAAGTCCTCATTCTTAGTATAACCATTTTCCAAAGCCTCGTCAACACTTTATGACCATAAAAACGTATTCATTTCACACTTTTAAGGACATAAAAATGTATTGTCACTACACTTTTAAGGACATAAAACGCAATTTTGCCTGAGATATGTATTCCGCTACGCACTCACTGCTTACAGTATACTTGATTTTCACCCGTGAAACACCAAAAAGTGCGAAAACCCATCGGTCTGATTTCCGATGAGTTTTCGCGTGTTTACACACAAGATATTTCTGAATACGCCGGAAAAATCGTCTGCGGTTAGGCGGTAAGGGGTCGAGTGGAAAATTTTATTAGGAACAAGAAGTTATCATTGCAAAATAATGTCAGTCATAGTATAATATAGGTGTTGCCACTCATTCTAATCCGGCATCGGAAAGGAGGTGCTTGGCATGGATATAATCTTACTATCGTTTTTGAGCTCCGTCATGGCAGAAATAGTAGCATATTATTTTTGCAAATGGTTAGACGGGAGAAAAAACGGCAAATGACCTGCTATGCCCTGCATAGCGAAAACCCCGAAGTCTCCAGCTTCGGGGTTTTCAATTTGTGATTGGCATGAAAACCTTATATCGTTTGTTAGCTATATTTTACTCTCATCCACCGCCTATGTCAAGCATTTATTTCCAAGTTCTGCAAGCGTATTTGCACTGTTTCAGTGCCGTCTTTGCAACCAGCTTTCCGCCCTCGTCATACACTCTCACCTGCACCTTGTAATAGTACTTGGTGTCTTTCTTGCCGCTAGTATTGGTGTACGATGTTGTCTTCTTTGTCAGTGCGGATTTGTAGCTTGCCGACTTCTTCGTGGAGCGATAGAAGCGGTATTTTACGGTGTAGCCCGCGTCCTGAAGCTCGCTGATAATCGCCTTGTCGTTCTTATCGAGGTTTGCCTGCACCTTGATGTAGCCCTTGGCGGTCTTTGCGGAGCGTGCCACCGGAGTAAGTTTCGCTACCAGTGCCGCTGCATCAATTTCGTCCTCTGTTTCGAGTCCAAGTTCGTCAGCGTCTACCAGTGCGAAGTCGGAAAAGTGGGAAGTTGTGAACTCGTAGCACTTCTTGCCGCCAACTTCTCTGCTCTTGCCCGGCATTTGCTCAATCTTGCCGTCCTCTGCGATGTGGATTGCGGCTACTCGCTTATTCTGCAATGCCGTTGAAATGGCAACGGTTACGGTAACTTTTCCGGTCTTGAAGTCAGATATGGTCTTGTCGCCGGATTTTACAGTCAAGCTGAGAATCTGACCGCTCTCTCCGGCTGCCTTTTTCTGAACTTCCGTCGGGTTTGCAACCTTGTTCATATCGAGAGTGATGGTCGTGCCTTTTGCTTCGTCAAGCACGGTCTTGATGGTGTTCTGGTCGAGGCTTACGGTGCCGTTCTCGGTATTTACGGTAAGTGCCGCATCCGTCTTTTCGCTTACGTTCTTAACGAAGCTTACATTCAGTTGGAGCTGAACGTTCTGTGCGCCGGCAGCTTGCGTGCTTGCAACTTCGAGGACGATTTCCGCAGATTTCTTGTCCGTAGCCTGTTTGATGATTTCCGTCTGGTTTGCCGTGGAAACCGTCACGGCTACCGTCTTTTCTTTGGTTCCGTCGGCGTTGGTCTTTTCAGTTACCTTGGTCTCGGTCGGTGCTGTGGTTGCAGCAGATCCTGAGGTGGTGTCTGTGGTGACGGTTTTGGTTTCTTCGGTCTTGGCAGTCGATCCGCCGCCGGATGCTCCTACAGTATCAGCAGCTTTGAGCCAGCCGTTGTAATACTTATTATCAGTTGCGAGGCTCGGATATCCCGGTTCGTCGAACCAGTCCTCGACTTCATAGCGGTAGTCGTTTACATAGTGCCAAATCACCACATCTCCGGCTTGCAATGTATAATATTGCAGCCCGACGCTCGGATGTTTTCCGTTTACGGTATACATCCATCCGGAGTATTGTCCGTTATCAAACTCGCCCAGCGAATATCCTGACGGAGCCGTAATCGATTTTACATAGTTATTTTCTGCTCCAACAGCCGTAAGGCCCTTGTTTGCGATTGCTTTCGTAAACAAATCGTACATCGTGCTGCCCTTATCCATGGAATATCCGGTTGTAGAAATCCACGTAACATAGTTCGGCAGATAATCCGAATCTGTCAGATTTACATCTTTTTCTGCCTTTTCCCCACCGATCAAACGGAATGTTACATTTATCTTGTTTCTGCTCGAAGTATCCGGTTTTGTGGTGGTCTTTCCGGACTTCTCATAGTCTGCCTCTTGATCCTCCGAGTAGTGAAGCACGATCTTGTCTCCGGCGGCAAGGGTTTGCCCTCCTAGCGGCACACTTGTATACTTCCCGTTCAGTGTATAAATCCAAGAGCCGGTCTTTCCGTTTGCCCCATTTTTGAGCGTCACACCGTCATGAACTACCGTTGTAATGTTCTCGTCATCTTCCGACAGCACAGAGATAACAGTTCTTTCTTCACTGCTACAGGCCGCCCTAACTGCCTCAAGTGCCGTATCGTCTGACAAAACGCTTACCGTTTTCTCTCCAATCCACTCGCTCAAATTGTCAGCAGACATCGAATGTTTAACAGTGCTTGATCCATCCGGCTCATAACCATATATGGATACTGTCACGCTTATGTTGCTCTTGCTACTGCTGATTACGCGAACGCCAAAAGTTATCTCATATCCGTCGTAAGTAAATTTGGCAAGCTGATAGCCCTCCTTGCTAAAATCCACGCCGGAAAATTCGCCTTGGGAGGCAGTTAGTGTATCCTCAGTACCGTTACTATATCTAACATAGATTTTCATGTTTTTGAGCGCCGCCGTATAATCTCCATTCAAAGAAAGGAGATGTTCTGAGTTCGTTTCAAGTTGATTTTTGTTATATTGTCTGCTCAGAATGCCTACGATATGCTTTTCACTTCCGAATGTAGGATATCCATTCGTGCCGGCTACCCAGCTGCCGCCGTATTTTCCTGCCTGTAGATATCCCAAAAGAGTCCCGTTCGTTGCCTCGGTACTTGTAATTTCTTTTGCGAGGTTTTCTGATCCTATTCCGAGCGGGTCGTCATCGCGACCGTAATGTTGATAGCTGCTCGTTGGCGTATATGTTTTGTCGACAACAAATCCAGCGCCCCCGATGCCTTTTTCAGCCCCACAGCCTTCTACATAGTAGTTATCGCGGATATCGTTGTAGCGGTCAAGAGAATTCATATATCCGATGATTCCGCCCACATTTGCATCGGCTTCCGTTGCGGACACTTTCCCTGCAAAATAGTTATTGCGAATACGTCCGATGCCGTTGCCCCAGCAGTAGGCGCTGCCGCCTTCGCCGCCGAAGATTCCGCCGACATTATTTGCACCTTTGATATTTCCGGTTGCATAGCAGTTCTCAATCGTTACACAAATGGTGTTCGGGCCACTGCCCGCGGTATATCCGTTTCCGACAATCCCGCCGACCATGCTTCCCGTGGCTACAATATTACCGTAAAAGGCGCAATCAGAAACAGCAAAATAACGCATGGACTGTCCTTTGAATCCGGCGATGCCGCCCACATTATTCCTGCCATATACAGTAGCATAGCTGACGCAATTGGTGATATTTCCGTTCCATGCGCCAACGAACGAGCCTATACAATCCTGATGGTTTATTTCTCCGACATAATCATAGAAATATGTTGTATCTCCCAAATCGCCCCACGTGCCGTCATCGCCAATAACGACGCCGCTCTCAACTGTGCAGTTTGAGATGTCAACCGAGGTATTGCCATAGCCTCCCAGAAGGCCCGATCTCAAAATATGCGAGCCGGACTTGATCGTAACATTATCTATCTTACCTGTCGCCCCTACGGCATAGTACTCTACAAGTCCGTAGCCCCTG
This sequence comes from bacterium, assembly GCA_963601575.1. Classification (GTDB taxonomy): domain Bacteria; phylum Bacillota; class Clostridia; order Peptostreptococcales; family Anaerovoracaceae; genus CAG-238. The sequence goes on from CAVCFO010000015.1 coordinate 38,119, forward strand.
ATTTTCGAACCGTAGATATTCAAATTTTTGATTTCCGCTCCGCTGATTGAACCGAAAAGCGGCAAACCGTTCTCTGCCACATTCACCGTCTTGTCATTCCCGTCGAAGATTCCGTTAAATGTATACGTTTGCTCAACATCTTGCAAGCGGTTACTGTCAGATTGTCCGCCATATTCGCTCACGCCGTCTTTCAGGCATCCAATCGGTACCCAGCCGTCAGGGAGTGTAAGCCCCTCATCACTAACGCTGTCTGCAATTTTAAAATACTTACCTGCGAAGGTTTCGCCGTTAGCAACATTCTGCGAAATTTGCACAAGATGCTCTGCCGTCTCAATAATATACGGTGAATTTTCCGTACCTCCGCCGCTAAGCTCAAATTTTATTCCGGCATCTTTTTCCCAGCGAACGAGAATAAAACCCGTGGGTTGTTTCGTCTGGGCACTTATTACAAAAACTATTGAAAAACCGTCGTAGTCTTCTTCTGCTACCCCTATATCGCTTACATATGCGCTATATTGTTCTAACACCTTGCTCTCGTCCGTTGTAGGCTTCGTAACTATCAACGGTACATAATTTTCATCGTCGTCTAAGTTGAACCGCTGTTGACTAACATTTTGCAAAAGAAGCGATGTTGTATCAATTGTAATTTGGCTACCATTTGCGTCCGCATAATAGCGTTTCAAGCCCTGCAAATCACTTGCCTGATTAACTGTCAGAGCGTTTCCCCCACTGTCCTTAACACTGAATCCGTAAGTATTGTTGCTTTCTTTTTCCCAGAGGATAAAGATAAAGCCTACAGGAGTTTGCTCATTCCGAATTTGTATCATAGAAAAGCTTTCATACTTTTCTTCGGAAAATTTCCCATTTTCCATTAACTGCTTATAGTTACTTAGCGCACTTGCCTCATCTTCGCCGGGTTTTGAAACCGTAAAAGTTGGCTTCAGACTTTCTCCGTCCTCTTCGATATTGTTTTCTCTTGTACCCATGTTTGTCAACACAAATGTTTCTGTATTGATCACAACAGAATCTCCGGTAGCGTCTATGTAATACCTTGCAAAGTTGCCCCCTTGCATACTCAAGTCGTTACCCTTTTCTATATCAAGCGTTTCCCCGCTAGCTGTAACATCAAACCCGTACCCACTTTTTACCGAAGCAAACACGCTTGCCGGAAACATGGTAAAAGCAAGTAAAAATGCCAATGCCAATATCAAAATTTGTTTTTTATATTCTCTTTTCATATTATGTATCATTAAACACCATCCTCGCCTATCGGCATACAAGAACCTCAAAAGTTACACAGTAAATCTTGCATATGCACTGGTATACTTCAAATTTCCTGTCAAGCTAAAATCATTTTCTAAAATAACATGATATTCATTTCCTGGAGTAAGCGAAATTGCTCCTGTTGCCTCACCATTTGTAATAGTTAAATTTCCGACCTGCGCACCATTGCTATCATAAACAGCTATAGTTTCATTGCTCAAATCCGTGTATGTTGCATAGCTCGTAATTGTCCACGGATACGGTGAAGAACTACCAAAATAATTGTGGGACTCTTTTACTGTTACCTGTAAAGTTCCGTTGCTGTAGCTCGGAACAAGTTTTGTAAACGGCACACACTTGCTTGAGGATGTGGTGTTATCCATATAAAGGTGGATTTCGTCCCCGTTCTCCAGATACATCTCATTGATTGTCTTTCCACACAATCCTCCGACCGCATCGTTGTCATCTCCCAGTACAAATGAATCATTAACTCTTACCATCCAGCCATTGAATGCTTTCAGGGCAGTCGGGCCATATTCGGTTCCGTTTTGTTTTACTTTGTAAAAATAGGTGTCGTTTGCTTCTAAATTGTTTGAATTGGAATCCAGAAAATCCAAATCATAAGATGCATACTCGCTTTCATTTTGCAATGCAACTAACGCGTCTGTAACCGAGAAGACTGCATTTTCGGATTCCTCCGGGATCTCTAATGTAACAGGAATACGGCTTTCCATAATCTGAGATGATGAAAATAATCCATACACCTTATTGCTTTCAACTGTTACGTAAACCGTAATATCCGATGTCTGCACATATTTCTCATCATCATCATTTTGATGATAATACGCGTCTGTGTCCGTTACATTTTCCGCGAACGCGGTCGCTGTCATGGCGAATACCATTACGAGGGCAAGAACTATCGCAAGCCCCTTTTTCATTTTTCTTTTGTTCATTTCGTTAACCTCCTTGAACAATTTCTCTTGCATTTCTCATCGCCCGCGGCAGTGCGAGTTCTTTGAAATGCGGTTTACTTTTGCTTTTGTGTCTCCGGCGACTGCCCGCCGTATATGCAAAGCTTTGGCTTGCGTCCCCAGCGGGTCGTTTGCTGCTGCGATATGCCTCTATTCTTTGTATCTATATATATCCCCTCTTAGCCTCTTGCCACTGGGCAGCGCCGCCCTCGCAGCACTGCCCTCTAAGGATGAAAAG